>CAVQGV010000006.1:0-184380 GCA_963712135.1 uncultured Gammaproteobacteria bacterium
CGAGCATTCACCCGTACCCGATTGATTATCCCATCCCACCCACAGTGGGTCAGTACTCTCAATCGGTAATTCTCAAAGTTTCTGAAACCATAGGCCCTTCTCGAGATCATTTCCATCTTGTTGTGGAAGCCCTCCGTGATGCCGTTACTTTTGCTGAATCGCCACATGGCAACAATGGGCTGCAGCCAGCTGGTCAGCGTCCTGGCCAGGACCCGTAACGGGCTATCGCGCAGCTGGTCCAGCAACTCGAATAATTGCGGCAGCTTCGCCCTCGCGCGACGCGCTGTAAGCGTCTTCAGCAGCATGAGACTCACCAGTTTCTGCTTGGCCACATAGAGCTGCTGTAACACAGGATAGCCGGCTAGATAGGTCATCAGATTGGCATGCTGCTCGTCGTTCAGGTTCCATTGATGGCGGCGCATCAGACTGATCAACCCCCGGTTCTTTCGGCCTTCAGGATCGTGCTGTTGCCAGACCTTCAAAAATTGCTGATTGATCAGGCGAACCACATGAAAGCGGTCTGCCACGATGGTGGCGCTGGGGAAGTACTGCCGGGCAATACTGCGGTAGGTTTCCGACAAATCCATGACGACTACCTGCACATTACCTCGGCCCTGCAGACCCTGTAAATACGCGCGTAAGCTGGGTTCTGAGCGGCCCAGCTTTACGTCAAATACGGTGTGGTTCCTGAGATCCACAAACGTGGTGGCAAAGCCTTTCTTGCGGGTAAAGAAATGCTCATCAATGCCCAGCACACGTGGACAGAGCCTCCTATCCATCTCCGAGCGTTTGATACCCAGATGATCCCGATACCAGCGCTCCACTGTAGCGCCACTGATCAAGTGGGTGCGCGACAGCTTGCTCTGCGTCACACCACCATCGTGGGCCTCATACACCTCCATCCGGTATGTATCCGAGGAGCGATACCGGGGCCTGAGACCGGGAAAGGTATGGCGAAAATAGCGCCCGCAGCCCTGGCAGTGGTATTTGGGCACCCTCAGGTGCAGGATCATCACCTGGTTACCGCGCCGGGTATGCTTCACCGTGCGCTTGTGGGTGGCCTTGATTCTTAGCTCGGAACCCCCGCAATGCTGACAGCTGACTTGCCTACGGTACGGCCTCGCCCAGACATCAATACAGCGTTTGCTTTTTACCCGTACAACTTCAAGCCCAGGTATGCCTATAATCATTCCTGCGTGGGACATCGGTATTCTCCATTAAATTGATCGTCGCAAAATCAGTTTAATGAATGCCGGTGTCCCCCGTTAATGATGAAGAGCCGCGTCTAAATCAGGGCTTTTTTGTTTATACCGTGTCCCAAGCCGTCCGGTAATATCCGGCTAGATACCGCCAAAATGGCGGTACATTTGGCGGTACTTTTGATACTTAAAAAGTTGGTACCGCCAAATTCACCACTTGAGGGGGTGGCGCATGGGAAAGTTAACAGCGACTGAAGTACAGCAATCCAAAGGCCGCGCCAAGGCCGTCAAACTGGCAGACGGCGGCGGGCTGTAGCGACAGACTGTTATGCATCCAGGCTACGGAAAAAATCGGAGAGCTACCGGGACCTTACTTGCCGCTTACTCATGAAATACCTCTCCCCCTCGCTGGGTTCCTGTCAGATAAGCCAGATTACGTCCGTCGAATTGCTTATGGTACTGCGCAAGGTTGAATAGGCGCGCTTCGAGTTTCTCACCAGTGCTCTCAGCCCGAGAATCACAACTAGTGCCTGGCGCCCGCAGCGGGGACGCTTGCTGCTGAGCCACAGACTGGCATGGTAGAAGACGCGGCTTCTCGGGCGAGGCGTCAGGGCAGCGGGTAAATCAGCGCATTCTGTGCGATCTCTTCAGGTGCGACCACGACACGATGGTTGTCCTGCCACTGTAATACATAGTTGCGTCTGTCCTTTTGGCGGCCAGTCTCATCGACTTGATAGGCGCCAACCAGTGCACGGAAGTACATCGTTTTAGTTGCTCGCGCACCGCGTCATGGTCTGTGGTGCCCGCGAGGCGCACAGCGGCTTCCAGGATTTCGCCGGCGCTATAACCCATAACCGCGTAAACTTCCGGGACTGTAGCCGTAGAGCTGGTTAAACCGATACGCAAAATCCTGCGCGCCTGGCTGACGTGAGCCACGCAACCACTGGATCACACCGACCACGCCTTCCGCATCGCTGCCTAGCCGATCACCGAACTCGCGCAGACCCGGTCCCACGGTGAAACCCAACATTTTCGGTTTTACGCCCTCCTTTTTCAGGGCACGGACCAGGGCTACGGAATCATCCAGGTAGGAAATGCCAAAGACCACATCTGCGTTTACCTTACCCAGGCGCTTTGCCAGGGCGGTGAAGTCGCGCTGTTCCGGCGCATAGCCCTCATCCAGTACTATGCTTCAAACCACGACTTTCCATCTTCCTGCGTGAACTCGCCGCCAACTCCTCGCCGAATTCGGTGCGCGCATAAAGCAGGGCAATGGTTTTGGCGCCCGCATCTGCAGCGATGCGAAGACCATTCAGATAGTCGTCAACCGGCGTGTCAGCGCCGAAAATATTTTTCAGGCCCCGACTCCAGATTTCCTCGGCGGAGGCGGCGGTGGATACCATGGGAGTATTGTATTTCTCTGCTACGAGGCTGGCCTTAAGGGTGAGCGATGAAGAGTAGGGGCCAACCAAAAAATCCACTTGATCTTTCGTCATCAGCTTTTCGAAGCCCGCCACACTGCCAGCATCCCGAGAGCCGTCATCGTAGTGCACTACTTCAACAGGTCGGCCCAGTAGCTTCCCCGCGTGCATTGACATCCGCCGCCCACATCTGCAAGCCACGCAATTGCTCGATGCCGAACTCACTATAGTGCCCGGTCAGTGATTGGGTCGTGCCGATCTTAATGGCTTCAGCCGATTGCGCCGTACCAGACAGCGCTAGAGCGAAGACAAAACAGGTCAGGAATAAATGTCGAATCACTTTGGTCCCCGCTATTATTGGAGTACGTCCACTTCACGCTTGGTGGAGAAAAGCCATCGCACCATTTCATACTCGAAGGCCGAACCGTTTTCATAGTAATAAAAGGCGGTATTGGCCCGGGTGTCAATTGGGTAGAGTATTGTCGCCCCAAGATTAACAGGATCGGACAAAACCTCGTCCTTGACGGCGCTCTGGACATAGAAGTCAGGTATCTTGCCCAAGCCATCGCGCAGATTCGAAGGACCCAGGAAGGGAATAACCAGGAACGGTCCCTGGCCCGCAGCCCCAGTAGCCCAGTGTTTGGCCGAAATCCTCTTCCGGTCGAGGAATCTCCATTTTGCTCGCGACATCCACCAGTCCAAACAATCCGACTGTGCTGTTGACGACTACGCGCCCGGTACTCTGGAAAAACTTATTAGGACTGAGTTGCAGGATGGAATTGAACATCGTGGACACATCTTCAAAGTTATTGAAGAAATTGTGCACACCGGTGCGCGCAACGCCCGGCACCACAGTCTCGTAGCCGCGCACCACGGGCAGGAACACTATCTGATCGAAATGGTAGTTGAAAATGTAGATACGCCTGTTCATTCCCTCCCAGGGATCGTAAACCGCAGTGATGTCGGCGTGATTGGGAGGTAGTATTCGCTTGGCGATGAATACCGGTTCCGGATAGTCAGCTGCCTGCGGCTGAGGCGCCGGACCGCTGCTGCAGGCACCGAGTGACATTGCCAAAATAAGAATCGAGATGCGTAGAAGGAACTGAGACATCACTGGATCCCTCCATCGGCAAATGCAGCAACCATGTGGGCAACGTTGTCACGGTAATTCATGTTGCCGCAGTGGCCGCCGTGGGGATAGATCGTGGCCCTGTCGCCAAACACGTCGCGGAAGAAGTCAATTTCTCCGGGCTCAAGGATGACGTCATCAGCATTGTGCATTACCGTAATCTTCTTTGCATTGCGCAGGTAATCGGCGATGCTCTTCAGGCTAATCGCAGCGATAAAATCCTCACGGGTTTTGTCTGGATAATCCGTCTCATAATAAGGGTAGAAAAACTCATGGTAGTAATCGGTAAAGCCCAGTCGCACTGCAACATCGTTGTATACCGAAAGGTCGCTGTAACGGTCCAGCGGTAGCCCCTTGGGTTTGATATAGCCGTAATCTGTCATGACATCGGAGGTAAATACCAGGGAAGCCGATGAGATGCGAAATGAAGTGCCAATCAGGGCGGCCAGTTGCTCGTTTTTCAAGTCCAGCGCCTTGTAGGCTTTATAGAGAAAATCGTCACCGGCAGCGTCGGTGGACTCCTTGTACACGCTGGTATAGGCGTGAATGAGATCGTCAACGAACTTGTCAAAATTGTCGACGCCGCCAGGGATGTTCTGGCTCATGCGATCCAGCAGCGAAATGGAGTTGTAAATGGATACCGGCGGATTGATCAGCAGCACGTGTTTAAAATTGAAGGACTTGCGCTCTTCGTCCAGCTTGGAGACAAAAGCCGCGTTGAAACCACCCAGGCTATACCCGGTCAGGTTGAAAGACGTCACGGTGATGTCCGGCTCGAGTTCGGCCCAGATCATTTCCATCACGCGGTAGAGATCTTCAGCATCCTTTTCGGCGTGGCCTACCACGCCGGTTGTTGAGGCAGCGGTAACAAAATTATTAAAGGTTGGCGAGGAAATTGAGACGACATGAAAGCCGGCCTGGTAAAAAGCCCTGGCCATATTGCGGTTCTTGCTGCCGTTGTGTGCAGCACCGGTTCCAGCGATGAGAAATATAAGCGGGGCATCGTGTTTTTGCAGGGCTACGGAGTAGAGCAATTCACCCCCGTAAAAAAATACGTCCGGTGTAATGCGATCAGGGAATATGGTAATACGCTTTTGCTTGAAAGGAATGCTCTTTGGCAACTTGGCTTCAAATTCCGTCGGCGTGCCTACGACAGTGGCCTCGAAGCGATCTGTGATGGGATACCCGTAGTTCTCTACGTTGACGACCGAGGCACCAGCGAGCGATGCAAACAGGAGTGCACAGCAAGCGGTAAAAAAAGCCTGCGTGGATTTTGTTATGGTCACATGATCCCCGGATTGTTCCTTGAGCGAGCGCAGATGGTGGCATGAAAACCGAATTGTGTCACCAAGTTCCCTTTGATAAAAAAGCACCATTGCGGTGTCGCTCAAATATGTTTTTGGCACTGCGCTTTTTTTAAGAAGGTGCTGATCCCGAATGAGATTTCCTATTGGCTACAGAACAGTTGCTGCTGACAGAATAACGCGTAGGGTGAGCTTGTCCCCTCTAATGATCCGCTTGAAGTGTAGTTTTCCAACCGTTTAGACCGATATTTGTGTATAATGCCCGGTTCCCCACTTTGATAAAGGTTAAAACACTATGGCACGCAAACCCACGAGAGCGCCCGCCAAGAGAAAGCAACCGGCGGCAGTGGAAACTTCACAGTCTATCGAAGAGCAAACCAGGGAATTCCTGAAGTCTGGCAATAAAATCGATGTCATCCAGTCCGGCATCAGTGGCCAGCCCACTATGGCGGTCAACCGACACATCAAGCTGGGAAACAAGACAGCCGTTTCGTAAATGTCAGAAATTGATGAGGCGGAGTCTCATCGGCATTTTTAAATACGGGTTCTGCATGTGCTTGAAAATGCCCGAATATTGCGTTTGACATATCCGCCTGGGGCTTTATACTACGCGCTGCTTGTAAGTAGAAAGTTCTTATGTATACCGTCTCGAAGTCCCACAGTACGTACCTCGCCCTGTTTTTCATAAGTCATTGCAATCGCACTTCAAGCACAACCTGCCTTTTATCAAAAGGCGTTAATTATTTTTTGAAAAAATAGGAAGTATGTATGGCAACTGTTACCGGAACTGTTAAGTGGTTCAACGAAACTAAAGGCTTCGGCTTTATTGAGCAAGAATCGGGCCCTGATGTATTTGCGCATTTCAGCGCTATCTCAGGCTCAGGCTTCAAGACGCTGGCTGAAGGCCAAAAAGTTCAGTTCACTGTCACCCAGGGACAAAAAGGTCCCCAGGCTGAAAATATCGTAGCGGTGTAAACCCCGCTCCGTTTAAAGGCTCGCCCTGTAACCAGGGCGGGCTTTTTTATTGCCCGGCATTTTCTCGTGGCAGGTAGAATTGTTCGTACCAGCGGCGCAGTTTGTTTATCGGGCCATCCCCATCGCACAGAATGGGATCCTCCCGGTACACCTTGTCCTTCCAGATCTCCACATCCTGGCCAAAGGCGACATGAGCCATTTGCGGGTACAACTGCGCGAATTCCTGGTGTCAGGGGCTCCTCCGTCAAACTGCTGATGATTACGGCTGAACACAAGTCAACTTCATGCTGGTTTACCGGGGTGTGGCAGTTCACCCACCAGCTCCTGAAGCTTACTTCCGTACTCGTCGATTCAGTGTAGTAGTACATGATGGAGGGGCCGTGGTAGGTCGCATCACCCCAGGCGTCGGCATTTGCACCGGCTTCACTGCGCGCGTTCTCGACATCAAATACCACCCCCGGCGGGATAATCATCTTCGCATCGGGGTCGCGTTTCACTGTCGATAATTGGGTGACACTGCTCTCCCCGAAGCGATTTTCCCAGGACTGTACAGCGCCGCCGTGGACGTGAGGAAAGTGTGCGATATCGACGATGTTTTCGATGATGTCGCAGGGCCTTGCGCGGATGCGCGAGCGGTAGAATATCCAGTCGCCCCAGCCTTGCGGACCCCATTCAGTGATATCTGGCAGATAATGCTCTGGCTGCTCATTCTCTCGCGCATACCAGAGCGCGATAAAACCGTTTTTTTCCAGCACCGGCCAACCCTTAAGGGCATTAACGGCTTTCTCGGGGATAGCCTTCGCGTAGGGTATGTCCACACACTGCCCCTGCGGATTAAACGTCCATCCGTGAAAAGGGCAGGCGATGTTGTCGCCCCGCACGCGGCCTTCGCCACTGCCAAGATTGGCGCCCAGATGAGGGCAGTGGGCATCCAGTATGGCAACCCGGCCGGAGTGGCCTCGATAGGCGACAAGGTCCTGTATCGAAGTAGTGCAACTGCTTGACCTCGCCCACCTGTAACTCCTGGGAAAAGAGCACGATGTGCCAGCCCCTGGCATAGCGGTTCGGTTCGAGGAAGGCGTACCTGGGCTTACTCATGCTGGTTTTTCTCCTGGACGCTCTGGCTAAACGCGTGCTGCGCGGCGATGTAGGCAAACGTCATGGCGGAGCCGATGGTCGCGCCTGCCCCGGGATAGGTATTGCCCACAGCGGCGGCGCTGGCGTTGCCCGCGGCATACAGCCCTGCTATGACAGCGCCATTGCTATGCAGCACCCGAGCGTGTTCGTCGCATAATAGGCCTCCCTTGGTGTCCAGGTCGCCCGGGTCGCAGCGCAGCGCGTAGTAGGGCGCTGTCTCCAGTGGACCCAGGGACGGGTTAGGGCTTACGGTTTTATCCGCGTAGTAGCGATCATGTTGGGTTGCTCCGCGTCCAAATTCGGGGTCCTCGCCGTTGCGCGCATGGTGGTTGAAGTTGGTGACGGTGTGTAGCAACGCCGCGCGGTCAATCTGTAGTTTATCCGCAAGTTCTTCCAGGCTGTCTGCCCGGGTCAGGAGTCCTGACTCGAAATTGGCCGGAGCAAGTTTCCTGTCGTGTTCCACCTTTCCAGGTTTGATATGGCCGACGGCGTATTTACCGCGATAGGTGGCGTCGAATATCAGGTAGCAAGGTATGGCGCCTTCACCTCTGGCCTCGCTGGCATACTGCGCCTTGACCAGGTCCTCGTAGGGTTGGGCCTCATTGGCAAAGCGTTTGCCCTGGCGGTTGACCATGATCGAGCCGGGGTTGGATTTGCCTGCGATCAGGGCCAGGACTCGCCCGTCGGGAATTGTGTAGGTGGGGGACCACCAGGCGCACTCCATAAAGCCCAGTGCGGCGCCAAGTTGCTCGCCCATGATCACGGCATCACCAGTTGCGCCCGGCGCAGCGGCAGTCCAGTCACTGCCGATGGGTGATTGCTGGTACTGCTTGCGCATAACTGCGTTGTGCGAGAAACCGCCGGTCGCCAGCAACACGCCGCGCCTCGCGTGTATGCGTTGCAGCCTGCCTTCATGTCTGACCAGGGCGCCGCAGACCCGACCATCGTGCTGCAGTAACTCCTGCACCGGCGAATCCAGCCACAGGGGGATACTGCGATCCTGCAGGGAGAGGCGCAGTCTGGCTACCAGCGCCGGTCCCAGGGTAAGGCGATTGTCGCGCTGGCGTTTTATACGGCCTGGAATATCCAGCAGATAGCGCAGCATCATTCTCAGTACCAGAAAATACGCGCCGGCATCCATGGCCTGCATGCGCTGACCCTCCTCAACAGTGACGTTGAAGGGCAGCAGTCCATCGTAGTGGCCCAGTCTGATGGTCTTCGCATCCGGGCCCAGCCTGCGCAGGTCAATCGGGGTGTTGTCCATGGAGCGCCCCCCGGCCTTGTAGCCGGGAATATGTTCGTAGTAATCCATGTAGTGGGGCAGGGCGGAATACTCAACATGACTGTGCTGCATCATAAACTGCAGCATTTCGCTGGCACGTAGCGCATATGCCCGTATGCGGGCATCGCTGACGCTGTCACCGATCAAACCCTTCAGGTAGGTGTAGCCTTCCTCTGCGCTGTCGCGAACCTGTACTTCGGCCTGCCGGTGATTGCCGGGAATCCAGGCGACGCCGCCGGATTTGGCCGTGGTGCCGCCGTAGACGGATTCCTTCTCCACCACCAGTACGGAGCCACCCAACTGGTGGGCCACCACTGCACCGGTCATGCCTGCGGCACCGGCGCCTGCTACCAGCCAGTCGATTTCCAGGTCTGGATTTGTCACGGACATTCAGTCCCGTCCCCTTGTGGTTGGCGCACAGTGTGGCAGCGGCCGCCGGACTGAACCAGCGTTCACGATAAATGCCACAACTCGGTTCAATATTCCGGCCGCAGTGGTTGACCCGCAGCAGGCCCGGACCTATGGTCAGTGGGACATTCGTTAACTTTCCGTGCGTAGAGAGATACAACCATGACAACAGTTCCACTGGCGCGCATCCACGGTGTCGACGATCTGCGCCTGGACAGGACGGCGCCACCACACTGCGGCCCCGATGACGTGGTGGTGCAGGTGCGCGAGTGCGGCATCTGCGGCTCCGATCTTGGCTATCTGGCTATGGGTGGTCTGACGGGGCCGCGCACCCCCATGCCGCTGGGCCACGAATTGTGGGGCATGGTGAGTGAAACTGGCGCCCATGTGACCCATGTGGCAGTAGGCGACCGGGTAGTCGTGCAACCCATGAGCAATGGCAACAATATCGGGAATGGTGGCGCAGAGGGCGGCTTTACCCCCTTGCTGCTGGTGCGCAATGCAGCACTCGATCCAGGCAGTACCGTGCGGCTGCCGCCAGCATTGCCGCAGGCCTACGGCGCGCTGGTGGAGCCACTGTCGGTGGCGCAGCACGGCGCCAACCGGGTGGCGGCAAGTGCCGTAGATAAAGCGGTGATCTTTGGCGCCGGCCCCATCGGTCTGTCCATGCTG
The DNA here is from genome assembly GCA_963712135.1 of uncultured Gammaproteobacteria bacterium. Taxonomy (GTDB): domain Bacteria; phylum Pseudomonadota; class Gammaproteobacteria; order Pseudomonadales; family Halieaceae; genus Marimicrobium. The sequence goes on from CAVQGV010000006.1 coordinate 9,528, forward strand.
CAGGTGCTTCACTACCGCGGCCTCAGTAACGTCATAGTGGTGGACCTGTCGGACCGGCGCCTGGATGCAGCGCGCGCGTTGGGCGCGATCGCGCTGCGCGCGGATGATCCGCAACTGCCGCAAACACTGGTCGAACACCATGGCACCTCGAACTTTTTTGGCATGACCATGCCGGGCAGCACGGTTTTTTTCGAAGCGACCGGCGTACGTGCAGTGTTTGAAAAGATCGTCGCCATGGCCGGGCCGGGCAGTCGTATCTGCCTTACCGGCGTGCACAAGGAAGCGGCGACCGTCGATCTTGTCATGTTGTTGGCCAAGGAGGTCGATATCATTCCCGCCATGGGCTACGACAGGGAGTTCGATGAGGTCATCGCGATGCTGCAATCCGGCCAACTTGATCCGACGGTCATGGTCACGCATCATTTCCCACTGTCTGAAATAGGTGCCGCCTTTGCCATGGCGCGTGATCCACACAACGCGATCAAAGTCATGATCGACTGCCAGGCCTGAACCGGCCGGCGACCCCCCAACGTGTAAATGCAGGAGTAATGTATGCAGGATCTGGAAGGCAAGGTGGCTGTTGTTACGGGCGCGGGCTCGGGCATTGGCGAGGGCATCGCGCGCGCTGCAGCACGCGCCGGTATGAAAGTGGTAGTCGCTGATATCGATGTCGAAAAAGCCCGGGCGGTCGCCGCCGACATCGGGGAGCAGGCCATGGCCTGGTCCGTCGATGTGTCCAGCCTGGCCTCGGTGGAAGCCCTGCGCGATGCGGCGCTGGAGACGGTTCGGCGGTGTGCATTTGCTGTGCAACAATGCTGGCGTCTGGATCGGCGCCCTGATGCACGACGCGGACATCAAGGACTGGCAATACCTGATCAACGTGAACCTGTACGGTGTGATTCACGGCGTCAAGGCATTCCTGCCACTGTTCGTGCAACAGGGCGAAGGGCACATCGTCAACACGGCGTCCATGGGCGGCCTGATTTCCGGTCCACCCGAAGGACTCTACACCACCACCAAGTTCGCCGTGGTGGGTTTGTCGGAGGCGCTGATAATGGAAGTGGCCGACAAGGGCGTGGGCGTCTCCGTGCTGTGCCCGGGGCTGGTGAATACCAACCTGATCACGCAGTCTTTCGCCGTGCGCCCCGAGGCACTTGATTCCGGCATCGATCACCAACAGCCGGCGCCGGATGTGGCCAGCGGTATTTCGCCGCTGGTGGTCGGTGAGCAGGTTATCGACGCGGTGCGCGAAGGGGGCTTTTACATCATCACCCACGACGATTACCGGGATATCATCGCCATGCGCCACGACGGCATCATCGCGGCGCTCGATGCCCATGCCGCACGTTACGGATCTACATCGGGCAGGGCGATGTGAGACTATCGCGCAGGCAGCCTGCTATCGACTTGCTGCGCTCGTGGGTGTGGCTCTCGCTGCTGCTCGTATCTGTCAGTTCAAGCGCTGCCATTGAGTACTCGGAGCAGCGCCAGCCCTGCACCTCCCACGAGCCGCTGATGCAGCCCTTCTTCGGGGATTTGCACGTGCATACGCGCTACTCTCTCGATGCGAGCACGCAGGGCACCCGTACCACGCCGGAGCAGGCGTACCTGTTCGCCCGGGGCGAGAAGCTCGACATACAGCCCTGGGCCCAGTAATGGCCAAGAGCGTGCGCTCCATGCAACTGCGCCGGCCGCTGGATTTCGCCATGGTTTCAGACCATGCGGAACTCTTTGGCGAGGTGCATATGTGCAATTCGCCAGAGGTTGCGGGTTACCAGTCGTGGCAGTGCATGGTGTATCGGAACTGGTCCTGGGGCGCGTATTACCTGTTCAACTATATGTCCTCCATGCAAGCGGCTCATCTTGGGCTGTGCGGTGAGGATGACAACTTGTGCAAACAAGCCGCCGTAGAACCGTGGACTGAAATGCAACAGGCCGCAGAGAGCCAGTACGACCGCAGTGCCGGGTGCGCCTTTACCACTTTTGTCGGTTACGAGTGGACTGCGATGCAGCCGGACTCAGGCGGCAACCTGCACCGCAACGTGGTGTTTCGCAATGCGGAGGTACCGCGCCTGCCGATCACGTTTATCGACGAACCGGCGGCGGAGAAATTGTGGCGCCGCCTGGATGAGCAGTGTAACCAGAAATCCGGAGGGTGTGATGCGCTGGCCATACCGCACAACGCCAATCTCAGTGCCGGCTATATGTTTGATGGTAAGCGCGATGATGGCAGTGCTATGACCGCGGACTACGCACAGTTGCGGCAACGCTTTGAACCGGTGATGGAGATCATGCAAAAGGGCGGCTCCTCTGAGTGCTATTTCGAAGCGGGGGTGAGCAGCGACGAATTGTGCGCCTTCGAGCAGCAGCCCATCGACAATCTCGCCGGTTTCAACAACCCGCCGCGTCCTGATACCGGCTTCGCGCGCAAGGCGCTGGCCGATGGCATGGCGCTGGGTCGGCAACTCGGGGTCAATCCCTACCAGCTGGGCTTTATCGGCAGCACGGATACCCACCTGGGCGCCGCCGGTGCGGTGGCGGAGGAGGGTTATATCGGTCACGGTGATGCTGGCGTGTCGGCGAAGGACGCGGTACCGCCCGGATTGCCGGATATTCTGAGCAACAATCCCGGTGGACTCGCCGTGCTGTGGGCGCAGGAAAACAGCCGAGACGCGTTGTTCGAGGCGCTGCGCCGACGCGAGGTCTATGGTACCAGCGGGCCGCGTATCGTCAGTCGTTTTTTCGGTGGCTGGAATTATTCACCAGAACTTTGTTCCGCACGGGACAGGATCGCACGGGCCTATGCGGGCGGTGTCCCCATGGGCGGTCAACTGAATCCCGCCAGTGGCGACAAGCCAACTTTCCTGGTGATCGCCAGCCAGGATCCCGGTACAGCGGACCAACCGGGTACGCCACTGCAGCGGGTGCAAATTATCAAGGGCTGGCTTACGCCGTCCGGAGAATTCCAGGAAAAGGTGGTCGATGTTGCCGGCGATGGCCGCAATGGCGCCTCGGTCGACACCAACACCTGCGCCACCCGGGGCAGGGTTTCGAGGAGCTGTGCGCTGTGTGGACCGATGAGGACTTTCAGCCCGGCGAGCAGGCCTATTACTATTCGCGCGTGCTGGAAAATCCCTCCTGCCGCTGGAGCCAGCGCATTTGTGCGGCCAAGGGAGTCGACTGCGCCAGGCCGGAAACCATTGGCGAGGGGCTGCAGGACTGCTGTGCGCCCGAGCACCAGAAAGTGATTCAGGAGCGCGCCTGGAGTTCGCCTATCTGGTATTCGCCGACGGATATGTCTGCACCTGATACTTAGCCCACAAACCCTTGCTTCCTGTGGGCACCTCTGCGGCGGCAGCGCTAGGGGGGATCGAGCCCGAGTACAGCTCCTGGCAAACGCCAGGGCGGCCGCGGCGTCCACGCGTGAACTGTAGGCCTCCAGAAACAGTTTACCCACGACCCTGCCTGCCGGGTCGATCACGATCATGCCGGGGTGCGGTATGCCGTACTGGAAGTCGCCGGGCATGTAATCCTCGTTGAGAATACCCAGCGTCTTGAAGCTCAGTGCGTCGACGTCCGACAGCACCGGGATGGTAATGGCAAATTTGTCGATAAACGCTTGTTGCAAGGCCGGATCGTCATAGGTGATGGCCACCATGCCGATACCTGCCGCGTCGAAGCCGGCCTTGTGCTCCTGCAGCTGGATCATCTGCCGCATGCAATAGGGACACCAGTCCACCGAGCGGCTGGCAATGAACACCGTGCCATTCCTGCCTGCGAATTCGTTGATCAGGGTGATCCTGCGGCCCTGGTAGGTCGCCTGTAGTCCCGGAAAATTCGAGCCCACTGCCGGGCCGGGATCGAAGTCGTCGTTGTCTCTGGCGACAAACATATTTTGTGTGAGTACGGTAAAAGCCAGCTCCTTTAATGGCTCACGAAATACATAAGCCAGGGCGAGTACCAGCAGGAACAGGGCGGCGAGAATTTTCAGTGTGCGTTTCATGGGACGGGTGTCCGCGCGGGCTCAGTTCATTCCGGTTGTGAACCCGCCATCCACCGGCAGGGTTTGCCCGGTGATCCAGCTGGCGGCGGGAGAGGTGAGGAACAGCACGGCGGCGGCGATGTCCTGCGGTTCGCCAGTGCGTTTGAGGCCCTGCCGCCTGAGAGTCTCGTCCACCATGTCCGGCATGGTGTCCAGCACCGGGGTGGTGAGGTTGGAGCGGGTGAGGCCGGCAGCGACAGCGTTGGCGCGAATGCCCAATTCGCCCCAGCTCATACCGAGGGTCTTCATCAACTGTACCAGGCCGGCTTTGGCGGGGCCGTAGCCCGGTGTCCACGCGAAGCCGAAATAGGATGCCATGGAGGCAATGCCCACCACGCTGGCACCTCCGGGAAAGCGGCTGGCAGCGAGTAGGTCCTTGCAGGCCACACTCAGGTGAAACACGCTGGACAGGTTGACGCCAATGGACGCATCGAAGGCATCCGCCTCCCATTCGTTACCCTGCAGGCCGCCTGCATTATTGACCAGGATATCCAGTTTCTTCAGCGAGCCCGCCAGCGCATAGAGCGCGTCCCGGTCCGCGACATCCAGCTGCCTGTAGGTCATGTCACTGAGGTCTGTGTCGTAGTCGCCGGCACTGGACTTGCGACCGGTGACAATGACCTCGGCTCCGGCGTCCCGGTACTCCTGCGCACAGGCGAGGCCGATACCGCTGGTACCTCCGGTGACCAGCACCGTGGCGCCGGCGTAATCATAGGTAATGCCTTTGAACATAGGTACCTCTCAAGCCTTCAGTTGTGGCAGGGCGTCGTTGACCAGTCCCGCGCTCCAGCCGCCGTCGGCGATAAATTCCGCGCCCGTGCTGTAGGTCGCCTCATCCGAGGCCAGAAAGGCCGTCAGGGCCGCGACTTCCCGCGGCAGGCCGACGCGCGGGATCGCGTGGTGCTGGTAGAACTTGTTGGCGTCCTCCAGCGACATGAAGTCAGAGCCGTGCATGGCCGTGTAGATGCCGCCGGGGTGCACACTGTTGACGCGGATATTGAACTGTCCCATTTCCATGGCCGCCGCCTTGGTCATGCCGCGCACCGCCCATTTGGTGGACGAGTAGGCCACCAGTGAGTTTTTCGACTGCAAGCCGTCGATGGAGGAGACGTTGATGATGGAGCCGCCGCCGTTGGCCTTCAGGCTGGCGAAGACGGCCTGCATACCTAAAAAGACACCCAGCTGGTTGATGCTGAAGATCTTCAGAAAGTCTTCTTCGGTGGTGTCCACGATCGTCTTCTGGAAGATGATGGCGGCGTTATTGACCAGCACGGACAGCGGACCGAGTTGCGCCGCCCGCTGTACCGCGGCGTTCCAGTCGCCTTTTTTGCTGACATCCAGGTGAATATAAGCGGCGCTGTCGCCCAGTTCATCGGCGAGGGCCTGGCCGGGTGCGTCCAGCACATCACCGATGAGAACCTTCGCACCTTCTTCTACGAGCAGGCGCACGGTCGCCTCACCCATGCCCCGCGCACCGCCGGTGACGATGGCTACCTTTCCGGCCAATCGTGCCATGTGAATCCCCTGTCCTTACATGTATTTGTCGAACTGGCTCCAGAAGCCGAATTCAATCATGCCGTAGCCAATCTTGTCCCCCAGTTGGAAGCGGGCCGGCGTCTCAATCAGGCCCAGCATCTTATCGGCATCCCTGGTCGCAGACCAGTCCAGGCCCTGCACCACCAGCTCCCCCTGGTACATGCCGTGACGCCAGTCGGCCTCCAGGCCGTAACCGGTGCCCGCGGTGACATAGGTTTGCAGTAAGGGCGTGCCGTGAACCTCCAGTGGGCCGCCGGGCGCCTCCGGGAATCTCACTATGGCGTTGCGGATGCGCGCCATGAACGGGGCAGCGTGCTCGAAGGTATGGTCATGTTCCGGCCTGCCCAGCCATTCGACCTCCCTGGCCGGGTCCTTCCATATGCGCACGGCTTCCTCGGTGGTGCGGCTGCCGTCGTTGTTCTCGTTGACGATGTAGAGCAGGGCGAAGTCATCGAACAGCATGGGAAAATAATTCCACATACCCTCCATGGAGGGATTTCCTGCATGGATGCCCGCAGGCTCTGCTTCGCCCACGGGGCGCACGCCCCAGGAGCGGTCGCGACTGCCGATCCAGTTCTTCGGCTCTACCTGCCAGGTCTTGTCGCCAACCTTAAGCGTACCCTGCCAGCGGCCGAGCTGGGCAAAGCGCATGGTGTCGAACAGCACGCGGCCCTGTTTGCGAATATAGTGTCGCGGCTCGAGGAAGGGGTAGTGCTCGCCTTCCCAGGTGACATCCATTTCAATACCGTGTTCGTTCGGTTCGACCACCACACGCAGTTTCTGCAAGCCCTCCAGCACCTCGATGCGCATGGGCCCCACGGTGATGTCAGCGCGGTCGCCCAGTGTGCGGGAGCCGCGAATCACTTTGTGGCTGTCGCCGTGTCGCACCAGCAGAAAGGCATCCTGCACGCCCAGGGTCGGGTACTGGCCCAGGCCGAAGACGACGAAAATCTCCTCGCTGCAGTTGTGCAGGTTGAAGTAGTAGCGGTCGTAGAAATTGCGGTCGCTGGTGCCCACATGCCGGATGACGTCGGCGATCTGGTGCAGCGGGTAGTCGTCCATAGAAGATAGCATGGGCTTGTTCTCCGTCTATTAGTGCATGACCGTGAATATAAGGAGATTCACAAATCAAGGCCATAAAAAAAGGGCGGACACCAATGGTGTCCGCCCCGGCTTTCTACTGTGAAACGTGATACTTAGAAGCGGAATTTAGCGCCCAGAGTAACAGCATCAGTTTCTTGTTCAAGCTTGACGTTGGTGAATTCGACGTCATCCGGATCCAGCTGTGAGTAGGCCAGGTTCATCGCAAAAGACTCCGTGAAGAACCACTCGGCGTTCGCCTGCCAGCCCTGTATCTCATAACCGTTTGCGCCGGTGTTCAGGTAATCTGCACCAATGCCGATATTGTTGGTGAAGTACCAAGTGCCGCCCACCAAGTAGGTGTCCACATCATCACGCTCGCTGATGATTGTGCGACCAGCGCTGGCGCGTGCTTTGAAACCGCCGTTTGACATCAGGAACATATGCTCCAGATCCAACGAGTAGGCATCAGTATCGCCACCATTTTTAAGACTTGAGTTGAAGTAGTTTACGACAAGTGTGGTGTTTGGGGTGACGTAATTACCGATCCCGACGTTGTAGTTGTCGATTTCCAGATCGCCGGGTTCAAAGTGGTTATAACCCAGATCCACCAGCCAGCCGGACAGCTTCCAGCCTGGGCCTTCGGCGACGTAGCGGCTTTCAAAGCCGTAGCGCTGGCCGTCTTCATCATCGAGGTTGTTGTTATTGCCGACCTCGCTCAGTCGAATTTCACCGTCACTGCCGAAGAGAGTGATGTTGGAAGCGTGATCCAGAAATGCAGCCTCAGACAGCGGGCCCTTGCTGGTATCGACGTTTTCCATGTACCAGGTGCCATACAGTCTACCGACGTCGCTGTCGACGTTGTTGGACTCGGAAGCACCGGTATTGCGGTCCTTTATCGTGGTGTCGGTTTGCCCGGCCGTATAATCGCCACCCAGTTCCCACCGGTAGTCGGCTTGGGCAGTTACAGAAAGTGCCAGGCCAATGCCTGCTACTAATGCGGTTTTCTTGAACATTGTGTTCTCCTTACGGGTCTCAGAAACTTAGGGGCTCCCCATTTCTTGATCGTGGGGATGGGTTCAATATTACTCATCGTGTTGGGCGCGACAAGGTAATAAATTGGCCGCCAGCAATGTGAACTATTTACTTGTTTTTGTAAAGCGGAATACCTAGGTGATTTTCAGCCTTTGCGAGCTATGGGCAATCACCTCCGGGGGGGCTTGGGGTGGCGCAATCCCGGTTCGAAATTAGGGTCGTTTTTCTGGTCTAAGCCGGATCAATCCGGCTTGAACAATCAGTGTTGTGGTGGGCTAAGGTATTGATTTACCGCGGGATTACTATGTTGCTTGAGCTTCAGCGCAGATGCTGGAGCTCGAGCGGATACTACATTGACCCCAATATTCTCGTAGTTGTTGGGGATAAGCGTGGTATTTCTAATAATATAGTTACCGATCCATGGCATATAGATTGTGCTCTTCATCACCCGGTTCGCGACGCCAGTAGCACATATCAACCAACCAGCCGGACAACTTTCAGCCCGGACCTTCAGTGACATAGCGGTCTTTGGCGGCATAGGTCTGACCATCCTTGTTGTCATAGTTACTGAAGGCTACCTCTCCATCACTACCTCTAGCCGGGTCCGGTTCCGCAAGTGGTTGATTCGACGTTAAGCCACGAAGTCATCGACCCGGCCTTAGCGGGGTACACAAAAAAGTAGTGGTCTTGTTTTGCGCCGTCACTCCGGACAGTTCAGTTAAGCTCGTTTCTGATCATAGTTTTGAAAGCGTGGTAGAATTTTGTCGCAACTCGGCGAAAAAACGCTGACTGGCGCGGCTGATGCTCGCGCATAAACTAAACTCAGGTGTTATATACTGTTAGCACATGGTTTAGCTTGTATTATCTTTTAAGGGTCAGTTTCATGCCATCTAATAAAACGCCCGTACTAGGCTTGGTAGTGCCGTGCATGAATGAAGAAGAAGCATTGCCCCACTCGGCACAGGCGCTTAAATCGAAAATAGAGTCACTTATTGATCGTAATATCATAGGTCATGCGTCAAAAATATATTTTGTCGACGATGGCAGTACAGACGGAACCTGGGCAACCATTAACCATTTGGCCGAGACAGACGATCGGTTCGAGGGAATAAAACTGACCAGGAATTTTGGCCACCAGTACGCTGTTTACGCGGGCCTGATGCATGCGCAGGGGGATGCCCTGATCTCTATTGATGCCGATCTGCAAGACGACATTAATGCCATTGATAGCATGGTCGAAAAATATCTTGACGGTAATGAAATTGTCTACGGCGTGCGTGCCGATAGGCACAGTGATAAAAGGTTTAAACGCTGGACGGCTTCCATACATTACTGGCTGTCGCGCCACGTTGGTGTCCGTACCATACCTAATCATGCAGATTTTCGCCTGTTAAGCAGGAGAGCTGTTTCGATACTTAGTCAGTATCGGGAGACTAATCTCTATCTACGTGGCGTAGTTCCCCTGTTCGGACTACAAGCGTCTGAAGTGTATTACACGCGTACTCCCAGACTTGCTGGAGAGTCCAAGTACGGATTGAAAGACATGCTTGGCTTGTCGGTCCAGGGCATTACTTCATTTTCCATTTTTCCGTTGCGAGTGATTTCGATGGTGGGCTTGTTTGTGTTTTTGGTTTCGACGGGATTTGGCTTATGGTCCCTTTACGCTGCGGTAATGGGGCTTTCAACGTGGGCACCAACGGGCATCCCAACATATCTCTTGGGCGGATTACAAATCCTGGCGATCGGGATTGTGGGAGAGTACATTGGCAAGACGTATATGGAAGTCAAAAGTCGGCCTACATATCTCATTGAAAAAACCACTTCACACAGAGGTGGCTCGAGCGATAGCTATTAATTTGATTTCGAACCGCGTATCTATAGTTTTGTTGAGTACGGCATGTACGTTAACGGAGTTTTAGCTGTAGAAATTGGGAGACTAACGAGTCGAACAGGAAGTGTTCGACCGATAGAGCTTAGCGAAATATCAACCGGAAAATCTTGCGGTACATATGACGGTAGGCGTAGAAAGTACGATTGTCGAACACCAACTTATTGATACCGTCCCTGGCGTCCTTCTTGTAGCGGGCATAAATGGTTTTCAGTACCCGTTCCGTCTTGGTTTTTTCAATGCCCCGCAATACGTTAAAGATGGTGCCGGCGAATTGCCCTGGGTGGTAGATAATACGCGTTAGCAGAAAGCTCATATAGGCTTTCTTGCGTACCCAGTCCAATTCTTTACTGCCGACTTCGTCATTGAAGGATACGGCTTTGGCCAGGTCGCCCACCGTCAGCAGATCCAGCCAGTCCATGTCCTTGATTTTGTGTTTGCTGGGCTCCCAAAGAGGTGTGCCAGGGAGCGGGATAAACAGCCCAAAGTTGACCTCGTCAACACCAACTTTCGCTAACTGTCTAGCATACGATATGGTCATTTCCATATCTTTCCTCGTTTCTCCGGGCAACCCGAGCACGAAGTAGGCTGCAACTTTCAGCCCCAGTTTATGTGCTGTGGCGCCGCAGTCCCTGAGGTGATCCAGATCGAAATCCTTTCCCTTTTGGATGATATCCTCGAGTACGCGAGGGGAGCCGCTTTCCGGCGCCAGGGTCACATGCTCGCAACCACTTTCTTTCATAGCGCGGAGCATTTCTTCATCAATTCTGCTGGCTCGAATGCCATTAGGGGTTTGCCAGGTTATGTCCAGCTTGCGGCGCTTGATCTCGTCACAGATTTCAATCAACCGCTTGACGTTGATGGTCATATTGTCATCTTCAAAATGGAACTCGCGTATATCCCATTTCTCGATACAGTATTCGATTTCGTCGGCCACGTCGGTGGCGCTGCGCGACACCCAGCGAGTTTTTCGAGAAGCGCAAAAAGTACAACCGTAGGGGCAGCCCCGGGAGCTGATCATGGAGGTCCAGCGTCCATTGGAGTAACCATGTGACTCCTGCGCCATAATGTAATTTTCCATTGGCAGCAGGTGGCGAGCAGGGAAGGGAATGGTGTCGCTGTTCAGTTTGGTATTACGCTCCAGTTTTTCTGTACCCATCTGACAGACACCACTGTCATCTACAAAGGCCAGGTTGCTGATATCGCCGCCAAAATTACTCTGGAACAGTAAGTTGTCCTGCAGCAGCTTCTGGCAGAGCTGCAGAAAGGGATTTTCCCCCTCACCGAGTACGACGAAGTCAACGAAGTCGCGATCTTCATCCAGAATTTCCGCATAGAGCGCGCTGGGATGTGGGCCGCCCAGTACGATTTTGATATTACTGTTAAAAGCCTTGATTTGCCGGCACAGCTCCTGCACAACGGGATATGCAAAGGAGAACAAATTCGATATGCCAACAATTTTTACCGCATCGTCGAGGCGTGCCACGATGTCCTCGAAAGACAGGCCACGTACGAAGGTTTCTTTGTGAAATGCATTAATGGTGCCGGGCGCCAGGCCTACTGAGTCGATGATATCCACCGAGATATCATGTCTGTTCCAGGACTGCAGCGATGTAGGCAATACCCAATGGTGGAGTGATACCGCTCGCCACCTGGTTCTTGGTAAACACCTGTGGTGGGTTGATCAAGATTACCTGGGGATTCATGGGCGGCGACCTGAAATTGACATATGTAAGTGACCTGATCGCGTTAGCGCTTACAAGTACCCCTTAGAATTTAAGGGTTTTTGTATCACCTATAAGTAGAATTCTAGAAACATTTAGTCCTATTGTAAAGGCGAACACCCACACTGATCGGCCCTGACAAGCTATGATTTGGAAATAAACTATTAATAAAAGAGCCGACGCTTAGTATTTATAATTGAAATGGTGGCCATGCACCACTTTGTTTAATCATTTTTGACCCACAGTGTGATGATGTTCAAACTCTGTCAGGCTGCCATGCAACGAACGAAAACCTTAAGATTTCTTGCCTTTCACACTCCAGCTATAGCCATGCCGATGATGGATTTCAATATCCTTAAATCCTGCCGTTTCCAGAAGAGCAAGCGCCTCATGCTTTTTGTAGTATTTCAAATACGTCGGATTTAGCTGATCGTAAATCACTAAACGTCTTTTTTTGGCGGACATGGGCCACCAAACCGTATCAAGGTAGCGCATTAGCGGCAGAGGAAGTAGCTTGCCAATGAGGCGATACACGTAAAGTACCCAGTAAAGCAATTGAACTATAACTATTAGAAGAAAATGGGGCAGATAGGTCGTGAGCTTTCTTAGCGGCTGGACGAATTTGAGATATAACTCATTACCCTCATAACTACAAAGCCAGAAGAAGATTTCTCCTCCTGGCTTTAAAGCGTCGTAACACCGCTTAACTGTTGCACTGGGTTCACTGATGAACTCAATCACTCCTATAGAAATGACAAAATCAACGGGTTCGTCGACTGTCCATTTATCGCCTCGCATATTCAATGGGGTGACATCTTTTCCCCTTTTCATCGACGCAATGTTGTTTTTTAGTTTCTCAAATGCTCCAGGAGCCGGTTCGACAGCGTAGACATGGGATGCGCCTGACTCAAGTAACATACCGACTATGCGCCCAGTCCCGCTACCTATGTCGACTACGCTCTTCCCTTTCAGGTCATCGGTGCGCATTAGGGGAGAAATTATGTCAGAAAAAAGGGCTAATGATGCGTACCAGCCCTCGTTGTCATCGTAACGAGACCATTGATTGTCAAAATCTTGAATGGTCTTTTCATCTAAGGTTGACATGCATCAACTCCAGTCGGTGGGTAGGGTTCCTATCTTATGCTCTTGGCGTCGATGAGGGTGGAAAATAAAACTGATATTCAATCTACGTCTGTAAGATTTCTAGTAGCCACTTACCTGCCTTTTATAGTTGTATCCTTGATCACTTTATAGCAACAGACTTATGAGATTAAGTCAATGCTACCACATAAGCCGATCAAGACTTCGAGGGCTACTTTTTATCCGTATCAAGCGCGGCTGGAATCGGCTTCCAAACTTGCACAGTGTGGTTTCCGCCTCCAAGCCGGTTTGCCAGAGGCAATGAAATATTGGCTGTCCGTTTATAGTGATTCTTCAAGAGCATTTTGGTGTCTATTGAGGAGTCATTGGTTGAAATGGGTAACGGCATCCATTGGTCTATCAGCAATAAATCAAATTCCTGATTCTTGATCTTATTCTGGATAAACTGGACATGACGCTCCCAAATCTCCGGGACTGTTTTTTCCGGGTCAGATTTAGCAAGGAACGACGGCATATCCTTTCCGAATATAAAATACCTAGTATGCCCATTTTGGTAAACAGGGGCGCCTTTTTCCATGACTTCCTTGAGGACTAGAGTGGAAGCGTATATGTCATCTGCATTAGCGATTTCCTGCCTGATTATTTGCCAGCCCTTTTCCTCGACCGAAAAATCTGTGGTCAGTATTGAGTAGCTGTTATACAACGCAAACACTATCAGGATTCTAATAGGCCAGCGCCATTTTCGCATATCCGAGATCTTGGCGAATATTCCCACTAGTAGGAAAGGCGACATTAACTGAAACAGATAAGTCAGATGATTGCCGTGGTTCCTTCCTAGAACTAGCACAATGATAATCACTGAACAGCCAAAACAAACCCAAATATAATTCGGCTTGCGCAGTAACAGTGGTTTGTCTGGGTCAAACAAGTCTATGAACTTTTCTCTCTTCGAACTTTGCACGTACTTCGCTATTACTTCTTTCCTCGAGTTGAAACTGTGTATTATTGCTAACGATAAAATGAGCAAGAGAGGAAGATAGATTTTCGTAAATTCCCAGAACTGCGTAAGAACCTGTCCGTCAGAGGAGACAAGTTCGGCTGATGATTGCACAGCAAAAAAGGTATCCTCCAAATAGTACGGTGATGTATAGGAGACCAACACCAAAATTACGATAAAAGCAGAAAAGGCCGCAAAGCCAAAGCAGATTGCACGCTTTTTGGATTGCGCAATAAATAGATACAATGCCACATACCCAAGACATGCTATGAAATACTGTTTAGTGTAAAACGCCAGGATTCCAAGCAATATAGTTACGAAAAGACTGCGGGTTGAGAAGCCATAGACCCATGGGACAGTGATTGCACAAAGGAATAAAAACAAGCCGACGCTGTTGGGGCTGGCAATCGGGGTTGAGTAGAAGAGTAGAGCAGCGTAGAAAAGGGCCGCTGCGATAAAGCTGTCAGTCCGTGTCCCCGATTCCCTCCGACAAAGATAGAAGCAGAGGGCAGAGCAAGCAAGGATAAATAGTCCCGCGACTATACGGTGCAACTCCAGAGAGTTGCCAAAGAAAGCAGAAAGTGGCGCAACCAGGATATTGTATAGAACAGGATACAGGCTCATTCGAGATGGCTGGCTCTCGAGCGAGAAGGGATTGCCGCCATCGACGATAGTCGATGTGAAAACAAGCATAGCGGTTTCGTTGTAGTCCAGAGGATATGCGTGAGAGATCAGCTCTACATGGATATAAGCTACTCGGATTACAAACGTTGCTACACAAAGCAGAAAAAGGCTGTTAAATGCCACGCTTAGCTTGGTTGGAAGACTTGTGCTCATAATAATCCTGTAATACAAAGACTAAGTGTGCTGAAACTGTTTCAATACTAATAGCAGTCCTGGTAACTGCGGCTCGCTCTTTATATTTGACTATAGCGACAATCAATGCTTATCAAACTATAACAGCCTATGGGCGTAAGCCGACCATTGGTTTTTTTCCATATCGCGAAAAATATGAGAATCCTTTTCGCTACTCACAATGTGCATTAGATTCATAAGCAGACGATCGTGGTCGCCTGTGCAGCCCCTAGCCATCGGACGCGTCGGAGGGTATATTGTCAACGGGCATGCTGCAGCGAACAAGCGATATCTGGCACTACATTGAAGAATACTTTTTCACATGAAAGGAATAGAGTTAAAAGAGCATATGCAAAAGGTTCCGACTTTTGGTTACAAGATTCTAACTCATCATCGCCAGGCTCATGAAGACGACCTTCACAGACCATCAGTATGAATTGTGTTATCCGGACAGGGGTTGAGAACCATTGGTGGACACTGGCCCGTAACTGGATATTGGCGAGCATTCTAAGACACGAATCTGTCGACGACAGTGCTTTTCTGGAAGTGGGATGTGGCAAGGGTGTGGTCGTCAAAAGCCTTAAGAACTCTGGCTTTAGTATCCATGGTGTTGAACTGGCTGACGTGAAACCAATGCAGGGAGCGCAATCGTTAATTGATACAGGAACCGATGCTCTGGAGTGGGACATCGAACGCAGGTCGAAGATAACTGGGCTCTTGCTATTGGACGTCATTGAGCACTTGTCCGAGCCGGAACAGTTTTTAAAGAAGTTGGAAAGTAGCTTTCCGAAGTTGAAGGTCGTTCTTGTTACAGTGCCAACCTGCCAGGAACTCTGGTCCAATTTCGACACTGTCTTTGGCCACTATAGACGCTACACACTGGAAGGCCTCGAAAAGCTTGGGACCGATCTCAATTGGACAACGGATAGAGCCGGTTACTTCTTTCGCTTACCTTATCTGCCCATGCGATTGATGTCCTTGCTGAAGATTGACCGCAATATAAAAATTAATCCACCTGGCAAAGCGATGCGGCCATTACACCGTCTGGTGGCAATAGTTAGCCAGCTGGAACAGATGATTTTGCCGCGGCGAGTAAGAGGAAGCAGTGCATATGCCGTCTACTACCCCAATAAACCAGGGCAGTGATAGAATTTCTACCCGAGAATGTTTACAGTTTCACCCGCACCAAACGCCGCATACAGGCTCTAGTTTGTGATGCGCCACTCATTTCTGGATGATTGTTTATGGATAACCCGTGGAGCTCATGGCGTTATTGCACTAACGTTTTTTCGGACCAGAGTTTCAAAGCTGCCACATGGTTGAAGCTCCAAGGTTGATCCGTTTCATCCTCGTCGGGGGGACCAGCGCTGTCGCGTTACTTGGCCTTACCTGGCTTTTCATTGACGGCATGCATTTGCAAGTCATCCTGGGTAGCAGTATCGCTCTTGTGCTCACTGGCTTGTATAACTACTGCCTGCAGTATTACTGGACGTTTTCTTCGGACGCACCGCATGGCTGGGTTCTTGTAAAATACCTGATGATGTGTGTGGGTGTATTGATTATCAACGCAATGGTGATGCACTTCGGGGTGACAGTGTTAACCGTACATTATCTCGTTGTGCAGTTGCTGGCCAATGTGGCGGTGGCTGTGTGGAGCTTCAGTGTCAGTTCTCTTTGGGTTTTCGCCAGGAAAGACTGAACTCCTGATGCTCGGCTGCCTTGTAATGAGCTGTGAGAGACGTACTTGCGTGGTTTAGTTTGATCGGGATCCGTCCAGAGGGCTCTGAAACGGACTGATTTTGACGCTGGATATAGTCGGCTGTTCCAGGGTCAGTCCATTGGAAAAGACTTTGACCCTGGCGTCGCGTTACGGTGTAATGCGAACGGTTTTACGTGTTTTTCAGTATTGCCTTGAATGATGTACACAATGGGTCCGGGGCTTGCTAACTAGAAGAAAGATTTATGACTCAGAATATTGAGACTGAAATTAGTTGTCCGGTGTGCCGCGCAGTTAACAGCCATAATTTGCCCACGCTGCCCGAGGACTATGAATACCAGGTTGACATCGCCGCAAAATTTCGACTTCGCGTTTGCAACGCTTGTAGCTCCGAGTTTGTTTGGCCGCGCCCCTCGCTTGATGAGCTGCGGCGCATGTACCCCGACAACTATTATGCGTATGGCACTGAAATGGGCCGCTTCTGGCAGGTGATATATAACCGGTGGTGTCGTACGGAGGCAAAACGATTGTTGAGGCTTTCTCCAAAACGGCCGCTCCGCCTGTTTGATATAGGTGCTGGGGACTGCCGACGCTTCAAGGCCATGGGATCTGCTGAGGAATTCAAGTTTTCTGGTGTGGAGATGAATCAAAAAATGGCCCAAGAGGGCTGTGACGCAGGATTTGATATATCACCAGGAACTTTCGAGGAGTTTGACCCATCTGGTAGAGCTGGAACGATCGATATTCTCACAATAAACCATGTGATTGAACATGTGATTGACCCCTATGAAACTGCCCGTAAGGCCCATTCGTTGTTAGCAGAGGATGGAATTTTTTATGGGCGTACACCAAAGGTCACGAGTCTTGGACACAGTATTTTTGGCCGGTTCTGGGGCGGATATCACTTTCCCCGTCACCTTCACTTGTTTTCAAAGGAGTCTCTCGAATTGCTGTTGCGTAAGAGCGGTTTTCGAGAGGTGGAGTTTTTGGAGGAGCTCAACTTGTTTCCTGCACTCTCTCTGCAGAATTTCCTGTTGGGAAAATTGGGTCTCCCACTATCTCTGAAAGGTGGGCATACCCGACTCTGGACTGTGCTTGTCCTCTTGACCGCGCCTTTGAGTTTCCTGGACTATTTTATTCGACGCAGTGACTGCATGATCTTTATTGCTCGAAAATGACACCTAACAATTCAGATAAAATTCAAGAGGAAATTAGGTTCACTGCGGAAGAGCGGCGTTACTATCGTACGCCAAATCCTGTCAGGCTCCTATATAGACCTGTCACTCCCGTGGGTGCAGGCGATCCTCGGGTGTGCACTATTTATTGTCTACCCGTCCATCTGGACCTGGCTTATTGGCGTTATCATTGTGGCCGGAGCACAGCATGGTCTATCGCTGATCGCTCATGAAGGTTCACATCTCCTGATACGTCCTCAAGACAAACGTAAGAACGACCTGATCGCTACGTATCTTTTTGCAGCACCCACACTATTGCCGTTCAACGTATATCGACAACGCCATGTCATCCATCATCGACTGGTTTCCCAGGTTGGTGACACAAAAAACGTCTATCGCCGGGACTGGCGCGGTTGGCGTTTTTTCGCAGAGGTCATTAAAAGCCTGTCTGGATTAGACTATTTGCTGAAGGCACGCGATGCGCTACACGCAGGAAAGGGCGATGAGTATGAGCAGCAGTTTGACTCTAACTTGCGTCGCGATCAGCGCTCAATACTGATCGTACAGTGCATCATCTTTCTGGTCTTTAACATATTTTGATCCGCTTTATTATGGCGTACCCACCTACTACTTCATACTTTGGTTTTGGCCATTGGTAACGGTGAGCTTTCTTTTCGCAAAAATACGCGCCCTGATTGAGCATCAACCACCGCGGAAGGGAAGGTCTGAAACGCTGAATCAAACAGAGACGCCGTATTTTATGAATACTCCTGGTCCTATGCTGCGCTCCGTAAAAGCGACCTGGATCGAGCGATTATATCTCTCAAAAATCAATTTTCATTATCATGCGGAGCATCATCTGTGGCCTTGGATCAGTTACCAGTATTTGCCAGAAATGAGTTCTAGAATATGGCAGGGACACGAGCATGAAAACACTCTGTTAATGAACGGCAATCTTGTGGTGCTTGATGACAGTTACGCCACTGTCATAAGAAATGTAATACGAGGGAAGTGATCGACTGATGCTCTTCCACCATTCGTAATCTCGCAGCGAGTAACTGTCTTTGATCAGGGCTCGGTTATATTCGAATGTGATGAATAACCGGCCAAGCTTTGTCGGTCTACTATCATCTGCGGACGGCCAGTAGATCTCGCGTGGCGTGGTAATGCCAGAAAAGTTTTGTCCTTCTATATGTAGTCCATACACACCAAAGATCGCCGAGATGATGAAAACCAACACATGCAACAGCACCGCATACGCCAGCGCCACATCCACCGGGATCTCGAACAAAGCCAAAGCAGCAATGGCCGCCGCCTCAAATAGCCCGGCGCCTGATGGCGCGGAGGGAATAGTAAGCCCCAAAGCAATAGCGCAAGTGACGAACACACCGGCATACCAGGGTGACCCTGGCACGAATGCCTCCAGCAGCGTCCAGCACGCCATCGCCCAGCCGATCCACACAACAGTGGATAAAGCAATTCCGATGACTAAACGTCGGGGCCTGATAGCTTGAATTCCGAGCAGAAACTGATCACCGTGGTGAATCAATGCGTCGCGTAAGGCTTTCGGCAACCATGACCAACAATTTTCGAGCCAGCGCTGTCACTTGTTCTCGCCAAGCTGCAACAATGAACATCGCAATAACGGCACAGAAAGCCATCGCTGCTGTGATTGTACCCGTATGAGTGAAGATGTTCGTCGGCGGAAACAAAAGGAAGAGCAATCATCAAAAAGCCGAGAACGGTTAACACATCGAGCAATCGTTCAACGACTACGGTGGAGAAACACTGCATCACTGTCACGTCGCCATTGCGACTCGCCAAATAGGCGCGAGCTACGTCACCCAGGCGTATGGGCAGGACATTGTTAAGCATATTACCGATGTTGGTGATATGGAAAGCACGTGATGGAGTGATACGGTTGTCCAGCAACGCCCGCCAGCGATAGGCCCGCACCCAGATAGAGAAGAGTATAAACACCGTACTAGGTAGTGCCCACCAGTAATTTGCCTGAGCGAGAGCAACCGCGAACTGATCGAATTTGACATCTTTGGCTATCAGCCAGAGCGCCACGAGGCTGATGAGAATTCCAACTACAACTCGCCAATTAATTTTCAAAATAAAATACTCCAGGGAAACGAAGGGAGGTGCACGGTGTGGCACCTGTTGTGTTCCGGAGATTCAGCCTCGCTCCCTGCGCCCTTTCTCCAGCACGCCTAAGCGTCGTTCTTCAATCATCGTGCCGGATGCGTGTTTTGCCCACCAGATCGCTCGCGCTTCCTCCCATTCCAGTGCATCGTTGAGGGGCATGGAGTAACCGTCCTTTGATCAGGGTTCGGTATTGCTGCAGCACCTGCGGCACGCAGGCGCACATGTCCTGTGCCATTTTGACGGCCCTGGGCAGTAACTCTTCTGCCGGTCACTACATGGTTGACCAGACCCCACTCGTAGGCCTGTTGGGCGAAGATCGGGGCACCGGTGAAGGCAATTTCCCTGGCGCGGGACAGGCCGATCAAGCGCGGCAGTTTCTGGCTGAGACCCCAGCCGGGTAGCATGCCAACGCGGGCGTGGGTGTCGGCGAAGCGTGCATTTTCGGAGGCGATGAGGATGTCGCAAGCCAATGCCATTTCAAAGCCGCCGGTGATGCAATGCCCGTTGATCGCACCGATGATGGGTCCGTTAAAGGTTTCCATGGCTCGCGCCACCCCATTGTCGGCTTCCTCAGCGGTATTGGTCGTATCGCTTGACCCCAGCTCCTTCAGATCGAATCCAGCGCAAAACGCTTTGCCACTACCGGTTAGAATAATCACCCGTATGTCGCGGTCCTCCGTGCAGGCGTTAAAAACGGAAACAAAGTCACTGCGCAGCTCCCGCGACAGTGCGTTCATCGCTTCAGGACGATGCAGCGTGACGATGGCGAAGCCATCGAACTTTTCCAGCAGCACAGTACTCATCATTCGTTATCCAATGGTCAAGGTGGTTCAAGGCGAGCAGATCTGGCACTGTTGGTGATCACCGATCCTCGCAAGTTATCCTTGTGGGTCGCTGTCCAGCCGTGGATCGTAGAATGTCGGCGTTCAGGGCTCTGCAATCTCAACATGTGAGGCATTGGGTATTGGCTCCCAGACATGCATGTTATATTTCCCGCCCCCCGGCCTGTTTGCCAGATAAATAGTGATGATTTCACGGCGACGATAGTGTTGCTTAAGCAAGGACGTGCCGTCTATTTTAAATTTAGAGTCGGGTCGATGGCTGGGAATTGGTATCCAATGATCAAGAATTATCAGATCAAATTCCTGTGCTGCTATCATCGAATAAATTCTGTTTACGTGGTTTTCCCAGAGCTGCTCTACTGTTTCCTCGGGATTATCATGCAGAGAAAATGATGCCTTCCCTAGCGCCCCCGACAAAATAGTTGGTGTGTCCGTTATTGTAAATCTCTCCGCCGTTTTTTAGCACTTCCCCGATTAGGATAGGCGAAGCGTAAACGTGGTCTGCCGTGGATATAATGGTCTCCAATTTTTTCCAGTTATGCTGCATTTTTTGAGAAAAATCCTGTGGCAATGACGAGTAACTAATATAGAAGGCCGCAAATACCAGAATTTGGTAAACACCTGTCAATTTGATCGCCCGAGATAGACTGATGAATGTGCCCGCGAGAAAGAAGGGCGACAACATCTGAAATAAATAAGACAGGTGATTACCAGGATGTTTGCCGATTCCAAAGACAATCACCACAAGCGAGCACGCAAAGCAATACCAGATGTAGTCTGGCTTGCGACTAAACAATGGTGCATCCAGCTCTACAAGGTCTGCAAATCGTCGACTTACCTTCTTTGCCGTGCCCTGCTCCTGTGTCTGATCTTTTACAAGGTCTTTGAATAGCAATTGCATCCCCAAAACGATCAACAACGGCATATAGATCTGTCCGTATTGAAACAATTGAATTAGCATGGTTTGGTTAGAGGCAAATAAGTCTGTTGCGTTTTTTACCGTGAAAATAGTGTTGTCCAGGAAGTAAGGAGATGTTTGATTGACCAGCGCAAGGCTGAGCGTGAAAATAAGTATGGAAAAAACCGAGAAGAGTAGGCCCTTTTTCTTTGAAATAGCGATAAACAGATATAAAGCTATATATCCCAAGCTAGCCACAAAATATTGTTTCCCATAGAACGCCATGACGCCGAGAATCAGAGCCGCAATCAGGCTGCGATTCGAAAACCCGTAAAACCAGGGAATGAATAAGCTTAAAAGAAAGAGAAATAGACCAAGACTTGTAGGACTGGCAATTGGTGTTGCGTAATAGAGTAGGCCCGCATAGAGCAATATGGATGCTGCAAAACTATTTCGAGGTGATTGGCTAATCTTGTTTGTTACAAAAAAAATCAGCAAGCAGGATGTAAGGATAAATATTCCAGTGATCGCTCTGTGTAGTACAAGCGTGTTTCCGAACGCCTGCGATGCTAAGGCAGCAATACCATTGTAAAGAACGGGGTATCCGCTGCCTCCGGCAGGCTGATTCTGCAGCGAATAGGGGTTTTCTCCTGCGGCGATTGTCGCAGTTATAGACAGCATAGCCGCTTCATTGTAATCCAGCGGAACTTTATAGGTGATGAGTTGAAAATGATTGTAGAGAAGGGCCAAAAAGAACAGGGCACAAATGGCAGGATAAAGGCGGTTAACGATGCTTGCACCTTTAGATAGTAGGTTTTGTATCATAGGCTCAATGTAATCTGCAAACAGTAAATATTCCGTTTTTCTGCACAGCAACGGATTTCATTTACCATGCATGGTGATGCAAAGGTATACAAATTGGTGTCACGAAACAACTAATGCTGTATTTGGCGTCGCTCGTATAGTTACCGAAGAAGTAATAACTTGAATATTGCGCATGTCGTTGACGCCTATACGTGTCTTCTAAAAGTTGTCCGGTTTGGTACACACAAAAGTCACCTGCGCAGACTTCATGTGTTCAGTTTCCCAAAAGCGAACGCGATTGCAACGAGCTTAAGTGCCTTGGCGATGGCCGGTCCGCGCAGGATACCTTGCGGGTCCCAGTCCTGCGGTGGCTCATTGTCCGCCAGCCAGGCGACCACGGCTGCGATGGCTGCTGGTGTGCAGGGTTTGAAGCGCGCCATCACCGCTTCGTCGATACCGGCCAGGCGCATCACTTCGGTCATCACCAGGCCTGGCTCCAGGTTGAAAACGCGCAGGCCTGTTCCCGGGTGTTCCGCGCGCAGTGAACCGGCCATGCGCGACAGGGCGGCCTTGGAAGAAGGGTAGGCAAAGCCCCAGCCGCCTTTGTCGGCGGCGGCCGGTGGATCAGTGAAGGCGCTGTGCGACACCATGTTCAGTACCGTGCCGCTGCCGCGTTTGATCATGCCGGGCACGATGGTTTTAACCAGGGCCAGGGGCGTGAACACGTTGCCCTGGTAAATAGCATGCAATTGCTCTTCGGCAACCTCCAGCAGCGGTTCCATATTGCCCGTGCCCTGGTAGACGGCATTATTGAACAGCACATCGATGCGCCCGAAATGCTGCCAGCGCAGCCTCTGCAGCGGCCACCATGGATGGCGTATCGAGGATGTCGCCGCGCAGGCACAGGGCTTCGCCTCCCGGCTCTTCTCACCGCGGCGGCAGTCGCCTCGAGGCTGCCCGGCAGTACTGCGGCACTGCCCACATGGTCATGGCTCTCGCCTTCGCTCAGGGTACGAGCGGTGATTGCCACCCGATAGCCGGCCCTTGCCAGTGCCACAGCGGATTCGGCGCCAATACCGCGACTGGCGCCGGTGATGAAAGCAACTCTGGATTGCGGTTCTCTATGCATTGCAATTTGCACACGATGAATTAGGCTTAGGGCCAGTTTAGCTGTCTATCTGAAAGAGGTTCAAGTTGTGTTCGAGGTATTTGCGTCGACTCCGGAAGACATGGGACCGCGACAGATAGGCGCCCATGCGGCGCGGGCCGAGGCGATGGGATTTGACGGGCTGCAGGTGCCCGATGCAATCCATGATGGCCTGCTGCTCGCCGCCCTGGCGCTCAATGCCACTACCTCGCTGATTGTTGGCACAGCAGTACTGGTGGCTTTCCCGCGCAGTCCGATGATCACGGCGATAGCGGCCTGGGATTTGCAGGCCATGTCCGGCGGGCGTTTTGAAGTCGGTCTGGGCACGCAGATCAAGCCCAATATCGAGAAGCGCTACAGCGCGCGCTGGGATTCACCCGTACCGCAGTTGCGCGAATACGTGCAGGCGATGAAGGCCATCTTCCACAGTTTCCAGACTGGGGAGCGCCTGAATTTCGAAGGTGAGCATTACACACTGACCAAGCTGCAACCGTTCTTTAACCCCGGCCCTATCGAGCATCCGGACATCCCCATTTTATGTGGCGCGGTGGGCCCGGCCATGACAAAAATGGTGGGGCGAATCGCCGATGGCATGATTACCCATCCCACCAATACACCTCCGAGGTATATTCGCGAGGTGTGCCTGCCGCGCCTGCAGGAAGGGTTTGCGCTTGGCCAGCGCGACCCGGCAGCGTTCAAGCTGGTGCTCGGCCCCCTGACCGCTACCGGCAAGGATGAGGCCGAGGTCGCCGCTGCCTGGGAAAAGCAGCGCAATCTGCTGGGTTTTCTCTACTCCACACCTGCCTATTGGCCCAGCCTGGAATTGTTCGGCTGGCAGGACAAGGGCCAGCAACTGCTGGATATGACACGCCAGGGCAACTGGGCCGACATGCCACGCATTATCACTGATGACATGCTCGGCGAGTTTGTACCCAGGGGCACGTACGCACAGATTGCCCAGGTCTTCAGGGAGCGCTACGCCGGTCTCACACGGCGCGTCACCTTTCCCATGCCGCGAGAACCCTATAAGACGATGACCTGGTGGCGGACGTCGTGCGCCAGTTACAGTCGTCAGCCTGACGGCGCGTGTCGCCGGATGGGGTGAGAAATTATCCTGAGTGAGAAAAAATGCTGTGGGGTCGTCCTGGGAGGGTAACGGCAACCGGTTTCACGTCTACACTGGTCCCAACTGACCAGTAAGGAGAGAGCGAATGACAGCACCAGAAGCGGTTCATCTGGGGCGGGACGACCTGCCCTACATCGACATCGGCGATGGCAGCAAGTTACGGGTTCTGCAAGTCAAACCCAAAGAGGGTCTGTGGATTGTGGAAAACATTTTCCAGGCCGGGTATCGAGGTGGATACGCACAAGCACACCGGACCGGTGTGGGGCTACACCCGCTCCGGTGCCTGGAAGTACAAGGAGTACGACTACGTCAACCGCGCCGGGTCCTTTCTCTATGAACCGGCGGGCTCGGTGCACACCTTGCAGTGCATCGAGGACGATACCCAGGTCTGGTTCCAGATGTACGGCTCCAACATCAACCTCGACGCCCAGGGCAATATCACCTCCGTGATAGACGGCGCCATGACGCTGGAATTCTACCTGGCGGTGTGCGAGCAGGAAGGATTGCCACGCCCCAGGGTGCTGGTGGATTAGTCGTGCAGATCGACGTCTATAATCCCGACCATTACACCGCCGGCATTCCGCACGACCAGTTTGCCTGGCTGCGCGCGAACGCACCCGTATACTGGCATGAGCATCCCGCCGGACACGGCTACTGGGTACTGAGTAAACACGCTGATGTGCTCGCGGTGTCGCGGGATTTCAAAACATTTTCCGCAGAGCAGGGCTTCGTCATGGTGGACGATCTGCCGCCGGACATTCTGGAGATGACCCGCAACCAGTTGCTGGGCATGGACCCGCCGAAACACGGCCCCCTGCGCCGTGCCGTCATCACACGGTTTACCACACGCATGCTGGCGGAACTTGAACCAAGGGTACGGCAGATCGCGCGCGAGGTGATGGCGCAGATCACAGTGCCGCAGGAGGTCAATTTCGTGGAGAGCCTCGCGGGCGATTTGCCGACCGCGGTAATCTGCTCGATGCTGGAGATTCCGCGCGACATGTGGGCAACGATCCGGCGTTGGTCCGACCTGCAGACCTCGAGCTCCGATCCGGATCTGGGTGGCACCGCCGAGGAGGTCAACCAGGCCAGTGTGGAGATGGGCACCTACGGTTTCCAGCTTGGCCTGTGAGCGCAAGGATAAGGGCGGCGACGACCTGATTTCCCTGCTGATCAACCAGGAGGTGGAAGGGCACCAGGTGTCGGAGATGGAGTTCGCCGCTTTGTTCGTGCAGCTCACCGTGGCTGGCAATGAGACCACCCGGGGCCTTATCAGCAGCGGCATGCACGAACTGCTCCGGCGACCGGAACTCTACCGGCAGTTGCAGGACAATCCAGAGCAGTTGCCGCTGGCGGTTGAGGAAATGCTGCGCTGGACCTGCCCCTTGCACTACTTTCGTCGCACCGCTACCTGTGACACCCATATTCGCGGGCAGGCGATTAAGGAGGGCGACAGGGTGGTGATGCTGTACAGCTCGGCCAATTTCGATGAAGACGTCTTTGCGGATCCGATGAATTTTGATATCACGCGTAACCCCAATCCGCACATGGCCTTCGGTCATGGTATCCACCTGTGCCTTGGCGCTAATCTGGCGCGCATGGAAGCCAGAATATTCTTCGAGGAATTCTTCAGGCACTTCGCACACATCGAATCCTGTGCCGAGCCGGTTTTCATTCGCTCCAACCTCATTCACGGGTTCAAGGAGATGCCCGTGTTGCTTACGCCGGGCAGTGAGAGGGCGCCGTGCCAGAGCCGGTGCTGCCCATGTATTTTGACGGGCAATATTACTGGCGGGTGCTGCGCCATGTGTGGTCGCTCAAACAATGGCCCGGCCGCAGCCGTACGCTGTTGCGCTTGCTGTTACTGGTGCCACTGGAATACCTTTTTCACGCCACCTTTTTTACACTGGATTACATTGTCTTCCCGGCGCTATGGCGGCAGAAGGTAGAGCGGCCCGTGTTCATTCTGGGGCATGCCCGCAGCGGCACGACACTGGCACACCGCCTGTTGGCCTCTGACGGCGAAACATTCAGCTACTTCCTGTACTGGGAGATGTTCTTTCCCTCCCTGCTGCAGAAGAAAATTATCAGGGCACTGGGCTACCTCGACGAGAAGTGGCTGGGTCGCGTAGCGAACAAGCGCCTGGTCGCCTGGGATGACAAAAAGTACGGCAAGTACCGGCACATGCACGATATGAGCCTGTGGAATTCGGAGGAGGACCAGTTCGTGATGCGGGCGGCGTTTGTCACCCAGCAGTGGTCTTTGGATATCCCCATGATGGATGTCATCGATATTTTTCATGTCGATCAGATGCCGCTGAACAAGCGCCGTCGCTGGCTGCACCACTACCGCGAGTGCGTGAAGCGCCAGCTGCTGCTGAATGGCGGCAACAAGATACACCTGAGCAAGAACCCGGTGATGAGTGGTTGGGTAGAGGCGCTCATCGAGACCTTTCCCGATGCCCGTATCGTCGTCATGATGCGCGATCCCGCGCAGTGTATTCCCAGTGTGCTGAAGCTTGTGGAAATTTCCTGGAAAGGCAAGGGCTGGAAGCGGGCCGACTATGCGCGCTCGCTGCAAATTCTGACGGATATCTCATTCGAGAGTTTCCACCACCCCGCCGCAGGTGCTGTCCCGCCATCCGGCGACGCCGCAGATAGTGGTCGATTACCGGGAGTTGACGACTGAGCCGCGCGCTACTGTGCACAAGATTTATCGAGCGCTTGGTATGCCCCTGAGCGAAAGCTTTGACCAGTTTCTGCAGGCGCAGGAAGATACGGAGAAATCCCACAGGACGGAATTCCATTACAGTATCGACGATTACGAGTTGTCGCGGGAGAAAATCGAGTCACAATTGAGTGACTTTTATGACGCCTATGGCTGGCCCCGAGCCGGGAGCATGCCGCAGGCCACACAGAGCAGCGGGAGCTAAACGATGGGTGTGCTTGTCAATAAAACCGCATTGATTACCGGCGCCAGCCGCGGCATTGGACTGGCCATCGCCCGGCGCTTCGCGGCGGAAGGTGCTGCTGTGGTGCTGTGCGCTTCCCGCTGGGGTGCCCACGGCAATTTGCCGGGAACTTTAGAGGATGCGGTGCAGTTGATCCAGGATGCGGGCGGCAGGGCGGCGGGTATCGCCTGCGATCTCGGCCAGCCGAACGCGCGCGCCGATCTTGTGCAACAGGCAGCCGCGCACTTCGGCTCTATGGACATCATCGTCAACAATGCTGCCGCCTCAAAAATGCGCCTGCCCAGCGAAACCACCACCCGCGAGCGCAGCTGGATGTTCGATGTCAACGTCAACGCGCCGATCGACCTGGCGCAGCAGGCGCTGCCCGGTATGCGGGAACGCGGCTGCGGCTGGATACTCAATATCAGCAGTAGCAGCGCATTGCAGCCAGTGGTGCCTTACCGCGATTCGCAGGTCGCGGCCCATGTCATCTGCGCCTACGGGGCGACCAAGGCGGCCCTCGATCGCTACACGCAGGGCCTGGCCCATGAGGTTGCCAGTGCGGGCATCTACGTCAATACACTGGCGCCGGAGAATATCGTGCTGACCTCTGGCGCCGATTATGTGCGCGACATCGCGCGGCGCAGTCCGGATATGGCGGAACCGGTGGAGATCATGGCCGAGGCCGCGCTGGAGCTTTGCAGCTGGCAAGCACGTGGGTCACGTTGCGTACAGTCGCCGTCTGCTGCATTCACTAGGGCTGCCGGTGAAGAGTCTCGATGGGCAGTCGGTGCTCGGTGATGCGTTCTTGCCTGCTGATCTGGAGAGCACCGCGTGATGTGGCCGGTAATTGGGATAGCTAGGCATGTGGCACCGGCCGACGGTACGGGGGGTGACCTGCTTGTTCAACAAGAGAGTTGGACAAGCGCCATTGCGCAAAGAGGTAGTGTAGAGAAGACCCATGACCAATAAATCAAACATAGCTAAAGCAGAATTGCGCGCCGCCTGGGACGATATGATTGCAGCGCTGCAGGAGGCGCGCGACGCGATCGACCAGCCGCAGCTGATGCCACCGCCCGCCACAGATCGAAATCTGGCGGAAGGCTACCGCTACCTCATGGGTTATGTGCACAGCGCGGTGGAACGCGCTTTCCATGAAGACCCGGTGCGCCCGCATTTTCGCAATGCCCTGTCCATTATTACCCGCAGCACAATCGATAACGCCGACGCGATCTACTTCTACACGGCCATCGATGGCAGGCACAGCTATCGCTTGCGGGGCAGGGCGGGGGACACTCGTCACTGGCGCGGAGAAGAACCTGCTGCCGCTGCGCCTAAAGCTCCGCACTACGTCATCTTCGAAACCACCTGCGGCGCGCTGCCGGGAGACACCGGTTCGCTCGCCGAGTTGCGGCCGGGCCTGAAGACGCAGACCGGCCGTCTTGATTCCACCCGTATCGCGGTTGCAGAGGACGGCAGCTTCGAGATCCTGTTGGCGCCGGAGCGGCCAGCAGGCTATAGCGGCAATTTTATCACCACTCTCAAGGTGGTGCGGCAGCCCCATCCGACTGATCCGTCTATCCTCCCGGAGCGTTATGCCAATTACATCAGCGGCCGGCAGCTGTTCAACGACTGGGAGCATGAGGAGGCCATCCATTTTGACATAGTCCAGCTGGGCGCGGAGGGTAGCCATGCGCCGCGATACAGCGCGGACAAGGCAGCCGCAGAACTGCGTCGTTGTGGCGAGATCGTGCGCAACCAGATGCACTTCTGGAACGCCTTCTGGACCATACTGATGGGCACCTACGGGGCGCGTGAAGGCAGCATCCCCGGAGTTGCCTTTCCGCGCAACGCATTCAACACGATCAATGCCGCCTCAGGCGCGACCGGCGGTGGCCAGAGCACGAATCTTTATGCTGGCGGTGTGTTCGAACTCGAGCCAGATGAAGCGCTGATCATTGAAAATCATATTCGCCGCAAGCCCCAGTATATCGGTTTCCAGGTCGGCAACTTATGGGGAGAATCCATCGATTACGCCAACCAGATCGGCAGTCTCAATGGCTACCAGACAACAGTCGATGCCGATGGGATCATCCGTATCGTGCTGGCGCATAATGACCCGGGTGTTCCCAACTGGGTGGATACGACCGGCCACCGTGAGGGTTTCATGACGCCGCGCTGGACTTATAGCGAAACGCCTGCGCCCGAGGATTGGCCGACGATTACCGCCAGGAAAGTGTTGTTCAGCGAAATCAGGCAACATCTGCCCAAGTCCACCGGGATGGTTACTCCCGAAGAGCGTCGACAACAGATCAGCATCCGGCAACGGCACGTGCAAAAACGTTACCGGGTGTTTTAGTGTGTTGTCGGTCTGTTTGGTATTGTGGCGTTTGCGTCGGCTGTCGATCCGGGGGATGCCCTGCTTGTTCAAAATGAAAGGGCATTCACCGCAGGGCATCCCCCGGACCGACAGCCTTACATCGAGCCCTGACGCAGCACCCGACGACAGTTGTGTATACGACGGATGTGAGCCCCGTTGCGGGACAAGCCTGGAGAGCGAATGCATTCTGTTTTTGAGCGACCAGGCTTGTCCCGCAACGGGGCGGCTTATGAGTTACGATCACCTTCAGCTTCATTTGGTCAGTAACATCAAGGTTCCCGGGAGGGAGAGACAACATGAAGAATAAAGTGGCTCTGGTCATGGGCGGCGGCGCGGGCACTGGCCGTGCGACCGTGCTGGCATTTGCACGAGAAGGGGCAGCGGTAGTGATCGCCGATGTCAATGAAGAGAGAGGGCGCGATACACTCGCGTTGGTTGAAGCGCACGGTGGTCGAGGGACTTTTCGTCAGCGCCGACATGGGCAAGGCCTCTGACGTGCAGGCAGTGATCGAGCAAACCCGACAGGCATTTGGTGGCCTGCACATGGTCTCCAACAATGCGGCGCTCGGCGCACCGAACAAGCCGGTCACCGAGCTCAGCGAGGAGGAGTGGGACCGCTGCATGGCGGTCACGCTGCGCGGTGTGTGGCTGTGCATGAAATACCAGCTGCCTCTGATCGAAGCATCCGGCGGCGGTGCAATTGTGAATGTCGCCTCTGTGTCGGGGATTCGTGGGGAGGCTTACCAGTCGGCGTACACCGCTGCCAAGGGCGGCGTTATCGCGCTCAGCAAGACGGTGGCGGTGGAATACGCCAAACGCGGCATCCGGGTGAATACTGTCTGTCCCGGCGGCATCAACTCTGGCGGCATGGCCTTCTACCTGAAGAAAATGCCTGAGATGCGCGAACGGGCACTCAATGCCCATGCGATGGGGCGGTTGGCGGAGCCAGAAGAAATCGCGGATGCCGTGGTTTACCTGTGTTCCGAGCGCGCCTCATTTATTACCGGACACGACCTGGTGGTGGATGGCGGGGTGATGGTCAGGTCAAACGTGATTGACCTTTAAACGGAGCCAACCAAAACCGTGTGATACGCTTTCAAAGGCTATTGGAGTTTCTTCAATTGTGTATCGAGCATCCTGACTAATTGATCCCTGTTCATGGTAAAGGCTTGGTCCTGATTCAGCTGTAGCATTTTCTGCATCGCACTCCCAATAGCCAAATTGGCCGTAGCGGCATCTGGCACCACCAGATAGCGTCGCTTCGGTGTTTCTGAGAACAACGCATCCTGTACCGCCTTCGCAACTTCTTCAGGGTCTTTGGCAGAAGTGTCACTTGTCTTTGCCAATTTCATGAGATCGCGCTCAGCCTTGTAGGCCGAGCTATCACTCCAAATTGCCTTATTCTCCAGCCTTTTTGCTGCACTTTTGGCGCTGTCAGATGCATAGGTGCCTGGTTCTACCACGCTCACCTTGACGCCAAAGCGCTCCATCTCAGCTGCCAAACTGTCTGTGTAAGCTTCCACAGCGTGCTTGCTCATACTGTAGATGCCACTCATACTGCCAGAGAAAATGCCGGTAACTGAGCCAATATTGACAATGCGTCCCTTGCTTTCGATGAGCAAGGGCGCGAAAGCCTGGGTTACACGATAAGGCCCATATACATTCACATCAAACAGCGACTCCAGCTCGGCGATGGGTACTTCAATGAGGGGTCCCGCCGATGCAATGCCGGCATTGTTAACCAGACCGTCCAGGCCGCGGCCCTTATTTTTAATGAGCTTTACGGCAGCATCAATATCCGCTTGAACAGTGACGTCGAGGCGCACTGACTCAACGTTCTCCATCGCTTCCAGTCGCTTTAAGTCCTCTTCCTTGCGCGCACCCGCATATACCAGATATCCATTTGAGGAAAGTAGTTCAGTGACAGTCAGGCCAATACCGGAACTGGCGCCGGTAACCAGAACAGTTTTCGTTTTTTCATCATCAGCGAAAACGGATGAAGACGAGAACACCACAAAAAACAAGCTGACTATTAGTGCTATAAAATTCACATCGGTTCCTCAATAATTTGTACGTGTACTTTCCAGGCCGAGTATAGGCTAATCGGACCGCATGGTGTAATAGCAGTCTTCCGAAGCGATTTTCGTTCAGCTACTATAGAAGCAAGCAGAGGGCCGATGCTCTTGAGCGATCCAACCACTCGATAGAGTCGGAGATAAAAATGCGTTATATGATTGCCTGTCTGCTGATTTTGTTCACAGCAGGCGTCCAGATGGCTTTCGCCGAGCGGGTGGCGCCGGGAGATTGGCCTCATTTCAATCGCGATCCAGGCAGCACCCGGTTCTCACCCCTTGATCAGATCACTGCGGCCAACGTCAGAGGCCTGCAGCCAGCCTGGACCTACACTCCCACCGCGCAATCGCCCAAAGCAGCTGGCACCATGGACTCTGACACAGAGAAATTGTTCGCCAAACTCAATTTGAAACCATTTGTCGGCGGCGTTGGCTTCAAGGTTGTGCCGGTTGTCGTCAAGGGCATCATGTATGTACCTGCGGGAAACCTGGTGGCTGCCGTGGATGCGGCAAATGGCAAGGAAATCTGGCGATATACGTTGGCCGATGGAGCGCTTGCGAGCGAGTACGGGGTCAACTACTGGCCCGGCAATGTCGATGTGGCACCACGGATTGTCTTTACCTCCGGGAGTAACGCTGATTGCACTGGATGCGGCAACAGGTCGGCCTGTACCCGGCTTCGGTCGTGGCGGCGTCGTCGAAATGGGTGTCGGGTGGAGAGGCGTTCCGGTGATCTTCCGGAATGTGCTCATAGTCGGTGCCAATGTTCTCGAGTCCGCTCAGAATCCCAAATACCCCGGAGACACACGGGCCTTTGATGCAGTGACTGGCGCTCAGAAGTGGGTGTTTCACAGTGTGCCCAGACCCGGTGAGGTGGGCCACGAGACATGGCTCAACGACGGCTGGAAAGACAGATCCGGAACCAACGTGTGGGGTCCGCACATGACCGTCGACGAAGAACTCGGCCTCGTGTATATCCCCCTCGGAAGTCCGTCGGGCAACTATTACGGCGGTGATCGCCCGGGTAACAACCTTTTTGGCAACTCGATCGTGGCGGTGGACGGGGAGACGGGAGCGTATCGGTGGCACTTCCAGCTCGTGCACCACGACCTCTGGGATTACGACAACCCCCCAGCTCCCGCGCTCATTGACATCCAACGGGACGGGAAAACGATTCCGGCCCTCGCGCAAATCGCCAAGAGCGGCTGGATGTTCATCCTCGACCGCCGTACTGGCGAGCCGATCTTCGGCGTGGAGGAGCGCCCCGTCGCCAAGGGGGACGTCCCCGGAGAATGGTATGCGCCGACCCAGCCATTTCCGTTGAAACCGGGTCCCCTCGCCCGGATGAGCTTCAGTCCTGAGGACATGGTCACCGCCAAGGACACAACGGCGGCCCATGCTGCCAACTGCAAAGCACTTTATGACAGGAGCGGCGGATTCTACAACGTAGGCCCGTTCACGCCCTTTCTCCTGCACACAGAGGGCTCACCACCTCGATCGTCTATTATCTTTCCTGGCGCGACGGGTGGCACCCAGTGGGGAGGGATGGCCACCGACCAGCAGCGTGGGTACTTGTTTGTCTACACCCAAAACCTGGGTTCGGTCGGATGGACCATGCAGAGGAAGAAAGGAGTGACTTACCCGGAGTTCGAAGAAGTCCCTTGGAAACTACCCTACTGGATAGCCAGCGTCGACGGCTATGGCCCCCATCACTATTTTCAGGCCTCGGCCGGTGAAGGACTGGGCGACTATCCGTGCCAGAAACCACCTTGGGGGCAACTGAACGCTGTCGATGCGAATACCGGAGAGATCCTTTGGCAGAAGCCGGTTGGCATTGTCGAGGACTTGCCTGAAGGTAAGCGCGACACTGGCCTTCCCTGGGGCCACGCCGGCCCTACGGCAACTGCCGGCGGGCTGGTCTTCTACGCCGCGCTGCGTGACGGGCGGTTGCGTGCCTTCAACTCGCGGACTGGTGAGGAGTTGTGGAGCACCAACCTGGGAGGCGCCGCGATATCACAGCCGATAAGCTTTTTGGGTTCTGACGGGCGGCAGTACGTGTCGATAACCGAGGGGGGCGCCATCGAGGCGTTTGCGCTGCCACGGTGAGAGACCTTCGTCATACCGTAACCCGATACGTGGCAGTGGGTTCAACCGTTTCAAAATGCCTGCGAAGGGAATTTGACGATGTGATGCTGCTAAGGGCACCTGATAATTTCGAACAGCTATTCAGAAAGTCAACTGTCGCTAGAGTAGATTCTAAAGTCATGGCTGATATCAATTGAAATCATCTATGGGTCAATACTATCTGGGACTAGATCATGTACGCGCCCTTGCAGCTTTCATGGTATTTACTTGGCATTTTATTGATATTCACCAAGGGCAAAACGCGCCGCCTCCCATATTCCCCTTGACGTTTTTGACCGAAGGACATACTGGTGTAGCTCTTTTCATGACGCTCAGTGGCTACCTGTTCGCCAAATTACTCGATGGCAAAGATATCAATTATTTTTCCTTTATCTGGAACAGGGCATTGCGTCTTTTGCCACTTTTGCTCTTCGTCATAGCAATTGTTGGCATTCGGGATTATTTCTATAAAGATTTAAATACTGTCGATTATCTGGAAAGGATAGCGAAAGGACTAATTTTGCCCACTCTGCCCAATGGGGGTTGGTCGATTACTGTCGAGTTTCACTTTTATCTTCTCCTTCCTCTCCTGCTTTTTTGTTCAAATCGATCCAGGTACTCATTTATTTTGTTTATCGGGGCAGCGCTCATCCTGCGATATCTCTTGTTCGTGTATTTGGAGTCGTCACAGCTTCCATTTTTGTCTTACAGTACGATCGTTGGCCGTGTAGACCAATTTGTTTTCGGTATAGCCGCATTTCAGCACAGAGAGTTATTCAAAAACCGACATTTGCTGGCTGCTGGAATATTTCTCGGTTTTGCCATTTTTTTCCTGTACTTCGATTCACTGGGCGGAATGTATATGAACTCATCGACGCCCTCCATATGGATATACCTGACCATGGTCGAGGGTATCTGTTATGCGGCACTCATTGCGTGGTATGACACTTCCTTTCGGCACGCGCCAGGTAGAGTGTCCAACTTTATCGCATTGATCGGAACATATTCATATTCAATATATCTTCTCCACTTTTTCTTTTTCAATTTTCTGGCGACAACTATCGAACGCTATGTAACGGACTTATCAAGTATCTATGTCGCACTTATCTTCTCACCAGTAGCGTTCCTGGCAATGATTCCGATAGGGTATCTGAGTTTTCGTTTCATTGAGTCGCCATTTCTCAAATTTCGAAGTTCTTATATTCGTCAGAAGTTCCCTGAGAAATTAGCTGTTCAATGCAAATAGGCCTACGGGACGCCTTATATAGGTGTCTATTCACGTCTTGAAGAAAACTTTCGATGCCTTGCGCAGAAGCACTTGTGGCTGCGCTAGGTGACGTTGCGATTATCCAGTGCGGTCAGGTCGAAGTCGGGAATATGCATCTGCGGTGTTTTGCCACCATCCACCGGCAGGATCACGCCGGTAATAAAGGAGGCGTCATCGGAGGCGAGGAAGCAGATCGCTTCGGCGATTTCTTCCGGGGTGCCGATGCGCTGCATGGGAATGGCACCGGCCATCGCATCCTGCATGGCCTTGTTCTTCATCGTTGACGCGTCCAGACCTGGGGTCATCACGGCGCCGGGTGCGACCACATTGACCCGCACATTGTAGGGCGCCGCTTCCATCGCCGCGCACATCGTAAACTGGTTTACCGCAGCCTTGGCGGCCGAGTAGGCGCCGGCAGCGATGCCCGCCCGCAGGCTGCTCACCGAGGACACATTGATAATCGAGCCAAAACCCTGTGGTTGCATCACTTTCATGGCGGCCTGTACGCCGATAAACACACTCTCCACCGATACGCCGAAGTTGGCGCGCCACTGCTCAATGGTTTGCGTGACGACCATGCCGCCGATCACCGAGGGGGCATTGTTGACCAGCACATCCAGTCGACCATGCTTTGCCGCAGTGTCCGCAATCAGTGCCGCAAATCCGGCGACATCGGCAACATCCAGAGCCACGCCGGTGCAACTGCCCCCACTCGCCTTGATCGCAGCTACCAGTTCATCGAGCTTGGGCTTGCGCCGGGCGCAGGCCACCACATGCGCGCCCTCTGCGGCCAGTTGCAGCGCCGTACTGCGACCGATACCCATACTGCCGCCGGTGACGATGGCAACCTTGTCCTGAAATCGTTTGGCTTCCATGGTGCTGTCCTCTAGTCGAAGCTGCGTGTGCTGCAGTATGTGATGTTAGCCGGCAAGTGCCAGTGTGGCCGTGCCGGAGACATGGACGCCACGGCTGTTGCGACCGGCGAAGTCCACGGTCACCCGCGGTTCGTTGTCGACATGCTCCAGTTTCACCACCTGGCCCTGCATGACCATGGTGTCACCCGGTACGTTGGGTGCCTGCAGTTTGAATCGGAGGTGCCGCAGCCGACTGCCCGCGCCGGCCCAGTCGCTCAGGTAGCGCGCGCACAGCCCGCTGCTGGTGAGAATATTCATGAAGATATCGGGCATCGCGGCGGCTTTGGCCGCGGGCAGGTTATGGTGTACGTCGGTGAAATCCTGTGTCGCCAGCGCCCCGCTGACGATGAGCAGGTGAGTGATGGGAATTACCAGCTCCGGCAGGGCCTGGCCTTCGCGCAAGGACGCGTAGCTGATGTCGGTGAAATTGCTGCGCCACTGCGCGTCGCTGGACGGTGTAGTGGGCGGGGCAGGCGTTTGTTGCCGCGCCTGCGTGGCTGTGCCATCCGCTGCCTTGGGCCGGTACACGAAATACGTGATCAGGGCTTCTGCAAACAGCGCGTCGTCCTGGTCCAGGAATTCGACTCTATCGGTGACAAAGTAACCTTCGCCCAGCGCGGTTTGCTTGAGTGGGCTGATAGTCGCGATCGTGGAATAGTGCTGCGCGCGGTCGCCCTCCAGCAACAGGTGATGAAAGCTGATGTCATAACTCACGGCGACGATGCCGGTGAAAGCCATGCTCCGCAAGGGCATCGAAGACCTTGGGGCCCGCATCGTCGGCGGTGCCCGGTGCGTACTGCGGAGTTGACGTCACGCATGGTCCACATCTGCATCATGGCCGGCGGCGCCACTACGCGGTCAAAACCGACACGGCTGCGATAGTCGTCATCCAGGTACAGCGGGTTGCGGTCACCCATGGCCGAGCACCACTGCCACACCTGTGCCCGGCTCACCGCATTGAAACTGCAGTAGGGTCCGGTGCGGTGGCCCGTCAGTGAAGATAAATCCAATTCCTTGTTGGCGCCGTTCATTGCAGGCATAAAGGTCTCCTCTATCCTAGACAGGCGCTACAGAATAGCCGCCCCACACAGAGACGTAGTTGTCGTTGTAATGCGCAGCCAACGTTGTGTGCAGGTCCTGCACGTCCCACTTTTTCGCGCCCTGCGGATTGACGAAGGCCCCGGTCAGCGTGGGACGCTGCAGGATTTGTACCTCGTTACCCCACACCACCAGTACTTCGCCGGAGATTCGTGCCGCCTCGGGCGAGCACAAATAGCCCACCAGCGGCGCGACATTGGCGGGATCGAACATGTGGAAGCTGCCGTCCGCCGGCGCCTGGAACATCGCCGCCGTCTGGCCACTGGCAGTCATGTCAGTGAGAGCCCGTGGCATGATCACATTGCAGGTAATGCCGTACTTGGTCAGCAACTGGGCCGCGCCCATGCTCATGGCGATAATACCCGCCTTGGCGGAGGCGTAGTTTGGCTGGCCCGCGGAACCGTAGATAGCGGCCTCCGAGGACGTGCTGATAAGGCGACCGTATACGGCATCGCCGCCCTTGGCCTTGTCGCGCCAGTATGCGGTGGCGTTGCGCATGTTGACGAAGTGACCGCGCAGGTGCACGCGCACCACCGAGTCAAACTCATCATCACTCATGCCGAAAATCGTCTTGTCGCGGCAGAAGCCCGCGTTGTTGACCATGATGTTGAGATCGCCGTAGGCCTTGAGGGTTGCCTGCAACAGGTTTTGCGCGTCATTGCTGTCGGCACAATCGCCCAGTACCGCCAGCGCCTCGCCGCCAAAGCTCTTGATGTCGTCAACCGTGGCGTGGGCTGCGGCTGCCGCATCAGGCCGGTTGATGTCGTTAATGACGACCCGTGCGCCCTGGCGTGCGAGTTGCATCGCTTCCTCGCGTCCGAGGCCGCGACCCGCGCCGGTGATGATGGCAACTTTGCCTGTCAGGTCTCCCATGAATATTCTCCTTGTGTGCGAAATGAAGAGGCCCGCCCGCAGGCGGGCCGGTGGATCAGATGCGTTCGATGATGGTGCCGGTGCCGACCGATGAGCCGCAGCACATGGTGATGAGCGCGGTGGTTTTGTCGGAACGCTCCAGTTCGTGCAGCGCCGTGGTGATCAGGCGCGCGCCGGTGGAGCCCACGGGGTGACCGAGGGCAATGGCGCCGCCGTTCACGTTGACCTTGCTCATGTCCGCCTTGTACACCTGCGCCCAGGACAGCACGACCGCCGCAAAGGCCTCGTTGATTTCCACCAGGTCGATATCCTGCATGGTCATGCCGGTTTTCTTGAACAGCGCAGCGGTGGCATCTACCGGACCGTCCAGCAGGAAGTAAGGATCGGTGCCCACCACGCAGTCCGCGAGTATGCGGGCGCGCGGTTTGAGGCCGCGGGCCCTGGCCTCGTCTGCGGTCATCCACAGTACCGCCGCGGAACCGTCGGAAATCTGCGACGAGTTGCCTGCGGTGTGGATGGTATCCTCCATCACCGGTTTGAGCTGGGCCAATGCTTCCAGCGTGGTCTCGCGCAAACCCTGGTCGCGGTTGACGGTGCGGGTTTTACCGGTGGGCTTGCCGTCCTCACCCATGATGGGCGCTTCCACACTGAACACTTCCCGGTCAAAACGGCCTTCCGCCCAGGCCTGCTTGGCGCGCAATTGCGAGTTGTACGCCAGTTGGTCCACCATCTCGCGGGTGATGCCGCGCTTCTTCGCAATGCGCTGGGCGCTGGTGAACTGGTCGGGGCTGGAATCCCAGGGCCAGTCGGAGGGAATGAAGTAGCCCGGGCCGTTGTACACGTTGGCGCCGAGGCCGACACGACTCATGGCTTCCACGCCGGCGGCGATGCCGATGTTGACCGAACCGGTAGCGATCATGGAGGAGATCATGTGGTTGGCGGTCTGCGCGGAGCCGCACTGGTTGTCCAGCGTGGTGCCGCCGGTGGTCTAGTCCTTGCCGATGGTCAGCCAGGCGTTGCGCGCGATGTTGCCCGCCTGTTCGCCGGCCTGGGTGACACAGCCGGCCGCGAGGTAGTCGACGTCGCGCGATCTCCAGGCCGGCTGCGCCGGAGGAGTTCGCGGTAGGAAAGCGCCAGCAGATGCGTGGCATGAAAGTCACACAAATCCCCCACGCCGGGCTTGCCGCGGGCGATGGGAGTCCTGACTGCTTCTACGATAACGGCTTCACGCATGGTTGATCCTCGAGAGTTGTTATTCAATGACGGATGGTGTCACTTGGGAGGCGCCATTTTGCCGCTTTTCACTGCATGCAGACAGCGTTGCGGGCGGAGTTAAGGGCTCATGGTATAGCTGATTAAGCCGTGCTCTGATTGGTGGCGGGTGTTCTGTGATTGGGGGGCTTCGATTGCCGGCAGGCAGTCCCGGGCTTGCCCTGCTTGTTCAAACACAGAGGGCATTCACCGCAGGGCAAGCCCGGGACCACCTGCCTGGTGCGGTGCCACTTCACTTGCTATTTCTGTGTAACGCGATAGGGGATTACTCCCCGAATCGAGTCCCTGTGGGGTATACGCCTGAGCGCGAATGCCCTCTGTCCTTGAGCGATCAGGCGTATACCCCACAGGGACGGCTCGCCAATGGAACATACTGTGGCTCGCCAGGCAACACATATTGAAGTGCGCCGCCCAACAGAGTAACGTCATCCATAATA
This sequence comes from uncultured Gammaproteobacteria bacterium, assembly GCA_963712135.1. Taxonomy (GTDB): domain Bacteria; phylum Pseudomonadota; class Gammaproteobacteria; order Pseudomonadales; family Halieaceae; genus Marimicrobium. The sequence continues at coordinate 49,034 of CAVQGV010000006.1, forward strand.
AGAACGCAGGCTGTCAGCAACAATTTGCACCAAATAGGGAGGATGCCCCATGACCGTCGCACTCAAGCTCGAACTACCCCATAAACCCCGCATACATCCCGGCTGTGAATTGCAGGGTTACGAAACCCTGTTTGACGAAGCGTCGTACTGGATAAGTCCCGAACAGGTCGTGGGGGAAATACCAGCGGGACTGGAGGGCACCTTGTTTCTCAACTGTCCCGGACGCAACAAAATCGGCGAGCAGCAATACGGCCACTGGTTTGATGGCGACGGCATGATCAGTGCGGTGACCATCAAGGGTGGTCGCGTACATTACAAGAATCGCTATGTGCGTACGCCCAAATACGTGAACGAGACCGCAGCCCAGAAAATCCTGTACCGCGGCGTGGGCACGCAGATTCCGGGCGGTTTTCTGCGCAACATGTTCAGGGCGCCCGGCAATGCCGCCAACACCAGCGTCATATTGCACGGCGGTAAACTGCTGGCGTTATGGGAGGGCGGCAAACCGTTTGAGCTGGATCCCGCCACGCTGGAAACGGTGGGCGAGTACACCTACGACGGCGGCTTGTCTGCGAGCCAGCCCTTCAGCGCCCACCCCCGACTCGACCCGCGCACCGGAACCCTCTATAACTTCGGCGTATTCGGCGTGCCCAAGCCGAAACTGCATTTTTACACGATTGATAGCAACGGAACGCTGGTTTCCAACGTATCGCAGTACGTCGGCGATTATTCCATGTGCCATGATTTTGCCATCACGGACAAGCATGCAGTGTTCGTCTTGTGTCCGGCGTTCATGCGCACACCGTTCAAATTCCTGTTCGGCTTCAACAGCATTTTTGAGTCCATCGAGTTTGATCAAACGGCAAAAACGAAAGTGCTGGTGCTGGAACTGGCAACGGCAAAGCTGGTCAGGGAGTATGAGTTCGACAGCTTTTTCGGCTTTCATATCGGCAATGCGCACGAGCGCGGCGATGAGATTGCTGTCGATGTGTTGTGCGTCAAGGATATGGACATCATGGGCGGTCTGGCGGATGTGTTTATGGCGCGGGGGGATGATTTCCAGTTTCTCGCCAATGGCGCCACGTTCAATCGCTTCACCCTCAACCTGGCTACCGGGGACGCATCCAGAGCGTTAGTGCCTGGTTCTATAGCGGGCGAGTTTCCCGCCTGGAATCCACACTACACAGGGCGTGAAAATCGCTATACCTGGCTGGCCACGATTCTGGAAAACGGCACACCCTACGGATTCAACGCCTATCAGAAGATCGACCACCAGACCGGGGAATTAAAGCTGCACGATTTTGGCGCGGGGCGCTTTACCTCAGAACCCAATTTCTTCCCGCTGTGGGGAAAGTGGCCGAGAGGACGAGGGCTACCTCATCTCCATCGTCTACAACCATGCGCGCAGGAAAAGTGAAGTGGTGATTCTCGATGCCACGGATATGCAGAAGGAGCTGGCGGTGATCCCGCTGGACCACCATGTACCCTTTGGCTTCCATGGCGGCTTTTACCAGCAGACATTTATCTAGAATGCGCCCACTGTCAGGGCGCAAAGATGTCTGAGCCTGCCGCGTAGTCCTTGATCAGGTCGGCGTCCGCAGGGAGCAAAAAGCCCTTGTTCACTGCGTCTTCGGTTGCCTTATTGACGGCATCTATATAGGCAGCATTGTCCGCATACAATGATCCGCAGCGTGGCCGCGTCAAACAGCTTGGTGGTGCCGGACAAGAAACAAAAATCAATGTTGTCGAGTTATTGACTCTCATCGATTTCAGAGAGGTCCGGTTGTGGTTGGCCCTCACCTTCCAGAACGGCGATGGGCGCATCAACATAAGGCGTGCGAATTCCACCTTTGACGTTGCCCAGATTATCACGCACAAACGCGGCAGGGTCTCCTGCGACCGCAAGTCGCTCCGCCTTTGGCGGTTCTGTGCCATCGACAATCCATGCATTCAGCGCGTGCACCGCGGCATTGGCGACGAAATGCTGGGGCCCGGCATTCACGGGTATGGTGCACTCAATAATGCCCGGGACCGGCTTGTCGTTTTCAACTATCGCGGCAATCTGCTGGATTGGTGCCGGTATCAAAGCGGTTATCAAGAAAGGTGTAGAGATCGGCATGGGCGGTGCCAGCGATTTCCCACAGGCGAAAACGGGCGCTGTCGTCCTGGTTGCTGGCATAGGAGCCCAGTATGAAAAGATCAGTTTCGGTTTGCAGCATCAGCACGGGGTGCCCAGGTCGTCCCTGACGCGGACCACCGCGGGGGTCGGGATCGTGGCATTCGCAGAAGATCGCCCTGCAGTGGAGCACTGCCGCTGGTGCGGCTATGGATAAAATAGCCATCAAAGAGTGCATGCAGCGGCGCAAAGGCGTTTACATAGGTCATCATGCGCCCGGCGGACTGTGATTCACCGGCAGCGATCAGGCGCTGCGCTTGCAGATTTCCCAACGGCGAAACGCTCGCCCGGCGCCCGGATAGCCTGGGCCACCTGTGAGAAAATGTCGTAGGAATAATTATCACCCGGGTGATTGAGGCCGAGGCTGTCGTAGCGATCATCATTGAGGCACAGGGGGTTAATGTCGCAGCACTGCCATCGAGGAGGGCATCAACACCAACCTTCTGGGCGGAGACTCCGACCCAGGCAAAGCCGCTGCGCATGAGTTCAGTGTGCGTCATACAGCCAGTCGGGTCGGTGAATCAAAACCGGCGCTGACGTTCAGCCACTCGACCATTACGGTGCCGTTAAAATCTGCTGGATCACTGGGTCGGATCACGACAATGCGGGTTTTGTAGTCGGCCTGTTCGCTCGCTTGCTACTTGCCACTTACCGTCGGAACCCAGTTCGTTGACATTGGTGTAGGCGTTGGCGGTGCCGGAAACCAGGTACTCCGCCTGCTCATAGCCCAGGGCCCCAAGGTTAATAAACGTGCTGACGAGAATAGGTTCGCCTTCGATAGGGCCTTCTGCTAACAGCGCCGGTACTGCAACGGTACTGGGATTGTTCGCTCCAGGTACGCCCAGCGTCGATGCCTGGTCGTTGTTATCATTGTTATTGCTGTCGCTGCAGGCGGCCAGGAGAGTACAAAGCAGTATTGCAAGTGCGGGTAAAGTGCGGCTGATGGAGTAGTTCAACGGGTTTCTCCTGACTGGGTTTTTTTCGTTATCATTTCTTGCGGTGTATGTTAATGCCATTTTCCAAACTTCGACAAGTTGTAAGATAGATCTTCTGACCTGAGCGACACATCACCGGCAGCCGATCCCGGGCGTGCCTGGCTTGTTCAAACACAAAAGGCATTCACCGCCAGGCACGCCCGGGATCGGCTGCCTTGTATCGTCCTATTCCTCTTCCTCATCTCTGGCGATGTTTAGCTCGTACAGCAATCCGAGTCCCTGTGGCAGACAAGCCTGGAGAGCGAATGCCCTCTGTTTTTGAGCGACCAGGCTTGTCTGCCACAGGGACGCCTGGCAAAGCAGCTACGGCAAAGCGGCACACGCATACCCACCACCGCAAGGACCAGTATCAGTTCATCTTCCCCAGAATAGCCCCACCAGTCGGAATACCCACACCGGAAGTTACCAGCGCGTGATTTACGGTCTTCGCAGGCTGGTTCAGCGAGGTGCCCCGTACCAGGCGAGTCGCTTCTACGATGCCGTTCACGCCGTGAATGTAGGCTTCACTGAGCTGCCCACCGTGGGTATTGGTGGGCAGGCGACCGTCCGGGCGCATGGCGCCGTCGAGGACGAAGTCACCGGATTCGCCGAAGCCGCAGAAATTCCAGGCCTCCATCTGCCACAGGACAATCGGTGAGAAGGCGTCGTAGATGACCGCCGCATCGATGTCGTCCGGCGTGAGTCCACTCATCTCGTAACAGTTTTTCGCGGCGATCTCCATCTCGGGAATGGCGGCAAATTCCTCGCGGTAGAATGAGGTCATCTGTTCCTGCTCTTTGCCTGCCGCCTGGGCGACGCCGCGCACGGCGACGCCCGGTTGCTTCAGGTCGCGGGCCCGTTCCGGAGTGGTGACAATCACACAGGAGGCGCCGTCGCTTTCCTGGCAGCAGTCGAACAGTTGCAGCGGATCGGCGATCATGCGCGCGTTGTCGTACTCTTCCCGGTCGAAAGAGCGCTGGTAGAAGAACGCATTGGGATTGTTCACCGCGTACTCGCGTGTGGCGTGGGCGACCTCGAACAACGCATCCTTGCTGACTCCGGTGAGATGCATCCAGCGCTGGGTGAACATGGCGACCCAACTGGCCGGGGTCAGCAGGCCGTAGGGCATGTACCAGCCCCAGTGAATGGCGTCAGCAGTCATGATGCTCCCCGACACGCCGTCGGAAAAGCGGTGGCCGGAGCGACCATTAAGCGCGCGATACACGGCCACACATTCGGCCATGCCAGTGGATACTGCCATCACGGCCTGGTGCAGGGCCCCGGTGGCGGCGCCGCCACCGTAGTGGGAGCGTCCCCAGAAGGTGAGGTCGCCACAACCCACGGCGCGGGCGACTTCGATCTCATCGTTGCTATCCATGGTGAAGGTGGCGAAGCCGTCGATATCCGTGGGTTTGAGGCCCGCGTCATCCAGCGCGCCTTTAACCGCCTGCGCCGCGAGGTACAATTCCGATACGCCAGAATCCTTGGTGAACCTGGTATTGGCGACGCCGACGATAACGGCTTTGTCTTTTACATTGGCAACCACAGGTCACGCCTCCTTGGGTAGTGTCAGTTGTACGGTGCCCTGCATGTGCATGCCCCAGATGTTGTTTTCACCATTAACCGCGATATCTACCAGACCGGTATCGGTGTTGACCGCGCTGACCTCGCCCGTCATGCGTCATGACCATGCCCGGGATATTCGGTGCCCCGAGTCTCAGGTCGATGGATTTCACGACTGCCTCTGGCCCGGACCAGTCGGTGGCGAAACGGGTCATGAGACCCTGGCTGGTCAGGATGTTCATGAACACATCGGGCAGGCCGACCGCCTGTGCTGCTGCCTTGTTGTGGTGTACGGGTTCAAAATCCCGGGTGGCGAGCGCGCCGCAGACCACCAGTCCGGTGGTGATGTCGATAGCGACAGTGTCCAGTTTGTCGCCGACCTTCACCTCGGCGAGGCTCAGTGTTTTGTAATCGCTCATGGTCTGGTTCCTTGTTACGCCGGGTAGAACTGGGGCAGGGTGGTCTTGTCATCCACCTGTTCGACTTTACCTTTGACCTGCATGCCGATGTGTAAATCGGCGAATTCGCAGCCCACCACGTTTGACACGATATTGGTGCCCTCGCTGAGCTTGATGACCGCGCAAATCGGATCGGTGGGGTAGCCGGGTATTTTCGGGTGGCGCAGCGCGGTATAGGACAGTACCTCGCCGTCGAGGGTGGATTCGATCGAATCCCACTCCATGGACTGGCACTGGCCGCACATGGGGCGCGGCGGGTGGCGCAGTGTCTGGCAGCTCTTGCAGCGCTGGATCAGCACCTTGCCCGCGTCGCAGGCGTCCCACCACCACTTGTTGTCGTGGCCGCGGGGGGAGGCGATGCGTGTCGGCACTTGCAGCGTATCCGCGCTGGCGGCCGCAGCGGGCTGCTCCTGCGGGATGAACTTCAATACCTTGAAGCGTTGTGTGCCGATCTTCTCGCCATGCTGGTTGGTAAAGGTGGCCAGGGTTTCAAAAAAATAGCCGGGGCCGCGGCCCGTGGTTTTGCGCTCGGAGATATTGTCGATGACCATGGCCATGACCACGTTATCCCCGGGGCTGACTTCCTGGAAGTACTCCTGTTTGACGTTGGTGCCCAGCACTCCGGTGTAGCCGTGTTTATTGAACAGGCTGACCAGGTCGGCCTGCGCATCTGCCGGGCGACCGGTAGTGACGGCGAAGCCTTCCTGGCCCCACACATACATCATGGCCGGTGGCGCGATGGTTTTGCCGCGCGCGCTGTGGGCTGCCCATTGCGCATCGGTGTAGGCCGGATTGGTGTCGCCGATAATCTCGGTCCACTGGCGGATCATGGCAACATTCACATCATCCCTGGCCGGCGTGGGTGGGCACACTTCACGGCCCACGAAGGCGTAGATCTCATTTTCAAAGGCCTTAAGGTCTGCAGCGGTCATCAGGGCAAGCTCCTCCTGCTAATGGGGTATCACTTAATACAATACAATTAACGGTGCGTGGGCATGCCCAGTCCGTGAGTGGCCACGAGGCCACGCAGTACTTCCACCACGCCACCGCCAAACGTATTGATGGTGGCGCGGCGGTACTCGTGTTCCAGGTCGCCGTGCAGCACGGCGCCCTCGCTGCCGGCGGCGATCAGCGCATGGGGGCCCACCACGTCCATCAGCAAGCGACAGATTTCCAGCATGATTTCTGTGGAGTACACCTTGATCGCCGACGGAAACACCGGATTCATCTCCTGCTGGTCCAGTTGCCAGGCCATCCGCGCATTCATCACGCGTATGGCCTCCAGATGGGCATAGACCTCCGCCAGGTTGCGCTGGGCGCGCGGGTCGTCGATCACGCGCTGGCCCTGGGCATTGCTGGTATTGCGTGCCCAGTCCAGCGCGGCGCGGAATACTTTCCAACCCTGTATACCCCAGGCCGCCAGACCCACGCGTTCGTGGTTGAGCTGCTCGGTGATCAGGCGCCAGCCGCCGTTTTCCGCGCCGATAATCATGTCGGCAGGCACTTTGACGTCAGTGTAATAGGTGACATTGGTGCGCACGCCGCCCATGGTGTGAATCGGGCCGTAGGAAAATCCGGGGTCTTTGGTGTCTGCCACCAGAATGGAAATGCCCTTGTGTTTGGGCGCCTGCGGGTCGGTGCGCACCGCCAGCCAGACATAGTCGGCGCCCTCGGCGCCGCTGGTAAAGACCTTGTTGCCATTGACCACATAGTGATCGCCCTGTTTGACAGCGGATGTCGTCAGGGCGGCCAGATCGGTGCCGGCACCGGGCTCGGTATAGCCGATGGCGAAGTGCAGTTCGCCGCCCGCAATGCCCGGAAGAAACCGCTTTTTCTGCTCGTCGGTGCCCTTGCTCATGATCGCCGGGCCGACGGTGTTCAGTGTCACAAAGGGTGTGGGAGCGCCAGCCAGCAGCGCCTCCTCATAGCGGATTAGTTGCTCGCTCTGGCTCAGGCCGCGCCCGCCGTATTCCTCAGGCCAGCCCACGGCCAGCATACCGTCCTTGCCCTGTTGCCGGATCAACGTCTTGTACAGATCGCCGCTCTCGGCGTTGCGCAGTTCCTCCCGGTGCTCGGGCTTGATCAGCTTGCTGAAGTAGGCGCGAAATTCCCTGCGCAGTTCATTCTGGCTCTCGGTGTAATTGACGAACATTGGCCCAGCTTCCTTCGAATTAATGACACACATAATATTGATTTTGAATTCAAATTCAACTATTTTATGTCCCATGTCTACACCCATTGCCAGAGCAGCGAAGAATTCCGGGGCGCTTGAGTGCCCGCGGGGAGCGTGCCCGTGCCAGCCTGAAAGAGGCCGCGCTGACTGTGCTGGAGCGCGATGGTTACCACAAAATGCGCATCGCCGATGTTACCGGCGAGGCCGGCGTAGCGCAGGGCCTGTTTTACCACTACTTCAAGGATCTGAAATCCCTGACGCTGGAAGTGCTGACCGATTTTGCCATGGCCAGCAACGATCCGCTGGCGATCGAGAAGAATGTGCTCCAGGGGCGACTGGTACGCGCGCATCTACGCGCACAACCTGGTCGTTGTGCGCAGCTATGCCAGGCGTCCGGGCGTCATGCGCTGCCTGCTGCAGCTGGCGGATGAGGATGAGGTGTTCTCCGGCATGCTGCGCGAGAACTATCGCAACCAGTTGATGTGGCTGGTGGACCTGATGCCCAAACTGTTCCCGCAGGTGCGTTTCAGGAAGCACCAGGCGTTTATGGTGGTGTACTCGCTGGCCGGCATCGGTGAGGGCCTGATACGCGAATATTTTATCAACGGCAGCAAGACCCTGCGCGCCGCTGATCTTTCCGTGGAGCAGTTCGCCGAATTGCTCACTACCATGTTTTACCGGGCGCTGTTCCTGCAGCACCCGGACGAGAAGCAGCTTAAATACACCCGCAACCTGACCGCCATGGTCAGGTCACACTGAGGCAGAAAGGCATGGATTTCAATTTTAGCGACGACCAGAAAGCGATTCGCGAACTGGCCTACCAGATTTTCACGGACCGTGCGAGTGACGAGTTTCTGCTGGCGTTCTCGCGCACCGACGAGACCTACGACGAGACCCTGTGGCAGACGCTGGCCGAACAGGGCTTGCTGGGCGTCGCCATTCCTGAATCTGCCGGTGGCACTGGCCTGGGACTCGTTGAACTGTGCCTGGTGCTGGAGGAGCAGGGTCGCCGCGTAGCACCGGTGCCCCTGTATGCCTCGCTGGTGTTGGGCGGCCTGCCTATCGTGGCGTTCGGGTCACAGGAGCAGCAGCAGCGCTACCTGCCGGCGCTGGCTTCCGGCGCTGCCAAATTCAGTGCCGCCATTGCCGAACTTGCCATGAATCCCGCTGTTGTCACCACGGTGACGGCAACGCGGGAGAAGGAAGGTTGGGTACTGTGTGGCGACAAGGCGGTGGTTCCCGATGGCGCGGTAGCCGATTTTATCCTGGTGCCCGCCGAGGATGGCGCCGGACAACAAACCGTTTTTATCATCGACACCCGCACGCCGGGAGTGAGTGTGCAGCCCGTGGAGATTGGCCTGTCCGGCGTATCGCGCCGCCAACCTGACGCTGGACAATGTCACCGTCGGCGACAACGCTGTACTCGGCGCTGTCGGCCAGGGCGCAGAGATTCTGGAGTGGCTGGAACAGCGCGCCAATATCGGCCACTGCGCGCTGCAGGTCGGTGTCACCGAAGAGGCCATGAAGCGCACAGCTGCCTTTCTGGGTGAGCGCAAGCAGTTCGGGGTTGCGCTGGGCACTTTCCAGGCCCTGGCCATGCGCATGGCGGACAGCTACATTGATGTCGAGGGCATTCGCTCCACCTATTGGCTGGCGTTGTGGCGCCTGAGCGAAGGTCTGGATGCGCGGGCCGAAGTTCGCGCTGCCAAGTGGTGGGCCTGCGACGCGGCGCACCGCGTGGTCTCTTCGTCACAGCATTTACACGGGGGTATCGGTGCTGATGTCGAGTACCCCATCCACCGCTTCTTCCTCATGGCCAAGCAGATCAGTTACTCGCTAGGCAATGCCGGCCAACAGCTGGAACAGCTGGGTCGCCTGCTCGCGCAGGACGACAGGCTGGGTTTTCGCGCACTGGAGGTCTAGGCTGTGACCACCCGCATAAAACCGCCGATGGGACTGGATAACGCCTGGTGGTGGCAGATGGCGGAAAAGGGCAAGTTGGGCATCCAGCGCTGCCTGGGTTGCCGCACACTGCGCCATCCTCCGCGGCCCATGTGCGGAGATTGCCACTCGCTCGACTGGGATGCGGTGGAGTCATCCGGCAAGGGCAGCATCTGCAGTTACACGGTGCTGCACCACCCGCAATTTCCCGGCTACGACTACCCGCTGATTATTGTGCTGGTGGACCTGGCAGGAGGGCACCCGCCTGACCTCGCAACTGGTCGGCTGCGCGCCGCAGGACGTGGACTTCGGCCTGCCGGTTGAAATGCTGATCCAGCGCGACCCGGATGGGTTCGCCCTGCCGGTGTTCAAACTGGCCGGGAGTGCCTGATGCCGATATCGTTGAGGAATGAAACAGCGATCGCCGGGATTGGCCTGACCGGGTTTTCGCGGCACTCCGGAGTGTCTGAATTGTCCCTGGCGGCGCAGTGCATCAAGGCCGCCTGCGACGATGCGGGGGTGGATCCTGGCAGCGATCGATGGGCTGGTGACCTACACCATGGACTCCACCGACGAGATCGAAGTGGCGCGGGCGCGTGGGCGCCGGTGACCTGTCCTTTTTCAGCCGCATTAACTACGGTGGCGGCGCCGCAGTGGGTACAATCGCACAGGCGGCTATGGCGATCGCCACGGGACAGGCCACTACGGTGGTCTGTTATCGCGCCATGAATGGACGCTCCGGCAAGCGCATGGGGCAGGGTGTATCCGGCGACATCAGCAGCAGCGATCTTATTCACTGGTCGTGGTACATGCCCTACGGCATGTTGATTCCCGGATCATGGATTGCCATGATCGCCAACAAGTATATGCATACATACGGTGTGACCCGCGAGGATCTGGGGCGCGTTGCCATCTCCCAGCGCAACCACGCGCTGCGCAATCCGCGCGCCTATGGCTACGGCAAGCCGCTCACCATGGAGGACTACCTGGCATCGAAGTGGATCGCCGAGCCCCTGTGCCTGTATGATTTTTGCCAGGAGACTGACGGCGGTTGTGCCATCCTGCTGACCAGCGCCGAGCGCGCGCGTGACCTTAAACAAAAACCGGCGATCATTCGCGGTGTGACGCAGGCCTCCACCCGCGGACAGGAGCAGATGACCAGCTTCTATCGCGATGGACTGGACTCCCTGCCGGAAATGGAGATGGCGGCGCGCCGCGTCTATGCGATGGCCGGGCTCGGACCACAGGACATTGACGCAGCGTGTCTCTACGATGCCTTCACGTCCGAAATCATTATGCAACTGGAGAGCTTTGGTTTCTGCGCGCGCGGGGAGGGCAAGCACCTGGTGCGCGAAGGGGCTCTGGATATCGACGGTCGCCTGCCCAACAACACGCACGGCGGCCTGATTTCCGAGGGCTATATTCACGGCATGAACAATATCGCTGAGGGTGTGCGCCTGATTCGCGGAGAATCCACCAGCCAGCCACACAAGACTGTGGAGCATGTGTTGGTGAGCAGCGGGGTGGGCGTACCCACGGGGGCGATGATCATTGGACGGGCTTAATGTGGAAATGAACCATGACTGAGCAGACTCTGCTGGCGCGTATTGATCGACTGGAGTCCCTGGATGAAATCCGCCAGCTCGCCGCGAAATATGCCCTGTCGCTGGATATGCGCGATCTGGACGCCCATGTGAACCTGTTTGTGCCCGATATCCGGGTCAGCCGCGACAAGGTCGGGCGTGCTCACCTGAAACGGTGGCTGGACGATACCCTGCGCCTGCAGTTCACCGGCACCTCGCACCATATCGGCAACCACATCATTGAGTTCGATGATGCTGACCACGCCCACGGTGTGGTGTATTCCAAGAATGAGCACGAGACGCCCTGTTCCGATGGCCGCAGCGAATGGGTGATCATGCAAATGCTGTACTGGGATAATTACGAACGCCAGGGCGGCCGCTGGTATTTCTGTCGCCGCTTGCCGTGCTACTGGTATGCCACGGACATCAACCAGCCGCCCGTCGGTGCTAACAAGATGCGCTGGCCGGACCGCGAGGCCTATGAAGGCGCCTACCATGAATTGTGGCCCAGCTGGACAACCTTCTGGGCCAATCCGCCGGACAGCAGCGAGCCGCAGGTGGCCCCGCCGGCACCGCTGGAGCAGTTTCTCACCAGCATGCGACGCGGCGCGGCTGACCCCAAAATACGTGTGCGTTAGGTAACGGCTATGGATTTATTCACACCACTGAAACTCGGCACACTGGAGTTGCGCAACCGTATTGTAATGGCACCCATGACGCGCAGTCGTGCCGGCGCCGACGGCTTGCCCACCGCTATCATGGCGGATTACTACCGCCAGCGCGCCAGCGCCGGAATGATAATCTCTGAAGGTATCGCCCCCAGTGCCGACGGACTTGGCTACTGTCGCACACCGGGTATTTACAATCGGGCGCAGATCGACGCCTGGCGTGCTATAAACCACGCGGTGCACAACGAAGGCGGTTGTATGGTTGCGCAGATCATGCATGTGGGCAGGGTGGCCAATGCCCTGAACAAACCTGTCGGTAGTAAAACGGTTGCGCCTTCGGCGATTCGAGCCCGCGGTGAGATTTACACGGATCAACAGGGCATGCAGCCTTTCGATGAACCCCACGTCCTGGCGCTGACAGACATCGCGACGGTGGTAGCAGAATACCGCCAGGCTACGGAAAATGCGTTTGTCGCCGGCTTCGATGGCGTCGAGTTGCACTGTACCAGCGGTTATCTGCCGGCCCAGTTCCTGTGCAGCGGGACCAACAAGCGCAGCGACGACTACGGCGGTAGTGTGGCGAACAGGGCTCGTTTTGTGCTGGAAGTGCTAGCGGCTATGGCGAGTGTTGATGGCGCTGGACGTGTCGGCATGCGCATCTGTCCGGACAACCCCTTCAATGATATGCACGACGACGATCCGCAACAGACCTTCGAGCATCTGCTGCGTGAAGCCAGTGCACTGGAACTCGCTTACCTGCATGCCATGCGCTATCCGCAGGGCCGCGTGGACAATATCGAATTGGGACGGCGCTATTTCGGTGATCGCATGATCGGCAACGAGAGCTTTACCTTTGAGGAAGCCCAGGGCGCGGTCGCCGCTGGAGAACTCGCGGCAGTATCTTTTGGTCGAAATTTTATCGCGAATCCGGATCTGGTGGAGCGCTGGCGGGGCGGCTTGGCGCTGTCGGCATTCGACCTGTCCACCCTGTATACCCCGGGCGCTGACGGCTATAGCAGCTACCCGCGCGCGCACGCCTGATACACTAACACATGCAACTTTAGGAGCGGTCCCATGCCTGTAACCCCCGTCGATCTTGTCGGCAAAAAAATCCTGATTACCGGCCCCACTGGTCAGGTGGCGCTGCCAGTGGTGGAACATTTTGCCAGGATCGCCGACGTCTCCGTGCTGGCGCGTTTTCGCAAAGCTGAAGATCGTGACCTGATGGAAAGCATGGGAGCAACGGTGCTACAGGCGGATCTGGCCGACGCCGGCAGCCTGGCTATCGTGCCCGAGGACTTTGAGTATGTATTGAACTTCGCCGTGGTGAAAAGCGGCGACTTCGATTACGACCTCGCCGCCAATGCCGAGGGCGTGGGCAACCTGATGACCCGCTGCCGCAACGTAAAAGCCTTCCTCCATTTCTCATCCACTGCCGTCTACGAGTATGTCGGCCAGGAGCCCCGCGCGGAAAATGCACCGCTGGGGGACAACCACCGTGTCATGTTTCCCACGTACAGCATTTCGAAAATCGCCGCTGAGACAGTGTGCCGCTTTGTTGCTCACCAGCAGAAAATTCCCACCACTATTGCCCGACTGAGCGTGCCCTATGGCGACAATGGCGGCTGGATGTATTTCCATCTGCTGATGATGCAGCAGGGTATTCCCATCGATCTGCATCCGGACAAACCCAACTACTACAATCCGCTGCATGCCGACGATTACATTGAAAAAATTCCCTATCTGCTCGCAGCTGCCACCCCGGAGGTGACGACAACCAACTTTGGCGGCTCGCAAAAAGTGAGTATTGAAGAATGGTGTGCCTACATCGGCGAACTGACGGGGTTTACACCCATCTTCAAGGATAACCCCAAGGCCTTCGGCAGTCTGTGTATCGATACGCAGAAGATGCACAGCCTGATCGGCGAGACCCGGGTGGACTGGCGCGCGGGTATACGGCGGCAGATCGAGCATCTGGCCCCGCAACTGTTGCGCTAATTTCCTGGAAGACCTATGCAATCAGACGTGAGTCGGGAGCCTTCCCTTCCCAGGGCCCTGCTGTGGCCCGTACTGGCCTGGCTCGTCTTGGGTGTGCATCACACGTTGCACACTATCTGGGACCTACCTTTGGCGATGGCGGCGTTGGTAGTAATGGTGCTCGGCGCAGTACATCATGCGGAGGTGCTCGCCGCACGCGTCGGTGAACCCTTCGGGGCGCTCCTGCTGGCACTGTCCGTCACTGTAATCGAAGTATCCATCATCGTCTCCCTGATGCTGACCATTGGCGAAGGAGCTGAGGTACTGGCGCGTAACACGGTGTTCGCGGCTATCATGATTATTCTGACCGGCATGACGGGCTCACCTTGTTTATCGGAGGACTGAAATTCCGGGAACAGGAATTCAGCACACAGGGTGTCCTTGCGCAGCTCACGGTGCTGGTGGCGATCTCTGTGCTGGCCCTGGTATTGCCGGATTTCACCAACGGCGCCCCGGGTCCCTACTACTCCGAGCGTGAACTGCTGTTTGTGGCGGTGATCACAGTGGCTTTGTATGGGAGCCTGCTGTTCGTGCAGAATTTCCGGCACAAAGACCATTTTGTGGAGGCCTAGGTGGGCGAAACTGTCGTGCAGCCATCACGACGCTCGACCACCTTAAGCGCAGTGCTGCTGCCGGTTCACCTGGGCGCTGTGGTGTTGCTGGCGGAGAGCATGGCTCCTGAACTGGACGCTTTCATTGATGCCATCGGCGCACCTGTGGCCTTGTCGGGGATTATCATTGCTTGCGTCGTGCTGCTACCCGAAGGCATCAGTGCGGTGCGCGCGGCAGGGGCGAACCAGTTGCAGCGCAGCCTGAACCTGTCGCTCGGTTCCGCCCTGGCCAGCGTCAGCCTCACCATTCCTGCGGTGGTTTTGGTTGCACTGGTCACGGGAATGCCGCTGGCCATGGGCATCGACGCGCCGAGTATGGTGATTTTCCTGTTGTCGCTCTTCGTGTTGATCCTTTCGCTCATCAAGGGTCGCACCAACATCCTGCAGGGCCTGGTACTCATGCTGCTGTTCGCCGTGTACCTGTTCGTGACCCTGTTCCCCTGATCCGCTGACGTAGATCCAAATTCAATATTTTCCCGGACGTTTTTGCAATTTGCGCTGCAAGGTTCTTCGATGCATGCCCAATGCACGCGCTGTCGCCGCTACATTGTTATTGTTTGCAACAAGTTGCCGTTGAATGTATTCCCATTCCACACGCTGCACGCTCAACGGGCCGTCTTCGATGCTCTCGTGGGCGCTGCTGGCAGCGCTTTCTTCGGTTACTATCACTGTCGAACGCAGCAAGAATCTCCTCTACAGTTGCCGGCTTGGACAGATAATTCGACGCGCCCTGTTTGATTGCATCAACGGTGGTCGCCACACTCGCATAACCGGTCAATACCACCACTTGCAAATCCGGTTGTATCGACAACAGCTGAGGCAATAACTGTAAGCCGGTTGTTTCAGACAGTTTCAGATCCAGAACGACATGGGTAATGGCGATATCCGGCTTTTGATCGCGTAGCAGTGCCAGCGCTGTGACACTGTCGTTGGCAATATGAGCTTGATAGCCCTTCCTGCTGATTGAGCGCGCCAACACACTCGCAAACGTTTCGTCATCATCAATAATGAGAAATTGCCTGGTCATGCAAGCGGTAGCGTGACTGTGGTGAGAGTTCCACCGCCGGAATGGGATTGCAACATCACCTTGCCGCCAAGTCGCTCGATAGTGGCATTGGAGAGAAAAAGTCCCAGACCGCGACCCGGGACCGCGGGTCGATGCAAAAGGTTTACCAATCGATGCAGCTATCAAGACTGATGCCAGTCCCATGGTCGAGAATGGAGATGGTGACGGTATCCTTCTTTGCAGCTTCCACGATAGAGATATCTATTCCGTTCGGGCTGGCCTCCGCCGCGTTGTTCAATAAATTAATAAGGGCCTGTTCAAATGTACTGTCGACGCGAATAAAAGCGCGAGCGTGTTCGAACTGCTTTTGCACAGGAATGGCCGGCTTCAGCAAATGCCAATCTGCCAGGACCTTATTCAGGTAGCTTGCAATCGGGACTCGCTGCAATTGGTCCGAGGGCTGTTCGGCCGCACGCGCCAGGCTGTGCACGATCGTCCTGCATCGCGCCAACTGTTCCGCCAGGAGTTTTGCATCGGCAGCGATTGCAGGGTTTCCTGCCGCGTTGCTGGTTAAATCCTCGGTGAGCAAGGTCATTGTCGCTAGCGGAGTACCCAGTTCATGCAGCGTGCCTGCCGCCAGTGTGGCAATGCCCAGTAACTGTTCGTCCCGCAGCTGTTTTTCACGAATGGCGGACAGCTCGGCGTCCTGGGTGCGCAAAGCCCTGGCCATACGCAGGACAAAATAGCTGATCAAAAGTGTGCTTAGTACAAAATTCAACCACATACCCACTACATGCCAGTTTACATTGTTGCCAGGTGTCATGTGCAAGCTGTGTTGTTCACTGTTCAAGACCATCTCGTGGCTCGGCGAGAGGAGTTGCAATGGCTGGTAATAGAACATCAGCAGCAGAATAGGCCAGCAAACAAAAAGCCGCCAATGCCACAGTGAAACGAATGGATAACGTCGCCGCCGAGATAGCTATAGGTACGAGATAAAGCGATACAAAAGGGTTAGTGGCGCCACCGTTCAGATACAAAAGTCCCGTCAGGACAATAGACGCGCTGAAAAAGATAAGATGCAGCTGAACCACTGAGAGGCCGGCCACTTTATTCGAGGCGATGGAATTCATGCAGGCATTCTACAGGCCGCTGCGCAGTGTTGTAACTGCGCCGTTGTTACTTTGTCCCAGGAACGATCAAGGTTCAGCGCACCGCGGCTCCACCGTCAACCGAGAGTACCTGGCCAGTGATAAAGGAGGCCCGGTCACTGGACAGAAAGGTGACTGCCTCGGCGATCTCGTTTGGCTCTCCCAGGCGTTGCATGACTGCCGCCTTTTTCAGGCCCTCGGCAATTTCGGGTTGCTCGGCAAAATAGTTCTCCACGCCCGGCGTGCGAATAACGCCAGGCGATACCGCATTGATACGAATTCCCCTGGCGCCGTACTCGGCAGCCGCACTCATGGTGAGGATATTGACTCCGCCCTTGGCCACGGCGTATGCGGTATTGAAGGGCTGGCCTCGCAGCGATGCATTGGAGGAGATATTGACGATGGCGCCACGCCCGCATTTCAGCATGGCGGCGATCTCATACTTCATACACAGCCAGGTATTGGTCAGACACATCGCCAGGGTCTGGTCGAAGACCTCGCGCGCGTATTCGTGAATGGGCCCGGCGCCGCGACTCAACGCCGCGCTGTTACAGGCGATATCCAGGCGGCCATACGCGGCTACTGCCGATTCGACCATGTCTCTCACAGACTCTTCCCGGCTGACATCGCCGTGCACGAAGGTGGCGGCACCTCCGGCTGCCTCAATCAGCTCTGCGGTTTCACTGCCCGTTTCCTTGTTGAAGTCGGCAACGACGACCAGGGCGCCCTCGCGGGCGTAGGACAGTGCGATGGCGCGTCCTATGCCCTGACCCGCCCCCGTGACAATCCCCACCTTGTTTTCCAGCATGCCCATCATTATTCTCCTGTAAACCTTGCTGCCCTTGGCCAGTTTGCCACATACCGGGATGGTCGTGGTTTGGTCAGGGGCAGGGAATGCACGTTCTGTTAAAGGATACCAATAACTATATTCCACAGTGTGTGACTATAATAGGCTGAGCAGATGGTATTTCAGTATATGACCTGATGCTGTGGGCACGATGCGACCGGAACGGCTCCGGTCAGGAGGGTCTGATGAAGGTAAGTGATTATTTGTCCCGTGAAGAGGTGGCGTACTTCACCGCCAAGAGCGACTGGCAGGCCTGGCGCCTGGTACTGGGTAACTGGTTGGCTATCGCGGCCATCTTTGCAACCGTGGCCGTCTGGCCCAATCCACTGACGTTCCTGTGCGCCGTGATCCTGCTGGCGGGCAGGCAGTTGGGGCTGTCCGTGTTAATGCACGATTGCGGTCATCACACCCTGTTTCGCTCTGCGCGCCTCAATGACGTGGTCGGCCAATGGCTGTGTGCGCTCCCGGTGATGAACGACCAGCCCTCCTACGCGCGGGGTCACCTGGAGCATCACCGCAAGGCCGGCAGTCCGCGAGGACCCCGACCTGCCGAATTACCAGGCCTATCCGGTGTCGCTGGCGAGCTTTCGGCGCAAAGCTATCCGCGACCTCACCGGCCAGACCGGATTCAAGTTGATGTCTTATATCTTCCGCGGGGCCTCCGGCGTGATGTCGGGCGAAAAACGCGCCTCCGCGCTGCCTTTTGTGCGGCAGCTGTTGGTGCAGCTGGCATTGTTCCTGATCCTCGCCGCCTGCGGTATTGGCTGGGCGTACCTGCTGTGGGCAGTGGCCTATATGACGGTCTTTATGTTCATTATCCGCGTGCGGCAGATCGCCGAACATGGTGCGGTACCGGATCTGTTCGATCCGGATTCGCGCAGGAACACCCGCACCGTCGAGGCGCCCTGGTGGCAACTTATGATATTCGCGCCCTGCGGCGTAAATTTCCATATGGAGCACCACTTCATGGCCAGTGTGCCCTGCTACAAGTTGCGTGAGTTGCGAGAACACCTGCGCAGCCGCCACGCGCTGGACGAGGTGCCGCAGTTTCGCGGCTACGGTGCATTACTGCGCCATGTGGTGGTAACCTGACTGGCGTATGCGCCAAACCATGTCCAGAATCAATGCGACTCGGCTGTTGTTCTCCTACCCTGTGCTGATATGCTGGCCGAGGCAGCCCACATAACAAATTATCAGCGGGCGACCACAGTTCAGCTAAACTTACAATATAACGCCAAAATAATGTTAAGGGCGATAACACTATGAATCGGAAATTGTTCGCATTGTCGGTTGTCGGTGCCTTCGGCGCGCAGTCGACAGCGGTCCCCCAGTGGTGGCAGGTAATGGAAATCGTGTTATGAAGTTAAAAACAACAGTAGTGCTGGCCTGCGCGCTGGCGTGGGTTGCGATGCCCTGGGTAGCCGTCAGCGCGCCCAAGTACGATGTTCTCACACTGCCAGCAGTGCCCAGCAAACTGGCATCAAAGTCTCTTATATACTCCATCAGTAAATTTGGTGACCGCTATTTCGCCACGGGCCACCACGGCCATATTTTGTACTCGGATGACGGCGGCGAAAGCTGGCAGCAGGCGCAGGTACCGGTGCGCAGCGCTATCCTTGATATCGCCTTTCCCACGCCGGAACTGGGGTGGGCGGTAGGTCATGAGGGCGTGATCCTGCACTCGAGCGATGGCGGCAAAACCTGGGTCAAGCAGTATGACGGCCTGCGTTATGGCACGGAGGGATTGGCGTACTACCAGGCTCTCGCTGCCGCCAATCCCGAGAATGAAAAGTATCCCCTGCTCGTTGCAGAAATGGAGTTCGCGGTATCCCAGGGAGCGGACAAGCCCCTCTTCAGAGTGGCTTTTTCCGATCCAAAGCACGGCTATGCCCTGGGTGCCTACGGCATGATTCTGGAAACGAATGATGGCGGTCAAACGTGGCTGCCAGTGTTGGAAAAGGTCGAGAACGACGCTTTCAAACATGTGTTTGATTTCGCGCGCCTGCCGCAACCGGGCAAATTCTTCCTCAGTGGCGAGGCCGGCCTGCTGATGGAGGGCGATATCGAACAGGAAGTCGGCAAAAAGGTGACTACCGTGCCTTTTGAAGGCAGTTTCTTTACCATCATTGATGCGGCCGACGGTAGCGTGGTCATGGGAGGCCTGCGCGGCCGTATGTTTCGCTCCCAGGATAACGGCGCGACCTGGACGGCGGTGAACAAACCGCTTACCAGCGCGATTGTCGATTCGACCCGCCTGGCGGACGGCCGCCTGGTCGCGGCAGGTATCGGCGGTGAGCTCCTGATGAGCACCGACAATGGGGTCAGTTTTACCCCTGTTCCAGTCACGGGTCACGGGCAGGTGTATACCGAGGAAGGCCGGATCTACGCTGTGGCGGAAGGCCCTCCCGGTACTCTGCTGGTGGGTGGGCCCACCGGAATCAGTAAACTCAAGTTACCGCAATAACAGATATCGGAGAACGGGCAATGGCTCATGCAACACAATCGGATCTGCCGGTAATTTCGAATCTCAGTCAATTTGATGAGCAGTCCGGGAATTTCCTGGAGCGACTCATTTTCAATAATCGCATGGCGATATTGCTGCTCTGTACGCTGGCAACCCTGGTGCTCGGTTATCAGGCGACCAAATTGCAATTGCAGGCGGGCTTTGAGAAAACCCTGCCCAAGGCGCATCAGTATGTGCTCAACTATCGAGCCAATCAGGACGCGCTTAAGGGCCTGGGAAATAACCTGCGCATTGTGGCGGCAGTCAAGGAAGGCACGATATTCACGCCGGAAAATCTCCAGTTTCTGGAGAAGCTCAACGAAGAGATCTTTTTTATCCCAGGTGTCGATCGCAACGGTATGAAATCGCTGTTTACGCCCAATACACGTTGGCGCATGGTGACGGAAGAGGGCTTTGAAGGCGGACCGGTGATTCCCGGCGATTATGACCCCACCTCACCAAAGTCAATCGGCGAAGTCCAGATCAATATGGTCCGCGCCGGTATCCTCGGCGACCTGATTGCCAACGACCTGAAATCCATGACCATTCTCGTGCCTCTCCTGGACAAGAACCCGGAGACCGGTGAGCGCCTGGACTACGCCGAGCTCAGCGATAGACTGGAAGAGATACGCGAGCGCTTTACCGCCGACAATCCGGACAAATCCATTCATATCATCGGTTTTGCGAAACTGGTCGGCGATCTTATCGACGGCATGCTGGTCGTGATGGGTTTTTTCGCGGTGGCCGTGGTGGTAGCGACAGCGCTGCTCTATTGGTACACGCGCTGCATACGATCCACCGTCATGGTGATTCTTATCACCGTGGTAGCCGTAATCTGGCAGATGGGCATTCTGGCGACCCTGGGCTATGAGCTCGATCCCTTCTCCATTCTTGTACCCTTTTTGATTTTTGCCATCGGCGTGAGCCACGGTGCGCAAAAGTTAAACAGCATCATGCAGGACATCGGTCGTGGCACACACCGCTACATTGCGGCACGCTACACGTTCCGGCGCCTCTTCCTGGCCGGGTTGACAGCACTGCTGTCCGATGGTTTTGGTTTCGCTGTGCTGATGATCATCCAGATCCAGGTGATCCAGGACCTGGCCATTACCGCCAGCATCGGTGTACTGGTGCTGATCTTCACCAACCTCATCCTGATCCCGGTGTCACTCTCCTATACCGGTGTTGGCAGGAAGTGTGCCGAGCGCGCCAGCCACAGCGCCAGTAGTATCGAGGAAATGCATTGGATATGGCGCTTTCTGTTGTCCTTCACGCGCAAAGGCCCCGCCATAGCAGCGATCGTGATCAGTGCACTGATGGCTGTCGGTGGCTGGTACGTGAGCAAGGATTTGCAAATAGGGGACCTCGATCCCGGCGCACCGGAGCTGCGTGCAGACTCCCGCTACAATCAGGACGTCGCCTTTATGATCAACAACTACTCGGTCAGTACCGACGTCGTCGCGTTGATTGTCAAAACCGAAGAGAATGGCTGCATTGAGTATGATGGGCTCAGTCTGGCCAATGAGCTGGAATGGCGCATGCTCCAGAATGAAGGCGTGGAAGGTGTGCGCGGGTTAAATGTGCAGACCCGCCAGCTGATGATGGGCCTCAATGAGGCATTCCCCAAGTGGGAGTCAATGTTCCGTAACCAGGACACCATCAATTACGCGGTGACAGAACTGGCGAACCTGGATTATGTGGATCCGGGCTGTTCGATCTGGCCCATGCTGATATACCTCTCGGACCACAAGGCGGCGACACTGACCCGCGTGGTCGACACGCTGGAGCAATTCAACAAAGAGTGGCCCAGTGCGGATATCCAGTTTTTGGGCGCCGCAGGCAGTGCCGGCTTTGAGGCGGCGACCAATATCGTGGTGAAGAAAGCCAACAGGGAAATGCTGTATTGGGTCTATGCGGTGGTGATCCTTCTGTGCCTCATAACCTTCCGCTCGATACCGGGAGTGATCTGCGCCGTAGTGCCCCTGGTACTCACCTCCATTCTCTGTGAGGCCTTGATGGTCTGGCTGGGCATCGGTGTGAAGGTAGCGACCCTGCCAGTTATTGCGCTGGGCGTGGGTATCGGTATTGACTATGCGCTGTATGTACTGACGGTGATCCTGTCGAGAATGCGGGAAGGTAAGGATCTCACTACCGCCTACTTCGAGGCGCTGAATTTTACCGGGCGGGTGGTGGCCCTGATCGGGGTAACGCTGGCGGCAGGTGTTGTCACCTGGGCCTTGTCTCCGATCAAATTCCAGGCGGATATGGGTATTCTGCTCACCTTCATGTTCCTTTGGAACATGGTTGGCGCACTGATCCTTATGCCGGCGCTGGCGGTGTTCCTGCTCAAACCCAGCAGTGCGCAAAGGCCGCTTGATTAATGGCGTAGCGTAGCGGTCTGTCGCGTCGCCTGAGCCGCAGCCAGCGGATAACACCTACGGCCATCGGGTAGCACCTGTGGCCGTTTTTTATTGCTGTGGTGAACCGGTGACTTTGAAGGAGGAATTGCGCGGATTATGTCTATAGCGAATAGTAAATGGGTTCCAGGCGTCTTGGCGATTCTGGTGCTGTTTGCATGGATGCCGGCCGCGTCCGCCGCACAGGTCAAGCAGAGCCTCGACGTGGTTTCCAGCACCAATCGCAGTGCGACCGAGTCACAGAAAAAAGGTCGAGGAGCTGGCCGCGCAGATCCAGAGCGCTGCTGGAGGAGTATCGCCGACTGCAGGATGGTGCCGAGTTCCAGGCGGCCTACACGCGGGAACTGCAGGAACGAGAACAGCAGCAGCGTACGCAGATCGACGATTTGCAGCGGCAGATTTCCCAGGCCGCGATTACCCGGCAGCGGATTGTGCCGCGTTATCCTCGCCTGTGCACAGGGCTTCGCCGTGAGCACTGTGGCCGAGGATGGCCAGTATCGCAGCAAGATACTGTTGGTGCCGGAGGGCGAATGGGCCAAGGGCGCGGAATTATCCATCGAAGAGCTGGAGCTCCAGTTGGGCAGCATCGAGGACGCCTATGCCAAATCCAGTGCCGGCCGTCATCTGGCGCAGCACTATGTTCAGCGCAAGGAGTACGACAAGGCGATTGAGTACTACAAGGACGCGCTCGCTGCGCAGGGGCTGTCTTCCATCGCCGATCGCGCCATGTTGCGCGAACTGGCGCAGGTGTACCTGCTCAGGAAGGATTACCCCAGCGCCGTGGCAACCTTGCAACAGGCGCTCGCCATTGAGCTGGTGACGGACGTAGCGGATTACCTCTTGCTGGCGCGTGCGCAGCACCAGCTGGGCAGGTATGTGGATGTGGTGGCCACGCTCGATTCTATACAGCAGGCGGGCCTTGTACTCGAGCAGCGCAAAGGCCGCGTAATGCTCGCCGTGCGCTGACGCGCCATGCTGCAATGAGTATTATCAGGGCCGATTTTTCGCATTGGACTTGAACTGATAGTGCGGTAGTATTTGCTTAGAAAGCAGAGGGCGGCTCGTGTGTTAAAGCCTGTGCGGCTTTGTCAGGTATATGGAGTCGGCCCCTGAAGAATCCACCCTTTATAACTCTAAAATGGATGGTCTGATAATGAAAAAACTGCTCGCGTACTCCATTCTTGCGCCGCTGCTGCTGCCAGTATGCAGGCCCAGGCCTTCAAGTTCGATACCCCGGACGACTGGGAAGTCCGCTGGGATAACACCGCCAAGGGTAATCTTATGCTGCGGGTTCGAGGATATGGATCCCTCGATCTATGATCCCGCCCGCACCAAGATCAGCAACAGGTCCGAACCCCACCGCAGCTGGATTGGCGGATGATGCGACGTTTTCGGTCAAGCAGGGACACTTTGTCAGCCAGCGCATCGACCTGCTGTCCGAGATGGACGTGATCTGGAAAGACAAACTGGGTTTCAGGGTGAGTGGTGCGGGTTGGTATGACTTTGAGTACGACAACAGCGCCTATCCCAGAAGCGGCCTTACGCCGAGCGGTCGTTCGCGCCGTGTATTCGACCTTCGCCTATCTGACGGTGCAGCCCGGCGACTACAACGACGCGGCGGAGGACCTGCATTACCGCGGTGGTGAACTGCTCGACGCCTTTGTGTTCGGCAATTTTGAACTGGGTGAAGACGCCTCTGCCAACCTCCGCATTGGTCGTCACACGCTGTACTGGGGGCAGAGTGTGTTGTCGATTGGTGCCATCCACGGTTTTGCCGGCTCCATGGCGGCGCTTGATCTCGCCAAAGGCCTGGGAACCCCGGGTAGCGAAGCAAAAGAGCTGTTTATCCCCAATGACAAGATTTCCTCGACGGTGCAGTTTGCTGACGGCTGGAGCGTCAGCGCCTTTTATGCGATGGGCTTTGAGCCATTGCGCTGGCCGGCATCGGGCACGTATTTCAGTCTGAACGAGGCGCTGACGGAAAATTCCGAGTGTTTGACCGCCAGTCAGCAGGCCCTAATGGCAGAACCTGCTTGCGTTCGGTTGACTATAAAAGCAAGGATTCCGGTGACTGGGGCATAAACGTGAAGTACTACATCGAGCCCTGGGATTTGGAGGCCTCCGTTATTTACATGAATAACACCGACAGGCTTACCAGTGGCCTGTACTCCGTTCTTGGCCCCAATGGGTCAAACCCGGGTCAGGTAGCCGAGGCCGCCAACACCAACGCTACGCTGCTGGGTTCCTACGGCTGGGTCTACAAGGACGATATCGATACCTTCGGGATTTCGTTCGCCAAAGAAATATGGGATATCAGCTGGGGTGCCGATTTTGTCTATCGCCTGAACAACGCGCTCAATCCAGAATTGACCCCTAGCCTTCTGGCTGGCGCATACAGACTCATTTGACCAGGTGGGGTACGGTGATAAATATCCCGGTCCCACCGGTGACACCGCGCATATTGTGCTCAACGGGGTTGGGTTTCTCGATGGTGAATGGGGCCTGTGGGACGGCGGATACCTATCTCGGGGAGCTGACACTCTCGCAACTGATCGAGTGGGGCCAGTTCGGTGAGGACGCCACCGCGCCTGAAATTAACAAGGCCAGTTTATACATCAAGGACGATAACCTGTGTTCCAACTTCAGCGGCGTGTTCAGGCCGACCTGGTATCAGGTGCGCTCGGGATGGGATTTGAGCCTGCTGGGCAGTGTCAACTACACAATAAGCTGTAAGCAGGCGCCAAACTCAGCCGGTGGTAACCAGAAAGTCGGCAATGGCAGTATCGGCGCCTCCGTTGACATTGATCAGGTGTGGAACGTGGCGCTGAACTACAACATCTACTATGGCCCGCAGAAAAACGGCACCGCCGCCTTTATCAAGGACCGCGACAATATAGCGCTGACCGTAAAGCGAACCTTCTAGGCGCGAAGGCCGTTCTCCGAATATACCTTGACCGCTCTCGTATCGAGAGCGGTCATCCTGCTACTCGCTTCCCCAGCGCACGAATTATTTTTATGTTGCAGGCGACAGCTTAGACCGCCGCCTTTTACATCGCTGCTTTATACGCTTTTAGCGCCGCAGGCGTTGTGGGTTTGCCGGTTTCGTAATAGAGCTTCATGGCGAGTGCGACATCGGCAATGGTAGCGCGCACAAACTTTGCCATTTTTGCACCCAGCCACGCACCCGGGCGGCCCCAGGGCATTTCGTACTTGAGGCTGGCGGTAAATTGGGTTTGACCTGAGCCGTGGGCGGCCAATTCGTAGCGGAACCAGGCACTCCTGAATGGTGGAGCGGGATTGTCGCCCTTGTGCAAGCGGATCAGAAAGCCCTTGCCTTCCTGCCACTCCTCCACGGTTTCCTGGATGTAGCTCTTTTCGTTGCGATAGACGTAGCGGCTGGCGCCGACCCCTTCAGTCTGTTTGCTTACGATAACCGTTTTCACAATGCCCGGGACGTAATGGTGTGCCAGGGAAATATCCCTGAGTTTTTCCCAGGCTGCGCTGAGTGGTATATCGATGAGAATTTGTGCGCTGACTTCCTGAGCACATGTCTGGCTCCCTTATTAACTTGCTGGAAGTATCCTCTTCCCTCAGTCGGACGAGTCCAAACTGCTCGGGAAATTTTCCCTGCATGCCCCGGTAGAATTCGCGGAAATACTGCATGTCGTCGCGCACATCACCACTGATGGCAAGCGCCGGACCAAAGCCGCCGCGCTTGGTGCCAAAATCCAGAAACGAAGGCACGATGGGGACGCCCGCTTGGCGGGCAATGTGGTAAAAGCCCGACTTCCAGTACTCGGACTTTTCCCGGGTACCCTCCGTGGGCACTACCAGCACGAGGTGAGGTACCGTCTCAAATGCCGCCACCATCGCGGCGACCACATTCTGGTTCTTGTGCCGGATAATGGGCATGCCGCCCAGCGCCCGCATGACCCAGCCCATGGGCGGATAGAACAGGCTGTGTTTGGCCATCCATGTGACCTTGATATCGAAGGCGGCGGCGAACATCAGCATCAGGGGAAAGTCCCAGTTGGATGTGTGCGGTGCCGCAATCAGCACATAATGGTCACACGCGGGGCGGACGCCCATAAGTCGCCAGCCGGTGAGGTGCAACAGCCATCGCGCGAGATTTTTTTTCATGGGTGAGTCTTACCGCAATTGTGGGCAGGTGTTACCGTGGCACCGGGCGAGTGAAGGGTCGGCTGCAGGAGCGCAGCGCTGACATAAGTCCAAAAGTATAAATCATTGTGAATACCTATTGGAGCGGAATATGAGCAGGTTCAGCGGGCACTGTGTGGTCGTTACCGGTGGGGCCAGTGGCATTGGTGAAGCTACGGTTCGCGCTATTGTGGAGGAGGGGGGCAGGGTGGTGATCGCCGATCTGCAGGAAGAACGCGGTCGCACCCTTGTCGCGCAATTGGGCAGTGCAGCCATTTTTCACTATACGGATGTCACGAAGGAGGACGATATTGTCGGCGCCATAGCGCTGGCCCGGCAGCAGTTCGGTCCCTTGACCGGCATGGTCAACAATGCGGGTATTGTCGGTGCGATCGGCTCGATCATGGACACCAGCGCAGAGGCTTTCGATCACACTATGGCTATTCTGTCGCGGGCCGTCTTCCTGGGGATCAAGCACGCCGCCCGGGCGATGAAGCCACAGGGTCGTGGCGCCATTGTCTCGCTTGCCAGTACTGCCGGCATCGTGGGTGGGCAGGGACCGCATGTCTATACCATGGCCAAGCACGGCGTGGTGGGCCTGACCAAGTCCGCCGCCTGCGAGTTGGCCAGACTGGGTATTCGGGTCAATGCGGTAGCTCCCGGCGGTACTGTCACGCCAATGACCAACGCACTGGGTGATAATAACCCGGAATCGACCGCCCAGTTCATTGCGTCATCCTCGCCATTGGGCTTTGCCTGTATGCCGGAGGATATCGCCCGTGGGATTCTGTTCCTGCTCAGCGAAGATGCACGCTATATGACAGGCCACACGCTGGTGATCGATGCGGGCGTGACAACCGGCGCCGAGCCGCCCCCATTCTTCTCCATGGATACGGATATCATGCTGCACGCTGGTCTGCGTGGTATGGCCGCCGCGAAGTAGGCGGCAGTATATGACAAGGCTTGGTATGCGATTGAGCAGCAGAGTTACAGTGATTGGATGGCTGCAGTGGCTGTGCGCTTGCGCGTGTATTGCTGCTGCCGTTGCATGGCATCGCGCAGGAATCCTTGCAGTCGCTGCTGCAGCGCTTGTCGACTGCCGGTGAGCTGCAGATCGCCGGTGCCAGTGTCTATGACCTGTCAGTGACGCAGGAGTTTTACGCCAGGGACGGCCTATGCGCCTGCCTGGACCAACCCCGTGGCCGTCAACGAATTGGCTGACTCGATAGAGCAGGCCTGGCGCGAGGGCATGAATCCGAAGGATTACCACCAGCAGCAGGTGCAGGGCCTGCGTGATGGGTCGCTCAATCTTGATGTCGCTGCCCGCGACCTGCTGCTCACCGATAGTCTCGTGCGTCTCACCTACCACTATGCGCTCGGCAAACTTGAGCCTAAGGACTTCGTCGCCACCTGGAATTTCGAGCACCAGTTGCCCGCGGTGGAGCCCGTCGAGTGGTTAGGCAGGGTGATTAAAAACGGCGGGATCACTGCAGGGCTTGACAACCTCAAGCCCACCAGCGCGATCTATCAGAACCTGGTATCTGCGCTGGCTCGGTACCGCGCAATTGCGACCAATGGCGGCTGGATTGTAGTTGACGAAGGCCCGACCCTGCGCAAAGGGGAGAGTGGACTGCGAGTGGCGCAACTGCGACTGCGCCTGCTGGGGGAGGGCGACCTCACAGCAGCACCCGCCATTGCACCGGACGTTTTTGACGATGAGCTTGAGCAGGCCGTGAAGGGCTTCCAGCGTCGGCACCGCCTGGACGCGGATGGTGTCGTGGGCAAGCAGACCGTGGCCGCGATGAATGTGACGGTGCAGCAGCGTATCGACCAGATACGCGTCAACCTGGAGCGCGCGCGCGTACTGCAGGATATCCCGCCGACAGCGGTCGTCGTCGATATCGCCGGCTTCGAGGTGTCCCTGTTTCGCGGTGGCCAGCGCCTGCTGCGCAGCCGGGCACAAGTGGGACGTCCGTACCGCAGCACGCCGGTGTTCCGGGATGAGATCCGCTACATCGAGTTCAACCCGACGTGGACAGTGCCGCCGACCATTCTGAAGAACGATGTTCTGCCGGGAATCAAACGCGACCCGCGCTACCTGAAAAGCCGCAACATGCAGGTGTTGACGCGGGACGGCGCGGTGGTGGACCCCGCGAGCGGTGAACTGGCAGACTGTATCCGGGGCGGGGCTTCCCCTACATGATTCGCCAGCAGCCCGGCCCCGAGAATGCCCTGGGCAGGGTCAAAGTTATGTTCCCGAACGAACATATGGTGTATTTGCATGACACCCCCAGTCGCGACCTGTTTAATCGCAGCGAGCGCACTTTCAGTTCGGGATGCATTCGCGTGGAAAAGATAGAGCAACTGGTGGAACTGCTGCTGGATGATCCGCAGCAATGGAGTCGCGCCGCGATTGATGACACCATTGCTGCGCGCCAAACCCGCAGGATTTCTCTGGCGAATCCGGTTCCCATCTACCTGGTGTACTGGACGGTACAGGTGGAAGATGACGGTGAGGTGCACTTCAAACGCGATCCTTATGACCAGGATGGCGCGTTATTGAAGGCACTGGAGCGGCCGCTGGTGCCAGATGCGGCGCGGGTGAGTCGCAGTCGACCGCAAACGTTAGATTCTGAGCCGTAGGCATTTTTGTTGGGCGGCATTAGACAATCGTTGCGGTCTGCATAGTCAGAGATCGTGGACAGCGTCTACCTACAATCGCGGCTCATCAAGAGCTGAACAACAGGAGGCACATTGGGCTTCTGTGCATGACATTCTATGATGGCGCGTAGTTTGACCACCGCACTTTCGAGCGTTGCTTGATGGAAGTTAGCAAAGTACTCGATGGCGCCTTGCCAGTCACGGAATGGCAGTTCAATAGGCTCGCGGTAATCACAGCTCACTATCGCAGCCTTGCCATCGCCGTATAAAAAGCAGAATGTGAGTTCCCGCCACGCCTGCAAGTCAATCAGGTTGGCGTTGTAAAGAAGGTATGTCGCACGTAGAGGTTCACTCTCACGGTTATCCATAGCCGCTAGATCGCGTGCAATACGAAAGCTCATACTGCTGTAAGCTGTCTCTGTAAACCCTGAGCTGTTGGTATGCGAGTAATCGAAATCCCACATCGAGTCAAATTCGATCGTACCGATCCTGGCATCAAACATCCGGTTAATGGCATGTTCACGTTCTTCCGGATCAGACCCGAGTTGCTGCCATGCGTCCAGTCTCGGCCTGGGATCGACCACATCACGAGAATCTTCTGCATTCCGGGTCTTGCGACGCGTACTTTCCAACCAGGATGTAAAGCTCCAGCGTTTAGTCACAGGGGAAGTCGGTAAACTTTGGCTGCTGTTTTATAGAGTATCTTGCGTTGTATGTTCTCCGGCAATCCGCCCAGTGAGCGCTGCACCTGGTCTTGCACCGAGGGATAGAGGCAGGCGGGGTGGGGGAAATCGGTCTCGAACATGATGTTGTCCGGCCCCAGCCGTTGCACCGCATAGGCCACGTCGGTCTCAAACCAGTAGGCGGCGTAGATCTGCCGCTGAAAATACTCCAGCGGCGTCAGGCTCAGGTGGGTGACGCCGTTCTGGCCGATCTGGTACGTCGCCAGCTCGAGCAGGAAGGGTATCCAGCCCATGCCGCTTTCCACGGAGACAAATTTCAGGCGCGGGTAGCGGTCCAGCAGGCCGCTGAAAATCAGGTTGATGATGCAGCGCATGTTGGTGATGTCGGCCAGCGATGACATGGCGGCAATGGCGGTGGGTTCGTCCATGCCGGCCCACAGATTTCCGATACTGGCGCCGCCGCCGATATGAAAATTGATCGGCAGGCCGCGGTCCTGCGCTTCCGTCCACAGCGGGTCCCAGTAGCTTTCGGACAGGGTGGGCAACTTCCACAGCTCTGGCGAATCCGTCAGCACCAGCCCGGTCAGGCCGAAGTGTTCATGGCAGCGGATCACTTCCTGCACGGTCAGCTCCATGTCCCAGATCGGCAACAGCGCCTGGGGCAACAGCCGTCCGGCGGTGTCCCGCTGCATGCCCGCCGCGTGTTCGTTGTAGGCCTGCACGCAGAAATTGCGCAGCGGCACGTCCCTGATGTTCATGACGAAGCTGCCAGCAAAGCCGAGGACATTGGGGTAGAGGATCTGTTTGCTGATGCCCTGCGCGTCCATGACCTGTAAGCGCGCCTGCGGATCGGTGGCGCCGGGGTGCATCTCATCAACCCTGGTGAGGGTGGTGGTGCCCAGCGCCTTGCTGCCATCTGCCCTGATGACGCAGTAACCCACGGGGCCCAGTTGCAGGTCGTCATCGACCACCCAGAACTGCTTGCCGTCGGCGTCGCTTTTGACACGCGGTGCCCGCGCTTTCAGGGACGCCGGGGCCAGCGCAGTCCACAAGTCGGGGTGTTCGGTGTAATGGGTATCGACGTCGATGATCGGCATCGCTGCCAGTGTGTTGTCCATTGGCAGTGCCCCGGCGCGTCTCAGGAGTAATCGCCCGGCATGGCGACGGTGGCGGTGTCAGCGCCGGAGCGCAGGATCTTGCCAGGCAGTGCACCGGTGAATGTGTTGTGGCGGATGATTTCCCTGCCGTTGACGTAGACATGCTCGATACCGTGTGCGTCGGCATACAACCTGCCGGCGCCCCCCGGCAGGTCGTGCCGCGTGTACGTGTCGCCGCAGGCAACCTTGTCCAGGTCGAACACCACGATATCGGCGCAGTAGCCCGCCTTCAGCAAGCCGCGCTCTTTCAGCCCCACCAGTTTGGCCGGTACCTCGGTCAGGTGATGCACCGCCTGCTCCACGCTGAGTAAACGGCGTTTGCTGACCGCGTTACCGAGCAATTGCGTGCTAAAGGAAAAAGTATCGATCATGTCCAGGTGAGCGCCCGCGTCCGAGGCGCCAACCACTGTGCGGCAGTCATTCCATGCGTTCACGCGGTTGTTCCAGCTAAAATCATCATCGCCATAGCGCAGGGGAATGAACGACGTTTTCAGTCCTTCTGCTATGGCCAGATCCAGCAGGGCATCGAAGGGCTCCACGCCCTGTTCGGCGGCGATCTCACCGATGGTGCGTCCCTCCAGGTGTTTGTTACTGGGCAGGGCGACCTCGTCCACGGTGTACCCCGCCCAGCCCGCCATAAATACGAACACGCCGGATTTTTCGTCGTGGGCGCCCTCGTTCAAGCGCCGTCGCAGCGCTGGGTCACGCAAGGCTTCGATCCGCTGCGGGATGGGCAGGCGCATGGTCTCTTCCCAGCCGTGGAACGCGTCGAAGATAAAAGCGGAATGCAGGTTGATGCGGGTGATCACCGGCTGTGCGGGCGTCAGCGCGATAACGTCGGCGCCGCGCGCTCTGGCGTAGTCGGTCGCGCCCAACTGACTCTTGTCCATACTTGGATTACCCGGCACAAAGACATTCCAGTTCAGCGGGCGCTGGGCGGCCAGCGACATGGAGGCCATCAACTGGTACACGTCCTCGTCAAACTCCTTGGTGCCGGGCAGGAATTCCAACACTGTGCCGGGGAAATCCCGGCACACGCCGCACAGCGCCAGCAATTCTCCCTGGGTGGCGAAGCGCGACGGCACGGGTTTGCCCTCCATGTCGTTGTGCGTGGGCGAGAGTGTGCTGGAAAAACCGAGGCCGCCCGCACCTAGGGATTCACGCAACAGCGCTTTCATATTCTGCCAGGTCGGCGGCAGTCGCTTCCTCGGCGTTGGCCCGCTCGCCCATCACGGTGCGCCGCAGCGCGGAGTGGCCTACCAGGAAACCGGCGTTCACGGCCAGGGTGTTATCGAGGCAGCCGAGATAGTCGGCAAAGCTCTGCCAGCTGCCCCAGGGCACACCGGCGTCGAGACTTTCCAGGGGCATGCCTTCCACCCGGGCCAGCATGCGCTTCAGGTACTGCGCGTCCGCACTGTCGCCGGACAGGGGCGCGATGGTAAAGCCGCAATTGCCGCCGATGACCGTGGTAACCCCGTGGAAGGGGGAGGGGCTCAGCACGGGGTCCCAGAACACCTGTGCGTCATAGTGGGTGTGCACGTCGACGAAGCCGGGGGCGACGATTTTACCGCTGGCGTCCAGGCGTTGCAGTTGCTGGCATGGGAAGCGCTGTCCTCGGCCTGGATGTGGGCGATCCTGCCACCCTGCAGGTAGACCGAGCCTATAAAAGACGCAGCGCCGCTGCCGTCGACGATAGTGCCGCCTTCGATAACCAGATCATACATAACGGCCTCTTCCGGTCGCTGGTGAACCGGACTTAGGTGGGGAAGTTTCAAGATACTGCAGTGTTGAGTTTGTATCAACAGGGCCGAAATCGGGTGCGATAGAGCGTCTCTGGCATTATCATAGCGCGACTCCTTCGATCGGTGCCAATCGATGCTCAGCTATCGACACGCTTTCCATGCCGGTAACCATGCGGATGTGCTCAAGCACCTGGTGCAGGTGCTGGTATTGCAGTATCTGGTAAAAAAGCAGGGCAAAGCGCTGTGCTATATCGATACCCACGCTGGCGCGGGCAGCTATGATCTTCGAGCGACCAATGCCTGCAAGAATCGCGAGTTTGACAGCGGCATAGCGCGCTTGTGGCAGCGTGCTGACCTGCCGCCGGCGCTGGAACGCTTACGTCGCTCTGGTGCGCAGTGTCAATCCTGCGGGGCAGCTGGTGCAGTATCCGGGATCGCCAGCCATTGCAGCGAAGATCCTGCATGCCAGTCATCGCCTGCACTTGTTCGAGTTACATCCCGATGATGCCAGACGGCTGGCGCGGTGGGCCGGACGCGACCGACGCATCAAGGTGGAGCAGGGTGATGGCTTTGCCGCGCTAAAGGCGATCCTGCCACCCATCGAGAAGCGCGCGCTGGTGATGATTGATCCGCCTTACGAGGTCAAAAGCGATTACACCACGGTAGTGTCCGCATTGCAGCTGGCTACCAGGAAGTTTGCTACAGGTATCTACGCTCTGTGGTATCCGTTGCTGGAGCGGGAGTCAGTGGGCGTGCTGGTGAAAAAACTGGAAGCGATGCCGGTGAAGTCACTGCTGGTTGAGTTACCGGTGCAGGCGGCTGCAGCGGAGGGTATGTACGGCAGCGGTATGTTCATCATCAACCCGCCATGGACACTACAGCAGCAGTTGGAGAGCTGCCTGCCGTATTTACAGACTGTTCTCGCAAGCTCCGATGCGAGGCCCTGGCGAATGTGCACCAGCAATGCGTAAACAGCATTTCTGTATTTTATTTGTACAAGGTGGCCGATAAACGAGAAATACGGCAGAGTTCTCACAGATTCCTACATTTGAACTGTGACTTTGGCTGCAGTTTATACTAACCTCAGAGTTCGTTTATCGGCGAACATGTCGCTAACGTAATCGTAAGATATATCATTCATCTATTGGCTTTCGATATGATTGAACAATGAAAATAAGGTACGCGCGGTTTTCCATCACGCTGATTTTTTGGGGGATAATTTTCTATCTGCTCCGGCAATCCTTTCAGAGCTTGCCTACCTTCGATGAAATCTCGAACGCAATCTCAGACAATGCAGATTCAACTTTACTTGCATTGGGAGGTGGGTTGTTCCTTTGTGCTATGTTTGCTCGCGTTTCACGATTTCATTTCATGATGCAATCCATTGCGCCTCTCGTCAGAAGTGAGGCGGCAGCAATTTTCTTCTGGTCATTTTTCCTCGGTGCTATTTCCCCGTTTCGCGCTGGGGAGAGTGTGCGAATTTTGTGGGCCAGGCAACACGGTGTGGATGTGACCGGTACGGTCGCTATTTGGTTTGTTGAACGCAGCGCGGACCTTTATACGATTACAACTATCTCACTATGTAGCGCAATGGTGGTATTCAATTACTTACAAGTAGGACCGGGTATAGCCCTGGGTGGGGGTCTGCTTGCATTGCCAATGCTGACGATTTCTTTCCTGATGCACAGTCACACCACAATCAAGATTCCGCTGTTGGCAAGGTTGCCCAATACAATAGTATCCAGACTCGACTTTATGCGAAGTTATCGCTTTCTAATCGGGTCCGCCTTGCTAACGTTGGTGATATGGATGCTGATGGGATTGATGTTTTATTTTTCCTATAGCGCATTTGTGGAAAACTTGTCATTTCATGGTGCTGCACTCCTTCTGGGCCTGGTCAACCTGTCTTTTCTTTTAGCATTCCTGCCGGGCAACCTGGTGGGATATCAGTCTACGGCAATTTTTGCTCTTGGTCTTTTGGGCGTTGCTCCAACTATCGGACTCGCAGCTTCAATAGTTGTGTATGCGGTAACGTTTTTCGTCATCTTTGTCTTGGGAGCCATATCGCGTGCCAAATTGGCTATTGCTAAGCCAAAAGAACATCACGAATGTGAGTCTGTTTCCAGTCAAGGCCGGTGAACTGCAAATTTAAGCTGCGAAATTTTTTCTGAGGTCGTCGTGAATATTGTTACCGGGATGCACCGTAGTGGTACCAGTTTTGTCGCACAATGTCTTGACTATCTTGGCGCAGACTTTGGCGATCCGGATAGATTTTTCCCGGCGGACAAGTGGAACCAGCAGGGATACCTTGAGAATATTGATATCGTGGATTTGAACAATCGGGCCGTCCTGGGCAAGAGGGCCAGATTTGATTACTGGATGCAGCAGCCAGCGCATCGAATGGAGCGCATAGTCAACAGCATTTCTTCCCGAAAGTGGAAGTACTTCTTTTTTCCCGGGCTGGACGGTATTCATCAACGTGCGATGAAGTATGCGGGTAGCATTGAGCGATTTTCTGCAGAGTATGATGGCAAGTTTGTCAAAGATCCGCGTTTTTGTCTCACATTGAAGGCATGGCTTAAGCTGGGCGATATTCGGCAAATTGTGTTTTGCTTCAGAGACCCGGAATCTGTGGCTAAGTCAATTCGACGTCGAGAGTCCTTGCCTATTGCCTTTGGTTATCGCTACTGGCTTTATCATGTGGCGGGATTTATGGCGCAGGCCCCCGGCGATATTCCGATATTACTGGTTGATTTCGACGAATTTTTTGCAAGCGACACACAGCATGCAGCATTCAGTAGACTGGCGCACGCTATGGGCAACGATGAATTTGATGTTCAGGGTTTGATTGGAACGCTTAACATCAAGCTTCGTACGCAGTACCCAAAAGGCAAAAGTACGCCAGTTAGGGTGGCCAGGTCATATGAGGCACTGCGAGAGTTATACCGTGAATCTAGAGAGCCGCTGCTGTTGTCTGATTTTCCCGAGTTACGCGAGCGGATACTAAGATAGACTACAAAAAAACCGAAAAGATTGAAAGGAACTCTATGCGCTCACCAGTGCTGATACGTGATGCTGTAATGCGGTCGCTTTAATGCCATAAGCCAGGTCGGCGGGAATCCAGCCATCAGGCCGACAGCCGCGCCGGAAGGTAGTGTCCAGCGCGTTATCGGCATCCAGGCTATAGCGAATGAGAGCTCTCTTTTGAAATATTTCCTCTACCAGTAGAACTATCTCCATCAAACTGGTTGGTTTGCCGCTCGCCAGAATATACTCTGCAAAATTCGAGTCTGTGACGTGACCAACCTTATGGGCAATAAAATGCCCAACATCTCTGGACATAATATAATCTCGCAAGGTGTGTGGGCGTCCATAGATAGTGGTTGTTTGCCCATTCATCAGGCAGTTCATAAGTTTAATCACTAAGCCCTGGCGGCCAGCGCCCGCATGGACGCCATAGACGGTACTTGGTCGGTATACGCTTACTTTCAGGCTGTCACTACAAGCCCTAAGTGCTTGTTCCTGTCTGAGCTTGGCGCGTCCATAAGCTCGCTTGGGAGCAGCCAACGACTGGTAGTCCACCATGCGTTGCCCTTCATATAGACCTCCAGCCGAACTCAAGAAATGAAACTCAACACTCATAAAAGACGCATTTTTATTGAGGCTGTTGCACAATCCCAGTATTTTTAGAAATGCAGCATGTTCTTGATCAAACTCAGCTTCATTTCCAGCAAAGCCTGCCACACCCGCAGACCACACAACAGCGATCTGCGTAGATGGTACTTCGTCCTTCATTGCTAGAGCCGACAACGTGTCCAAAATTGTATTGATCTGGCTAGACTGTTGAGCCGGAATAGACCAGGAAAAGGGCAGAGAAATTTCATCCGGGCGATAGGACCTTTTAAGAGCAAATAAGATTTCTTGTCCAATGAGTCCGACGCCGAAGATTACGACAATACGCCGCACCGGGCTTGGCTGGGGTTCAAACCATTTCAGGATTATCATGGGCCGGGCCGGAAATATTTCAAGAGCAGTGCATCAGAGGAGCGATCAACAATGAAGAAAACCGGCTTTCCATGTGCACGTTGTACAAGAACCGTAAGGTATTCCAGAACAATCCCGATCATTAGAATTGTACAACCTCCAATAATCAGAATGGTCAACATCAGCGACACCCATCCCTGCACCGGTACATATTCGGGATAAAGCAATTGCCTGACAAGGAGAAATATCGAAGCCAGTAGACTCAAACCTGCGGTAGCCGCGCCGAGCAGGGCGCCTAGATACATGAATTTAATCTGGCTTGAAATGAGCAATTTTCGCGCGTGGGATACAAGCGAACGAAACGAATAACCGCTCGATCCAGACTGAATATACCGCTGATCTTTTAGTGTCATCGCGCTCGTGGAAAATCTGTTAGTAAACCACGACAGGGCAACATCGAAATAGGTGTCATGAGCGCATACTGAAGAAGCGGCTCTGGCAGTCGACCCTCGCATCAGGCGGAAACTATTGGCGTTGTACAATGCGCCATTCCCTGTAACGTAGGCCATCAACGATTTGTATTTCCTTGATGAGAAGTCGCGAATAAATTTTTGATGCACATTTTCAGCGGGTCTCGCGTATACGACGTCACTTTGACTTACTACGGCTTCCTCCAGAAGATTGATAATTTGATCTGGATGGTGCTGCAAATCCTCATCCATGGTGATAACCCAATCACCGGAGCAGTGTAGAATTCCGGCAATTGTCGCCGCATGCTGACCGTAGTTTCGCGCTAGGTGCAGCACCGTAATCCAGGGACGTTCATGTGCAAGCTTGTCCAGAACCTGAGCAGAAGTATCTATTGCAGAGTCATCAACGAATATTATTTCGTCGATTTGACAAGGTATTTTGAGGGCAGTCCACTCCAGACGAATTCGTTCAATTTCAGTGACCAACAGCTCTAGAAACTCAGCACCAGAATAAACCGGTACTACAATAGATAGGCTGAGATTATTGCCAGCGTGGTACATCGTTATCGCTTTTGGTTATTGTAGTAGTGAATCACGTTAGCCTAAATAGCTTTAGGCAAAAAGTATTGCTGCTTTTACGATTGGAGCGACACCTTCATAAGCAACTGCTGCAGTGACGTTGTCCGATGCATCATGGTACCGCTCAAGGGTGTAGTGATCAACCCATCGGGTAATGGTCTTTTCCAATTGCCACGGCTAGAGGTGCTTGTGCTTCACTACTGATGTAGCAAGGCACATAGTCGGAGCTTCCGGGGCTTGTGACGTACCTGGGTTTCGGACAAGCCTGTCGATTTCTAATAATCCTTGAGCGTCCGGCGAACTGGTACGTTCGATTACCAATTCCATCACTTCAGTGATGTACCTTTGGCCTGAAGATGTCGTCAAAAACCATAATGTATTCAGATCTTTCGATATTCAACCATGACCTGGCCGCGCGGATGATTCCAGTCTCCAATGTAATTTGCCGTAAACCCGTAAGCTTCAGCAACCGCAAGCATTTGTAATTTTGTATAGGCAAAATAGCCAAAATCATGGGGCTTGCGGTCATTCTTCCTCGGTGTTTTGACCTCAAAATAAGTCGCAAAGAAGACGCCATCATCAGCGAGCCAGGGATAGAGGTTCTTAAAACAAAGAGCAATTAAATCGGGAGGCAAATGACTAAACAGAGATTGTGCGATCGCGAAATCTGCCTTATGGCCAATCTTGCTGAATTCGAAGGAGTCAGAAATTACAATTTTGGGGCGTTTTGCCACTCGTATATGCTTAGCTAGCTCGTTTTCAAGCCCGGCGGCAACCAAGCCGCTTTCCTTTTCAATCCCCAAATAGTGCTCAGGCTCGAGAAAGGGAATCGCTTTCACACCCAAACGCAAAGAGCCACACGCGATATCGAGCAAGTAGCTCTCGGGCTTTAATCCCTTTGATTTGAGAAAGTCAAACTGCAGGCTTCCAATTTCTTCCCAGTGGCCACCAACGTAAAATCGATGCCCTACCTTCTCAATTCCCTTATCACCCTCAGGCGGCAAGAATCTACGAGGAACTAAGGGCCTGATACTGTCCCTAATAAATTTTTTTACATTCATGGAAATTTTGGCTCAAGAGTGCTGCTGTTTCCGTAACGGACTAATAAGAGATGGCTAAATCGTAAAAAAACCGGGGTACTTCAGGCGCCAGGCGTCCATGATCCGCCCCAATTGAGCTTACGAAATGACACTATACCTAAAAATACTGATTGGCACCATTGAGCACGTTTCTATGCGCGATTACAGACAAATTAAATTGTACAGATCGCGACATTTGAACTGTGACTTTGGATGGAGTTTATATTAACCTCAGACGCTGATTGCCGTCGAGCCTGCACCTGTTGTACGCCACTTTAGCAAAATGCGAGCGAATAGATTTGACCGGGGAAATTGGAGTATGAGGAAATCAGTTCAGGAATTGGCAATAACCGGTGCGCCGCCGACTTTTCAAAGCCCACTCCATGTGGGCCGCCCCAATATAGGCAATCGGGAGCGCCTTATGGAGCGGATCAACGATATGCTCGACCGTCGTTGGCTGAGCAATGCAGGTGTTTATGTCAACGAACTCGAACAACGTTTGGCCGATATGTTGGGCGTTAAACACTGCATTGTTATGTGCAACGGAACCGTCGCTCTTGAGATTGTAATACGCGCGCTCGGCCTGCAGGGCGAAGTGATTGTACCCTCACTGACTTTCATTGCGACAGCTCATGCTCTGCAGTGGCAGCAAATAAAGCCGGTTTTTTGCGATATTGATCCAGTGTCCTGCACCATAGAAAGTTCGCGAATAGAAGAACTGATAACACCACTTACCACAGGCATTATTGGGGTCCACCTCTGGGGTCGGCCATGTAATACAGATGCACTGCAAGAGATCGCGGAAAGACACCGCTTGAGCCTTATGTACGATGCTGCTCACGCTCTGGGCGTCACGTCTGGTGGAAAAATGATAGGCGGATTTGGCGACGCGGAGATCTTCAGCTTTCACGCGACAAAGTTCATCAACTCCTTCGAGGGCGGAGCAGTCACAACCAACAACTCGGAACTCGCCGATCGAATACGGCTGATGAAGAACTTCGGCTTTTCCGGCTATGACAACGTGGTATACATCGGAACAAATGGAAAAATGCCAGAGGTCTCTGCCGCCATGGGGTTAACCTCGCTGGAAAGTATTGACGAGTTTATTGCTATCAACTACAGAAACTATTTGGCATATCGGGACGGTGTTAAGGGTATACCGGGGATCAGCCTGCTGCCTTATTCTGATAAGGAGCGCACTAATTTTCAGTATATTGTTTTGATTCTGGATGAAAAAATTGCCCGAATTCCCAGGGATAGATTGATTGATGTTCTGCAGAAGGAAAATGTAATAGCCAGACGATATTTTTATCCTGGTTGTCATCGAATGGAGCCCTATCGCTCTCTGCAACCACAGGCGGGGCTCGTTCTACCTGAAACAGAAAAACTCGTCAGGCAAACTATCGTCTTGCCAACCGGGACTGACATCAGCCTTGAGGCCATTTCTGAAATTACCGATATTCTTAGGTGCGCCATAGAGCATGCGGATGAGTTGAATGATTTCCACTGAACATAATGTCCGTGCATTGAGTTGTAACGTCAGCCTGGCGTAACGCAGGCTTTAATTATGTATTGGGATCCTCAAAACTTTCCAGCATTCCAGGACCTGGCAACCTGATGTACACTGAACCGGGCCTTGGGACGCAAAAATAAGAGAACGGAACTAAACGGGATCTACTTTGGAAAAAGTTATCATTTGGGGCGCGTCAGGACATGCGCTGGTCGTAGCGGACATCCTGCGCCTTGTGGGTGATTACGGTATCGTTGGATACCTCGATGACGTTAGTCTTCAACGCAAGGGTGAATCATTTGGTGGTGCTGTCATTATCGGTGGCCAGGAAAAACTGGGGGAGCTGATAAGGAGCGGAGTCAATAATCTCGTACTTGGCGTCGGCGACTGCGAAGCCCGACTTAAACTTGCCGATATTGCAGTCGAAGCTGGCTTCAACCTCATCACGGTGATGCATCCATCGGCCATTGTCGCACCGTCTGCCCACATTGGTGCCGGTTCGGTGCTTTGTGCTGGCAGTGTGGTGAACCCTGAAGCCAGGCTCGGACTTGCCGTCATCGTGAACACCTGCGCCAGCGTTGATCACGAGTGTGTGATTGGAGACGGTGTACATCTCTCGCCCGGTGTCCACCTCGCCGGCAGGGTAACCGTGGGCAGGGGCACGGCTGTTGGTATTGGTAGTGTCGCCCGGGATGGTATACGCATCGGCGAGGGGTGCATTATCGGCGCCGGCAGCGTCATAGTCAGTGACCTGCCCGATCATGTTGTAGCCTATGGAGTTCCCGCCCGGGTGATTAGTACAACTCATAATAGGGCGCAAAAAATATGACGGAGCAAGCACTGATTGACACGACGGGTGCAGATAATTCACCGGATTATTCCTGTGTTATTCCGGTCTATTTTAATGAGGGCGCGCTGACCAAAACCTTCAATGAATTGAAAGAGTGTGTTATCGACACGAACCCCGAATACACCGCAGAAATTGTCTTCGTCGATGATGGTTCCGGTGACGGTTCATTAAATGAGCTGTTGCGACTGCGCGAACAGTATCCAGGGCTGGTCAAAATCGTAAAATTCACTCGAAATTTTGGTCAGGTCAATGCGTTGATGGCGGGTTTTGCGCAGGCCAGGGGTCGGTGCGTCGTTGCAATGTCAGCGGACGGTCAGGACCCTGTGGACCTGATCAATGAGATGATAAAGGGCCATTTCCGAGAGCATTACGAGGTGGTTATATGCCATCGGGATGAGCGTGACGAGTCCTTCTTCAGGAAGTTCACGTCACAAATATTTTATTCCCTTGTGCGCAGACTGAGTTTTTCGAATATGCCGGAGGGCGGTTTCGATTACTTCCTGCTGGGCAGGCGGGCAGTGCAGGTATTGTTACGCAACGCCGAGTCTCACGCATTTTTGCAGGGGCAGATTCTCTGGATGGGCTTTAGCATCAAGTATCTGAGTTACCACCGGAAAAAACGTGAAATAGGCAAGTCTCGCTGGACTCTGGGTAAAAAATTCTCGTATCTGCTCGACGGTATATTGGGCTATTCGTTCATGCCTATCAGAGTGATGTCGGTTGCTGGCGCGGTTATTGCCACATCAGGATTTCTCTATGCCTTATTTATCATTGCCAATCGGGTGTTCTGGGGTAGTAACATCCAGGGTTGGGCCGCTCTGATGGTGGTTGGCCTTGTTCTCGGCGGAATACAGTTGATCATGCTGGGAGTAATTGGTGAGTACATGTGGCGCACACTAGCCCAGGCTCGTAAAAGAGATGCCTATGTTATTGATGAAATCTTTGAGTAGACATCATAGAAATGGAACCCGAGGCCATCCAATCAACTGAATCTACCTCGTACTCTTCGCCACTTCGCCGCTGGTTGTACCTGTTCGCTGGACTGGTATTCGGCGGAATTTTTTTATACATGACCGCCCGCAACGTTGATCTCAACGACGCAATGGCAGCAATCTATGCGGCCAACCCGATGTGGTTGCTGCCGCTGACGCTAATTTTTATTTTGAACACTGTACTGCGCAGTGTGCGTTGGCGACTGATGTTTCCCGATGACAGTCGGCCGTCATTGCGCCATACGCTGGATGCTTTCCTGATTGGCAAGGTTGCTAATAACGTTATGCCGGGAAAGCTTGGGGAACTGTTACGCGCGAGTATCATCGGCAAGTTTTTGCCTTCTATAGGTGTAAGTGGTTCACTGGCGACGATCGTACTTGAAAAGGTAATTGATGCGCTCGCAATTCTTTTATTATTGGGTTTGGCATTACTGTTAGCCCCGTTGCCAGCCTGGGTTGCCAGTTCTGGGCTGGTGATGATAGTTACTTTTCCTCTTCTGCTTATAGTGTTGGTGATAGTGCAAAGGGTTGATGGGCGGATATTTCATTCCGTACAGACTGATGCTTCAGGAAGTATTTTGACCAAGTTGAAAATTCTTCTTCGCACAGCAGTAAAGAAATTTTCGGCGGGGCTCTACGCACTGCGAAATACACGCCATTTCATTGTTTTTAGTGTCTTTACCCTACTAATATGGAGCTGGGAAGTGATCACCATGTTCCTCTGTCTACAGGCATTTTCAATCACTGTCCCATTTTCTGCCGCCATTGTCAGTATTGTTTTTCTTGTCCTCGGCAGCATGCTGCCTTCTGCTCCGGGGCTGGTCGGTACTTATCAGCTTTTCATCGTATCTGCGCTGCAGCTCTACGCTGTTTCCGATACGAGCGCGTTCGCGCTCGCGGCATTCCTGAACATGTACGTCATAGTAATGACAACAGGTCTGGGATTGGCGGCTGTATTTTTTGAAGGTGGTCTGTTTAACCTGAGACAGGTAGTCGCTGCCGTTAGCAGGTCGACATGACGCCGCTGTCAGTGATAATCGTAGGGGCGCCAAGGTCCGGGACCTATTGGGTTGTAGATCTTTTGCAAGCCAGGTTCGGCATCCAATTCCCCAGCGAGACTCATTTCATTCCAATTTTCTTCAAATACCTCTGGCTTTGGGGTGATCTTTCCATTCCTGCAAACAGGCGTCGATTGCTGCTCAATGTGTATGAATTTCTGCAAATCTGGACTGCGCGTTCATCATCATCCAGCGAGTACCTGGCCCAGATCAGGAGGTTAAGCCTGCTTGTGACCCTGGATGAAGGTCGCGCGAATGCAATCGTTGAGGAGTCCAGCGATTATCCCTCAATGGTCAGGGCCATGTTCCGGCAATTTGCGGATATTCATCGCGTGGACGCATCAGGGGATAAGAGTGCGCATTATCGCGTGACAAACCCGCAACTGACGTTCGGATTATTCCCGGAGGCATTAATGTTACATGTCATCCGGGACGGACGGGATGTCGCGCTGAGTTGGACAAAGCAATGGTTCGGTCCGCCGACGTTGAACGATGCAGCTAAACTGTGGCGCGATCACGTGGAGGTCAATCGGCAATGGGGCCGGCAAAATCCCGCCCGCTATCTTGAGATTCGCTATGAAGACCTTGCAACCAACTACGAGGCGGAAATTCACCGACTGGAATCATTCTTGA
The DNA here is from genome assembly GCA_963712135.1 of uncultured Gammaproteobacteria bacterium. Taxonomy (GTDB): domain Bacteria; phylum Pseudomonadota; class Gammaproteobacteria; order Pseudomonadales; family Halieaceae; genus Marimicrobium. Next base: position 92,695 of record CAVQGV010000006.1, read on the forward strand.
ACAGGACAGCCCTTCCCGAAACGCATGGCAGCTCGCAATCGGCGCTGGCCAAAGCGCTTTCCAACACGGAAAGCCACACTAAAATGCTCAATATCGTGCCATCGGAAAATGTTTCCAAATGGAAATTGGCTATGGCACCGGAAGATGTTGCCTGCTTCGAGAATATCGCAGCCAGTGCACTTTCTGAGAGTGGCTATGAGGTATCGGCGGGGCGCAGTGCGCAAACACGAAATATCTTTCTCCGATTATCTGTTCATGAACTTCGTGTTGCCGTCAAATCCATTTTGCCCCTGGTTCTCGGAATTTGTACACGTTTGGGAGTTCCACCGCTCGCCATCATCAATAGGCGCTATCCGAGTGAATGGCAGCATGTCCCAAAACGCAGCGCATTGAAACCCGGGGCATGAGCATACTATGTGAGCTAATCTCCCTGCGGGAAGGCATATATTTCAAGAGCCTCGATTAGTTGTCTACGAAAAAATCGGTCGTTTTCCTCATACCAGTCCCTTGCCCGCTGTCCCAGTAATTGCTTTGATGCCGGGTCCATCCGAATAATCTCGTCAATTTTGTGTTCAAGATCGATGGGATCCACGTAATAGTTTGCTCCGGAGCGTTGCTTGCGTGTTCTATGATAGTTCACAAGGATGCCACGGTCTGGCGTGATCAACTCGTTCATCGGGGGTGCGTTTGTGGTCAGGGTCAGGGCACGGCAGCTCATGGCCTCAGCGATGCAATGGCCAAATCCTTCTGCCTCGGAAGGGCACAGATGGACGCCAATACTGTTCTGCAATTCTCGTAGTGCTGCGTCATCAAGACGTTCAAGCACATGTCTTATGTTTGGCGCATCGACGGCTTTTACTTTCGACTGACTGTATGTCTTTGGCGTTTTGCACTATGGTCAGGAGTGGCCACTCTGGGTGCTTCAGCCACAATTCGATCAAGGGCTTTGTTCCCTTCTGCCAACTGCGCCCCGCTACATGCAAGAAGCCGCTCTGTTTAGCGGTGCCACCGGTCGCAGCGAGTCTATCCGCGCTGGTGAAGCTGATAAATCGGGTATGGCTTCCCAACGCCCTGAAGGTCTCCTGCGCACTCCTGGTCTTGCATAGAACTACATCGATACCGGCTAAGTAGCGATGTTGGTATTTTTTGAACCATTCCGGATTCGGGATAAATGTATTGACGCGAGCAAACTTAAAAAATCCCGGACTGATATCTTCCAGAAACACGTTTACATCATACGGCGCCGCAGCCAATTGTTTGCGCTGGAACCACAAATGTACGAGGTTGGAAGCACGGTGTACAAAACGTTGACGGCGAACCGGAGCCGCATTGAGCTGGGCACCATTAAGGGTTACCTCAAAGTTGCTGCCCGGGAGAGCGTTGAAAATAATTTCTATGTCTCGACTAAGCCCACCGCCATTGTGCCAGGCGACGATATTAATTCGCTTCATGCTGCTGTCTTTCCTTCTGCTGCGCAAACCATAGCTCGGCATAGTAGCTGCCTTGCTCCAGCAGTTGCTCGTGCGTCCCCTGCTCGACCACGCCGCCCTGATCCAGTACCACAATCTTGTCTGCATCAATGATAGTGGACAGTCGATGTGCGATCACGAGGCTGGTATGACCCTGGGCCACCTCTCTTAATGCTGCAAGGATCGCCTGTTCCGACTTGCTGTCGAGTGATGACGTGGCTTCATCAAAGACCAGGATTGGCGCACGTTTGAGTATGGTGCGTGCTATCGCCACCCGTTGCTTTTCGCCTCCGGACAGCTTCAGGCCCCGTTCGCCGACTTTCGTTTGGTCGCCTGCAGGAAGCTGCCTGATGAAGGCGTCGAGGTGGGCGAGACGAATGGCGGTGGCGACGTCAGAATCGTTGGCCTCCGGGTTTCCGTAGCGTACATTTTCGAAAATAGTGTCATTAAACAACACCGTATCCTGTGGCACGATGCCGATAGCACGGCGCAGGGAGTGTTTACTGACTTCGCTGATATCCACGCCGCCAATCGTAATGCTGCCTTCCTCCAGATCGTAAAAACGAAATAGCAATTTCACCAGGGTGGACTTGCCGGCACCACTGGCGCCGACGACTGCAACCTTCTGGCCCGCTTCTATCGTAAACGACACATGACGCAAAATTTCCCGGTCGGGTCGATAGGAAAATGAGACATTGTTAAACCGGATAGCCCCGGTATTAAGGCCCAATGATTTTGCCTCGGGTTTATCGTGAACGCTTGGCTTGATCTGGAGCAGTTGCAACATTTTCTCGATATTGGCCATGGAGCCTTTGATTTCGCGATAGACCATGCCGAGAAAATTGAGCGGCAGAAACAGTTGTATCATAAACGCGTTGATCAGCACAAAGTCGCCAATGGTCATGGTGCCGGCGACGACACGATAAGCTGCCAGCCACATCATCGCCGTCATGGCGACTGCGATGATGAGTGCCTGACCGCCATTGAGGGTAAACAGTGACAGGCGATTTTTGCGGCGGGCCGTTTCCCATTTTCCCAGTTCATAATCGTAACGCTGCGCCTCAAACTCCTCATTGGTGAAATACTTAACTGTTTCGAAGTTCAGCAGGCTGTCCACTGCCCGATTGTTGCTGGCGGAGTCGGCAATATTGGCATCGCGTACAAACTGGGTGCGCCACTCTGTTGCGGCTACCGAAAACCAGACATAGGCAATGACTGCCACCAGGGTGATCAGCGCAAAGCCCCAGCCATAATTGAATAACAAAATGCCCACTACCATAAAGATCTCAATAAAAGTGGGCACAATATTGAATACAAAGAAGCGCATAAGAAAACTGATGCCAGTGGTGCCGCGTTCGATATCGCGCGACAGCCCGCCGGTGCGCCTGTTGAGATGAAAATCCAGATCGAGACTGTGCAGGTGCCTGAATACCTCCAGGCCGATCTTGCGCATGGCCCGCTCTGTGACATGCCCGAAAACAGTATCACGCAGCTCACCAAACAGGACATTGGCAAAGCGGGCCAGACCGTAGGCCAGGACCAGGGCAATGGGCACCGCCACCAATTGTCTGCTGTCGGACGGCAGGCTATCAACAATGTGTTTGAGGATGAATGGGCCGATCACGTTGCCCAATTTGGCGAGAATCAGGCAGCCGAGGGCAAGCAGTACCCGGCTGCGATATTCCATCAGGTACGGCCAGATTATCCTGATGACGTGCCAGTTAATTTTCTGGTTCGGTTCGTCTTCGTAGCTGCCGTGATTCATGGTGCTGCTTACTTGCGCCGCCGGTTTGCCCTATCGTACACGAAGTCGTCCTGCCGTCCGCCCCGCAGGCAGTCAGGGGCCAGGTCAAAATAGGTGTCGCAGGTGGGCTGGGTGCGGCTCCAGTCGACGCGCTCGCTGCGGTAGGCAAATTTCCAGATACCACCGCGCCTCTCGTAGCGGTCCAGGTAGCGCCCGGCAATAGTAATATCTTCAAAGCCGTTGGCTCCCTGCACCTTATGGTACGCGTTGAAATACACCTCCCCGAAAGCCTCATTGCCCTCTACATCGATCAACACGTTGCCGATCATATGCTGGTTGGCGGTGTGTGAGCGCAGGGCGGTGATACAAAAGTGCGCAAACTCGGCAGGTGAGCCGCTGGTGAAGCCGTAATCACACCAGGCATCTTCAAAAAATACCGATACCAGCAGTGCCTCGTCCAGGCGGTCCAGGCCGCGCATGTATTTACAGGACAATTCATAGATATCCTGCTTGGCGAGTAGTGCTTGCAGCCTGTCATTCACAGTGTGATACCTCTTCGTTATCTGGATTGGAGAAAGGGATAGAGTGGATCGTCGTCGAGATGGGCGCCTTTGGCCAGAGCAGCGAATGCCTCCCCACTGCGCTCGTCCTGTACCGGTAGCCGCTTGCTCCAGTCCATGACCACCTGCCGGTGCAGTATCTTCCACTGGGCATCGCGTTTCTCCAGTTTGTCCAGGTAGCGGCCATAGAACAAAAGCTCTTCCCTGGCACCCGGCAGCAGGTGGGCGGCGTTGACACTGGATTCAGACCAGGCGCTGTTGCCCGCAACGTTGAGTAGCGTATTGCTCAGGCAGTGTCGGGTGAGTTCATAGGCCTGGCCCAGTGCGCCCACGACCAACTCGGCAAAGACGTGTGCGCTGCCCTTGTAGCTGCCGTAGTCTACCTCGGCCTCCGGCCAGTACGCACACTGGATTGCGTCCTTGTCCAGGCGATCCAGTCCGCGGCTGTGCAGGTGTAACACGTCCTGTATGGCGAGTCGATCGGCGAGTTGTTCGTGGGTGGCAGTGCTACCTGGGTCAGTTCTCATAACGACGGTCTCGATGGGGTTGCAGGAGGTACGGCAATACTTGCATTGGTGCCGTGAACAAGTACATACTTCAAAAAAACAGTCGGGCCTGATTGTATTATCGGGCGTGATTGGAAGTCCACCGAATTAACCACGCAGACGAGGACCTTGATACGCATGACCGGAAATAGCACTCATTCGCCCGGCGCGGCGCGGGCCAGCGGCCCGTCAGTGGCTGACACTCTCGCCGGTGACCGCCACCAGCCGCCACCGCCGCTGCTCGAGAGTCGCTATGAGTTCCTCGGTGACGAGGATATCGCCTTCGAGCGCTACACCTCGGCGGAGTTCTTCCAGCGCGAGCTGCGTGAACTGTGGCCGCGCGCCTGGCAGTGGGCCTGCCGCGAGGAACACCTGCCCGACGTCGGTGACACCTACGTTTACGATATCGGTCCCTATTCCGTGATCGTAGTGCGTTCCGCCGCGGACACCATCCAGGCGTTCCTCAACAGCTGCACCCACCGGGGTACGCGGCTACTGGCGGGGGAGGGCAGCGGCTACAGTCCCGCCTTTACCTGCCCCTTCCACGGCTGGTCGTGGGAGATCAATGGTGCGATCAGGAATGTTCCAGGGCGCTGGGATTTTCCCCATGTGTGTCACGACACGCATGACCTGCAGCCGGTCAAGTGCGAGCGCTGGGGTGGCTTTGTCTTTATTAACATGGACCTGGATGCCAAGCCGCTGACGCAGTACCTGGATGTATTGCCCGAGCATTTCCAGCACTTTCCGCTGGAGCGTCGCCGTATCAGGCTGCATGTGCAAAAGACCTTGCCCTGCAACTGGAAGGCCGCGCAGGAGGCCTTCATGGAGGCCTACCACAATTTCGAAACCCACGACTCGCCCAACGGGGGCAACACCCAGTACGATATTTTCGGCAAGTATGTCAGCCGCTTCATTCACAATATCGGCAACTACAGTCCCCAGTCGCTTGACGATTATCCCGGCGACAAATGGCGCAAGCCGCCCATGACCGACGCTGAAATGGTGGCCTTCCTGGCGGTATACGGACTTGATCCCGGCAATGTGCCGGAAGGAGAGACAGCTCGCGCCCATATTGCGCAGGCACTGCGCCGTTACTTTGGCGAAACGCTGGGCATCGATTTTTCAAATGTCAGCGAATGCCTGATGCTGGATTCCATCGAGTACCACCTGTTTCCCAATATGTTTTTTTTCCCCGGCATCAATATCCCCATGGTCTATCGCTTTCGCCCCAACGGCATGGACGTGGACAGCAGTATTTTCGATGTGCTGATCCTGGAGCCGCTGGCGGACGGCGTTGAACACCCGGCGCCGCCGGAGCCGGTGAAGCTGGATGTGGAGCAATCGTATACCGAGGTGGAGGGCATCGGCTGGCTGGGTCCGGTCTATGACCAGGACACCGGCAATCTCGCCCTGCAGCAACAGGGCTTCAAGACCAGCCGCAAGAAGGGGCTGACACTGGGCAACTACCAGGAGTCGCGCATTCGACGGGTACACATGACGCTGGACGAGTTTATGTCCGGCGCCGCCGGGGAGTGAGTCGGTGGCAGGTCAGGAGTGGCGTCGGGTCGCCGGCGCGCAGGATATCGCCACAGGTAAAACATTGTGTGTCGAAGTGGACGGCAGGGAAATCCTGTTGTGCCACACCAGCGACGGCATTTTTGCGGTGGACAATCTGTGCACCCACGCCGCGGCGCGATTGTGCGAGGGCAAACTCAAGGGCCATCGCATACTGTGCCCATTGCACGGGGCCGCTTTCGACGTGCGCGATGGCAGCGCCCTGACGCGTCCGGCATCGGTCGCACTGGCCACCTACCCGGTGCAGGTCGATGAGGAAGGGATCAGGCTGCTGCTGACGATGGCGGGAGACAACTGATGCCACAGGTCACTGTTGAGGAGTCTTTTGCGGGTAGGGATCAATGCCCGTACCCCGCTAAGGGCGAGCCTGCGCAAACATGATTATACCTCCCCATCCACACTGACAGCGGAGTGGGACGGCATCTGGACGCGCTGCTGGCTATTTGCCGGACTGTTATCAGACCTGCCTGATCCTGGTGACTACTTCGTCTACGCGCTGCGGCGCGAGTCGATTGTGGTGCTGCGCGACGAGCAAGGAGAAATCCGCGCGTTTTACAATGTCTGCCAGCACCGCGGCAATCGTATTTTCACCAGTGAAAGCGGCTCTGTGCAGCAGGTCGCCTGCCCTTACCACGGTTGGCGTTACGCGCTGGATGGCCGGCTCGTCGAAGTCCCCGATGCGGAACGCTTCTGCCCCGCTGTGGATAAAAGCCAGCGCTCGCTGAAACCGGTGCAGCTGGCGCTCTGGGCGGGCACTGTGTGGGTCAATATGGACACGAATGCGCAGCCGCTGCAGGATTACCTGGGCCCGATCATCGATAACCTTGCTCCCTACCATTTTGAGAACATGGTGCTCGCCAAACACCAGACGGTGTTGCTCGACGCCAACTGGAAAACGGTGCGCGACAATTTTCTCGAGCAGTATCATGTCGACTTCATCCACCCGCAGCACGCCAGTTTTGTTGATTGTTGCAACTCAACGAATATCCTGTGGCCCTACGGACACTCAGCGACAATGGTCGAAGGCTTTCTCACCAACTCCCGTTATCCTGTACCCGAGCACACGCCGCAGCATCTGGTACCGCTACTGGAGGGGCTGGGCCTGAAACCCGAGGATTTCAGCGGGCGCGTGCCCGATATTCGCCGGGTGGTACAGCAGCACAAGCGCCACGTCGGCAAGGAGCTGGGGTTTGATTATTCCGGGTTTACAGACGCGCAAGTGTCCGATATCTGGCAGTACGATATTTTTCCGAACACCTTTATGACCATACAGGCGGAGGAGGTGTGGATTTACGGTCCCAGGCCGCATCCCACGGATGTCGACAAATGTTTCTTCGACAAATGGACGTTGCAGATTCCGATGGAAGTGGGCTGTGACGATGTGCGCGGCCTGACACTGAACCCGCGCCTGATGGCATCACAAGAAGATGAGCGTCCGCCGCATGAAGTGTTCACCGCAGCGGATGTCATCGCTGGCGAGCACTCTCTTACTATCACCCTGGACCAGGACATCCACTACCTGGCCGATATGCAGGCGGGTATGCATTCACGCGGTTTCGACAGCGCGGTATTAAACCAGGATGAGGTGCGAGTACAGCACTTCCACGACTGGGTGGCTGCCTGCCTCGCTACCTGAGCGCAGCATGGATCCGCGATAGCGTTTGCAGGCGTGACGCTCCCACTGCGTCGCGTTGGCCGGCGCAGCTTAGCGGACGCCACCCCGGGCCATGCCCTCAGACGTGAAGTAGTTATCCGGCAGCTCGACGCTGTTGCGGTACGTTCCCGGGATTGGCTTGCCGCTCAGGTTATAAATATCCTGCGCCAGGTCATAGGAGCCATAGGCCAGGGAAAACGCAGTCTTGCGGTCATACAGGTTAGCAAGATAGGCATACTGTACACGCCACAGTTGATCCCGGCCGTCATACATGTCGCCTGAGATAGCTGTCCAGTTGTCCTCATCGATGTAGAAAGTACGCCGACTATAAATGTGCCGGCTGCCCTCTTTCAGCTTGGAGTCCACGACCCACACGCGACGCTTTTCCCAGCGGACTTTTTCCGGATTGAGGAATTTCTCGCCCAGCAGATCCTCAACCTTGTCCTGAAATATCATATCGTAGTTGGAGGCGGGAAGGATTATTTCCTTCTTGCCCACCAGTGTCCAGGTGAAGCGTTCCGGGGAACCATTGTAAACGTACGCGTCATCGTACGTGGACGTACCAGCTACACCCGGGTTGGGCGTATCGAACGAAACTGCAGGCGCCAGGCGTACTCGACGCTGGCCCACCAGATATTGCCAGGCTTTGCGACCTTTACCTTTGGTGTAATCTGCAGCCGGTTCATGCACCAGCAGAATTTCACCCGCGCGGCGGGCGGGCGCATCGTAGTTGATGCGCAATTTCCCCCACGGTTCTTCACCCACAACTGTGTCGGGGTTTTTGAATATGGGGAAGATCTGGGCAGAGGAGCCACTGGTTGCCAGTACCGGTTTACCGTTGGAACCGACGTAGTACACGTCGTATTTCAGTTTGGAGTCTTCCTGGTACCGAATCATATGGTTCCACAAAACTTCAAGGCCTGTCTGTGGAATCGGAAACGGTACGCCGGGTAGATTACCTTCAATTTTTTGTCCGTCTTCCACCAGTGTTGCCCCGGTGGCGTTTTTCAGTGAATTGGCATAATACCAGTCCGGCTGGATGCTCCCCCGGTGAGTCGGGTAAACATGAATTTTGAACCCCTCGGCCCCGTATTTTTTGAACAGCCCCTGTGTGCCCGCAGTGAGGAATTCAGCGTACTCATTCCAGTTGCTGGCATCGATGGTGTATAACGGCTTCTCGTTCGGGTAGGGGTTCACGTAGTTGTCTGAGCCAGCCACAAAATTGGCCGGAACAGGTGTCCCCTTTGGATCCCATGGCGGAATACTGCCATCGGTGTTACCCGCCATTTCGGCGCCTACCGGTGTCAGGTCCTTGCCCAGTCGGGCCGCTTCATCGGGGGACACTGCCGCGAGCGCGGTGCTAGCCGCAAGTGTAGAAAGGCAGATAACTGCCAACGTGTATGTCATTTTCATTACCATCGCTCCCATCCGCAAAACCAGTTAACGTGACAGTACCTTAACGATGTCAAAGAAATAAGTGAGTTAGCCAAACCGGCCATTACGACTCTGACGTCTCATTCCTTGCCAGCTACACCCCGTAATCCACGAAACAGATAAATTATCACTAAATTCGAATCAAACGATATTGATCAGGATCAGTTACTGATCTATTAGCTCACGATAATGGTAATGTTGGGCTACTAAAGTGTCGCCGGTCAAGTAGGCATGTTCTGGACCTTGCTACACCAGTTTTTTATGGATCACTCAGTGCATGTCAGCGCTATCAAGGGTCTGTTTCTTGCACAACTTTGCCGTCAACATAGTTGATTTCCAATGTCTCCTGCCCGTTTTCATCCCAGGTAATGGCCCGTCCCTGTTCCTTGCCATCGACATAATGTACCTCTAGTTTCAGCTGCCCATTTTCATACCAACCACGGGATTTTCCCTGTTTCTTTCCATCAACATAAAATTCCTCTGACGCTTTTTGCCCATTTGTGATAGTAACTATTAACCTCTCCTGTATAAGGGTCAGTCGAATTATCCTGATACACAATCCCATTCCTGACCTGTCTCTGCGTAACGTCAATAGTATTGGTGCGTTTCCTGAGTGGCGCACCCAGAGCATCCTGTTAGCAATAGAATCGCAAGAATTGTGATTACTTTTACGTTTAATTTCATAGTACCTCTGACTTCTTGTTGTTAGTGCCTACAGGTTTTTGGACAGGCTGATAGCGCCGCGCACATCTCCCAGGCTGTAACCGGTAGCCCAGTCGTCCGGGTAGTACTCTTGCAAGGTCTGCGTTACCTCCTGTGCCAGGTCCTGGCCGTGACAGACCAGGCAAACAGGCTCCACAACCTGGGCCTGCATATAGCGATACTGCCCGCCGACGACTTCTCCCAGACGGATATCTGCCGGGTTCTCGCCCGCGGCCTGGCGTCGGTCAAACTCAAGCAATACGGTCTTGTTCCCAGCTGTCCGGCACTGCCCGACTGGCATTGCGCGATTTAAGGCTCACGCGCTTGACTGTCCAGCCGGACTGGTCGCTGAGCGAGTCTGCTATGCCGGGCGCGATATCGGCACACACCCCTATGGCATTGGCCGGACCACCTTCGGCAAGCGCCTGTTTCAGCTGCGGTTTCAACAGCCCGACAAATTCATTGGCCAGTGCCATGGCCTGCTTTTCCAGGGAATCGACGACCGGTTCTGTCGCCAGTACTGTCGCACAGGCGGCGCACAAGATTGCCGTGAAGATAATCTGTCCGCATACGCATATGAGCGCTCGCATCTCTCAACCCAACCAAGTCATCATATGCTGGTATCCTGTAAGCTCTACATGATATAGCTCAATGGACCCGGAAAAGACTGGCAAGCGCCCTTGCAGCCGGTACTCTAATCCAGCGATACTTTTAAATATGAAGAGCTGCAGGCGTTTCAATCGGACCATTCCCGCACTTTTGACAGTGTTATTGATGGCTCTGTTGCCTGGCCTCAGCCGGGCGGATGTCTGGTTAATCGATGTGCGCGGAGCTATCGGGCCAGCGACCGCTGATCACATGGACCGGGGCCTGGAGAAGGCCCAGGCCGCCGGGGCGGAGCTGGTGGTACTGCGCATAGATACGCCGGGCGGACTGGATCTTGCCATGCGCGATATGATCAAAGCCATTCTGGCGGCGCAGGTGCCAGTCGTGGGCTACGTCGCGCCCAGCGGTGCCCGTGCTGCCAGCGCCGGCACCTATCTGCTGTACGCCACTCATATTGCCGCAATGGCTCCCGGCACCAACCTTGGTGCGGCCACGCCGGTGCAGATCAGTGGCATGCCGCAGTTGCCGGGTAGCGAGCCCGGTGACAATCGGGATGAGACCGCGAGCGCTGACTCGGCCCTGGCGCACAAAATAGTGAACGATGCAGTGGCTTATATCCAGAGCCTCGCGCAACTGCGTGGTCGTAATGCGCAATGGGCTGAGCGAGCTGTGCGCGAAGGCGCCAGCCTGTCCGCGGAGGATGCCTTGGCGCAGGGCGTGATAGAACTGCTGGCCAGTTCGCCGGCGCAACTGTTGGCGCAACTGGACGGCCGCAAGGTGGAAGTGGCTGGCATCAAGCGGACGCTGGACGCTCGATGGACTGGCGGTACACCAGCATCCTGTGGACTGGCGCAGTCAGTTCCTCGCGGTGATCACCAATCCAAACGTTGCCTACGTATTGATGCTGATCGGTATTTACGGCCTGATAATCGAGTTCTACAGCCCCGGTTTTGGTTTGCCGGGTGTCGTCGGCGCCACCTGTTTGCTGCTTGCGCTATACGCTTTCCAGATGCTGCCTGTCAGCTACTCCGGGTCTGGCCCTCATCATTCTGGGCATGGGCCTGATGATCGCGGAAGCGTTTACGCCAAGTTTCGGTATTCTCGGAGTGGGCGGCGTGGTGGCGTTTGTGGTCGGCTCTATTATGCTTATGGATACCGAACTGCCCGGCTACCAGATCGCCATGCCAATGGTTGCGGCGTTCGCTGCAGTCAGTGTGGCCGTGCTGGTTTTCTCCCTCAGTATGGTTATGCGTGCCAGAAGGCAGGCAGTGCGTACGGGTGTAGCTCACCTGGTCGGTACCATCGCCACAGTGGAATCGGTGAACGATGGTATTGCCAGGGCGCGGGTGGAGGGTGAGTTATGGCAAGTTACCTGTCCTGACGCGCTCCGTCCCCAGGACAGGGTGGTGGTCAGGGAGATCGATGGGCTCACCCTGAAAGTCAGCAAGGAAAAAGGAGTGCAAAGTGATGTTTGACGCAGGATATTTTGGCCTGGTGGTACTGGTCCTGGCTATCGCCTTCGCGGCCTCCATGTTGCGCGTTCTGCGGGAATACGAACGCGGCGTGGTTTTCATGCTGGGACGTTTTTACAAGGTGAAAGGCCCGGGCCTGATCATCGTCGTCCCCGTGCTGCAACAAATGGTGCGCGTGGATTTGCGCACAGTGGTGATGGATGTCCCCCCCCAGGATGTCATCTCACGGGACAACGTGTCTGTCAAGGTTAACGCGGTGCTGTACTTCCGGGTAGTAGATCCGGAACGCGCCATCATCCAGGTGGAAAATTACCTTGAGGCCACCAGCCAGCTGTCGCAGACCACGCTGCGTTCGGTGCTCGGCCAGCATGAACTGGACGATATGTTGGCGGAGCGGGAGCGGCTCAATGCTGATATCCAGACTATTCTCGACAAGCAGACCAATGCCTGGGGCATCAAGGTGGCGAATGTGGAGATCAAGCACGTCGATCTCAATGAGACCATGGTGCGGGCCCTGGCCAAGCAGGCCGAGGCGGAGAGGGAGCGGCGCGCCAAGGTGATTCACGCGATAGGCGAGGCGGAAGCGGCGCAGAAACTGGCGGAGGCGGCCAAGGTGCTGGCCGGCCAGGATCAGGCGGTGCAATTGCGCTACCTGCAGACCTTGGTGGAGATAGCTGGCGACAAGAGTTCCACCATTGTGTTTCCCGTGCCGATCGATGTGTTCGCAAAGCTGAAACTGTAAGTCTGGCTGCAGCGGCGCAACCAGGCGTATTTACCAGGAGCGGGAGGGCGGGGAGGTACTGTTCCTTACCGCGACCATAAATACCCGATAGATTTCTATAAACCAACGGAAAAACTCACTGCTGTACACACGGCGCACATTGTGCGCCAATATTGACCTAACGCATTGCGTTGCTTTTCTTCAGGATAGACAATGTTCAGCCTTTTGTAGTATTAGCGTGGAACCATGGTTCCGGGGAGAGGCCACATGGGAAGTTCGCATTCCGGCAAGACGTCAGATATCCACATCAGTAATCGACTCAGCGAGGCATTTAGCCAGTTTCAGGAACAGGTCAGGGAGAGGGCCTATCAGCTGTCCCTGCTGCGCGATCCCGCTGAGGGAAGCCCTATGACTGACTGGCTCGAAGCCCAGGCTGAGTTGTCGGAGCTGGTTCAGCTGGAAGTGAAAGAGCAGAAGAAGAATACGGTGGTGGAACTTACGCTCAGGAACTTTGCTCCGCAAGAAATCGAGATCGAACTCGCCGGAAATGTACTGCAGATTTTCGGTTCGCACAGTGAAACCACCAGACAGAAAAAAACGAGTGGCGGAGGATCCACCTCGAAAACACAATCGTTCTTCCAGTCCGTACCCCTGAATGCCCCGGTGGACATAGATCACAGTCACGCGAAGTTGTTAAAGAATGGCAAGTTGAAAGTCGTACTGCCGAAAATACTTTGAAAGTAACACGAATTTCGATGGGTAGTTCTGAATGTCACGCCAATACGCAGAGATTAAAGTGTTGCCTTGATTGATTGAGCCCGCAAGTGATTAGGGTCGAAAATCTACCCGCGAAAATCCTTCTGAAAATGACTGCTTTTCTCGGCAGCGAATATTCAGTTGAATACAATTGACCAGCCATGCTCGCCCGCGAATTGTATTCTGGTGTGTGGCGGCGACATGTCATATGCTCAGGGCCGTATACTTGACTATCCCGCGGCATGAGCAGGATTGAAATTGCAGTGGTTAACGTGTTCGATCCAATTCGCGCCGGTTGCAGCGAATCTGCTGATAGGCGGCCGGTTGCTGCCATTGTCAGGTGCTGTTTTGTGCTGCTACTTTTGTTATCGGCAGTGCCCTGGGCGATAGCAAATGAGTCGGCGCAACCAGCCACTGGGCCAGGTGTACTCGAAGTGTTTGTGCGTGATGGCTGCCCGCATTGTGCTGACGCCAAGGAATTTCTCCCGGCATTTTCCAGCGAAAGACCGTGGTTGCAGATTGTCTATCGATCGGTCGATCGCGATAAGACTGCAAGGAACGACCTTGAGCGGCACTCCAGGGATTCAGGTAACTGGCCACCCGGCGTTCCGACTTTTCTATTCAGTGGTCAGGTTCTTGTTGGTTTCGAGAGCCCGGAGCGCACTGGACCAAAGTTGGCGGAGCTGGTTGAGGGGCATGCGACGATTCCGGGAGGTATTGAGACAGGAGCTGTTCGGTACGCTCACCGTTGCTAATCTGGGACTTCCGTTATTCACATTGGTAGTAGGTCTGCTCGACGGTTTCAACCCCTGTGCGATGTGGGTGTTGTTGTTTCTGCTATCGATGCTTGTGCGCCTCAAGGACCGCGTGCGGATGTTGCTGATCGCGGGTACGTTCGTGCTGGTGGGCGGCGCGGTCTATTACGCGTTTCTGGCTGCCTGGCTCAATATTTTTCTGGTGGTGGGTATGTCAACGGTCTTGCGCCTGGCGCTGGGCTGTGTGGCATTAGTCATCGGCGCAATCAACGTCAAAGACTTCCTGGTCCCCATGCAGGGTTTTTCCCTTTCCATTCCGGCTGCGGCAAAGCCCGGACTGTACGCTCGTATGCGCACGGTAGTGAGGGCCGATTCGCTGTTCCTCTCGCTGACGGCAGTCGTCGCGTTGGCCGTCGTGGTGAATTTCATCGAACTGCTATGCACAGCGGGCTTTCCAGCGATGTACACCGCCATACTCGCTCAGCAGGATTTGAGTCGCGCAGCGCATTTTTCATATTTGGGCCTCTACATTCTTGGTTACATAGCCGACGACTCATTAATGGTAGCGACGGCGGTCCTGGCATTGAGCAGCAATAAACTGACTGAGCGAGCGGGCCGCTGGCTCAAACTCCTGAGCGGAGTCGTCATGCTAGCGCTGGGTGGAGTCATGATCGTATATCCCGAGTGGCTGCTGTAGTGCGCGTTGGGCCCGATTCCGGGCAGTGTCGCCGTTTGGGAATATGGCGATTTTCAGCTTGTTGTAAGTTCAGTCCGTTGAAAGCAACAGAAGCACAATCCATCATACGGTTTTAGAGTAGTAGTGGGGGCGAACGTCGCAATACGCCTAACTACGGTCGTAAGCATTAGAAAGTTTAGTCAAAGCAGTGAGTGGGTGAAAAATTGGTGCAAAATGCACTGAATACAGACAGCGACGAACGCGGGGCGACCTTGCAACCGACAGAATATTCCGCCTTTGGTGCAACAGACCCGGTGTACGATCCCGGCGGCGACCGCATCCGCTGGTTTTGTCCATGGTACATACACGAGCTGGACACGCTCCAGCGGGCGCTGGACACGGTAGCCGGCCTGGAGGGTGGGGTAAGCGCCACGCGCACCACTGTAAGACTGATCTCCAGAGGTGATTTATCGCCGTATCTGGTCGAGGCACTGACTCGTCAGGGATTCAAGACTGAGGCGAGCATGGCTACTTCCGATGGCCGGGTGATCACCTACATTGCACGATGCCATCCTCGGCGCAAACCCGCTCTTAGGGATGTCCGTAGTGAGGGTGCGCTGCTTGCGGGTATCATGGCCCGGGCGCGGAAGGGTCCCGCTGCCATTGCAAATGAGTTCCGGCAGTTGGGCGATTTTCGCGTTGAAATGGTCCGCCCGGACACCCTCAGTTTGGCGGATACTGACCGTCTGTGTGGCACTGCATCGCAAAACGTTTCCAACCTTTCCCTATGACTTCGAAAATAAGCTTGCACTTATGATGAGTGCGCCGGACAGCTATCTGATGTGCCAGGTACGATCACTCAAGAACGACCAAATATATGCGTTCAGTAACCTGGAGTTCAATACCGTTGTGTTAGACGATGGAAGCAAACTGTGTCTGGCAGAGTATGACAACAGCATGCGGGTCACAACTTGCCCTGATCACGATGAGGTCCAGGGTCTTGGGGCTATTATTCGCCTGGAATTGGCGAGACAGGCAAGCCGCCGGGGGGTAGACCTTTGTCATGCTGAAAGTAGGGCAGGACTGGCCGCTATCAACGGCATTTCATACCATTTAGGTATGCAATTTGGGGGTAGTCTGGAAAATCATCTTTTGATATCGGGCCGCATTGATATCAGGCGTCAGGTTCCGTCGAAGTTCGAGTCCATGAATGTCTGGTACCTCAACCGTGCGCATCTGGCAGCACTGGAACCCGGTGAATGAATGTACATAACGAGTGGTCAGCCGGGGGCTATCGAATCCTGGATGGTTACGCGCTCCATGCGTCGGCGGGCCGGCCAATAGTCGTTGACAGGTTTGTGTATTACCGAACGATTGTCCCAGAATGCAATGGAATTCTCCCGCCACTTGAAGCGATAAATATACTTCTCCTGTGTTACGTGGTGGTTCAGCCAGGCCAACATATCCTCCGAGTCTTTGGCACCCAACTCATTGATCATGCGTGTGAAAGTGGGACTGTAAAAAATAAGCTTGCGGCCAGTCTGGGGATGTATTCGCAGCAGGGGGTGAACAACATCCGGATTTTGATCAAGAGCGCGCTGCAGCCTCTCACGGCCGCCCGGTTCGGCCAGGCTTTGCCGGAAACCGTATTCCAGACTGTGCGTTGCGGTGAGGCCGCCAAGTGTCTTTTTCATAGACTCCGACAAATCGTCATAGGCGGCAGCCAAACTGGCGAACATTGTGTCGCCGCCCGTCTCCGGCACTATTCTACCTACCAGAATACTGCCCAGTGGTGGCGAGACAGTGAATGACATGTCCACGTGCCAGTCGTCAATTTTTGAGGGGTTTTCACGGTCATTATCGAGGATCATAATCTCAGGATAGCCGTCCACGGTTGGGTAGGCGGGATGCTGCAATAACGGTCCGAACATCTTTCCCAACTCCCTGTGATTGAGGTGGGAAATGTTCTGGTCCCTGAAAAAAACGACCTGATGCTCCGCCAGGGCGTGCTTTAACGCGGCAAGGTCCTCGTTGGATAGCGGTTGGGTAATATCCAGCGCTGAGATATACGCGCCGAGTACAGTGCCCGAACTTTCAACTGTAAACATACCCTTACCAGTGAGTACTGTGAATCGACAAATAAAAGAAACGACAGCCTGTGTAACATTCAGGTTGGTTAAATTTAGCGTATAGTTAGCGGCAGGTAAACCTTACCTTGACGCAGGCGCCTGGCACATTCACTATGCGCTTCACTCGCAACTTTAATATAAACAGATACAAATTCGTACACCTACCGGACATGATCGGGGTCGCCTCCATCCGTTGAGTGGTATGCGCGATTTAAACAAGCGTCTATAAAGTGATTAAAACCCTGTTTATTTTTGGTCCCTCGGACATTGAGGGACAAAATCCCATAACAAGTACTTCCCCCGAGAAAGGCGGAGTAAGAGTCACGGCAGATCTGCAAGGGGTCTTGCCCATCTTGCCTTACGTGATGAATGACCAGACGTTGCGTGCTAATAGCGCTGAAGTGATGGTTGGTGTTCATCAAATCCGGTTGCCGGAAAATGCTAGCGTGAACCTGTTTAATCTGGTGGGTGATGCCGATTCATCAAGCAATATGCTTCTTAAAATACAGCATATAGCCAATGAACTTCAGCCCCGGCGTTTCTTCAATCAACCCAGCCATGTTTTCAGGAGCTCCCGGGGACGACTACCAAAAACACTCGGTGACATTCCGGGCTGTGTTGTGCCCCGTGTTGAGATCGCCAATCCAAAGACCTTTGCTGAGCTGCAGGCGGTGTGCGAGAGATTCGATCGTTGGCCAATAATTGTGCGCGCCAGGGGTTACCATGGTGGCGAGAATATGGTTCTGGTGAGCGACGCTGCACAACTTGAGAGTATCGAGAATTTGTCATGGCTCTACAGAGGTATATTTCTTATCGAGTTTTTTGATTTTAAAAATGCGGACGGTCTGTATCAGAAAATTCGAGTGGTGATGGTAGATGGGATCCCGTATCTTCGCCATTGCATTATCTCCGACAAGTGGGCTATTCACACAGGAAGCCGGGCTGAACTGATGGACCAGGACATTGAACTTTGTTATCGCGAGGAAAAGTTTCTCGCGCAATTCTGTGAAGCCGGTCTAAAGCAGTACGGGCAGATATTTCGGGAGATTCACCGGCGTATGGGACTGGACGTATTTGGCATCGACTTCGCTCTGGTGAATGGGCAAATGGTTTTATTTGAAGCGAATCCCTGCATGAGTTTTCTGGGTGATCGATATGGTAATGATGACCGATATCAGTACCTGGACCAGTACGTAAATGCCTTGCGACGGGCTATTAAGAGAATGCTGGTTACGTCCTGAGCTACATATCTGCAGTCAGAAGGTTGTGAATTAAATACACCCATAGCGTTTTTTAGAGTCGGGTTGCCAATTGTATGGAGTCATTAAAATGAGGGCAAATCCTTGAGGGGAACTCATTTCGTACAGCGGTTGGCTGTGGTTGTTCTATTATCC
This sequence comes from uncultured Gammaproteobacteria bacterium, assembly GCA_963712135.1. Classification (GTDB taxonomy): domain Bacteria; phylum Pseudomonadota; class Gammaproteobacteria; order Pseudomonadales; family Halieaceae; genus Marimicrobium. Next base: position 110,887 of record CAVQGV010000006.1, read on the forward strand.
GGGTTGGCCAGTGCAGTTAGTGCTGATGCGTATGAGGATGGGTTATCAGCGGTAAACACCGGCAATTTTCCAGCAGCATTTTCTGCGTTTAAAACGGCTGCTGCGCTGGGCTCCGCTGAAGCGCAGTTCAACCTCGGAGGTATGTACGCCAACGGTCTGGGCGTATCCCGGGATTACGACCACGCGTTAAACTGGTTCAGAAAGGCAGCCGCGCAGGGGTTTGCCGAGGCGCAATACAATCTGGGCCTCATGTACGCCACCGGCCGCGGCACAGCGCAGGACGACGTGCAAGCGGTAAGCTGGTACCGCAAGGCGGCCGATCAGGGTCTGCCCGACGCGCAATCCAATCTGGGCCTGATGTATGCGTCTGGCAGAGGCGTGTCGCAGGACGCCGAGCAAGCGGTCAACTGGTGGCGCAAGGCGGCCGAGCAAGGTTATGCGGCCGCACAGGCCAATCTGGGCTTCATGTACGCCAACGGTCTGGGCGTATCGGCGGACGATAGGCAGGCGGTCAACTGGTACCGCAAGGCGGCTGAGCAGGGCCTTGTCGATGCGCAATCCAATCTGGGGCTAATGTATGCGTCTGGCAGAGGCGTGTCGCAGGACGCCGAGCAAGCAATCAACTGGTGGCGCAAGGCAGCCGGGCAAGGTTACGCGGCCGCACAAACCAATCTGGGTGTTATGTACGCCAACGGTCTGGGCGTAAAGCGGGACGAAACGCAGGCGGTCAACTGGTGGCGCACGGCGGCTGAGCAGCGGTTATGCAGCCGCACAAGCCAACCTGGGCGTTGCGTACGACAACGGTTTTGGCGTAGCGCAGGATTACCTTCAAGCAGCCAACTGGTACCGCAAGGCGGCCGAGCAGGGTTATGCAGCCGCACAAACCAATCTGGGCCACATGTACGCCAACGGTCAGGGCGTAACGCAGGATTATGTGCAAGCGTTTAGCTGGTTCAGCAAGGCAGCCGAGCAAGGCTTTGCCGAGGCACAATACAATGTGGGCCTCCTGTACACCAATGGTCGAGGCGTAGCGCAGGACAACCTGCAGGCATTCAGCTGGTACCGCAGGGCGGCTGAACAGGGACTGGCTGACGCGCAGTCCGATCTGGGTGTCATGTACGACAACGGTCTGGGTGTAGCGTCGGACGATAGGCAAGCGGTTATCTGGTACCGCAAGGCGGCTGCACAGGGTGATCCCGATGCGCAATTTAATCTGGGCGTGATGTACGCCAACGGCCAGGGCGTAGAGCGCGACGAAACGCAAGCAGCCAACTGGTACCGCAGGGCGGCTGAGCAGGGCCTTGCCGATGCGCAATTTAATCTCGGCCTCATGTACGCCAACGGCCAGGGTGTTGAGCGTGACCAGGATAAAGCAGTCGACTGGTGCCGTAGGGCCGCTGAGCAGGGTAATGTCGGCGCGCAACAAATTCTGGGCATGATGTATGTCAGCGGCGACGGTGTACCACAGGATTATGTGCAGGCGCATAAATGGTCCAGTTTGGCCGCAGCACAGGGTGATAAGGACGCGGCGGTGACTCGCGATGATGTGGCAGCGAAAATGACAACGGCGCAGATTACCGAAGCGGAAGAACTCGCTCGAGGATGGAAACCGACTATCAGCGCAGGGGTCTCACTAGCGGGCGAAAGGTAATCTCTATCCATCGGACTCCACCTGATCATACACTGCCTGCTGAATCAGGTATGAGCAATTACACCTGGACGTGTTACACCTGACCGAGCACTTCATGTAGTTGGCGGTGCATGTTCTGCACGCCCGGTTCATTGCGCCCGACCAGTACCTTGCGCGCAATACCGGCTTTCAGGCCGCGGTTGACCTTGTCCACCAGTGAGTAGTCCTCGCTCACGGCCACATCGTTGATCATCTGGAAATAGTCCTCGTAGTGCTGCCGCAATTCCGGTGTGGCCGGCTCCTCGGGCAGGAACATGCTGTGGTACACCACGGAGCGGTCAGGGGCGATGGGATAGACGCGCCAGGTCTGGAAGTGATCCTGCACCACGAAGATGACGGTGTTGGGAAAAATGTAGTTGACGTAGGAGCTGTATTTGCGCGGTTCCCATTCATCCTCGGGTATGTCCTTCAGTTCATTGATGGCCAGCGCCGGTGAACCCATGGAATGATTGCGCCCATACTGTTTGTAGTTGGCAGTATTGCTGTAGGCCATGGTGGCAATGGACTTGCGGATGCAGGAACTCGAAATGGTAGTACTCATGGAAAGTGTCCATGTTGAGCTTCCAGCTGAAGTCGGTGAAGACCCGCTTGGCGCCCAGGTAGTAGTGGTCCTCGAAACCGAAGCCCGACAGGCGCTCCTGGATGCCACCCAGTACTTCATCAATATCGAAGGTCTTGTCCGGGTTGGGCATGACAAAGATCATGCCGTGCTTCTCCTGCACGTCCAGAGGACGCAGGCCGAGCGTGTCGCGATCGATGCTGTCAAAACCCTCCTTGCCGAAGGGCACGCCAATCAGTTTGCCTTCCAGGTCATAGGTCCAGCCGTGATAGGGACAGGCGAACAGGCGGCCTTTTTTCGCCTTGCCATGGTCGCACTCGTTCAGCGGTGCGCCGCGGTGTGAACAGATATTCACAAAGGCCTTGAGGCCGCCGTCCCTCTGGCGCACGATCAGGATGGGAACGCCGGTGTCGTCGAAGGCGAAGTAGTCACCCGCCTCCGGAACGATGCAACTGGGGCCGACAAACTGGGGATAGTTGCGAAACAGCTCGGTCTTTTCACGCTGGAACTGCTCGGGGTCGGTGTACTCGTTGACATCGATCTCCATCACGCTGTCAGCCAACGAGGTGGTATTGCGCGCCACCAGGTCCATCAGGGTTTTGATTTCTTCAACCAGTTGTTGCCGCTGCATGCAGGCCCTCCTAAAGTCCCAGCACCATCTTGGCAATGATATTGCGCTGTATTTCCTGCGAACCGCCAAAGATGGAGGCGGCGCGATTGTTCAGGTAGCGCGGTACCACCGAGCTGATGTAGTCGGCCCTGACCGGATTGCCGCCGGCGACCGGGTTCATGACAAAGCCGGTATAGCCCAGCACATCCACCGATAACTCGTTGATGTCCTGCTCCAGGCGTGTGGCGGACAGCTTCATGATGGAAGATTCCGGTCCTGGATTGCCACCGCCACTGACCGAGGAGAGAATGCGCAGCTCGGTGATTTCCAGTGCTTTAAGGTCGATGGCCATGCGCGCTACCCTGCGCTCGAGGTCACCGTGGCGGTCAAAATCGGCATTGCCGGCCCTGGCATCGGCCATCAGCTGGTGCAGGTGATCAAGTTCGTGACGGATACGGTGCGCACTGAAGCCGCCGCCGCGTTCAAACTCCAGCAAGTACTTGGCGTAGCTCCAGCCCTTGTTTTCCTCGCCGATGCGATTCGCCATCGGCACGCGCACGTTGTCAAAGAATACCTGGTTGACTTCATGATCGCCCGCCATGGTAATGATGGGTTCAACGGTAACGCCGGGGCTGTCCATGTCGATCAACAGGAAGCTGATGCCGTGTTGCGGTTTGCCGCTGTTGTCGGTGCGCACCAGGCAGAAAATGTGGTCGGCCAGATGCGCATGCGTGGTCCAGATCTTCGAGCCGTTGACGATGTAGTGATCGCCGTCGGCCTCGGCCTTGAGTTTCAGGCTGGCAAGATCGGAGCCGGCGCCGGGCTCTGAGTAGCCCTGGCACCAGTAGTGCTCGCCGTGCAGGATTTTCGGCAGGTACTCGGCTTTTTGCTGCTCGGTGCCAAATGCCATGATCACCGGCGCCAGCATCAGCAGGCCCAGTGGAATCAGCATGGGTGCGCCCGCGTGGTAGCACTCCTTGCTGAAGATATATTTTTGCGCCGGTGTCCAGTCGGTGCCGCCGTATTCCACTGGCCACTGCGGCACGGCCCAGCCTTTTTCCACCAGGATCGCCTGCCACTGCAGGGCTATGTCTTTTTCGACAAACACACTGCCGTTGTTGGCGGCGCCCTCAATGATATGCGGTGGCAAATTTTCCGCCAGGAACTGGCGCACCTCACGCTGGAATTGCAGTTCTTCTTCGCTGAAGTTGAGATTCATGGCCATAACCTGGGATGACTACGGTAAGGGCGCCATGGCCCAGCGGATGCCGCGGCGCAGCAATTCGTAGAACTCGGCTGTCTTCCACGCACCTTCCTCCGGGACCGGGTATTCCTCGATGTAGGGTTGCATATCGTATTTGCCGCGGCAGTGTCCCAGGGTGAGGTATAACACCTGGCCGGCGCCATGGGTATGGATGTACAGCACCGGCTGCACGTCCGTGTCTTTCATCCAGTCGCTGCGGATAAAGTTTTCCACCGGGTCCGACCAGTGTGTATGCAGCAGTGTCTGGTGTGCGCCGTGAAACTTGCACAGGTAGAGTTCGTCATCCACCTTGAAGGTCGGAATGTCCTTCACCAGCGGATGGTTCGGCTCGGTGACATGCACTTCATATTCATGGATCGGCGGATGCGACATGAACTGGCTGCCCAGTACCTGCATGAAGGGCAGGTTCTCCTCGGGGCAGTCCACCCGGGGCGAGCCGTCAGCGCCAGGTTCCAGAAAGCGCAGGATGGAATTGGTGCCGTGCAGCGCAAACCATTTTTTACCGCTGTGCACGAAGTCCACGAGGCGGCTGGTTTGCGCCGGTGTCGGAATAACATCACAGGTGTAGGTGATCAGGAAGTCACTGGCGCAGATCGCGTCGATGTCGCTGAAGTCAGCGCCCACCAGCACCTTGATGCGCGGTTGCTCCGCGAGCAGTTTGAGTATCTCCACCCGGGCGTGGTCAATGTTGTGAAACTTGCCGCCCGCGACAAGGTAGACGTCAATGCGATCGCTTTTACTCATGGTCACAGCTGTACCTGCTTGGTGAAACTGCCGTCCACCACCAGGTTAACGCCGGTGATCAAGGATGGCAGCGTGGCTGCAGAAGACGACCGCGTTGGCGATCTCCTCGGGAGTGCCCAGTTTGCCGCGCGGTATTTTTCGCCACGCTGGTCATAAATCTGCGGCAGGTTGTTCTTGATGAAATCCCAGTCGCCGCCCTCGACAAACACCGGCCCTGGCGACACGCAGTTCACGCGGACACCGTTGCCGGCCACTGCCAGCGCGAGCTGCTGGGCATGGACGATGATCGCGGCCTTGATGGCGTTGTAGGTCTGCGGAAGCATGAACTCCTCGACCGCCGCGACACTGCCAATCACCACAATGGCGGCCGCCTCTGATTTTTCCAGGAACGGCATCACCGCCTCGATGCCGCGGGTGGTGCCCAGCAGGTCAACGTTGAAGTTGCTCATCCAACCCTGCTCGCTCACGCCGCCGCCGCCGGCGCTGACGTTGGGCACGAAAATGTCGATGCCGCCCAATTTGTTGCCGACGCTGGCGATCCAAGCCTGATAGGCGTCCTGATCCGCGACATCGATGGCAGCGCCGTTGACCTTCACACCTTTCGCGCTGAGCGCGGCGACCGCGTCATCGACCTGCTTCTGGTGGCGCGCGCAAATCGCCAGGTCGACGCCCTCATCGGCCAACAGATTGGCGATGGCACGACCGATGCCGCGCGTTGAGCCGGTGATGATGGCTTTTTTTCCAGATAGTCCGAGATCCATAGTTGTCTCCTGCGATGAGTTGGGGTTTATCGTTATACGGGTTGGACGCGGGGCAGGGCGCCGATGGCTGTTAAAAGCGCAACGTCGAAGATGGTCAAGGAGTGTTCGAAGGGCACGTTAGCAAACCTGTTTCTAAAAAACAATCAGATTTGACTGTTTATTTTGTATTCGATACTGTGGTCGCCTTGGCCGGTCACACTCGTTATAAACCCACTGCAACACGCGCTGGAACAGTGGCATTTTCATTCAAGGAGAACACGATGCAACTTTATACTTCTGTTGGTCCCAATCCCCGTCTGGTCAGGATGTTTATGGCGGAGCGCGGCATCGATATACCCCTGCAGGAGGTGGACATCATGGCCGGGGAAAACCTTGGTGAGGCGTTCAGAAAGCTCAACTCGTCGGCCCAGTCGCCCTGTTTACAACTGGATAACGGTAGCGTGGTGGCGGAAGTGACGGTGATTTGTAGCTACCTGGATGAAATTACTGACGGCCCCTCGTTGATCGGGGCCACGCCCGAGGAGCGCGCCGAAACCCGCATGTGGCTGCGTCGTTTTGATGCGCGCATCCTGGAGCCGATGTCATTGGCCTTTCGCAGCGCCGAGGCGCTGGAGCTGTTCAAGAACCGCTGTCACGTTATTCCGCAGGCCGCGGATGACCTGAAAGCAACGGTGCAGGAATCCTGGGCCTGGCTGGAACCGCAGATGGCGGGCAAGCAATACATCTGCGGCAAGCGTTTCACTCTCGCCGACATACAGCTTTTTATCTTTGCCGACTTCGGCGCCATGATCGGCCAGGGTATTCCTGAGGGGCTGCCGAATTTGCAGGCGTGGTTCAAGCGTATTGCCGAGCGTCCCAGCGTCGCCGCCAGTTTGCATCCCTCGCAGGTCGCCTAGAACCGCGCGGATCATCCCAGCAAATAGCAATAGACGAGGAAGTAGCATGAAAGCGGCAGTGTTCAAGGAAGTCGGCAAACCCCTGGTGGTGGAGACGGTTGCGGATCCGGTACCCGAAGCCTCCGAACTGGTGATGAAGGTGAGTTTTTGCGGTATCTGCGGCACCGACTTGCACGCTACCCGCGAGGGGCTGACCACCGCCTGTTGCGGCCAGATTCTCGGCCACGAATATGTCGGCGAGATCGTTGAGGTGGGGACGGAAGCGGCGGGGGATTGGCAAGTGGGCGACCGCGTCTGTGCCATGCCCTTTATCGCCTGTGGCCGCTGCCTGCCCTGTGCCGCGGGACGTTTTTTCGAGTGTGCAAATAAGAAGGTGTCCGGTGTCGATGACCAGGGCGGCTTCGCGGAATTCGTCACTACCGGCTCGCGCGAAACGATACTGTTGCCGGATGACCTCGACCTGCAAAGCGCGGCGCTGGTCGAACCCCTGGCGGTCGGCATCCATGCGGTGCGCGTCGCTGACGTGAAGGCGGGGAGTCGGGTGATGGTCATCGGTGCCGGCCCCATCGGCCTGACGGTGGCGCTGTGGTGCCGGTTTTTCGGGGCCAGGGAAGTGGTGGTCAGCGAAGTGACGAAAACCCGCGCAGACCTGGCGAGGAAAATGGGCGCCACGGCGGTGATTCATCCTGAACTGGACAAGGGCGCTGAAGGCCTGCTGCAACAGTTTGCCGCTGTAGCCGGTGGTGCGCCGGATGTCATTTTTGAATGCGTGGGTGCGCCGGGTTTACTGCAGCAGTGCATCGAGATGGCGCCACACCGCGGCAAGATCATTCCGGTGGGCGTGTGTGAAAAGCCCGACGCCATCATGCCTTTTTCGGACTGGTGAAGGAACTGCAAATCCAGTTCGCCATCGCCTACAACCGCGATGATTTCGATACCTGTGTGGCCATGCTGGGCGAGCGACGTATCGATATCTCTCCCATGGTGACGGACATTGTCACCCTGGATGAACTGCCGGCGGCGTTTGAGGCTTTGCGTACGCCTAGCCATCAGTGCAAGGTTTTGACACGGATGTGATGGTTTTTCGCGTACGTAGCACGGCCCTGATCGGGGTAAGCCTCATCGCTCAAACACAGAGGGCATTCGCTCTTGAGGCTTACCCCGATCAGGACCTCGGCCGATTAGCAATTCCATGGCAATCGTTAGCGTCACACTATCCGAGTTACGCATTGAGGCAGTGCAGACCCGCTGCGCACCGCGGCGAATGCCGTCGCTTTCTGAGCAAGCGGGGCGCGGCGGGTCTGCGCTGCTGTTAGCCAAGCAATATAGAGCTTTCAGTCGGCCGGTCCGGTGTGGGGCAAGTCTCATCGCTCAATAACAGAAGTCATTCGCTCTGGAGGCGCTCCCCACTGAGGGCCTCATATACAGCGCAATTTCAGGACGATTTTAAGGCGCGAAATTTGCGCCGCCCCATCCGGAGATCGGGCTGTCGGTTCTAGCCGAAGTAGTCCACGCCGACAATTTCCTTCCAGCGCTGGCGAAAGGATTCTCCCTGCAGGCGATTGGCCTCTATCCATTCGTCATCGCTGACGCTGAAACGGCCGGCAATATCCTCTATCGCATCCTGCCCAACAGGGTAGCGAAAGTGGGGAGTATCGGACTCTATGGCGTGGGCAACAGCCTTGGCGACATCAAGGGTGGCCGCGGGATTTTTCATGGTGTGTGTTGCCCATTGGCCCAGCCGTTGCAGGCTTCTCATATAGTGGCTGTCAGGCGGTGGTGGCGTGCCTTTTTCCCAGGCGGGGGTTGGCACAGAGCCTGGCTCGATAAGGGCCACGCGTACGTCGAACTCTGCCATCTCAAAGGCCAGGGCCTCGCTCAGCCCTTCCAGCGCCCATTTGGCGGCGGAGTAGTGGCCGTGGCAGCCAAATACCATACGGCCGGCGAGTGAACTCATGTTGACGATTCTGCCGGATCGCTGCTCGCGCATAATGGGAGTGATTGCCAGCAACATTCGCACGGTGCCAAAGTAGTTGGTTTCGAAGACCGTTCGCACTTCCTCCAGCGGTGTTTCCTCTACCGCGCGACCGCCGCCGATGCCGGCGTTATTGACCAGTGCGTCGATGCGCCCGGTGCTGTCCATAACCGTTCTGACTGCGCGATCCACGGAGTCGCCATCAGTGATGTCCAGTTGCACGATCTCAACTGCCAGGGCCTCGGCGGCGATCCTGTCTTTTAGTTCAGTGGCGGTGGCCGGGCTGCGTAGCCCGGCAAAAACCTGATGGCCCTTGCGCGCCATGTGCAGCGCGGTCTCCTGGCCAATGCCGGTGCTGCTACCTGTAACCAGAATAACGGACATGATGTTCCTCTCAATGTTAGGTGTGGATAGGGTGGGGTTTATTGCTCGTTGTCTGTCTGCAGTGGGGCAGGGGCGTGCCGCGCGTCGCTGCCCGCATCCTGGCGCTGCTTGAAATCGATACGGTAGTCGCAGGTCACGCAGCGCCGCATACCCTCGCGCATGCTGTCGTTCTGTACGCGCAGTTTGGCGAGTTCACTGCGCAGTTGTTCGATCTCCCGACGCTGCTGCCATAGGCGTTTCTGTGCCGAGAAAATTTCCAACAGTTTCGCCATCGCGACAGTCCGTGCTGTCTAGCGGGTTTGCCAGCTCATTCTGACCGTACAGGACGTCTCGGGCAGGTGCGGGTCGAATTCCATCTTCAGCCCGCCGCCCGCGCCGTTGAACAGCGCCTCAAAGGGACCTTTGCAGATATTGAGACAGCCCTCCTCGGGCAGGGCGTTGGGGTTGGGCAAGCGGTCCTGCGGGCCGCAGGTGTGCCAGCCGCAATCCGGAATTTCCATGACGGTGATGCCGTTGGCCGGATCGAATTCTGTAATGCTGGCCGGACCGGTGAGCCAGTGCGCGGGATTGAAGGTTTCAAACAGGAAGGTGCTCCAGCGGCCGGGCTTTGACGGGCTGCCATCCTTGGTCGGTTTGGCTTTCTTGTTTTTGTTCTTGTCCGACATGCTGTTCATCATCTTGAGAAAGTCGCCGGAGGTCTCGTGCGACAGGGCGACTGAGGTGCCGATGACGATCTCCTCGTACTGCTTCTGGCTGTAATGCTTGCGCAGCTCGAGCAGCGCCCACTCCACCTCGCGCACAAAGTTGCCGTAGCGCTTGCGCCATTTTTCGCGCGGGGAGTCAAACGTAGCGATGACTTCCCGGCGCGACTTGATCTGTTCGTAATCGCGATCGACCTGTGCCTTGTCGCCGGACAGGCGCAGGATGGGTACGAAGGTGTGGCTGACGATGGGCATGGCCTTCTTCACCAGCATGGTGTTGGACATCCACATGTCGATCCACGCCTGCGGGCCCCAGTTGTAGTAGAAGCCCGATTTCTTGGGAGCTGCAACACGGCCGGTGCCACGGTCGCTGGAGATAAGAGTGTGGTCAGACATGCTGCATTCCCCCTGTTGCTTCAGGCTTGGCGATTAAGGCATTGCAATCAAGTTTAAATCCTTATGGCCCCGGGCAGCAATGACACGCTAGTGAAAGAAGCGCAGCGTAATACCGTAGACGGCACCCGGCGCTGTCACACCGGTGTAACCACCCAGCACCGGGATATCGAGGCCGAAGCTATAGTACTCTTCGTCCAGCAGGTTGCGGCCCCAGACGGCAGCTTCCCAGGTCTGTTCCATATTGCTCACGGTGAAGCGCAGGTTGATTAAATTGACTGCGTCATTTTCCAGGATTGGATCGAGGTCCTGGTCCAGAAAGAAACTGTCGGTGTAGCTGTGCTCAAGACGCACGGCGCCAACCAGGTCCGCAGTCAGGTCGTGGTCGTACTGCACAAAGGAGCTTACGGTCCATTCCGGTGCGTTATCGAGAGCTTCGCCGGCAAGGTCCTGGACACAATTTGAAAGCGTTCCGGGCGAACCGCCCTGTGCTTGGTCCACAATATAGTACTGATAGAAGGTCTGTTCGACCGTGCACTGGCCGTTGTCGAAGTCCTGATAGGTGGCCTTGTTGTAGCCGATTGCGGTTCCCACCACCATATTGGCTAGGGGCACGAAAACCAGTTCCAGCTCCGCACCGTAGCTTTCCATGGAGCCGGCATTGGTGACCGTGATACTGGAGCCGTCGAAAGCCTGTGCCTGGAAGTCGTCATAATTGACGTAGTAGAAGGTGCCGTTCAGCTGCAGGCGCCGGTCCTCGGTGGAGCCTTTCCAGCCGAGCTCATAGTTGGTGGCTTCTTCCGGCTCAAATTCGCCGTTTTTACCTTGTAGTTCCCGGCGCTGGTTGAAACCGCCGGATTTGAAGCCCCGGCTGATGCTGGCGTAGGTCATGATATCCGGGTTGACGAAGTAGCGCGCAATCAGCGTCGGTGAAAGATCGTCATCGCTGCGGGTGTCATCCAAATAGATATCCGGGCCGGCTATGGGTGGTATGTCCAGCGGATTGTCTACTTTTGGCGTGGTGAGCTGGGCGCCGTCGCGATCCTTTTGCTCAACGGTATAACGCAAGCCCAGGGTGGTGCTGAAACTATCCGTGATATTCCAGATCAACTGGCCGAAGGCGGCGTAACTGGTGGTCTGAAGGTTGTTAATGTCGGTATTGAGCGTGCCATCCGGGTAAAAATCACTGAGGCCTATTTCCCCGATTACAGTTATGTTATTGACCAGAGCAGGAGACTGGGAAATCGTGCCCGTGGAATCCATCTCCGAGTAGAAGGCATACAGCCCGCCCTGGTAATCGAGCGTTGCACCACCCGGTGAGGTAACGCGCAGCTCCGATGAATACTGGTCAAATTGCAGGTCAGTTGATCCGGTGACGGCATTGTAGGCGGTGAAGTCACCATCGTAGGCGCTGTCCGATTCGTAGCGCCGCCAGGCATTGATAAAGGTGAGGACGTCGTCATTGGGTAAGTCCTTGTTCCATTCCAGCGCTACGCCCCCGACATCGACCTTGTTATAGATCTCGGCGTCAACCCAGTAATCGTCGCCAAACGGATCTGCTTTCGGGGGGACTAAACCCCTCAGAATCCTCGAAAGAGTTGCACTTCAGCAGACTGGGTTGCCCTGCGGCATTGTGCGCCAAGCTGTTCGGAAAGCTGCTGCGAGGGGGTATTGGTGGAGGGCGTGTTGAGTGTGGAGAGGCCCTCGTACTGGATAACGGCCAGGGCACAGCAGTCCGTGTCTTCCTTGCTGTAGTCCAGGGTCAGCAGGAATTCGCCGAGCCCGTCGTCGTCACCGGTTGAGGTGTCAAACAGGGTGCGCGATTTGACGCCCCACTTGTTGGCGTCGTTGAGGCCCTCGCCGTTATAGGAATTCTCATAGAGATGGTCGCCTTTGACACCATACCCCGTGAGGCGCATGGCATGGCCGGAATCGCCGAAGGGTACGTTGACCATGCCGCGTAATTCGGCGCGCTCATCCGAGTTGTACGTCGTCTCGACCGTGGATTCGAGAGCCTCGGGCGAGGGCGCCATGGTGATAATACTGATGGCGCCCGCCGCCGTGTTCTTGCCGTACAGCGTGCCCTGGGGGCCGCGCAATACTTCAACCCGCTCGATATCGATCAGGTCGCCGATACTCATGCCGGCACGGCCCTGGTAGACACCGTCGATGAACATGCCGACGCTGGGGTCGATACCGACGTTGGTGCCCACCGAGCCGATGCCGCGGATGCGGATGGAGGTAGAGTTGGAGTCGGTACCGGGAGTGATCTTCAGGCTGGGCGTGTACTGTTCCAGTCCGGAAAGATTGGTGACACCGGCGTCCTTGAAGAACTCGCTGGTAAATGCGGTGACCGACATCGGCACTTCCTGGATGCTTTCCGCGCGCTTGGTGGCGGTGACAACGATCTCCTCCAGCGCCAGCGGGTCAGGTCCGTTGGGGTCTGCCTCGTCCTGGGCGTAAGCGGCCACGCCCATCAACTGAGCCAGCACGGGGGCCAGCAGTGCCAGACCCGAAACAAATCGACGATTAATCATGAATATCACCAGTAGAATCTTATGTTTATTGGCCAGTCCAGGCGCCAGGAAAGGTCGCCTGCTGCGGGCACAGCGCCTAGGGGTGCAACATTACCAAATCGTCATTTCAAAAACAAACAGAATTGACTGATTTTTTATCGTGGAGGGGGAATTGGCGGTGACGGGTCGGCGATTAGGCGGTGTTCAGGCAGGGCGGGTTTGCGGGGGCGCCAAACCCTCAAAGATCGAGGTAAGTACCGCGTCCCGGATGCTTTCAAGGGAGTAGGGTTTGTCGACCAGGTGACCAATGCGGTTATCGTTGACGAGGGACACGAAGCCGTGAATGGTGGACAGTATGGTGAGCGCCTGTGTCACCGGGTCGCCGGTGCGCACGACACCCAGTTGCTGGCACTGCGCAATATTGGCCACCATTTCCTGCAGGGCCTCGCGGCTGGTGTGTTGCAACGAGAGGTCTCCGGTGCTGCTGAGCAGGTCGCCGCTGAACATCACCCGGTAGTAGGCCGGGTGTTGCAGGGCGAAGTTCACATAGGCGAGGCCGCTGGCGGCAAACTGGTTTAGCGGATCGTTCGGTGCCGCCGCTTTTTCCGCCTGCATGGTCTGCTGCATCAGGTTGAAACCCTGTTCCACGACGGCCAGGATCAGTTCATCGCGGTCGGCGAAATGGCGGTAGGGCGCGGCATGGGAAACGCCTGCGCGGCGCGCCACTTCGCGGATGGAGAGGCCCTGCGGGCCAATTTCGCTGAGCACCGCCAGCGCTGCCTCCAGCAACGCGGCGCGCAGGTCGCCATGATGGTATTTTTCTTTTGCTGCCGTCACGCGCCATGTCCTTATTGTTTGCGGTGGCATCATGCTAACAAAAATAGCTGGGTGTTTCTATTGTAAACATCAAAATCGGGTGGTAATGTTTCTGCCGTCTACACTCACGTGTAATCGTCTACAACGAATATAACGAGGATTTCCCATGGCCCAACCCATGTCTGCGACCAACCCCTTCCTGAACTTTCCCTATGGCCCGATCCAGATGGAGTGTGAAGCTCACGATCTGGTGGTGGAGGGCGAAATCCCCGCTGATTTATGTGGCACGCTGTATCGCGCGGGCCCCAACCAGCGCTTCAAGCCGCGCGGCGATTACCACCTGTTTATGGGCGATGGCATGGTGCATGCGTTCCATATCGGCGGTGGCAAGGTCAACTACAACAACCGCTGGGTGCGTACCGCGAAATGGAAGCATGAGGACAAGGCGGCACGCGCGCTGATCAATCCGATGAACCCGTTTGATTGTGATCCCGAGTACAGCGACTTCGTGTTCACCGACAAGGATGGCACGGCGAATACTGCGACCGTGTGGCACGGCGGCCGCATGCTGGTGATGGAGGAGGGGCATCCGCCCTATGAAATCGATCCCCACACGCTGGAATCGATCGGCAGCTGGAATTTCCGCGGCAAGTTGCACACGGCGATGACAGCCCATCCCAAGATCGACCCCGACACCGGCGAAATGGTGTTCTTCGCCTACATGGCCAGCGGCGCGTTTTCCGCCGACGTGATGATGCACAAGGTCAACCCCGAGGGCATCCTGACCGAGAGCGTGCGCATTGACACGCCCTATTCTTCCATGGTGCACGACTTCGTCATCACCAAGAACTACATAGTGATCCCGGTGATGCCGATTACCGGCAGCCTTGATCGCGCGATGGTCGGCGGTCCTCCCTTCGCCTGGGAACCCGAGAAAGGCGTATTCCTCGGCGTACTGCCGCGCCACGGTGGCACCGCTGAAAACATTCGCTGGGTGGAAATGGACCTGAGCTTCGCGTTCCACTTCATGAACGCGTTTGACAAGGACGGTGTGATTTCAGTCGACGCCTGCCAGTTTGAAGCCGCGCCCTTGTTCCCGACTGCCGATGGCAAGTCCACCGGCAAGTCTGAACCGCACCTCACCCGCTGGACCATCGACATGAACGATCCGAAGTCGCGCGCCACCTTCAAGCGCATCGATGAATTCGAGTCGGAATTTCCCCAGTGCGATCCGCGCTATACCGGCAAGGAGTATCGTCACGGGTGGTACACCTCGCCCGATGGGCAGGCGAAGAGCACCATTACGGAGAACGACAAGTTTTACAACGTGGTTGGTCACTTCGACCACAAGACCGGCGCGGTGGACCGCTTCTCCTGCGGACAGGCCATGACCTCAGAGGCGATCTTCGTGCCGAAATCCGCGAAGGCTGCGGAAGGGGAGGGCTACCTGTTGTCGGTGGTGACCAGCTTTGAAACGCAAGCACCAGCAGCCTGTATATCTTCAATGCGCTCAAGCTCGCCGATGGACCGCTGGCCAAGGTGCACCTGTCCCACCGCGTGCCCGCCGGATTCCACGGCGGCTGGCGTCCGGGCGCCTGAGGTCTTGCAGATCAGGGGGTGCCTTGCGCATCCCCTCCAACCCGCAACGCTTAATAAATGAGAGACGTTGCCGATGAAGCCGTGGCCGGACAATGAATTCCTCAAGGGCTATTACGAGCCGCTGACCGCGGAGTGCACGGCGCCGGACCTCGTCATCGAGGGCGAGATTCCCAGGGACCTGAACGGCACGTTTTACCGCAACGGCCCCAATCCGCAGCTGCCGCCCAAGAACGAATACCACTTCTTTACCGGCGACGGCATGATCCATGCGTTTACGTTCAACAACGGCAAGGTCAGCCACAAGAATCGCTGGGCCCGCACCGAGCGTTTCAAGATCGAGCAGCGCACCGGGGAATCGCTGTTCAGCGGTATGAACCCGCTGCTCACGCCACCGGAGTACCTGGACTTCGTCCTCACCGACAAGGAGGGTGTGGCCAACACTTCTGTGATCTACCACGGCGACCGCTTGCTGCTGCTGGAAGAGGGGCACCTGCCGTTCGAGATGGACCCCGACACGCTGGAATCCCACGGCGCCTGGAGTTTTTACGGCAAGCTGACCACGACCATGTCCGCGCACCCGAAGGTGGATCCTGTCACCGGTGAGCTGTTGTTCCACGCCTACATGGCCACCGGCCCGTTCACCGACGATATGGGTTTGTATCGGGTGAACAAGGCAGGGCACATGACGCAGTCGCATGTGTTCAAGGCGCCGTACGCGGCGATGGTGCACGACTTCGTGGTGACCGAGAACTACATCGTGTTCCCGGTGATGCCGATCACGCTCAACCTGGAACGCGCCATGTCAGGCAAGCCGCCGGTGGCCTGGGAGCCGGAGCTGGGCACGAGGGTGGGCGTGATGCCGCGCAATGGCACACCCGCCGACATCAAATGGTTCGACGGCGATGCCTGCTACGTGTTCCATTTTATGAACGGACGCGACAAGGACGGCGTGATCACCATGGAGGCCTGTCACTTCGACTCGCCGCCGCTGTTCCCGATGGCGGACGGCACGCCGACGCCGCCGAATATCCACCCGTACATTGCGCGCTGGACCATCGACCTGAATGCGCAGAGCCCTACGGTAAAAATGGAGAAACTGGCCGATCACGGCGCGGAATTTCCCGTGATCGATCCGCGTTACGCCATGCGCGACTACACGCACGGCTGGTATACATCGTCCGATCGCACGATTCCCGCGCGGATACCCGATAGCGACGTGGTGTACAACGCCATCGTGCATGTCAATGTGAAGACCCTGGAGTTCGATACCTACGCGTTCGAGGCGGGCTATGTCGGCGAGCCGATGTTCGTGCCGCGCAACGCGGCGGCGGCGGAGGGTGAGGGCTACGTGCTGACCTGCGTGTACGATATCCCGAGCAATACCAGCGCGCTGTGCGTGTTCGATGCGCAGAATATCAGCGCCGGGCCGCTCGGCAAGGCCAAGGTGTCCCATCGGGTGCCGGTGTAGTTTCCACGGGACCTGGCGGCCGGCTGCGTAGATTCTACCCGCGTCCAGCAAAGCCCTCCGGCACTCGTCTCAGACCTGGAGCGCTTGACTATCCCGGGCGGGCTAACAGTGTCACAGCATACCCAACGCGCCAGGATAGACGCTCTATCGTAGCCATCCTGTCGGGACCGGTCATGAAATATGCCCGTTCAAAATTGCAGCGCTTCCCCGCGCGCCCATGTCGCGTGAAAGCCAAAAGGTACCCGTTGCGGCAAGTGGACTCGCGAGACCGGGCCCTGTGCAATATCGGTGGCGTCAAACACCAGGCATTGCGATGACCAGTCACGGCTGTCAGTGACCAGCGTGATGACATAGCCATCGTCCTCTGCCGAGCTGCCATCCGCGCCAGGCTTTGGCGCAAACACCGCTTCGCTGCCAAAGACGCCAACGCCATAATCCCACTGCGTGCGCTGGCCGGTATCGTTGTTGTACTTCACCAGCGCGGTGAAGCGCAGGGTGTGGCCACCCTCGTGCAGCAGTGGAATCTTCTGGTGGTAGGAGTACCTGCTCCTGAGGCCATGGAAAAGCGGATTGGACTTATTGAACTCAGTGTTGAGCTCGTCAATGTCGCCCTCGCGCACCTCACCTGTTTTCAGGTTGAAGCGCCAGCGGTAGGCATTTGCCTCCAGGCGCATATAGGCCAACATGGAAGACAATTCGCCTTCACCGGTCTGTACATCGGGCATTGGATTGCGCGAACGGCAGCCATCCATTACCACCCAGTCACCCTGTTCCCAGCAGTTTGTCACGTGCAGAATGTAACAGGGCTGGCATTCGAACCAACGCACATCCGCGCTTGCTCCACGGCGTGGAAGGATGCCAAAACGCGTGGGTAATTCACGATGAAAGGTCAGCACGCGGTAGCCATGCTTGCGCAGCACATTCACGTCATGGAAAAAGGGCAGGTCGTGAACGATAGCGTAGTGACGCGTAAATCCAATATCGTGCGGCAGCCGCGGCCCGGGGAGATCAATTGCAACCTCGTGCAACAAATTGCCTCCGGCATCGGCCACACCGTAGGTCATGTAGGGCGGCTCGTCACCGTAGTCGAAGAACAGCAGCTCACCGTTTGTAGCATCTACCTTGGCGTGTGCAGACATGCGCGTCTGTGTCCTGCCGCGCAATTGCAGATGACCCCTCGTCTGCAGCGTCATACTGTCGAGGCGATACGGGTCACCCGCGTTGTACCACAGGGCTATCAGCTCGCCGGCATACCAGAGTACATCAGTATTTGCTGTATCCTTGATCCCGAAGCGGGACACACTGTAGTCGAAGGGGCCCATGACGCCGGGAGAGTTTGATGCCCCGGCAGCCAGCTCCTGCTGCAGTGCGGCGGTCTGCACATAACCATTGCGGTAGGTGACCTTGCCGTCGTGAAAATACACGCCATGCACCATGCCATCGCCATCAAAGGGATGATGGCGATCACGCGGCTGCAGGCGTGGGTTGGGCCCGTTGCGGAAATATGCCCCAGCGAGATCAGCGGGCAATTGCCCCGTGACTCGCAGGTCGCTGACGTGCATTTCACTCTGCGTCGGCGCATAAACCCCGTGCAGATAAGGGTTGTCCAACTCGTAAATCCAGTCGGGCGTATCGCCAAGACGACTGACCGGTCCCAGACACCTTTCAGTAATAGGGTATTCGCGAATCAGCGCCATTGAGCCTTCCTGAGTGTGGTGCAAGACCTACCTCTAACAAACCGAAATAGCCATTTGGGCCAACCCGCTGCCAGAACTTGTTCGGAGTGGCAGTGTAGCGCTCAGTGACGATGCGCGACAGCCTGACCGGCTACGACGTGTGTAGGCCGCATTTTGTCAGGAGTTGTCATGGAGTTCCTCGGTTGCTTTGGTTTGTTTCACTCATGGTCGACGATAAATACAAACCGGATTGACTGTTTTAATAAATTGAGCTATTACAACGGCAGCCCTTTCGCAGCGGCGTAACGTTCGCCGCATATTCCGCAACAAATTTTTGCCCCGAAGGCCGATGATATGACCGAGCAAGCTGTAAATTACGATGATGTAAAGCAGTACCGGCTGGAACCCGAGCGCGAGCAGGAACTGCTGAAAACCGGCGGCGAATGTACCTTTATCTGGGCCAATAAAAGCGGTCATCCTTTGGGCGTCACCACTGCATATGTCGCGGTGGGCGGGAAAATCTGGATGACGGCAACCCGGGAACGGGTACGCATCAAGGCGATTGCCAGGGACGGACGCTCGTCTGTGGTAATCACCAGCAAAGGCACGCCGATGGGCGGCGGAAAAACCGTCACGTATAAAGGGCATACCGTTATTCATGATGACCGGGAAACCAAGCTGTGGATGTACAAGCTGCTGGCCGGTGGTGTCGCAAGTGCCGGCGAGCAGGACAAGGGCAACGCGTTTACCGCTGGCATCGACCCGCAGATGTTCATCCGTTTCCTGGATACGCCCGAGCGCGTGGTGCTGGAGTTCACGCCCGAGATGTCGATACCCTTCGACGGCGACAAGATGGCGCAGGGCACCGCGCAGGCTTATGCCGATTTTGCGGCCCAGGATGCCAGGAAGTAGCGTGCTTGCCAGCGGTGCGGTCTGGCTGGTGAGAACGCCACCCACCGGCGCAACGCTGCAGCAGGGACTTCATCATGAACCCGTCTGATTACGAATCCCTGGCGCTGCGCGGTGATTGGCTGTGCGACGTTGAGCTGGTGCCTTCTCCCGACAGTCCCGGCACTATCGAGTCTCCCTGGGGTGCGACCAGTATTGGCTACATCGAGAGCGGCGAGTTTCGCGGCCCGTTGTTAAACGGCCGCGTACTGCCTGGCGGGGGCGACTGGCCCGCACTGTCCGTCGACGGCGCCAACTCCTACCAGGTCAATGTGCGTGCTGTGTGGGAAACACATGACGGTGCGCGCATCTATGTGCAGTACTACGGCTTTATCGATGTGCCCGCGCAGCTCGCCGGTGATCGCAGTGATTTGGCCGCGCTGGATCCTTCCCGGTATTACTTTCGCACCGCACCCACTTTTCGCACGGGTGACACGCGCTACCTGTGGCTGAACAAGATCCTGGCTGTCGGTGTCGGGCGTTTCACCACTAACGGGCTCGGTTACCGCATCTACAGGATTAACTAGGGGACCCGGCGAAAGCGCAGTCGCCTGCCGCTGACCGCACGTTCACAGTGTGGTTTCAATCCAACTATCATGTCGACTACAGGCACAAAAAGCAGTACTTTTCGGAGCCATCAGGTATCCAGGGCATTGGGGCCGTAAACCTCGGAGTCTGTGATGAAGATTCACCATCTGACAGTTCCCGCGGCTTTGGCCAGTTTGAAGAGTGGGCTGGACGGACTCAGCGATGCCGAGGCGGCGCGGCGACTGGTTGAGTATGGCGCCAATGAGGTTGAACGGGTCGCGCAACAGCCTCTCCTGCTTACCTTCGCCCGGGAGTTTGTGCATTTTTTTGCGATCATACTGTGGATCGCCGCGGGACTTGCATTCTTTGCCGACTGGCGCGAGCCGGGACAGCGCATGGGGACGCTGGGCGTAGCGATTGTCGGTGTTATCCTGATCAATGGTGTGTTCTCGTTCTGGCAGACCTATCGTGCGGAGCGGGCGCTGGCGGCTCTCAGGAGGCTGCTGCCGAATACGACCAAGGTCCTGCGCGCAGGGCAGGCGCGGCAGGTACCGGCAGCCGAGCTAGTGCCGGGCGACATTATCCTGCTTGAGGCTGGCGACATACTGCCAGCGGATTGTCGGCTGGTGCAGGCTTTCAGTGTGCGGGTAAATAATGCCACGGTCACCGGCGAGTCATTACCGCTATCGCGTGACGCGGAGCCTTGTGATGTACCCGACCCCATGCATGGCCGTAACACCCTTCTTGCAGGCACCTCGCTGGTTTCCGGTGAAGCCAGGGCGCTCGTCTTTGCTACCGGTTCGCACTCCGCATTTGGCAGGATCGCACAGCTGACGCAGGCGACCGACGATACGATTTCCCCACTGCAGATGGAGATTGTCCGTGTAAGCCGCATTGTAGCGGGGCTGGCGCTGGCACTTGGCGTGGTCTTCTTCTTCGTCGGCCAGGCAATCGGCCTGCCGTTTTGGGCAACCTTCATTTTCGCTATCGGCATAATCGTCGCAAATGTGCCGGAGGGACTGCTGCCGACCGTTACCCTCGCTCTTGCCATGGGCTCGCAGCGTATGGCGAAATGCAACGCGCTGATTCGCCATCTGCCGGCGGTTGAAGCGCTCGGCTGCACCACGGTTATCTGCACTGACAAGACCGGCACACTTACCCAGAACTGCATGTCAGCGAAACATCTGTATATCGCTGGCAAATTGGTCGAGAACATCCCGGCGCGACTCGCATCGCTGATCGAGCCGCACCGGCGTTTTTTTGAGGTGGCGGCATACTGCCACGATTTGAAGGACGCCGGTGGTGGCCCCGGACGGCGCTGGCTTGGCGATCCGATGGAAGTGGCCATAGTTGAGCTCGCCGCCGAGGCGCTGCCCCAGTTTCCGAACAGCCCCCGCGAGAACGAGATACCGTTTGACGCGCAGCGCAAGCGGCTCTCTACGGTACACACCACGCCCGAGGGCCACCACATGCTGTATTGCAAAGGAGCGCCGGAGGTGGTGTTGTCCCTGTGCACACACGCGACGATGGACGGTGGCAGCGTGCCGTTCACGGACGAGTTGGCTGCCACATTCCGTACTGCGGCCGAGCGCATGGCCGAAAAAGGTCTTCGCGTCCTCGCCTTCGCCTGGCGCGAGCTGCCAGAAGGGCTTGCGCTGGCGAACGCGGAATCCCAGATGACGCTCGCCGGGCTCATTGGTCTCGAAGATCCACCGCGCCCGGAAGTGTCCGGCGCACTGCAGGAATGCAGGGAGGCCGGCATCAAGGTAATTATGATCACCGGCGATCATCCGCACACAGCGACGGCGATCGGCAGAGAAATAGGGCTGGTCCGCTCGGCTGCGCCCGTGGTGATCACCGGCGAACAACTGGGTCAGCTATCCGACATCCAGCTGCAGATCGCGCTGGATGCGCCGGAGATACTGTTTGCCCGCGTGCTTGCGGAACAGAAAATGCGTATCGTCGTCGCGCTCAAAAACAAGCGCGAGATCGTCGCCGTCACGGGCGACGGCGTCAACGATGCGCCCGCCTTGCGCAAGGCTGATGTTGGCATAGCCATGGGCCGCAGCGGCACGGACGTGGCGCGCGAGGCTGCCGATATGGTGCTGCTGGATGACAATTTTGGCAGCATCGTGGCTGCGATAAAGGAAGGCCGCGCGGTATTTTCAAATATCCGCAATTTCCTCACCTACATCCTGACCTCGAACGTGCCGGAGCTCATCCCGTATCTCGCGTTCGTCGTTTTTCGTATACCGCTGCCGCTTACGATTATTCAAATCCTGGCCGTTGATCTTGGGACAGACATGCTGCCCGCGCTCGGCCTCGGCGCAGAGAAGCCGGCCCCCGACACTATGCAGGCGCCGCCGCGCGCGCGCACGGATCGTCTGCTGAACTGGCCGTTGCTCGCCCGTGCCTATCTCTTTCTCGGCGTGATGCAGGCTGCCGCCGCTATGAGCGCATATTGGTTCACGCTGCGTTCCGGTGGCTGGCATATGGGTGAGACCCTCGCCGCCCACGATCCTCTCTACCTGCAAGCCACTACCGCCTGTCTCAGCGCCATTATCGTCATGCAGGTCGTAAACGTTTTTATCTGTCGCAGCGATCGTCAGTCCGCCTTCGCCCACGGGCTTTTTCAGCAATAATCTGATCCTCGCCGGAGTGGCTGCAGAGATCGCACTCATTGCACTCATAGTGTATACACCGTGGGGTAATGCCGTCTTCGGTACGGCGCCCATTCCAGTAACTACCTGGCTGTTTATACTGCCCTTCGCGCTCGCGATGCTGGTGCTTGAAGAACTGCGAAAATGGTTTGTGCGTATTCGGGCCAACAGTCCAACAATGGCTTTCTCCAGAAAACTCTAGAAAGCATCTTCCAAAAAAAAGGCCAGGACTGCGAGTCCTGGCCGCTCATCGATTACTGCGTGGGTAAATCAGTTGCCGGTTGGTAGCGGAATGTTGATGCCATCCTTGGAGAGCTGTTCGCGCATCCATTGGAACTTCTGGTACTTGGATATCTCGATGGGACCGTCGTAGCCCATGCTCTGCAGTTTCCGCGGCGGGTACTGAATGTAAGTTTTCATCAGCTTCTCGATAGCCGCGCTCACTGGCACCATGGTCCAGGTGCGCTCGGTCCAATTGGTCATGAACAGGTCATAGCGCTCCTGCGGGTCCTGATACAGATCGAATATCTGGGGAATCGTGGCGACATACTGTTCGGCGCCCTTCCAGCCCAGGTTGGTATCGACCGCGAGGCCGCCGGTTTGCTGTCCGTTATCACCGCGCAGGTTGAATACCGCCTTGAAATGACCGACGCGAGCAGCGCCCGGAGACAGTTCGTTCTCAGTGAAGTAGAACCATTCATTGCGCGGCGATTTGCCTGTGCCCGTAAGTACCGGTGTCATGTCGTAGCTGTCGAAGATGATGGGCTTGCCTTCGCGGTCATTGCTTGGCAGCTTTACACCACCAGTGGCGGCGAAGGTCGCCATCAGGTCCAGTCCGCCCACGATCTCGTGGTTTTTGGTACGAGGCTTGATCTTGCCCGGCCAGATGGCGATCGCCGGTACCCGGTTGCCGCCTTCGCGCACGGTGCCCTTGGTGCCACGGAACGGGGTGTAGCCCGCGTCCGGATACACGTCCTGCCAGGCGCCGTTGTCTGTCGTGTAGAACACCAGCGTGTTCTTGTCGAGACCGAGCGCTTTCAGCTTGTCCATGATACGGCCGATGCGGGTATCCAGTTCGACGATGGAGTCCGCGTATTTGGTCTTGGACATGGACTTGTGCTCGAACTCCGGCGCCGGCATGTTGGGTTGATGCACCTTCATGAAATTCACGTTGATGAAAAATGGCTTGTCGGACTTGGATGCGGTGTCCAGGAATTCCAGCGCGGCCTTCTCAACGTAGCCGTCGAAGTAAGGGGATGCCGACCACACCTTGGCTTGCCGTCGATCACCGGGGTATTGACGTACTGCCCATTGATCTTGAAATCCTCGACAGCTTTTTCACCGGCCTTGCCGGACAGTGAACCCTTGGTCACTTTCTGGAACATGGCTCGGGTTTCGGAATCCATGTCCGGGAACCAGGTCGGGTCGCCATAGGTGTAGGCATTGAGGTGATACAGGCCCACATACTTCATCACGTCGTAACCCTGTGCGTTGGGCAGTGCGTAGTCCGCCTCGCCGAGGTGCCACTTACCGGTGAAGTAGGTCTGGTAGCCGCCCTGTTTCAGCACGGAAGCCAGTGTCCATTCCGCCGCCGGCAGCCCGCCGCCCTGGCCCTGGAAGGCCACGGTCGTCATACCGCTGCGGTTGGGGATACGGCCGGTCTGCATGGCGGCGCGGCCCGGCGTGCAACTGGGCTGGGCGTAGAAGGAATAGAAGGTCATGCCCTCGTCCGCCATCTTGTCGATGTTCGGAGTCGGCATGCCGCGTCCCTCGCCCCCGCCGTAGGGGCCGAGATCACCGTAGCCGGTGTCGTCGGAGACGATAAACAGTATGTTAGGTTTGGCTGACTGGGCGTAAGCCGCCGGGGTCAGCACACTGGCGGCTGATAACGCGAGTGCCCCCAGTGTTAGGTATAACTTATTCATAGCGAAACTCCTGTTATGCCTGATTGATTTGGACGCTCCAAGGGTATTCGATAATGCCCATTCACACAACAAATCAAGGGCTACTTGAATGACAGTAGAAGCGTGTTGGTTGCGAATGTGTAGGTGTGTGCAACGTACGGCACACACACTTGAATGTAGTCGTGCCGAAGGAAATCCGCAAGCTAACGTGCCATGTTCAATTTCCGTGGCATTGTTATCGTGTGTACCCCAGTGCTGTAAAGGCAAACGCCAGGCGGGTATCCATCTGCCGCTTGAGTGCCGGGTCGATGGTGAAGTCGTGGGCCTCGTAATTTTCAATTGTGCTCAGATAGGTCTCGACAGAGGGTCTGATGTTTTCAAAATCGCCGATTCCTAGTTGTTCATAAATCCTGTGTAACCACAGCAGGCGATCCTGTACAAATTCCTCGTAGCGGATTTCGATCAGGTTATCCTGCGGAATCAGGTGCTTATGTTTCAGGTAGCCTTGCATATAGCCTTCGTACTGATAGAGGGCAAACTCCCTGATCTCTTCGTCACTTATCACTTCCAATGCGTACTTGTTCACCATGGTCCGGTGCAGGTTGATCTGCGATGGCAGCACCTTGTAGGGGTTGCGCTTGATGTGGATGAATTTCGCATTGGGGAACAGCTCCAGCACCACGTTCAGGTTGGCCATCGTCGCCGGACTTTTCAGCAGCGAACGATTTTTTCCCATCAGCACGGCCGCTTTTTTCAGCGTGCCAAGATAGACCTTCTTCCATTGTGCATACTGCGGTGATGCGCTGGAGAAGTTGAAGACGTAGGTGTCGAGCCAGAAGCGGTAGTGCCTGGGAAAACTGTACTTGTGGTATTCCGCGTGCGGCGTGAGTTTCACCAGCGGCACCTCGTCGTCCTGCGGGCTGCCCGGTCCCACTTCCATGTTGTCGAAAGGACGACGGTAATCGAGAAAACCCAGCAGTGTATCCATCACTTTATCGAACAGGATACAGCAGCCCGGCAGGACCATCTGCGAGGGCCGCGTGTAGGCGAATTGCGGATCCAGGCTCAGCAGGTTCAGCAGGTGGGTGGTGCCGCTGCGGTCGTGTCCGAGGATAATGACCGGGCTGTCGCTCAACTGTGTCTGCGCGATCCGGCGCCGGAACAACAGCCACTCCAGGGCATTGAACGGCAGCATCACGAACGACACCAGAAACAGCACAATCACCCGCACTGAATAGCGCGCATCGAAGCCGCCGTTGTTCCGCAGGATGCGCAACAGCGTGACCGGATCGGTAAACGCCAGGTAGGCCGGGAAGCGTATGGCTCATTCTCCCTGCCGCAGGGCCGTCAGCGATCTGGACGATGCCTTCGAGTATGCCAAGATAGACGGTGCCGTCCCTGGCGATGGCCGGCGAGCCCCAGTTGATATCAAATTTCTGGCCAAGGCCGATAAACTTCTTGTAGACAGTCTTGCCGGTGACGAAATCGAGGGCGATAAAAAACCATGCGTTCTCGCCATCGGGCTGCTCCTCAAACGTGTAGTAATAGAGCAGGCCATTGGTGGACAGTTTGTTGACCACGGCCGGTACGCGCTCGGGCGCCTGCCACAGCACGTCGCAGCCGCTGTCATCCTCGCGGATATCGATGCGCCAGATGCCGCCGGGAATCTTCGCTTCGGAGGTGCCGTGGAAGGCGCTGCGATACCCCGCATCATTTTTGACGACAAGGGCGCGTCCCCAGCCAATCGGGGAAATCTCCACTGCGGATCCTTTGTCCGTAAACAGCGGGATGCGGCATATCTGCCGGGTACCATCGACCGTCGCCTCGCGTTTGTAGACGACCAGGGCAGTGCGTTCATCCTGCGCCGTGCCGGCATCGGTGATCGCGACATACTTGCGCCCGCGTGCATCGTTCATCAGCGTGGGGGTGGAGCCGGAGCCATTGTTGATGTTGCCGTAGCGGTAGTTGTTGCTGCGCGGATAGGTTTCCTGCCAGATCACCGCTGGCTTGTCATTGTCATCGGCAGCCATGTGGTAGAGCGCGTAATCGGTGATGACATACATGCCGTCCGTGTCAGCCGACAGGCTGTTCTGGATTTCCTCGCCCTCAAAGTGATGCACCGCCTTGTGGCCCGTGGCCGGGTTTACAGTGCCGACACGCCCAAAGCGCGTCACCCACCAGATGCGGCCCTGGAAATCCGGCATGACTGAAGTAATGGGGTCACACTCGCCCTGCGGGAACCAGTTATTGACGTCGAGGCAGTCGTGCGGCGCCTCGGCCTTCATGTCCCAGGCATCCGCCACATAAAATTCCCACTCGCCATTGTCCTTTTGGCGATGGGCAATGCGCTGGATCACCTGGTTGGCATCGGCCAGCACGGCGCGGTCTTCGTTATCCAGGTAAAAGTAGCTGCCGCCGCTGGTGTCGAGGAAGATGGGATCGAGGCTCATCTTCACCAGCGCCTGAAATGTGGAAGGGCGTGTGACCAGCCGGTGCGTGGCCAGCAGATTCAGCGTGTGGGGTTCAAACAGGTTGAGTTCAAAGCCAAGGAATGACGCGCACATGGCGACCAGCAGACCGCTTCTGGCAAACGTGATGGTGGGGCAGAGACCGCCGGGCAAGGCCGAGACGCTGCGGGTTTTGACCTGCAGGTCGTGGCCCATCGGCCCAGGCGTAACATGCACATCGGAGTTGTAGTGGTTGCCGTGCAGACCGCCGCCTTCAAAGGCCATGTACGGGTGCATGAAGGGCTCGGCGGCGAACCCGGTCAGCGGCTGGGGAATGACATCGGGGTCGCTGACAAAGTGTTTGCCTGTCCATGGCTTGCTGGTTATCGATGTAGGCTCCTTACCTTGACCATGCAGCAGCCACGCCCCGCCCGCCAACAATAATAGTAGAAGCAGTAGACCTACTGTGATCTTGCGCGCAGTGAGCATGGGAATGTCCCTGTCTGGTCTTATTGGTATGATGCTGGTGGCGGGTTCTATTGTTCCAGATGTGGGCGGTTCTTTGCCAGTCTTTATGTGGCAGCTACCGGGTGCCGACGCGGCGTACTTTTTATGGTTCTATCACCGGGGCAAGCTTTATCCCGGCTTGCGCATCTTTTTAATTGGTGACATCATACAGACATCAATTTCTAGACATGGGGAAACGGCATGACCGCAAATATCAATGTTAGTGCGACCGATCCAGTGTATTGGGATCCCTACAGGCCCGATATTAATGCCGATCCCTATCCAGTGTACAAGCGTTTGCGCGAAGAAGCGCCGCTGTACTACAACAAGGAATATGACTTTTACGCACTCAGCCGCTGCAGCGATATCGAGCGTTGTATCACGGATACGAATACGTTCAGTTCCGCTCGCGGCGATATTCTCGAACTCATCAAGGCGGATATGGAAGTCCCCAGGGGGATGTTCATCTGGGAGGATCCCCCGCGCCATACTGCATACCGCGCTGTGGTTTCACGGGTTTTCACGCCGAAACGGATGAACGCGCTGGAAGAACAGATCCGCGCGTACTGTGCCAGCTGCCTTGATCCCCTGATTGGCGCCGACCGCATCGACTTTATCGCCGACCTGGGTGCGAAACTGCCGGGCGGCGTTATCGGTATGCTGCTGGGTATTCCCGATGAGGCTCGGGACGCGGTTCGCGAGAGAATCGATGCATCCCTGCGCACGGAAACCGGCAAGCCCATGGAGGTCTCGCAAACGAGTTTCCAGGGTGAGGGGTTTGAGGAGTATCTCGATTGGCGGATAAAGAACCCCTCCAAGGACCTGATGACCGAACTGGTGAATGTGGAGTTTCAGGACGACCTGGGCGTGACGCGCAAACTCACCCGCGAGGAAATCCTGATCTTCATCAATGTGCTCGCGGGCGCCGGCAACGAAACCACGTCCCGGCTGATCGGCTGGACGGGCAAGATACTCAGTGATCACCCCGAGCAGCGCCGCCAGATAGCCGCGGATCCAGCGCTGATTAATCCGGCGATCGAAGAAATCCTGCGCTACGAACCGCCCGGGCCGGCGGTCGCCAGGTATGTAACCCAGGATTTTGAAATTCACGGCCAAACGGTGCCGGCGGGCGCTGCGATGCTGTTCTTTCTGGCCTCCGCCAACCGCGACGAGACGCGTTTTACCGACGGTGAGCGCTTTAACATTCATCGCCAGGATCCACCGCACTACACGTTCGCGCGCGGTATACACGCCTGTATCGGCTCCTCGCTGGCGCGGGTAGAAGGACGCGTCGCGCTCGACGAGGTACTGAAACGCTTCCCGGACTGGACCGTGGATCTGGACAAGGCGGCGCTTTCCAACTCGTCGACTACACGCGGCTGGGATACGCTTCCCGCGTTCACGCGCTAGCGTGCCTCTGGGGAATCAGCGAATCATATGGCAAAAATCACCTATATCGAATTCAGCGGCGCCGAGCACGTGCTTGATATAGCCTCCGGGCTTTCCGTCATGCAGGGCGCGATCGGGAATAGAGTGCGGGGAATCCTCGGGGAGTGCGGTGGCGCCGCCCAATGCGCCACCTGTCACGTGTATGTCGACCCGGCCTGGCTTGATAAGGTTGGCGAGAAGGGCGCGACAGAGGAGTTGTTGCTCGAGGACGTCATCGATGGGCAACCGAATAGCCGCCTGTCCTGCCAGATCAACGTGACGGACGCACTCGACGGTCTGGTAGTGCGCCTGCCGGCAAAACAGGTTTGACGTGAACTGCGCATCAAGCGCAGTTTAGCTTACTCATCATCGATCCCACCTGAACCGTACCGGGGTGGATAATCCTGGCATTGATGCCGCGCAAATTGAGCGATTTTCCCACCGCGGAATTTACAAACAGTGCCGCATCCCGACCAAAACGCGCTATGAATTTGCTACACCCCAAATGTGGCTCCGCCGTGACTTCAATAATGGCATTGCCAATCATCAACTGAGTGCCGGGCGGCAGGTTATTCGGGCTCAGGTCCAGATCAACATAAAACTGATCGCCCGCCAACTGCCAGCGGTCCTTGCTCCGGGCAATCAGCGCGATGGCCCTGGCATTCATAAGGTTCAGCTGCATATTTGGATTTGGTCTGATCTTCCCAAACACTCTATGAGCCCAGTTATCGCCAATCAGCCCTGCCTCCACGTCGAGCTGCGCTTGATCGAGTTCCCGGCGCTCACCCACCGCTGGCCTGCAGACGATTTTCTCTACAACACCCTTATCCTTCGGTGATGCTGTTATGTAATCAATCCCGGCTTCCAACTCGCTAACGGATAAAAACATCTGTAGTTACCTCGCCGTGGCAAACAGTTGCCAGGCTTGAATGCAGGACCTGATCGAGAAGTACAAAAAGAATAGGAAGATAGCGGCGGACATGGCCTCTGCGATTACCGGTTTCGATCCTGAAATCCGGCAGACAGCGATGCTCAACGAGGAAACTGCCGCCAGCGACGCTGCCAGGCGGGCTTTCTCCGCGATACACGCAACGGCCAACGCCGCTATGCTGATGCCCAGTGCTCCCCATTTCAACCATGTCGCGACGTGCAGTTCCTGTAACAGCACTTCAGTCGATGCCGAATTGCCCAATGCGTGGGTGATCGCCAACAGGATACTATTTTCCCTGAGATCAAAAGGAATAATCAGTAAGGCAATGGGAATGGCCAAAGCAAGCCAGTACTGGCCGCGCGTTACACTCTGCAACAGCAGCAGTGCGACAAAGCCGGCGTAGGCGAAGGGAAACACCCTGTCCCAGCGATGCCCGGCGTCCATCTTTTCCCTGTTCAAGCGACTCATCGCGCTGTCACCCGACAAAAATGCCAGGTCCGCATCGGTTCTGGCAAACTCAAAAGCGATGATTGGCGTGCGAAAGCCCGCGGACAACTCTGCGCTGGAGGGAAAGACAAACAGCATGATGAGGCCGAGAATCACTGTGGCGATGCC
Organism: uncultured Gammaproteobacteria bacterium; assembly: GCA_963712135.1. GTDB lineage: Bacteria > Pseudomonadota > Gammaproteobacteria > Pseudomonadales > Halieaceae > Marimicrobium. Next base: position 140,907 of record CAVQGV010000006.1, read on the forward strand.
GAAGGCGGCCGAACCGACTATGGCAAATTTCTGTAGCTCAGGCATTGCGCTTGCACAGTGCCGAGGCAGCACCGTCAGATTTGGCGAAATACGCAACCAGCTCAAACACACCTACAGGCGCCAAAAAGTGCAGGAACCAGTCGCCCAGCAATTCCGTGTAATTGCCCAGCTTGAGATTTACCCGCCGCAGTTGCACATGGGCGTGCTGGTGTAGCCGGGCGCAGTCCATGATGGCATCGTGGGCCTCGGTGTACAGGCTGTACGCCAAAGCGTAGTCCTGGCCCAGTTCTGCCTGCGCGCCGCTGCGCCATAGTGTCTCGGCCTTTTCGATACGCTGTTCAATCGCTTCCATCGCTCTGTCTCCAACGCTTAGTTTAGATGTTGTCCTGTCCGAGTTGAAAGTTCAATTCAACGGCGGTACCGGCGGGGTCAGTGATAAAAAGTTGTAGCTGCTTGAGTTCCTTTGTTTCGAACTCGCTGTAGGCGATGCCGTGGTCGGCAAGGCGTGATCGCGTGCCGGCCAGATCCGTGCAGCGCAGTGCCACGTGATCAAAATACCCGGATTTCTGGCCGCTCCTGCCCGGATCCTCAACTAGATGGATAATCGGGTGCTCGCCCGAATACAGCCAATGGCCGCCAATACCGCCGAAATCAGGCCGATAGCCTTTTTCCAGCCCCAGAACCTGCTGATAAAAAACCGCGACCTGTTCCAGCATTTCCGCAGGAGCGGCCAGGCTGTAATGGTGAATACTTATCGCTTTTTTATACATTTTGTATCTCCCTGGTCATCTCTGCCTGGATTCACTCAATGCGTTTACCTGTAAAGCTGGGTGTGGTATAGCCCGGTCGACAGTACACCAATCATCAATACCCCTTGCTCATGTCGACCATATTCAACAGTGGTTCTCCCGTCACATAGCGCCGCAGGTTTTCCACGGCGATGATTCTGGTTCGCTGCGGACTGTCCGCGCCAGCGGCGGATACGTGTGGCGTAATGATCACGTTGGGCAGTTGCCATAAAGGACTGCTCCTGGGCAGGGGCTCCGGGTCGGTCACATCCAGTCCCGCGCCGTACAGTTTGCCCGATTGCAGCGCGGCGATAAGGTCGGCGGTCACCGTGCTTTTGCCGCGTCCGACGGACAGAAAAATGGCACCGGGTTTTACAGCTGCAAAAAAGGCTTTGTTAAAAATGCCGGTCGTTGCCGGTGTAAGAGGCAGGGCGTTGGCGACGACGTCGGCCTTTGCCGCCAGTGTGTTAAGTTCATCCGGCAGGCCCACATAGTCGACAAAGTCAGGCCCTTCCCGGGAGGAGCTGCGTGTCGCGATCACGCGCATACCCAGCCCGTGCGCGCGCCAGGCGATCTCGGTGCCGATGCCGCCGAGTCCAGCCACCAGCAGGGTTTTACCCTTGAGTTCGCCAAAGGTAATGGTATCGGAGAGCTCCCGCTGCCATTTTCCTTCACCCTGCGCTTTCTGGTAGGCAGGCAGATTGTGCGTCAGCGCCAATAGCATGGCGATGGCGTGTTCGGCGATGGCCGGTGCGGACAAGCGTTTGTTGTTGCTAAACACCATGTGCTGCCGTTGGGCTTCGCTGAGACCCGTGCAGTGCTCCATCCCCACGCTGTAGTTGTGTATCCACAGCAGGCGCACATCCGCGTTTTGCAGCAGTGGTGGCGTGCAAATGCCGATTACCGCGTCTGCGCCTGCGAGTAATTTTGCAGGCACCACAAAACTGCCGGAGCGGTCGAACACCAGTTCAACATCGCCGGCGGCCTCTTTCAATTCGCTGCTCAAATTCGGTCGTTGCGGTTCCCATCGCAGGTAGCAACATGACCACCACGCGGGCAGGCTTCCAGTCAGGATGTTTGGAGATGGGCGTGGTTGAGGGCGTAAGCCCCAGTTCAGCAATCAGGGCCTGTGCCTCGGGGGAGGGTGTGCTTGCCAGAGCGTGCGGGGTAGCGAACGCTGCGCAGAGAATGAGTAAAGGCCAGAACCTACGCCATGTCATAAGAACCTCACATGGGCAACACGACAGTGGCGGTGCCCTCCAGTAATATACCCCTGTCGGCATGCTCCAGCCAGATTTTACAGTCGGCCAGGGCAACACCCTGTTCCTCACGCAACAGCGGTGATCTCGCCGCGGGCGACAACACACTCGCCATCAAGTACCACCTGGGGAAAACGCATGACGATGCGTCGCAGGCAGTCTGGCCCCGCCCAGGCGTGCAGCATATTGATCATGTAGGACAGGCCCAGAGGCCCCTGGTTGATGGTGCGCTTGCCCAGGCCCAGGGACAGGGAGTCCACCGCGTCGCGATCCCAGTGGATGGGATTGGGGTCGCGCAGGATTGCCGCCATGGTGCACATGCGCTCCGGCGGATACACTGGCCATCACCCACTCGGGAATGCTGTCACCCACCGCGAAGCTCACAGCGTATTCCTCGTGTAATGCCAGGTGATGGTGGTGCGCGCTGCCAGCACCTCTTCGGGCGTATGCACCTCGAAGCAGAACTGGATGCGATCGTAGAGCTTGCCCTGCGCATTTGCGCAGCGCTGCGCACTAATGATGCCGCCGCTGATGCGGTAGCGGGTCTCCTCGCGCAGGGGCAGGAAGATTTCCCAGTCGTAACTCTCGATCATGATGGAGAGGTCGGACTCCGCCTGCCCGAGGGCAAACATTTCGGCGATGGAGGTGCCCGCGCCGGTGATGGGAAGGTGAAACAGGGCGACCGGATGCACCATGCCGCCGGGCAGCAGTGCGGCGCCGGTGCATTCAGTGAGCAGGAAATTCTCCCAATGTGCCACGGTATAGAAGCCACCGGGGAAGCGGTGGCCAACCAGTCGCGTGATCTCGCCTTCAGCGGGAATGGGCTTGTCAGTCACGGGCTGGCCTCAGAGCACCTCGTCGAAAAAATTCAGCATGGCCTGCCAGGAGCGGCGATCAGCCACGGGATTGTACACCGCACCGAATGCCGGGTCGTTGGCGTCGGGCCGGGTAAACGCGTGCACGGTGTGGCTGTAGGAGTGCAGTTGCCAGTCCACTTGTTTCGCCGTCATCTCAGCCTTGAATGCGGCCACCTGCTCCGGCGGCACCAGTGGGTCATCTTCGCCGTGCAGCACCAGAACTTTTACGTTCAGTTTTTTGGGGTTGTCGAGCGTGTTACCTTCCAGTCCGCCGTGAAAGGAGACTACTCCCTTGAGCTCGTCGCCGCCGGCGCGCGCCAGGTCGAGCACCGCCGTGCCACCGAAGCAATAGCCCATCGCGCCTATGCGCGAAACGTCTGCGCCCGGTATGGTTTTGGCCGCAGCGAGTGCCGCCTGCATACGTTGCAGCAGCATGCCGCGATCCGCAAAAAACGGTGTCATGGTGGGCATGAGGTCAGCCATGTCGGTCATGACTTTGCCGCCGCCAAGCACGTCGATAGCAAAGGCGATATAGCCCGCATCTGCCAGTTTGGCGGCCTTGTCGCGCACTTCCTGGTTGAGTCCGTCCCACGCGTGGCAGACCAACACCACGGGCAGTGGCCCGGTCGGCTGTTGCGGGTGTGAAGTAGACGCCCTTGCACAGGGTGTCTCCGGCAGTGTATTCCAGTGTGGTCGCGGTGCTTGTCATAGTGATCTTCCTGTGACAAATGAAATGCGCTTACGGTTACCAGTTATTGGTATGCAGCACCTTGTCGAGGCCCATGCGCGGCGCCGCCTTGAAGTCGGTGCCCTGGGTGTAGGCTATGGGTATCAGGGCGACCTGGGCGAATTCGTCGGGAATGCCCAGCAGCGCAGCGACTTCCTTTTCGTAGGTGAGATGCAAACTGGTCCAGCAGGTGCCGAGGCCGCGCTCGCGCGCCGCCAGCATGAAACTCCACACGGCGGGGAGGATGGAACCGTAGATGCTGGCGATCACGCCCTGCGGCAGGCCGGGCGTGTCCGGGCGTCCCGCGCAGCAGGGAATCAACATGGCGGGGATTCTGGCCAGGTTGTCGGCCAGGAAACGGGCGGAACTGAGCACGCGTTGCTGGGTGGGCGCCATCGACGGGTCGTCCAGATGTTGTTTGGTCGGCTGGGCGGGGCCCGCCTCGTAGTCGTCAAAGGCCTTCAGGTAGAGTTTGGCGATGGCCGCTTTCTTGGCGGGGTCGGTCACGATGACGAAGTGCCAGCCCTGGGAATTGGAACCCGACGGCGCCTGCAGGGCGATGTCCAGGCATTCGCGCAGGACGGACATCTCCACCGGCTTGTCAAAGTCCAGGCGCTTGCGCACCGCGCGGGTGGTGGTCAGTACTTCGTCGGCACTCAGATTGAGTCGTGGCATGGGAATTCCTGTTGGGTTGGTTTTCGAGGCGTGTTTTACCGTCGCCGAGTCTAGGTCAATTCGGGCTGGAATAAAACAGTAGGGACTGATTGTTTTGCGATAGGCCCTTTGCTAGCATGACGGCCCGCTCCGCTGGCTCGCGCATTGGCCTGTGGACATCGCCAACACACTTTCAACGACAGGTCTGACCGTGGATTTTTCCCTCAGCGAAGAGCAGGTGTTACTGCGCGACAGCGTCGACAAGTACGTCCGTGAGCATTGCTCGGTGGAGCGCCACCGCGCCCTGAGCACGACCGCGCAAGGCTTTGACAGTGGCGCCTGGCAACAATTTGCCGAGCTCGGTTGGCTGTCCATTCCCTTCAGCGAGGAGTTGGGGGGAATTGGCGGCGGTGCAACCGACTTGATGGTGGTGGCGGAGGCGCTGGGCAAGGGCCTGGTGCGCGAGCCGTTCCTGTCGACGGTAGTCACCTGCGGCGGTTTTTTGCAGCGCGGCGGCAGTGTGCAGCAACAGCAGCAGTATATTCCCGCGATCATCGAGGGCCGTGCCCAGTGGGCGTTTGCCTGCGCCGAACAACACAGTGGTTACGATCTGGCTCGGGTGGCGACCACCGCCTGGCGCAACGGTGACGGCTATGTTCTGAACGGAAAGAAATTTGCGGTACTTAACGCGCATTGCGCCGACCATGTCATTGTCTCCGCGCGCACCCAGGGCGCGGCGGGTGATCACGCGGGAATTACCCTTTTTGTGGTCGATGCGGATGCGCCAGGCGTCAGTCGGGACAACTTTGTCGCCGTGGACGGTAGTCGCGGCGCGCACCTGCAACTGGACAGCGTGCTAGTGGGTACTGATCAGGTGCTGGGTAGTGGTCGACCACGGTCTGCCGCTGATGGAAGAGGTGATCAACTTCGCGATAGTGGCTATGGGAGGCGAGGCATTGGGTGCGATGCAAGCGCTGCTGGATGCGACGGTGGAATACACGAAGACCCGTGAGCAGTTTGGCCAGCCGATCAGCAAGTTCCAGGCCTTGCAGCATCGCATGGCGGAGATGTATATGAAAGTCGAGGAAACCCGCTCACTGCTGCTCAATGCGGCCATCCAGCTGGATGCGGACAGTGACGAGGCGACAGCGGCGTGCGCGGCGCTCAAGGTGAAGGTGTCGGAGGCGGGCAGGTTTGTGGCACAGCAGGCCGTGCAGTTGCACGGTGGCATTGGTATGACCGACGAACTGTGCGTCGGCCACCATTACAAGCGCCTGATGATCCTGGCCAAACTGTACGGCGATGAGGCCTGGTACCTGCAGAAATTCGCCAATCTGGCAGCATCGCACGCCGCCTGACCGTCACTGCGCACAAGCCGTGCGCCACGGTGTTCTAGTCGCCGGAGTGCCGCCCGATAGCCGTGCTGCCTTCGCCCTCGTCAAAAATCTCTTCGAGTCGATCAGAGAGGTAGTTCAGCAGTCGCTTCACGCGGGCGTCCCGATTGGTCATCAACTGTCCGGCGGCCATGCCCTCCATCATGAACTTGGTCACATCCATGGCCAGCAGGAAACGGTCGCCGCGGTCCTGCCACTCGTTAAACAACGTCGCGTTGGAGTCGCGTACGTGTTTTTCGAACAGCAGTTGCGAGTTTTCCAGGATGGACTTCAGCTCCGGGTCGGTGCGGCTGGCCACGCACAGTTCGTGGTACACCACGAACAGGTCGCCGGTGAGGTGCTCCCAGTAGGCATCGATACCGGCACGGCGACGCTTTTTACCCTTTAAAGCGGCTGGAATATTGGACACACGCTTGGTGTAATCCTCCAGCAGTTTGTCGTGCAGGTACTCGACAGCGGCCTGGATCAGTTCGGTCTTCGAGGGAAAGTGGTGCAGCATGGCGCCGCGTGAAACCCCGGCCGAGCTGGCAACCTTCGCGGTAGTGACGTTGCTGTAGCCCAGTTCCACGAAACAATTGATCGCCGCGTCGAGGATGCGGTCGCGGGTCATCGCGCTCTTTTGCGCCTGCCAGCTGATGTCCTCGCTGAAATCCTCGCCGGAATCCTCGGCGACACTGGTCTTTGCTGCAATTTCCTTTTTGCTGGACATCAGTTTTGCACTCCTCCCATACACAGGTATTTGATCTCCAGGTAGTCATCGATGCCGTATTTGGAACCCTCGCGGCCGATGCCGGATTCCTTCACGCCGCCGAAGGGAGCCACCTCGGTAGAGATAATGCCCTCATTGATGCCGACGATGCCGTAGTCGAGGCCCTCGGCGACCCGCCAGATACGCCCGATATCGCGCGAGTAAAAGTAGGCGGAGAGTCCAAAGGGCGTGTCGTTGCCGATGCGGATAGCATCCTCTTCCGTCTTGAATTTGAACAGGGGCGCGACGGGGCCGAATATTTCTTCATTGTAGACGTCCATGCTGTCGTTGACATCGACCAGCACGGTGGGTTCGTAGAAGTTCTGTCCGTGACTGCTGCACTGCCCTTGCCACCGGTCAGTACCTTGGCGCCATTGGCCGTGGCCTGGTTGACGATGGCGCTGACTTTCTCAAAGGCCGCATCGTTGATCAGCGGGCCGACCGTCACGCCTTCATCCGCGCCATTACCCATCTTCAGCGCTTTTACCGCCGTGACCAGTTTCGCCGCGAAGGCGTCGAAGACCGATTCCTGCACCAGGATGCGGTTGGCGCACACACAGGTCTGGCCGGCGTTGCGGTACTTGGAGGCCATGGCGCCGACCACGGCCGCGTCCAGGTCCGCGTCGTCGAACACGATAAAGGGCGCATTGCCGCCCAGCTCCATGGAGGTTTTCTTGACCGTGCCGGCACACTGCGCCATCAGCACCTTGCCGATTTCGGTGGAGCCGGTGAAGGTCACCTTGCGCACGATGGTATTGCCGGTCATTTCACCGCCGATAGCCCGCGCGTTGTTGCCGGCGACGACACTGAACGCCCCGGCAGGGATGCCGGCTTTCTCGCCCAGGGCGGCCAGCGCCAGTGCGCACAGCGGTGTTTCAGTGGCGGGTTTCAATACGACGGTACAGCCGGCGGCGAGCGCCGGCGCGACCTTGCGCGTGATCATCGCAATGGGGAAGTTCCACGGTGTAATCGCAGCCACCACGCCCACCGGTTGTTTCAGGGTGACAATGCGCTGGTTGGGATTGTTGGCGCTGATGGTGTCGCCATAAATGCGCCGGCCCTCTTCGGCGAACCACTCCACAAAGGCCGCGCCGTAGGCCACTTCGCCGCGCGATTCGGCCAGCGGCTTGCCCTGTTCCGCCGTCATCAGGCGCGCGAGGTCTTCCTGGTTGGCCATGATCAGTGCGAACCAGCGCTTGAGGATGGCCGAGCGCTCCTTGGCCACGACTTGCCGCCAGCTGTTGAACGCCCTGTCGGCCGCCTCGATGGCGCGCCGGGTTTCCGCCGCGCCGGCGTTGGGTATGGCGATGATTTCCTCTTTTGTCGCAGGATTGAAGACGCCCATGGTCGCGCCATTGTCGGCATCTACCCATTTGCCGTCGATGTACAGCTGTGATCGCAGCAGGGACGGATCAGTAAGTTTTAGCATGGGCTATGAATTCTCCGGGGTAAGTGTGAGCAGTCTACTTGCCGGCAAGGCGGGCCACAACGGGGGCGAAGGCGTCCACCATGTTGTTTTGTCCGTCGTCCAGGACTGCAATATAGGAAATGCCGTAGGCTTCGCGGCGGCGCTGCAATTCGTCGCAGATAAAATCGACGCTGCCAATCAGGCAGTGCGGGTGGCTGAGTATGTCCGTGGCCGTCATGCCCAGCATGTTGCCGATGGCCTCCGCAGTGGGCTGCGGGTGGTCGGTGATGATGGTGTTGTAGGCGCCGATTTCCAGTTCTATATCCTTAAAACGCGCGCCGGCGCCGCTCTTTGATCCAGTCGATTTTTTTCGCCGTCGCGTCGGCGAGTCCGGAGGCCATGCCGTCGGGGCCCAGCGTGCCGGCGCGGTTGTTGAAATTCAGGCTGACAATGTCCGCTTCCTGTCCGGCGAACTGCAGGATTTTTTTGCTGCCGCCGCCGATCATCAGGGGCGGGTAGGGTGTCTGTGCGGGGGCGGGAGTGCCGTGAAAGCCCGACCAGCGAATAAAATCGCCGGCGATCTCCAGCGGCTCGCCCGACATGAAGGCTTTATACGCGTGGACAAATTCGGCGAAGCGCTCGAAGCGCTGCGGGAATTCGTCAAACGGCAGGTTGACCGCCTCGTATTCGTTCTTGATCCAGCCCGCGCCGATGCCGAACTCCAGTCGGCCGCCGGACAGGTAGTCCATGGTGGCGGCCTCTTTAGCGAGGATGATCGGGTGGTGGTAGTCGTTGCAAAAGACGCGACAGCCGACGCGCAGCGTGCTGGTCTGCTCCAGCGCCATGGCAATCGCCGGTACCGCGGCCAGCATCTGCGGTGGGTGATAGGTACTGTCCAGTGCAGGCCCGGCGCTGAGAAAGTGATCGGCGAGGAAGAAGGTGGAGTAACCGAGGTCTTCCGTTTTGGCGATCAGCTTGCGCCAGTTGGCGGGCGAGTCGGTGTTGAAACTCTGTAGTGAAAATCGAAACGGTTTATTGCTCATGACGATTCCTGCCCCTGTCAGTTATCCAACTTTAGTCACTTTGACGGCGATCGCACTGTGGCGCGCCATGCCCGAGTATTTTTCCGGATGATCCAGGTTGTCGATGAGCCGGTTGGTATTGGCGCCGATCTCGCGGACCTTGTCATCCGTGCTGCCGTCTGGCGCCGCTCCCCAGCAGTGCGCCATCGACACCACGCCGCGTTTGATATCGGGGCTGCCCTGCGCGACGGCGGGAATTTCGCCCTGTGCGGAACGGATGGAGATAATCTCGCCATCGGCAATATTGAGCAGGGCGAGATCCTGCGGGATTGATAAAGGCCGGGTTGGTCGTGCTCTTGGCGGCCAGCACACTCAGCTCCGGTCCGGTGGAGTTGTAGTTGTTTTTCATCCTGCGGCTGATGAGCAGATAGGGGAAGTCGCCAGCTTTTTGTCTGCAGGCTGCTGTCGGCATCGCGCGCGGCAGTTTCCAACTCGACGGCGAGGCCCGCCGGGAACAGGTCCATATGGCCGCGGGTTGCCGGATCTGCGGGCTTCGATAATGACATCGGGCACGTCGTAGACATGCCCGCCTTCGCGGCTGTAAATTTCCTCAATAGGTACCCGTGAACCGGTGGTCATCTTCTCCAGCAGGTCGATACTTGCTGGGCTTGCTGCGCATATCAAGCGGATGCTGTTGGTTAATACTGAGCTCAAGACCGAGGCGCTTGCCGAGCTCCCAGAACACTTCCCACTCCTCGATCACGTCGCCTTCGGCTTCCACCACCGTTTTGGTGTATTGGCTATAGGGCTGCTCATACCAGATATCGGTCAGCACTGTCATGTCATCGCGTTCCAGGCAGAGCTTGGCGCCGATGACGTAGTCTGCCAGCTCCGCGCTGGCGGACATTTTGTAGTCGACACAGACCAGCAGGTCGAGGTTCTTCAAGGCTTCGAAGGCTTTCTGCTGGCCGGGCCATGCCAGCAGCGGGTTGCCGCCTATGCAGATGAGCGCCCTGAATCTGGCCGTCGCCTTCCATGAGTATTTCGTCAGCGCAGACCGCCGTCGGCATTTCCTTGATCGGGCCGTTGGCGGTCAGCACGGTCACCTCGCCGATATCGTCTGATACGCGGCTGCGGACACCGGTCAGCCACTCCGGCTGCGGGGATACGGCCTGCGCCAGTCGCGGTGCCAGCGGCGACAGGACGCCGGCGTTGGGAAGCTTTTCTCCCGCGCGGTAGTGGCGGCCGCAAATGGCATTTATCGCCTGCACCAGGTGCTGCACCAGATTGGGATTCGGGCCCATCTCCGGACCGGTGCCAGTGCTCGCCGTGCCTCTGGGCCCCGCCGCAAACATCCGCGCGGCAGCGATGATATCGTTCTTGTCCAGATCGGTGCGCTGGGCGACGTAATCGGGGGTAAACCGAGCAAGGCTGGCCTTGAAGGGCTCCAGGTTCCGGATATGTTCCGCACAAAACTCGGCGTCGTGCAGGTTTTCCTCGAGGATGATATGAATCAGTCCTGCCAGCAGTACGGCGTCCTGCCCCGGTTTTATCTGCAGGTGCAGGTCAGAGCGGGCGGCAACTTCCGAGCGGCGCGGATCCACGCAGATAATCTTCACGCCGCGTTTCTTGCCTTCGCGCAGGGCGTCGCTCGGACTGAAAGAAGGTATTCCCCCCGGTATGGAAAAGTGCGACACCAGCGTGTTGTTGCCGAGGATCAGGGCGACATTGGAGTCCTTCCAGGTATGGCTGCCGCCACTCCAGAAACCCATACGGGCGGCGCCGATGCCGACCTTGGCGGGCTGGTCGATGGTGATGCTGGTGTAGTACGAGGGCGAGTCCAGTGCCACGTGCCAGGCCTTGGCGACCGGGTGGGTGGCGGAATTCTGGAACGACACTGTACCGTTATAGCTGGCGATACTGCGCGGACCGTGCTTTTTCAGAATGGCCTTGCAGCTTGTCTGCTATCTCATCCAACGCCTGCGCACTGCTGATCGCGGTGCGGCTGCCATCAGCGTTCTTCTTCAGGGAGCTCAGGATGCGCTGCGGATAGTACATCTGCTCGGGCAGTTGCCGCCCCTTGATACAGGTGTAGCCACCGTAGACCTCGTTGTCGGTATCCGGAGCGATGGCGATCAGTTTATTGTCTTCGACGGTCGCTACCATCGGACAATAGGCGTGACAGAAGCGACAGTAGGTTTTTACCTGTTTAAGCGCCATGCGTTGTGATCCTCTGCGTGTCTCCGGTAGGACGGCTCACTCGGTAAAAAAATCGGCGCGGGGTTTGCCCTGCGGGTCATACACCGGCTCTTCCAGCGCGACCTTGTATTTGGCGACCAGCGGATCGCTGATGCCGTATTTGCTGAGAGCGGCCAGCATGTCCGCATAATAGTGGCCCGCCAGGTGCGCCGCGAGGTCTTCGACGGACGCCCATTTCTCGAACACGCACACCCGCGTCGCCGAGGTCGGGTCCGCCGACCACACATACTGCAGGCAGCCTTGTTGGGTGCGGGTATCTGTTACCAGCTGCGCCGTTTCGGCAAGGGCTTTTTCGCGGTCCCCGGCGGGTAGATGGACGGTGCCGGCAATGAGTACGGTCATGATGAAATCCTGCGCATAAAAGAGGCGTTGGGTAGTTTGCGGGAAGCGTCGGAACAGTAGCAGAGTAGGGGTCTTAAAACAATCAGGGTTGACTGATTTTTTGGGAACCGGTATGTTGCGCGCATGACGACTCTGATAAATCGCCAGTATTACCTGGCGTCACGCCCCGTGGGGGAACCCGATGCCAGCAACGTACCCGCGCGGGACGTTCCCGTGCCCGACCCCGCCCCCGGCGAGGTGGTGCTGCGCAATCTCTATATTTCCCTGGATCCGGCCATTCGCGGCTGGATGGGCGATGACCCGAATTACATAGAACCGATCACGCTGGGCGATGCCGTGCGCAGTTCGGTCATCGGCCGCGTGGTGATCAGCAACAGCCCCGACTACGCCGTGGGCGATGTCGCCATGTGCATGGGTGCCTGGGAGCAGTATACGACGGTGCAAGCTGCAGCTCTCAACAGACTGGATGAAAGCATCGGTATTCCCCTGAGTACATTCCTCGGTGTGCTGGGCCCCACCGGCCTGACCGCGTATTTCGGATTGCTGGAAGTTGGTAAACCCAAAGCAGGGGAGACCGTGCTGGTGAGCGCTGCCGCAGGCGCGGTCGGCTCCATTGTCGGACAGATCGCGAAGATGCAAGGTTGCCGCGTGGTCGGTATGGCCGGCAGCGACGACAAGTGCCGCTGGCTCACCGATGAACTGGGCTTCGATGCCGCCATCAACTACAAGACCTGCGGTGATTATGTGGCGGCGATTCGCAAGGCCTGCCCCAACGGTGTGGATGTGTATTTCGACAACGTGGGCGGCGAGATCCTGGATGCCACATTGCTATGTTTGAATAAATTTGCACGGGTGGCAGTGTGCGGCTGGATTTCAACCTATAACGTGCCGAATGCGCCGGGGCCGACCAATCTGTGGCAGCTGGTCGCCGAGAGCGTCACGCTGCAAGGATTTACCCTGCTTGATTACATGGACCGCTTCGCCGAAGGTGTTGGCCAGCTCGCCCAGTGGCTGATGGCGGGGAAGCTCAAGCATCGCGAGGAAGTGGTCGACGGGCTGGACAATGTGCTGCCGACCTTCCTGCGGCTGTTTGATGGTTCCAACCAGGGCAAGCTGGTGATTCGGCTGCCGGAGTAGTGCGCCGCCGCTACAGCTGTAGGACGACGAATCAATGCACGCCGCCGAAATGATACCGGCAGCGCGCACCCCGCATCACGACACCAACATATCGGCCCTGTTCACGATGAACGACTTCGTGGCGGCCTCGTCCACGGCATACTCTCTGGAGTCTATCGTGGTGACAAAGCGGTGGGTGGCATTTACTCGTCTCGCGGGTGAACTCAATGTGCATGTAACCGCGGCCGACCAGATTGGCATACACCAGGTCATCCACCAGATTCACCACATACGAGGTGAAAGCGCTGGCGGTTGCGACCGACCCCAGCACCTCGTCCAGCCCCGGCGAACTGACACTGGTGCCGCCAAATTCCACACCGGCAATTTTGCCGTCGGTGGTAGTCAGCTGCGACGTCCAGGCGTTGTGTGTGTCTCCGGCCAGCACCACGAGTTTGGAGCCCAGCTGTTGTGCGAAGGACAGCAACTCGTCGCGCTCGAAGCTCGTAGCCGTCCCAGGCATCCAGGTTGTACGGAATGGCCGACGCCAGCAGCGCGTTCTGCTCGCGGTGTGCGCTCCTCCGCTGGCGTCGTTTTTGGCGGCGATCCGCTGCGATCACTGCGGCTGTACCCTTGCCAAGTTGCGGGATTGTCGGGTGAGATACCGTGGATCCAGTGATCTCCATGATGGGTGCGGGCAGGTGGTAGCGGCCCATCAGCACCTGCTGTCCCAGCACCTGCCATTGCGCGCTGCTCTGGCTCAACTGCTCGCGCAGCCAGCCCAGCTGTTCGCTGCCCAACAGGGTGCGATTGCCGTCGCCAAAGCCGGCGCGCGCCTGTTCCACATCAATGATGCCGCCGGTGACAAAGTCGCTGTAGGTGTATTGCTCGATCGCGCCCGATAATGGCGCGTGTCCAGCATCAGCAGGTCGAGCAGGTCGCCGTACTGGAAGCGGCGATAGATAATGTCGTTCATGCTGACGGGTGGCCGCACCGGCAGCCATTCGTGCCAGGCTTGTAGCGCCGCCATCTTGCGCTCGACGAAGCTGCCCTCGGTGCCGGGGTCGTGGTTTTCGGCGCCCTCTCTCCAGGTGTCGTTGGCCACCTCGTGATCGTCCCACACGATGATGAAGGGGTGGGCCGCGTGGGCCGCCTGCAGGTCCTCATCCCGGCGGTACTGCGCGTAGCGGGTGCGGTAGTCGGCGAGGGACAGTAATTCATTGGCCGGTTCCACCACACGACCCAACTCCTCGGCGCGTTCGCTGGCGTAACCTTCGGCGCTGTACTCGTAGAGGTAGTCACCCAGGTGCAGCACGGCGTCCACGTCCTGTTTGGCAACCTCGCGGTACACGTTGAAAAATCCGGCGGGGTAGTTGGAGCAGGACACCACCGCAAACGCGGCGGCGTCTATCGCGCCCTCTGGCAGGGTGCGGGTTCTGCCTGCCATCGACGTCTTGTTGACGGTTAGAAAGCGGTAATAGTAGACGGTGTTCGGCTGCAGCCCTTCCACGTCGACCTTGACCGTGTAGTCAACGTCCGCCGAGGTGTTGCCGCTGCCCTCAACCACTTTATTGGCAAAGTCGGCATCCGTGGCCACTTCCCAGCCGACCCAGATTTGTCCGTCCGTCTCGGGGGTGACCCGGGTCCAGATGATGACGCGGTCTGTCAGCGGGTCACCGGAGGCGACGCCGTGGTTAAAATCGGCAGGCGTGGTATTCAGGGAACCCGAATTGTTCGAGCCACTGGAGCAGGCGATCAGGTTGCTGCCCAGGATCGGGAATCAGGGAGCTGACGGCCAGCGCCTTGACGAGTGTGCGACGTTTGAAATCAGGGGGCGTGGTCATGGGTGGTTCCTCTTATTGTGGTGGGGCCGGATCTTACTATTTGTTAGGGAGTGTCCGGAGTATATCGCCATGGCGGCCTCCGCAGCTATCGGGGGATCGCTACACAGTCCACGCCATTTCTCCGGAATATGGATTTTCAGCTACCACTTGCGGCGGCGTTTGCGAACCAAATAGGGTCTGAATTTCAATAGTTCCAGGAAATAATAGTCAGCTTGTGAGTACTGCTGTGTCAGTTTTTTTTACACTTGTAGCCGTTATTACCTTCATCTAACACGGGATACCTGGAGGTAATGCCATGGTTTTTAAGGTCTTATTCATTGCTGGCATGTCGTTTGCGGTTGTCTTACAGTTGTCAGGCCGCATAATTCGAGAAGTATCTCAAAAGGCTGGCTGATAATAAAATCCAGGAGGGTCAGAAGTATGCTCGGTCCCATCCCGTTCAAGCGCTATGTTCTTGCTCTGCTAACCGTCTTGCTTATGCAGACCCCCGTGGCGCACTCTGCGCTCATTGCTTTGCAGCCAAGTTCAACGTATGCCACCACAGGCGATTCGATTTCATTGGATCTGGTAGTTAGCGGGTTGGGAAACTTTGGTCCTGACTCGTTGGGTGCATTCGATATTTCAGTTGGATATGATCCTGGCGTGCTCTCTTTTACCAGCTACAGCCTGGGAAATTTCTTGGGGAACATTGCTTTTTCAGAAGCGATTGATAGCAGCTCGGGCAATTTGGGTAGCGCAGTCAATGTCGCTGAGGTCAGCCTGCTCTCCGCTATCGGGCTTGATACTCTGCAACCGGGGGCATTCACATTGGCTACCCTGAATTTCAATGTTACTAACCTTGCGGTGGGGGCGGTGACTCAGCTCTCAGTGTTGTCAGGACACGTGCTGGCGGATGCGTATGGAGCTCCCCTATCGGCAACGTCTACAGGGCCCGCCAGTGTTGCGGCGGTCTCGGTACCAGGTACAGCATTTCTGTTGATAGCATCAATGTTTGGCTGGCTGATACTGAAAAGACGTCAATCCGTACAGCACTGAGAGCAGTAAGCAAAGATTACCCAATAATATAAACCTGTGTAGTATCGGGTGAACCAAGTCTCCGGAGAAAGCTCATGCGTCATCTAACTCAAATTCTGATTACGCTGGCGATGATTACGGTAAGCAGTTACTCCTACGCACAGTGCGGTGGTCCGGTCCCACTGCTGTGTGATGCGGATGGTAATCATGTCATTAATATCGATGACATCACGGCGATAAGCCTCGCCAAGGGCACATCTGCAGCCCCGGGTGACGTTCGGGATATCGATATGGACGGGATGATCACCGTGCTTGACGCCAGACAATGCGCTGTCGAATGTGATCTTCCGGAGTGTATTGACTACGCGACCCTCGTCTGCGCGGCTCGCCACCGGGGCGGATCTTCTGTCGGGACCGCTGGCCCGCGGTGTGCCGGGGGACTTTGTCCTGGAGAACGAGAATCTGCGAGTTATTATCCAGAAGGCCGGCCGACAATGGCTGAGCATTGGTACATTCGGTGGCAATATTATCGACGTCAGTCGCAAGGATGCGTCGGGTGGGTTGCTGCCCGATCACATGGAAGAGTTTGTCATCGGCCTGAATATCGAGAACACAGCCAACTATACCGATGTTCGTATCGAACGCGATGGCAGCGATGGCCAGCCGGCTATGATTTGTGCCACCGGTCCTGATGACCTGTTGGAGCTTGCCAATGCCAGTTCCGCGATCCGTGAATTCGGCTTGCCACTGCCACCCAGTGCTGACGATCGTGACTTAGCCGTCGAAGTGGAAACGTGCTACAGCCTGGAGCGGGGTGCCCGTTATGTTGTAATTGACACTGAATTCAGAAATCTGGGCTCGGATAATATTCCCGTCTACATGACGGAATACCTGAATGGGTCTGGCCAGGTGGAGTTTTTCCAGCCCTATGCGGGGTTTGGCGAGCCGGTGTTTACCACTTCCTGTCCCGCTCAATCCCGCGTTGCGTGTGACGCATTGCCGGGCGGCTTGTGCGATCAATGCAATTTCGTTGCCTATAGTGGGGTTGACGGCGCCGCGGGTGTCTCCTACGGGCTGATTCATGGCGAACAGCGTTCTTCCAGTTTCTCGACCGCCGGCATCAATATTGTTGTCTACGGCGAGTCAGTGCTGAACCTTATCCTCGGTTTTGTGGGTCCGAACTACACCATACCCGGGGATGGGGTGTTGGAACTGCGGCGTTATTTTGCCGTCGGTGACGGCACTGTTGCCAGTATTGCAGATATTCGCAACGAGCTGTTTGGGATAGAGACCACCGAAGTACACGGCATCGTGAGCAGTGCCGGGCAGCCGCTTCAAAACGCTCAGGTGGTGGTGTATCAGGTGCTGGATGCACAGACTAATCCACCCTCTCTCTTTATGGTCACCCATACCCGTAGTGATGCTTCCGGTGAGTACAGCCTCAAGCTGCCACCGGGCCAGTATGAGATCAGGGCCAATATGGAGGGCTATCGCTTCCCCGTAAGCGATCCTTCACCGTTGGTGATAGCGGCAGGCGTTGCCGTAAATCGGGATTTTGAGCTGCCAGCGTCGGGATATCTGGAGGTGACTGTCATAGATGAGACGGGGCCAGGGCCTGCCAAGCTGCAATTGGTCGGCTTTGATCCCAGTCCGCCCTTAACTAATGTTGTTGCTGGTAATGCAGCCGGCGTTTTTGGTGACAACGACGCGGACGCTCTGCCCTTCGGTGTCGCACAGGCCGCTTTCATTGACCGCAACGGCGCCAGCGATCGAATTACAGTAGAACCCGGGGATTATCAACTAGTCGTATCCAGAGGGCCGCGCTATTCAGCGTTCAAGAAAAATATAACGATTACGCCTGGGCAGATCACCACGGTTCAGGCTGAAATTGTGAAGCTGATTGATGACAGTGGTTTTGTGCACGGTGACTTTCATGTGCATTCTATCGACAGCCCGGATTCGGAGGTCACCCGGGCAGAGCGGGTGGCAGTCATGCTGGCGGAAGGAATGGACTTTTTTACCCCGTCGGATCATGAGGTTCGTGCTGACTTCGGTCCTACTTTGCAGGCCATGGGTGTGCAGGACCTGATCGGCGTGGCCACAAGCGGTGAAACCACCACGTTTGATTATGGGCATTTTAATGCTTGGCCTGTCCTGGTTGATCCAGCAAGTATTAGTGGTGGGTCTTTCGACTGGGCCGGTGCTGCGCCCCCTGGATGGGATTTTCCCCAGTATGGAAATTACAACCTGTCGCCCGCAGAGATTCTCGCAGGATTGCACGAGGACCCCAAGGATAACATGGTCCAGATCAATCATATTGCCTCATTCTTTGGTGCCTCAGGGCTGGCCATTGATACGGGCCAGACCCCGCCCCAATCCAATACGGATCTGGCGTCCCGGAGGCTGGATCCGTCACTGGGAAATGGCTTCGATGACGGCTTTGACGCACTTGAAGTGTGGATTGGCACCAATGGACGCAGTGGGATAATCAATGAGTTCCTGGGCCAGAATGCAGGTGACTGGTTCAATCTTATCAATCAGAACCTGGTGCGCATTGGTGTCGCCAACTCTGACACGCATGACAGGAGATTCACTCGCACATCGGCTCGCACACTCATTGCGAGCGCTACCAACGATCCAGCTGAGCTGGGTGCAAGTGCCGAGACACTCGCCGCGAATGTGCTAGCGGGTAAAGCGATTGGCACCAATGCGCCATTACTACTGTTGCAGGCAGACGGCGAATTTGCGGTTTCAGGCCCAGCACGCCGGGCTGAGGCTTAATGAAAATACCACCATGTCTGCTGATTTAGGCAGTGATGTCGTATTGACGGCTACTGTGAGCACGCCAGCGTGGGCGCCAGTTGATACAGTGGAGTTTTATATTAACAACCAGCCTGAGCTCACCAGTGCGCCGAATGCAGCTGCCCGTTATGGTGTTTGCCCGAACGCATGGGTCAGTGCCGGTGATCCTGGTTGGGTTGCCGTAGATGTCGTGATCAACAACACCGTCCCCGGTGCATCGCGTACCGACATCACCGCGACCATGACGCTGACGGGGGTGACGGAGGACACCTGGATAGTGGCGGTGGCACGCGGCACAGATGGTGTATCCGAGCCGCTGTTTCCAGTGTTGCCGGCCAGTCTGAACTCCAGCAGCAATTCAACGCTCGCTGACTTGACGGATGGCAACCTCGGAGAGTTGGGTGAGCCGGCATTCGCCTTCACCAATCCGCTGTTCATCGATGTGAATGGGGATGGCTGGACTGCACCTGGCGTCGCCAATGCGGCTTGTTCGCTGTCGCTTTGATCAGTTCTGACTGCTAGCCTCAAGAGCTACTCACAGAACGTAACGATCAAGACATTCGGGGGTGCTCACTGACGGTGCCACCCTCAACAGGGAACTGGCCGCCTGTGCAAAAACTAGCCTCATCCGAGGCCAGGAACAATGCCATTGCCGCTACTTCTTCCACCGTACCCAGGCGCCCCATGGGCGACATGCGCTTGAGCCGGTCCTCAATGAACGGCGTATCGACCAGCGCCTTGCGCAAAATGTTGGTCAGGGTGGCCCCCGGGTGGATGGAATTGACCCGGATATTGAGGCCTTGTGTTGCGCAGTACACCGCGACCGATTTGGTCAGGCCGACCACGCCGGCCTTGGACGTGGTATAGGCCACATCCGAGGGGATCGCCAGGTAGGAGGTTGATGAGGCCGTATTGACGATAGCGCCCCCGCTGGCATCCGGATTTTCGCGCATCAGGGCAATCGCAGTCTGGCAGCCCAGCATCATGCCGGTCAGGTTGACCGCCAGCAGTCGGTTCCACGTCGCCACATCGGCATCCGCAATCGACTGGTTACTGACAATGCCGGCATTGTTGAGCAGGGCGTCGAGCCGCCCATACTCGCTGCGCAGGGTCTGCGCCAGTGCCTGCCAACCCGCTGCGCTGCTGACGTCGAGGGCGGCGAAGCGCGCGCCACACTCGCGGCTCACCGCCAGGCCGGCAACCTCATCGACATCGGCCAGCACCACCCGCGCGCCCTCGGCGCAAAAGCGCCGCACCATACCCTCGCCGATCCCCGACGCACCGCCGGTAATGACGACCACCTTATCCTGCATCCTGCCGTTCATAGCGGGGTATAAGTGCCACTCAGGTCGGCGGGCCCGTTGTAGATAAAGCTGTAGTGACGGGACTGGAACAGCCACTGGCCGCCCTGTCTGATGTAGGTGTCCAGGTAGCGGCTCAGCACGGTGCTGGCATTGCCCTGCAGGTCGCGGGTGTATTCGTGCAGGTACCAGTGGCCACTGGCGGTGTCGCCGTCGACCTTGAACAGGCAGGAACTGGGCAGCATCAGGGCGAATTCAAAACTGCCCATCATCTGTTGCCACAGGGCCAGGATATTGTCCCGGCCGCTCACCGGGTTTCCCAGCAGGTTCCACACGCCGTCCGCGGCCCAGGTGGCGACCCAGGCGTCGGCATCACGGCGGTTTACCGCATCCGCGTAGCGGCCCATGAGGTTTCTCAGGGCCAGTTCATCTTCCAGTGCATTCATGGTGGTCTACCTGTGGACTTGATGGACAGTAACTGTAGCGCCAGTAGGGGTGAAAAGAAACAGACGAGACTGTTTTTTAATAGGATGTGCTGTTACTATCTCTACCCTTAATCTGACGGTCTGTAAAAACCACTAACACATCCGAGGTGAGCTGATGGATTTGAGTGCCTTTCCCTATCTGCAGGGCAATTATGCGCCGGTCGCTGAAGAGCGCGATCTGGGCGAGGAGCAACTGACCGTCGAGGGCCAGATACCGCGCAAACTGGCGGGCGCCTTTATGCGCGACGGCGCCAACGTCGCCTTCCAGCCCAACCATTATGTGTACCCGCTGGATGGCGACGGTATGGTGCATGCGGTGTATTTCCGCGACGGGCATGTCCACTACAAAAACCGCTGGGTCGAGACCAGCCACCTGAAGACAGAGCGAAAATTCAACCGCATGATTTACGGCAGTGTCGGCAAAATCGTGCCGGTGCCGCAAGAGGTGATTGATGCGGGTGGCGAACCCAATCCCGTGCGCAATACCGCCAATACCAATGTGCTGTACCACGGCGGCAAGCTGTTCGCCATGTGGGAGGGCGGCTTCCCGCACCTGCTCAACAATGACCTGTCCACAGTTGGGCTGTACGACTACGACGGCACGCTCAAGCCGGGCGACGCGCTGACCGCGCATCCGAAGGTGTGTCCCGATACCGGGCAGCTGGTGTCCTGTACGCAGCGCTGGGACAGCTCCAATTACTGGGTGCAGATCTTCGACGCCAGCGGCAAACACATGAAGACGATCCCGGTGGAGTTTGCGCGCAAGGGCATCATCCACGATCTGCAGATCACCCCCAACTACGTCATTATTTTCTATGCGCCCGCTTTCCACAGCCTGGAAAAAGCCATGAAGGGCGAGAACCCCTTTATGTGGGAGCCTGAACTCGGCACCAAAGTCGTTGTCATCCCCAGGGATGGCACGGGTAAGCCAAGTGTGTTCGAAACCGACCCATTCTTCAGTTGGCACTTCTGCAACGGCTTTGAGCGCGGCGCCAGGATTATCCTCGATTATGTCTGGATCAGTTCTATGCCGTTTACTACGGAGCAGGGCAGTGGAGTGGAGAAGCAGCCGCGCCGCATGCACCGCATGACCCTGGATCTGGCGACGAAACAAGTGACTGACGAGCAGTTTTCCGATGTGTTTTGCGAGTTCTCCCGGGTGGACGAACGCCGCATGGGCAAGGACTACCGCTACGGTTTCGCCGCGTCCTCCAATCGTGAGTGGGGCGATGCACACGGCTACAACTGCACCGGGCGCTACGATTTCCAGACGGGCGAGACCAAGCTGTGGGAATTCGGACCCGAGGCCAACGCCGGCGAGCCGGTACACGTACCCAACCCGGACAGCGAGCGCGAGGAGGACGGCTGGGTGATGTGCTTCGTGCACAATCCCGGCGAGGGCGCCTTTCTCTCCATTCTCAGCGCCGGTGATTTCGACAATGGCCCGGTGGCCAAGGTGCACATTCCCGGTCGCGTGCCCAACGGTTTCCACGCCAACTGGATGCAGGGCCTTACACTCAACTGACACTTGACTACTACGTAACTGACTACGCGATCACCGGGAGCCTTGCGGCATGACCAGTCGACCTGAGATGGACTTGAGCATCTCACCCTATCTGCAGGGCAGTTACGCCCCCGTGCTCGAGGAATACGACTTCGACCAGGGCGCGGGCGGCTTGCGTGTCGAGGGCAAAATTCCGGACGATTTGCGCGGCGCGTTTATGCGCAACGGGCCGAATATCGCCTGGCAGCCCGACCACTACGTGTATCCCGCCGACGGCGATGGCATGGTGCACGCCGTGTACTTCAAGGATGGCCGGGTACATTACCGCAACCGCTGGGTGCGCACCGCGGGCTTTCAGGTTGAGGAAAAACTCGGCCGTTCCTGCTACGGCAGCATCGGTAAAATCCGACTGCCCGATGCAGAAACGCTCGCCGCCGGCGGCCCACCGAGTCCCCTCAAAAACCTGGCCAATACCAATATCGTGTATCACGGCGGCAAGCTGTTGGCGCTGTGGGAGGTGGGCAACGCCCACGAACTGACGGCGGATCTGGCCACGGTGGGAGAATGGAATTATGACGGCGCCCTGCAACCGGGCGACGGGCTGACCGCCCATCCGAAAATTTGCGGGCGCACCGGCGAGCTGGTGACCTGCACGCAGCGCTGGGACGCACCGTTCTATACGCTGCGCATCATGGATAAAAAAGGTCGGCAGACCCTGTCGAAGGTGGTGGAGATGCCCGATCGCGCGGTGATGCACGACATGCAGATCTGCGGCGACTATGTGGTGATCTTCTATCCGCCCGCATTCACCAACCTGGATGCAGGGCTCACCGGCGGCAATCCGTTCAGCTGGCACGGCGACCGGCCGACGCGCATTTGCGCCATACCCAGGGACGGCGGCGAGCCGGTCTGGTTCGAGAAATCGACATTCTTCAGCTGGCACTTCACCAACGGTTTCCAGAGCGGCGACACGCTCTATGTTGACTATGTCTGGATGGCCAGCGTACCGTTTGCGCTGGACCCCAACAGCGGCCTGGAACGGCAGACCCGCAATATGCATCGCATGACACTGAACCTTAAAACCGGTGCGGTCAGCGACGAAAAACTCGGCCCGACGTATTGTGAATTCGGCAGGGCGGATGACCGCCGCTGCGGCCTGCGTTATCGCTACGGTTTCGCAGCGGCCTCTGATAGCGCTGAGTGGGATGGACCGAACCACGGCTACAACGGGGTTATCCGCTACGACATGGATAGCGGTGCTGCCAGCTTCTGGGACTACGGCGCCGGCGCCAGCGCGGGCGAGCCGGTGCATGTGCCCAACCCTGGCAGCGAGCGGGAGGAGGACGGTTACCTGATGAGCTATGTGACGCACCCACAGGAGGGCGCGTTCCTGTCCATCCTCAGTGCCGGAGATCTCGAGCGCGGACCGCTGGCCCGTGTGTTTATCCCCAGCCGGGTGCCCAACGGTTTTCACGCCAACTGGATGCCCGGGCTGATTCTGTAGTGGCAATGGCAAGACAACGCAATATCAAGTAAGACGCTAACCATGAAAATACATCAATACGCCATGCAAGTATCAGGAGGCATCAATATGTGCATGAACCTCGACGACACAGACTATATTGTCAGCACCTATCGCGGTCACGGCCACTGTATTGCCAAGGGCGGCGCAGTTCCTGCAATCACTGAAGGGCTTTCTGGAAAATCCGGCGTCGATGCTGTTGTAAGAACGTGAGATGACATTATGAGTAAGCAAGTACCAATCGCCGAGGGATTGTTCACCTGGCCTGCCGCCAAACCCGCGCTGCTGGCCAGTCGCTGCCGGCATTGCGGCATTGCCAGCTTCCCGGCGGCAGAGTCCTGCATGGCCTGTTCCGGCCAGGATGTGGCAATAGAAGAGTTGCCCGGCCGCGGCACCCTGTGGACCTGGACGATTCAGCAGTTCATGCCGAAGACGCCCTACAAGAGCAACGAGACAGCACAGACGTTTCGTCCCTACGGCGTGGGCTACGTGGAATTGCCCGGTGGCGTGCGGGTGGAAGGTCGCCTCACCGAGAACGATCCGCAGAAGCTGCGTATCGGTATGCCGATGGAGGTCGTGTTTGAACCCTATCGCACCGAGGACAATGGCGATGAGGTGATCAGTTTTTTCTTCAAGCCGGTCAATTGATTCCCCACGCCGGGGAGATGTTAAAGCGCAAGAGTCAGTGAGAGAGATCGCAATGGATGTAGCAATAGTCGGCATTGGTATTCACCCCTTTGGTCGCACCCCGTCCCGCAGCGGATTGCAGCAGGGCGCCTTCGCGGCGCGCCTGGCTCTGCAGGATGCGGGGATCGAGTGGCGCGACATCCAGTTTGCCTTTGGCGGCAGTGCCAGCGCCGGCAGCGCCGACGCGCTGGTCAATGAGCTGGGGCTGACCGGCATTCCCTTTATCAATGTGGCCAACGGCTGTGCCACCGGCGGCAGTTCGCTGATCTCCGCGTTCAATGCGATCAAATCCGGCGAATACGATATCGGCATGGTGGCGGGCTTTGACAAGCATGACCGCGGCGCTTTCAATGCCGACCCGAAGGAACTGGGCATCGGCGAGTGGTACGGCGAAATGGGCATGATGATGACCACCCAGTTTTTCGCTATGAAAATACAGAAGTACATGCACGATTACGGAATCACCACCGCGACTCCTGGCCAGGGTTGCCGAGAAGGCATTTATCAATGGCGCCAAAAATCCCAACGCCTGGCGCCGGGAGCCGATCAGCGTGGAGGAGATCGCCAACTCGACGATGGTGAACAACCCGCTGACCAAGTTTATGTTCTGCTCGCCTGCCGAGGGCGGTGTGGCCATGGTCTTATGCCGTGCGGACCATGCCACGCGCTACACGGACACGCCGGTGTACCTGAAAGCCGCCACCATGAAATCCCGCCGCTTCGGTTCTTTTGAAGTGTTCGCGCCCAGCCAGGCGCTGCAGCAGGTCGACGGTCCCACGGTGGACGCGTCCAAAGCCGCTTTCGAGATGGCGGGTGTGGGACCGAAGGATATGCATGTCATGCAGCTGCAGGACACCGAGGTCGGCGCCGAGATCATGCACATGGCGGAGAACGGCTTCTGTGAGCACGGCGAACAGGAGGCGCTGATCCAGGCGGGCACTACCCATATCGGCGGCAGTATGCCGGTCAATACGGACGGTGGCTGCCTGGCCAACGGTGAGCCGATCGGCGCGTCCGGCTTGCGGCAGGTCTATGAAAATGTGCTGCAATTGCGCGGGCAGGCCGGCGAACACCAGGTGCCCGGCAATCCGCAGCTGGCGTACACCCATGTGTATGGCGCGCCGGGTATCAGCGCGGTCACGATTCTGCAGCGCTAGTGCAACAGCAACGAGGTTTGTCCCATGAATGAGAAAGTAAAACTGACGCCGCAGCAGATCGCCGCCCGCCACCCTTCAGAGACATTCCAGGATCTGCTCGACCTGGAAAAGGTGCCTGTTCCAGAGGCGTTGCGCGAGAGCACGGATACCTATCTCGGTTCTGAAGATATCTCTGTCGAGCGCTATATCTCACGGGAATTTTTTGCGCGGGAAGTGGAAAAGGTATGGCGCAAGACCTGGCAGGTCGCCTGTCGCGAGAGCCGGTTGCGCAATCCCGGCGATTACTTTGTTTACGACATCGTTAACGATTCCATCCTGTTGACGCGTACTGAAGCGGGCGAGCTTAAGGGGTTTTACAATTCCTGCCTGCACCGTGGCCGCGCCCTGAAGCGCGGTGCCGGGCGCGCCGAAATCCTGCGCTGTCCCTACCATGGCTGGAGCTGGAAGCTGGACGGTGATTTCGACAGCGCGCCCTGCCAGTGGGACTTTCCCCATGTTGCACCCCAGACGAACACGTTGCCGCAGGTGCGCGTGGCGACCTGGGGTGGCTGGGTGTTCATCAATATGGACGATGCAGCGCCCTCACTGCGAAGAGTACATGGGCGTATTGCCCGCGCACATGAACCAGTGGAAACACGAGCAGCGCTATGTCTCGCTGCATGTTGAGAAGGTGATCGCCTGCAACTGGAAAGTAGCCCTGGAAGCGTTTATCGAGTCTTACCACGCCATCGCCACGCATCCGCAGCTGATGCCTTTCCAGGCGATTGATAACTCCCAGTACGATGTCTGGGGCGATCATGTCAGTCGCACGATTACCGCCTACGGGGTGCCCAATCCGACGCACGCAGACCAGTTTACCGAGCAGGATTCCATGGACGCGATGATGGAGCTGGCCGGCAGTGAGGAGCGTCCTGTACTGGCGCCTGGCCAGACGGCGCGGGAAAAACTCGCCGAGGTCGCCTTGCCCACCGTCAATGAACAGTCCGGTGAAGATTTCACGGCACGCGCTACCATGTCCGAGTTGATGGACTCGACGCTGTACCTGCTGTTTCCCAACTTTGCGCCCGTGGGCGGGTCACGGCACTGTCATCACCTATCGGCATCGCCCCAACGGCGACGATGTCGACAGTGCCATCATGGATATCTTCCTGCTGACGCGCTATCCCGAGGGTACTGAGCCCCCGGACGATGCGCCGACCTACCGCCTTGGCATCGATGAGCCGTTCAGCGACGCCGCAGAGGTCATGGGAGCCGGCTTGTCCAACGTGTTCAACCAGGATGGCGCCAACCTGCCCCAGGTACAGAAGGGCCTGAAGGCATCGAAGAAGGGCGCGGTCAGCCTGGGCAATTACCAGGAGGTGCGCATCCGGCACTTCAACCAGACGCTGGACAAGTATCTCAACGCCTGAACCCATACGTTTGATTGCACGTAAGAGCCAACTACCATGAACGATCTGCTACAGCCATTTTTACTTGAGGGCAAGGTCGCTCTCGTCACCGGCGCCTCCAGCGGTTTCGGCCTGCACTTCGCGCCGCTGCTGGCCCGCGCGGGAGCGAAGGTGGTGCTGGCGGCACGGCGCACCGATCTTATCCAGGCGGAAGCTGAAAAAATCATTGCTGACGGGGGCAAGGCCCTGGCCGTCACCATGGATGTTACCAGCAGCACGAGCATTGCCGCGGCGCTGGATCAGATCGAAGCAGTTTTTGGTGTGGTCACCGTGGTCATCAATAATGCCGGCATCACCATACCCAAATTGCTGCTGGACCTGAGCGACGAGGATTGGACCAATGTCATCGATACCAATCTCAATGGCGTGGCCTACGTCACCCGGGAGACCGCCCGGCGCATGATCGCTGCCGGCACCGGTGGCAGCATCGTCAATATCGCCTCAATCCTGGCCGAACGGGTGCAGAAAGCCTTGACCAATTACGCCGCATCCAAAGCCGCGGTGGTGCAGTTCACCAAGGTCGCCGCGCTGGAATTGGCGCAGCACAATATCCGCGTTAATGCGCTGTGCCCTGGCTATTTCCAGACGGCGTTGAATCGCGACTGGTTCACGACCAATGAGGGGCAGGCGCTGATCAAGCGTATTCCGCAGCGCCGCACCGGCAACCTGGAAGAACTCAACGGCCCGCTGTTGCTACTGGCCTCCGACGCCGGCTCCCTGATGACGGGAGCGGCGATCACCGTGGACGGTGGACACGTGCTGTCCGACCTCTAGCGCCTGAATTTTTTTCATCAACCAGAAGGGACTGCAGCCTTGATAAAAAATCCATTGAGCGCCGAGCGTATCAAGCGCGATAGCGCGCTGTGGGCCAACCGGACCATCGCCCAGGGCGCCTGGCAGAAAGCACAGGAGCGTCCCGATGAGGTGGCAATCTACCTGGAAGGCGAGCCTTCGATTACCTATGCCTCCATTGCGGATGAAGCCCGGCGCCTGGTCAGCGGTTTACAACAACTGGGCATGAAGTCCGGGGACGTGATCAGTTTCCAGCTGCCCAACTGGCGTGAATCGGTGGTGGTGGATATCGCGGCCTGTGCGCTGGGCCTGATCGTCAACCCGGTGATACCCATCTACCGTGATCACGAACTGCGCTTCATACTCAAGGATGCGCGGACGCGCCTGATCTATATTCCCGAGCAGGTGCGCAGCCTGGAGTTTCCGTCCATGCTCGCCGCACTGCGCGGCGAACTGCCTGACCTGGAGTATGTGGTCACCGTGCGCGCGCAGCAGCACTACGACGGCATGCTGCGCTATGAGGACCTGGTGGACAATGCGCCCGTGGATCTGGCCACGCTGCCCATGGTCGATCCCAACTCGGTCAAGGCGATCCTCTATACGTCGGGCACCACGGGCACACCCAAGGCGGTGATGCACAGCCACAATACCCTGGCCCGGGTCATCCAGAATTCGCTCGACTACTGGCAGATGGATGAGCGCGACATCATGTTGATGCCATCCCCGGTCACCCATATAACCGGCTATGGTTCCGGCATGGTGTTGCCGTTCATTACGCGGGTGAAGTCTGCGTTGATGCATCGCTGGGATGCCGACGCCGCGGTGGCATTTATCAATGAGGTTGGCGCGACCGCCAGTGTCGGCGCCACACCTTTTCTGGTGGAGCTGGTGGCGGCGGCGAAACGACACAATACCGGCCTGCCCAGTATGCGCCTGTTTGCCTGCGGTGGAGCCGCGGTGCCGCCGCAGGTGATCAATGATGCCTGTCGAGTCGCTGGATAACTGCCGGGCGTTTCGCGTCTACGGCAGCACGGAAACGCCGGTGATTACGCAGGGCTTCGTCGGCGCCGGACAGCAGCAGCTGGCGGCGGAAACCGACGGGCTCATTTATGGGTACGAGGTAAAAATACTCGATGAGCAGGGCCGGCAACTGCCGCCGGGCGCGGACGGGGAGATCGCCGCGCGCGGCGCCGGCATGATGCTCGGTTATGCCGATGCGCAGCAGAACGCCGAGGCGCATGACAGCGAGGGTTTCTTCCTGACCGGTGATATCGGTCACGTCACTCCCGACAACGCTATCCTGATTACCGATAGAAAGAAGGACATCATCATCCGCGGCGGGGAAAACATCAGTGCCAAGGAAGTCGAGGATGTGCTGCACGGCCACCCCGATATCCGTGAAGTGGCGGTGGTTGCCATGCCCCATGAACGTCTGGGGGAGGGCGTATGTGCCTATATCGTGCCTGCAACCGAGGACAGCGGGCTGGATCTGGCTGCTGTCGCCCGCTTCGCGGATGAGGCCCTGCTGGCCAAACAAAAAATACCGCAGCACATCGAACTGGTCGCCCAGCTGCCGCGCACGGCCAGCGGCAAAGTGCGCAAGGATGTACTGCGCAGGCAGATCAGGGACACCTTGGCGGGAGCGCGATAGTGGCACGCTACAATCGTTGGACAACAGCGGAGCAGGTCAGTGAGGGCATCGACCTGACTGGCAGGAATGCGCTGGTCACGGGGGCCAATACTGGCATCGGCATGGAAACTGCGCGGGTACTCGCCCTGCGCGGCGCGCATGTCACCATGGCCTGTCGCAACCTCGAAAAGGCGGAGCTGGCCAGACGCTCGATCGTGGACTCCGGCGGCGGCCGTATCGATGAAAGCCAGCTCGATCTGCTGGAGTTGGACCTGAACTCGCTGGCCAGTACCCGGCGCGTCCGCACACGAGTTCAACAGCCGCGGCCGGCCGCTGCACCTGCTGGTCAATAACGCCGGCATCATGATTCCGATGCAGCGGCGCACCGAGGATGGCTTTGAAGCGCATCTGGGCATCAATCATCTCGCGCACTTTCTGTTTACCAACCTTGTCCTGGATGCGCTGCGGGCCGCTGGTCGTGCGCGGGTGGTGATCGTCTCATCGCTCGCCATGAGCGGCGCGACGCTCACGCCGGCGCTGCACGATCTCAACTGGGAGCAGCGCAAGTTTCGCGGCTTTCGCTTCCTATGGCGATTCCAAGTTGATGAACCTGATGTTCGCGCGGGAACTGCACCGGCGCTATGCAAAAGACGGCATCGTGGCCAATGCCTTGCACCCGGGGATTATCCCCACGGAGCTGGCCCGCGACCAGAACCTGATCGGCATGCTGCTGGGCATTTTTGCGTTACCGTTCATGAGATCAGTGCCCCGGGGCGCAGCCACCAGCGTGTACGTGGCGACAAGCCCCGACTACGGCTTGCGCGGCGGTTTGTACTTCAGCGACTGCAGGGAACAAAAGCCACCGCATAAGTTGGCGCTCGATGAGCAGGTCTGCCGCGCGCTCTGGCAGCGCAGCTGCGAGCTGACCGGGCTGGAACCCTGACGATCTGCCGCGCAGGAAGGCACAGCAAAACGAACGCAACAATTTCCAATACAACACAATGACAGGCGCTTTGATATGACGACACTGGCAGGCAAAACAGCGGTAATTCTCGGCGCTTCCGGCAGCGCAAACTTTGGTTCCGCAATCGCCCGGCGACTCGCGGCGGAAGGCGCGAACATTGTGGTGGCGGCGCGGCGCAGGGAGCCACTGGAGCAACTCGCGTCGGAGTTGGGCGGCACTGCGGTGGCCTGTGATGTGACCCGTGAAGGCGATATCGAGCAGCTGTTTGAAAACGGCCTTGGATACTTATGGACGGGTTGATATTGCAGTATTTTCTGCGGGTATCCACTCCGCGGGTGTTATCGCCGAGCTGACTGCGGAGGCGATTCGCCCGACGCTGGAGATCAGCGTTATCGGCGCGCTGCTGTTTTTCAGGTATGCGGCGGCGGCAATGACCGAGGGCGGTTCGGTAATTACCATATCTTCCCTGACCGCGCGCATTCCAGGTCCGGGACTTGCCGCCTATTCTGCGGCCAGGGCTGGCATTGATTACGCGATCAGGGTGGCGGCGGTGGAGTACGGTGAGCAGAAGGTGCGCTTCAATTCCATCGCGGCCGGTTTGATCCAGACTGATATGACAGACGCATTTTTTACGATGCCATCCATCATTCAGGCGCACGTCGATGCGACCCCCTGCGGCCGTATGGGCACCCTTGATGATATGGCTGAGGCGGCACTGTTCCTGGCCGATGGCCAGCGCTCGGGCTACATCAACGGCCAGGTACTCGATCTGGCGGGCGGGCAGCAGAGTGGACGCCTGCCGCGCTTTTAAGTTTTTAACAACGCATAAACCGAACCAGGAGAAGCCAACATGGCAAAGACAGAAATGCAGGGTTACGAGGACGTCACGCTGTATCAACTCAGTGATGAGCGCGAGCAGGAACTGCTGCGGAAACAGATCGAATGCAATTTCATCTGGACCAACAAGGCGGGGCATGGCCTGGGCGTGATTATGAACTACGTCGCCCGCAACGGTTCCATCTGGGTGACGGCGACCAGCCAGCGCGCACGCGTCAAGGCCCTGCGCCGCGATCCCCGCGCCTCGGTGGTGATTTCCAGCATGGGCACCGACATGGGTCCCGGTAAGACAATTACCTATATGGGCCGGGTTATTATCCACGATGACCAGGCCACCAAGGACTGGTTCTACCCCGCCATGGCGAACATTATCTCGCCCTATCCCGCGCCCACGGTGGAAGCGGCGCTCAAGCACCTGGACACGCCGCTGCGGGTGATCCTGGAACTGGTGCCGGAGAAGGCCATCAAGTTCGACGGCGATGCTATTTCAAAGGCCTCCTATGACGGCAAGGTCCCTGGCCACGAAGCGTAGGTGTCCGCTCGCCACGGTTGACATCAGCGCCATATCACGGGCATCGTGTCGGACTATACTGCGCGGGTTCGAAGTTTGAGTTCTGCTTTCGAGAACTTGCCGCGCTGTCATCCGCTACACGAGAATAATTTTGAACATGGCCCTACGCCGCGTCCTGCTGCTGCTTCTGATTGTACTGCCGGTTATCGCGGCAGCCTGGGCTTACCTCGCCGTCACCGGTAACCTGGGTGAACCGCAGGGTATCGGCGAGATAGCAAGTCAGGCTCGCGATACCGGGTTGATCAGGGAGGAGCAGCAGCGACAGCGCGATGCGCTCGAGAAGCTGCCCGTGGCAGGACAGCATAACGCGGGTGAAAAGCAGATCCTGTTCGGTGACCTGCATGTCCACACCACCTATTCTTCCGATGCCTATAATGTCAGTTTGCCCATGTACCAGGGCGAAGGTTCGCATCCGCCCGGGGACGCCTGTGATTTTGCCCGTTATTGTTCGGGACTGGATTTCTGGTCGATCAATGACCATGCGGAGGGTTTGACACCCAGGCAATGGACACAGACCAGGGAAATGGTGCGCCAGTGCAACGCCGTCGCAGGTGACCCAGCCAACCCCGATATGGTGACTTTCCTCGGTTGGGAGTGGACCCAGACCGGCAGTACGGCTGAAAACCACTACGGGCACAAGAACGTGGTGTTGCGCGATACGGGCGAGGGTGAAGTGCCTGCACGTCCCATCGCCGCGCAGGAATGGCAGCCGCCCCAGGGGATCAGTCTCTATACTGCCAAATTGCGCTTGCTGCTGATTGCCGGTGTGGCCGATGGCAATGTACGACAGTTGTATCACAGCGTTATACGCTTTTTACAGGGCGATGACGAATTTGCCGCAGTACTGGATAGCACTGTACGGCAGCAGTATTACAACTACATTCGCTTCCTGCAGGACCGGGACGAACTGGTACCCTGTGAACGCGGAAAATCGCCACGGGAATTGCCCGAGGATTGTCAGGAAAGTGCCCTGACCCCGACGGAATTGTTCGCCAAACTGGACGACTGGGACTTTCCCTACCTGACCATTCCCCACGGCAGCACCTGGGGTTTTTACACGCCAGCCCTGAGCAGTTGGGACAAGCAGTTGGCAGCGCAGACCGACCCTGAGCGACATGAGCCGCTGATTGAGATTTTTTCCGGACACGGCAATTCCGAATATTATCGTCCGTGGCGCGCCGTGGCAGTGGATGAAAAGGGCAACAGTTACTGCCCCGAGCCCACCGCGGATTTCCTGCCGGAGTGCTGGCAAGCGGGTGAGATCATCCGCACGCGCTGCCTGGCGGCAGGGGAGTCTGTGCAAGAGTGTGAGTACCGGGCTGCGGGTACGCGCGACAATTTCATCCTGACCGAGCATTCCGGCCGCTGGACCGTGCCGGGCACCAGCCCGCAAGACTGGCTGGATGCAGGCCAGTGCCGCGATTGCTATATGCCGACCTACAATTTTCGACCTACCAAATCAGTCCAGTACGGTCTGGCGATACGCAACTTCTGACGATGACACCCGTCCCCCCAAACGGTTTCGCTGGGGCATCATTGGCTCATCCGATTCGCACACAGCACGGGCCGGCAACGGGTACAAGGAGATCATGCGCCGCAACATGACGGACGCAGCCGTAGAGCAGCTCGGACCGTCCGCCTTTCTGCGTCGAGCAGGAACCCCTGCCAAATTTCGTTACCGCTGGAGCAGGCATACGGACTTGGCGGGCCGTTTTTTGAGCGGCACTCTTCTTTCATGGGCACTGGCGGATTGGTCGCGGTACACGCTAACGGGCGCGACCGGCAGGCGATCTGGGATGCCCTGCAGCGCAAGGAGGTTTACGCCACCAGTGGCGATCGCATTTTGTTGTGGTTTGACCTGGTCGATGCGCAACCGGACAAGCGCTTCCCCATGGGCAGTAGCGTCCGCAGTCATACAGTGCCGGAGTTTGAAGTCAGCGCCGTGGGCGCCTTTGAACAGAAGCCCGGGTGCCCCGCTGACAGCTTGCGTGCCCTGCCGGCTGATCGCCTGCAGCGCTTGTGCGGGGGTGAGTGTTATAACCCCGGTGACCGTCGCAAACATATTGATCGTATTGAGGTGGTGCGGATTCGTCCGCAGATTGTCGCCGGTGAAGAGGTGGGATCGCTGATCGAGGATCCCTGGCGTGTATTGCCCTGTCCACCCGATGGCGAGGGCTGTACTGTGCGTTTCAGCGATCCCGATTTTGTGGCTGCGCAGCGCGATGCGGTGTATTACGTGCGCGCACTGGAAGATGCCAGTCCGACGATTAACGCAGACAATGTGCGCTGTGAGCGCGACGCGTCAGGACAATGTATTGCGGTGAACCTGTGCCGCGCCGTACCGCCAACCGCCTATACGGACGATTGCCTGGCGAATGCGCAGGAGCGAGCCTGGTCGTCACCGATTTTTGTCGATTACGCTAATGCCCCCGCAAAATTAGCATGTTGCATCGTCAACAGTGACAGCTCGCCTTAGCATGGCCAGGATGCAAACTCGTCAGGTGTGATAACAAAACGCAGGAGCAATAATTGTGGCCATCGACTTCACTTTCAGCCCTGAAGTGGAACAAGCCCGCGCCGGCATACGGGAGTTCCTGCACAACACGGTAAAAGCGCGCTATGCAGCACTGAGTGCGGACAAGTCCGCCAAACGGGAAGACTGGTCCGATCTCATCAAGGAACTGCGCGGTGAGGCTAAAGCGCAGGGCTTCTGGCTGCCCCACATGCCCCATTCGGTCGGAGGCATGGGATTGGGTGTGACGGCGCTTGCCGCGGTGTCTGCCGAAGCGGCAAAAGTGCCCTACGGCTCCTACATACTTAATGCCCATGCACCGGATGAAGGCAATATGCACACCCTGCATCACTTTGCCACGGAGTACCAGCGCGAGCATTACCTTAACCCACTACTTGAGGGAGAAGTGCGCTCGTGCTTTTCCATGACCGAGCCCGAGGTAGCGGGCTCAGACCCGACACTCATCCAGACCACGGCGGTGGAGGAGGGTGACGAATGGGTGATCAACGGACACAAGTGGTTTACCTCGGGTGCCCGCGGCGCGAGTTTTGCCATCGTGATTGCCCGCACCGACCCGGACGCGGAGATTCCCCAGGCGCGAAACTCCGCCTTTATAGTCGACTGCAACTCACCCGGGTTCGAGATCGTGCGCGATATCGAGACCATGGCCGGCAGCCACAACCACTGTGAGATTTTGTACAAGGATGTGCGAGTGCCGAAGGCCAATCTGCTTGGCGAGCGCGGCGGCGGCCACAAGCTGGGACAGGTGCGCCTCGGTCCGGCGCGGCTGGCACACTGCATGCGCTGGCTGGGTGAAATCGAAATGGCGCTGGAAATGTTGATCGAGCGCGCCACCAAACGCTTTGCCCACGGCTCATTGCTCAGTGAAAAGCAGAGCATCCAGTGGATGATGGCGGACAGTGCCATGGAACTCTATGCTTCCAAGCTGATGGTCCTGCACGCCGCTTACAAGATAGAGAATGGCATGGAGTTCAAGCAGGAAGTCTCGATGGCCAAGCACCATGTCGCCAACACTTTGTGGAAGGTCTGCGACCGCGCGGTGCAGGTGCACGGCGCTCTCGGCTACTCGAAGGACTCGCCCCTGTCGGGAATGTTGCAACAGGCCCGCTGGGCGCGTCTGGCAGACGGCGCGGATGAGGTACACCAGATGCGCATCGCCGATTTACTGATGCGTGCCTACGAGGAGAGCGGTTCAATAAATGGTGCGGTCGGGGGCTTGCCTCTGTAGTTAATTGGCTGGCTCATATGCATCTGACTGCCACCTGTCCTCTGCCTACCCAGTCACGGAGAATCGTTCATGAACGAGAACAATGTTGCTTACCAGATGTCACTCAGGTCCCGTGAGTGCCTCAAAACCAAGGACAAGGCGCGCTGGCTGGCCATGTGGGCTGAGGACGGCATCATCGAGGACCCGATCGGCCCGACCATACTGGATCCCGATGGCAAAGGGCACTCCACACCAGCAGCCCGTGAGGCCTTCTACGACCGCAATATCGCCAACTGCCGATATTGAGTACATCATCCACCAGACCTACACCGCCCATCTGGAGTGCGCCAATATCGTGACCCTCAACGTGTTGATGAATGTCAACGGCAAGCAGTACTCGCAGCAGGTCAACGGTGTGTTCACTTACAGTTGCAACGAGGAGGGCAAGTTGACAGCCCTGCGCGGCTACTGGGAGTTCGAGGAGGGCATGGCCACGTTCAAGGAAGTAGGAGCAGCCTGACTATCCAGGAGGGAACATGAGTGGCATTACAAGATGCTGGAAATGGAAGATGGATTTTCCAGGTGCTGGCTGCGGCGCCCCGTGTTCTGATGAGCGCTCAGCCGGTCATGACCTTGTAATAACTCACACTTGGTCTGACAGAAAGTCCAGGTTCAGATGCAGCTCCAGTTACCGCTTTTCCCGAAAGCGGACGTTAACAGGTGCCCATTCTGGGGAGATGGGAGGTCGCATAACGCCTACAAGCGGGCATTAGCCCACCTTCCAATCTATACGAATATAGCTATGCTTGGGGAAACCTGACAATCAGGAGAAAGGCATGAATTGGGACGCTGTCGGAGCGATTGGTGAGATTGTTAGTGCAATTGCAGTTCTGGGTACCCTTATCTATCTCGCCGTGCAGATCAGGCAAAGTTCCGATACGCAACGAGCACAGACGCATCAGCAACTGGCTCATGACCGCATCGTTAATTATCGCTTGATGATCGAAAACAAGGAAATTCGCGACGCGGTATCGAAGGCTCAATTCGGAAAACCTCTAACTGCGGAAGAACAACGATTGCTATATTGGCTTTCGATGGCCAACATTCGAGCTTATGAAAACGATCTGTACCAGCATTCAAAGGGAATGATCGAAGACGACGAGCTTGAGTCGCAAAGAAAAGTATTGGAGTATCCCTATTTGCAGATCGAAGCAGTCGAAGCAGTATCACTGCATACGTTCACCCCGAAAACACAAGAGCTAATACGTACACTAGCGGAGAAGCGAAAAGGGTCCGCATAACATGAAGGTGCGGCCGTTCCCTAGCGGTCCTTGATGAGTCAAAGAAGCTAAGGTCGCAAAACGCCTGCGTATTTAATGGCCATCCTGCGAGCGCCACAGGTGGGGCTGGGTGCCCCCGACAAAATCTCCGAAACAGTACTCGCACCAGTCATTTTAAAGGTCACCATCTACTGCAGCCCAAATGCATATACAATCCAATTGAGTTTGAAACGGAGATCTACGGCGATTAATAAGATAAGTACATTGAGCTGCACTATGGCGGCATGTGGACTGTTTTCATTGATTACTGCGGTTCAAGCCGGCAGTTTCGATTTAAGGTGTTCAACGATTTGTATCCCTGACACTGGTACCCAACCCTGTCGCAAGCACCCGTGGAAGAAGCCTGACATCATGGATTACCAGATCGACCCCGAAGCGCAAACAGTGTCCAGTCCCATGAGCACGAATCCCGTAAAATTTGTCCCGTATGAATTCGGTGAGGTGCGGGTAAACGATTTAACGGTCTCGTTTATCCAGATCGCGAA
Source organism: uncultured Gammaproteobacteria bacterium (assembly GCA_963712135.1). Classification (GTDB taxonomy): domain Bacteria; phylum Pseudomonadota; class Gammaproteobacteria; order Pseudomonadales; family Halieaceae; genus Marimicrobium. Next base: position 177,601 of record CAVQGV010000006.1, read on the forward strand.
GGTTACTCATGATGCACGCGTGGATATCAATCGCAGTACCGGAGTCATTAGCATGGATTACATTTCTGGCGGTAAGACAGTCTATGCCTACGGGGGTACTTGCGTGCCTTACAAGATACCTCAGCCTAATATCAAATGATGGATTTTCTGCTCGGTCTAGCAGTCGGCTTCGCGGTGGGCTACAGGGCGAAAGGGGAGAGTCCTCAATGAGGTGTTTTGCGACCTAATTCTTGCCCAGCCCTGAAGGACCGCTATCGGGAAGGGGGACATCAAACCTTACTCCGTATCTCTGGTGAAGTCTGAACTGTTACACATCAGCTTACTGTTTCAGCGCCTCGGTGGTGGTGTCACGCATGACGCCACCGTCAAAGGTGATGGTTTTTTCAGGCACGACTTCAATGATGATGCGCGCCGGCGTATCCAGGAAGGCCACGAATGCCTCAGGCGTCGGCGCCGGGCTGTTCGCATGGCGGGCGAAGTCGGGGTAGAACCAGTCCTTGGTGGCCTGGTCCCTGTGCAGAATCGCATGACCCTTGAAGGTGATGGACTGGCTCACATCGTCATCAATGCCGGCGCTGGATATCACCACACAGCAGCGCGGGTCGCGGGCCAGCGCTTTCATGCGTGCACGCTGTTCGGTCGCCGTGCACCAGATACGACCGTGGCGCCAGATATAACTCATGGTGACACCCATGCCGTGACCCTCTCTGGTGGTCCAGATAAAGGTCAGTTCATTCTGTGTTAACAGCAGATGTTCGCGTTTTTCCGGCGTCAGGCCGTACATGGTGACGTCGTCATAATTTTTTACATGGGTGGTACTCATGGAAATGTGCCCCGGGCAAAATCAGAATAAACAGTACGTCCTGACTGTTTTATGGTAAGGTATCATGCCGACAAACTATTGCAAGCAGACAGTGCCCAAAATCTCACTGTAGGCCTGTTTTATCACTGCAGGGAGTGAAGCTTTTTATGGGGAGAGTAGCGAACAAGGTAGCGATTATCACTGGCGGCGCATCCGGCCTGGGACTGGCCTCAGCACGCCGCCTGGCCGAAGAGGGCGCTGCGGTGGTGCTGGCGGATGTCAATCTCGAACAGGGCGAGGCAGCGGCCAGAGACATTCCCGGGTGTCGTTTTGCAGTGCTGGATGTCACCCGCGAGGCCGACTGGATCGCACTGGTGGACCAGGTGATGGCGGACTATGGGCGCCTTGATATCCTGCTCAACAGTGCCGGGATTGTGCGCCTTGCCAGTATCGAGGACACCACCGAAGAGATGTGGCGCCTGGTGAACGCGGTGGGCACCGATGGTACTTTCTTTGGCTGCAAGCATGCGCTGCGCGTGATGAAGCCCGCCGGTAGCGGCTCCATCATCAATATGTGCTCAACCGCGAGTATTTCCGGTGGTCCCGGCATATTTGCCTACGCTGCGTCCAAGAGCGCCATTCGCGGCATCACCAAGTCGGTAGCCTGCCTCAGCACCGAGAACGGCTACGGTGTGCGCTGTAATTCGATCCATCCAGGCAATATGCGCACGCCCATGTTGCAGGGCGTGCAGGACATTGTGCGGGCTAACGATCCCAAGGCTGCGCAGGCGATGGAGAATGTCTGGGTAGGCGAGCCGGTCGATGTCGCAAACATGGTGTTGTTCCTGGCCTCCGATGAGTCGATCTCGGTCAATGGCGCCGCCATGGTTATCGATAATACGATGACCATTACCGCGGGGGTAGTGACCAAAAAGTAGTGTCAAAAGTGACCAAAAAATAGTGGGAAGTAAAGAGACCTTGTATGGACAGGAATGTACTGATCAGAAATGCATTGATCGATAGTTACAACAATTACGCCGAGGGCCTGGACAGCAAGAACTGGCCGCTGGTGCGCGCCTGCTTTGCCGATGAGGTGCTGATTGACTACGGCAGCCTGAGCGCCGCGAGCGGCGATCCTGCCATACCGCGCCGCGCTGATGATTGGATGGGTTATTTGCAGGGGGTGATCAACGGTTTCGATATCACCCGTCATATCATTACTAACCACCGCGTTGTCATTTCAGACACTGCGGTCAGCTGTCGCGCCTATCTGTCTGCCGACCACGTCATTTTCCCCAATCCTGAAATGCCCATTGTCGGTGATCAGGATGTGGTGACGGTGGTAGGTGAATATACCAATCACTACAGGCAGATTGATGGCGACTGGAAGATTTGCAAATCAGAGCTGGCAGTCAACTACTCCAGGGGCAATATCGCGCTGTTTGTCGCGGCAACCGAGCGGGCGCTGGCGCAAAATCGCGCCTGAATAGCGCCACCTATTGTCGTTATGCCCGGAAACTGAATACCTTCCTATCGTCCGTTTCCTGCACATCGATTCCGCGCCCGATGGGGCTGATGTCTTGCATCGAACCCGTAACTGCCGGTTCGGTGCTGGAGGCAAGAAAGCGTTCACCCGCCGGGGTCTCGGCCAGTACGATACCGATAGCGGCTTTGTCCCGGCGCGAGATCACGGTGTAGGAAATAATGTCGCCTTGTTGTGGATCAGCAGTCATTGGCCGCGCCGGGATATCCGCACTGTCCACAGTCAACACGCCGTCATCGTCCCAGTTGAGAACGTTAGCCTGTGCCGGGTCACTGGTGAGTACCGCGGCGGCGTGTTTGGACAGCATGCCGCCATTGGCGGTGATCAGGGCGCGTACTGGTGTACCGCGCAGGCGCACGGCAACTTCCGCCAGTGCATGCAGGCTATAGTTGTTGCCCGGCCCGCCAAAAAAGGGCAGGCCGCCGGTGACGGTCAGTGACCGTGAGCCGTCCGTGGGCAGGCCCAGTATGTCGCAGGCCGCGTGCACTGCGCAGGGAAAGCAACTGTAGAGATCGATCAGGTCCATGTCGGCGCAGCTAGCGTCGGCCATGTCCATGGTGGCTGTGAGTACCCGTGCCATGGCGGCGGAGCGGCCCGGATCCACGCGTTGGGACAGGTACTGATCCTCGCCCTGCGCGTAGGCTTGCAGAAAAATCCACTGACCGGGGTCCACGCCCAGGCGACGTGCATGACCGACGCTCGTCAGCAGCAGTGCTGCGGCCTGGTTGACAGCGTCCTGTGCGACTAACAGCTTGGAGTAGGGCAGGCTGATGGGGTAATTGCTGCTGTTAACGGCTGCAAGCTGGTCGGTTGTGTAGGCGGCGGCAGACTGCGAGAAAGGGTTGGCGGCGGCGACGTTGCTGAACGGCGCCAGCAATTCCGCCATATACTGCCGATGCTGTTGCTGATCGTGGCCCATCTGGTGCGCCTGGCTATTTTCGATCAGTGCGTAATAGTGCACCGGCAGGCTCAGGCCGCTGTTGAGCTCTTCTTTTGAGACGAAGCGCTTGTGGTATTCGCGCTGGTCCAGCGGGGCGTCGAATGCCTCTCGCCAGTCAAGTTCATACCCGTTACGGACGGCAAAGCGCTGGTTGGCAATCGCCTCGGCGCCGGTGAGCAGGGCGAGCGTCGTTTCGCCGCGGGCGATGGCTTGCAACAATTCCACCATTATTTGTAGCGGCTCCGTACCACCGGCGTTGCTGTAGATGCGCTGCGCTGGTGTCGCACCAAGGCGTCGGGCGACAGACTCCGGCGGGTTATTGCTGCCACCGAAGGGGGAGGCCCAGGCCTTGGCGGCATCGGAAAAAAGTCGGATCACCGCAATGGTATCGATTTTCCTGGCACTGACTCCTGCGTCTTGCAGAGCGGCCTGACACGCAGCGGCTGCCAATTGCATGGGAGAGCTGAAAGGTGGTTGGGACAGTGGGTGGAGACGCTCCACGTACTGCCCTGCACCGATGATGATCGGCGTGTTGTCGGATAATCGCTGGTAGTGCTGCGCTGTCATTGTGAGTTTATCGAGACCCAGCAGAGATGGGCGGCTTATCTACAGCTCCTGTACCGTCAGGTTCAGCTCATCCCTGAGCGCGCTGTCGTCTCCAGTTGCCCCGCATGCGTGACGACCGCGGTGCTGGCCAGTTCCGGCTTGAGGTAGGTTTCCGTGACCCGGCGCAAGTCGTCCAGGCTGACTGCCAGTATGCGCTGGCGGAATTGCTCGCGCGTGGCGTGGCTGCGGCCGAACAGGCGGTTGTGAAAATGCTGCTTGGCCTCTCCGGCGGGCGAGCTCGGTTTGTCCATGCTGCCGATGACGCCGAGGATGGCTTCCTCGAGCGCGCGGTACTCGTGCTGTGTATCGAGCATCCATGACACCGCCAATCAAAATCCCGCAGGGTCTCTGCCAGGCGCGGGTCGCGGTAGGAATAGAAGCGAAACGCTGCGATACCGGAATCCTGTGCCGCGCCCCCGCCGTAGGCGCCGCCCTGTTCGCGTATGGCGCGGTGCAGGAAGCCGTTGCGCAAAAAACCGCCCAGCACCGTCAGCGCGGCGGCATCCGCATGCTGCTCCGGGACAGTGGGGTAGGCCCGGGCACAAAAGTTGACCTGGGTATTGGTGAGCCACATCTCGCCGCGACGCTCGCGTATCGACGGGCAGGTGAAGGGCGGCTTGCCGCGCCACCGGCGGCCTGCGACCAGATGTCGCTGGCGCTTTGCGACTGCGTCCACTGGTGATCTTCGGCAACGACAAGAAATTGCATGGGCGTGCTGACCAGGTTTCCATGCAGCTCTTGCCAGCTGTGCCGCCAGCGCCTGCAGGCCTGTTCGTTCGCCAGGCTGTCGTCCAGCAGGCGCAACTGGCGAATACCCGCCAGCCCGGAGTGCTGATGATGGAGCCGCGCCAGCGGGCTCATGCCGGCGCAGGCGGCAGTCATGGCCAGGCTGTGCCCACTGCCGGTTATGGACTGGTCGCGGCGGGCGCGCTGCTGGTTGACCAGATCGCGTATCCTGTCGGTCTCGGAAAAATGCACACGGTGTAGGGTGTCGCTCATCAGCTGCGCCTGGTCGCGGGCGTTGCGCAGCAGCGCCTTGGAGGAGAGGGTCAGATTGGCGTCTACGGCTTGTTCGTCATGGGCATTGCCGCGCATGCCGACGAAGGCGGAAATGGAGCCCACCGTCGCGGCCTGGCGCTGTTGTATCGCCAGGTAGGATTCTTCCCCGAGGCCCACCTCGGTCAGGATGTTGGTGTACAGGGGCAGTATCTGTAGTTGCTCTCGCGCCAGCGGCGGCAGGGGCTGACGGCCTGCTGGTAGACGAGGCCGTTGGTGCCCTGGCCGTAGGTCGTGAAGGGCAGGCGTTGAGCGGCGCTCTTTGAACGGCAAGCTCGGGCAGGGCGGCGGGTACATCGCTCAGCTCGACCTTGGGCAGGACGCTGTCGTCGTCGACCCGCGCCTGTCGCGCCACCAGGTCGGCCGCCAGTTGCACGGTGGCGTTGCGCTGCGCTTCATCCATGCCCGCCTTGATGTCGGCCAGGCGCGCGGCCTCGTGCGCCAGTCGGCGCGCGGACAACTGTGTATCCGGCGTCATCACCAGGGTCACGCGATGCGGATTGTCCAGCAGCAGCTGGCGGGCCAGCTGGCGGATGTAGTCCGGGTCCTGGATCTTCTCCCGCAGGCCGGCGATCACGGGCTCCAGGTCCAGCACCGCGATCGGGTCGCTGTAGTGCGTGGCGCAACCCAGTGCCTGCAGGATCAGTTGCAGGCCGTAGGGGTAGCCATCGCCGGTGATTTCGCGCTGGTGCAATTCCAGCTGGTGCAGCACCGCCTCCAGCCGCTCCTGGCTGACGCCCTCTCGGCGACCTGCTCGATCACCTCCAGCACCATCGCTTCCAGGGCATCGGCGTGCTCCGCTTCGCTGCCCTCTATGCCACAGCAGAACACCAGCTCGCGCATGGAGTCCTCCAGGCCGCACAAGGGCGAGGGCGCCCGGCCCAGGTCGGTGGTCTCCAGCGCGTGCTGCAGCGGCGATGCGCTGTTGTCCAGCAGCACGCTGGACAACAGCTGGGCTTCCAGCAGCTGCTTCAGGTCGGCGCTCTCGCCGAGCAGCCAACCGATCACGATGTGGGTTTTGTGTCGTGGAGTCGTTCTCGTCGTAGGCGTAACGTCCTGCACGCGCAGGGGCCGGGCAGGCGCTGTTCGGGCTGCACCTGGATGTGCGCAGTTTGTCGAAATGGCGCAGGGCGCTTTCTCAAACACGCCCTGGTGCTGGATCGCCGGAATGTCGCCGAAGGTCATGAAGATCGCATTGCTCGGATGATAGTGACTGTGGTAGAACGCCTTCAGCTGCTCGTAGGTGAGGTCGGGGATGTGCTCGGGGTCGCCGCCGCTGTTGTAGTGGTAGGTGGTGGTCGGATACAGGTATTTGCACAGTGTGTGCCACAGCGCCTGCTCGACAGAACTCATCGCGCCTTTCATCTCGTTGAACACGACGCCTTTGTAGACCAGCTCGCTGTTCGGGTTGCCGGCCTTGGCGAATTCGATGCGGTGGCCTTCCTGCGCGAAGTCGAGCGGGTCGAGGCGGGAGAAGAATACCGCGTCCAGGTACACCTCCAGCAGGTTGTCAAAATCCTTGCGGTTCTGGCTGGCGAACGGATAGGCGGTCCAGTCCGAGCTGGTGAACGCATTCATGAACGTATTCAGCGAGCGCCGCAACATCAGGAAGAACGGGTCGCGCACCGGGAATTGTTCGCTGCCGCACAGCGCGGTGTGTTCGAGGATGTGGGCGACGCCGGTCGAGTCCAGCGGCACGGTGCGCAGCGCCACCAGGAATACGTTCTCACTGTAGGGTGCCGCCAGGTGGTAGTGCACGGCACCGGTTTTGCTGCTCGTACTGCTCTACCGTGATATTGAGGGAGTCGATAGTCTGCTGTCGAATAGCCACGA
>CAVQGV010000007.1:0-19575 GCA_963712135.1 uncultured Gammaproteobacteria bacterium
ATCTTGGCTACGTCCCAGCTGATGATCTGCCAATATTGTTTTCGGGAGCTGCTGTTTTTTCTTACCCATCCGTGTACGAAGGCTTTGGACTCCCCGTGTTGGATGCCATGAGTAGTGGTGTACCGGTGATTTGTCGGGCAGGAACTTCTATGGCCGAATTTTCGCAGGGCTCGTGCTTGCTGTGCGATACAGGTGAGCCGGAAGAGTTGGCAGGGAAACTTCAGCTCCTTCTCGAAAGTCAGACTGAGCGTTCTGAGTGGGGTAAGAAGGGGATTGCACAAGCCGCAAAGTTCTCCTGGGAGCGCTGCGCAACGGAAACAACCGAAATATATCGTCAGATATCGTAGGCAGAGCTGAGCAAAAACTATGGGCTGTGGTGGGGATGTCGCGCCCGCGCATATTGCTTCCATTCCTGCTCGATTGGCAGGCCTTCATGGCACTCATAGCGGGCTTCTTTCACGTAGTGATGATCAGGCGCAGAGCCTGCAATTGCAGATTCGCGTGCTGAATATGGATGGCGCATTCATTTATTCGGTAGCTGAGATGGTCGAGTTCTTCCTGGCGAATGGACGGATTGACTCTCCCAGCGCGGCCAGGCGATCGAGTTCCGTACCAAGGGCGCACATCGTTTTCTCGGCATCGGTCAATATTGTGTGCAGCTTGGTTTGGGCCTGTGAGGCTGCCAGGGACATTTTGGCTTCCACCTCTGCACCTACCTGCTTGATGATCGCGAGCGCGGTAGATTTTTTTACGGTTTCAATCAATTGGTTGAGGCGTGCGTGTGGCACCAGTTCGGCGAGATCCTTTCCCCGCGCATCCACCAGCAGTCGTATGGGGCTAAGCGGCAGAAAACGCTCCACTTGCAGTTCTCGGGGCGCGATACAGTTGACGGTGTAGAGCACTTCCAGCAGCAGTGTGCCGGGGGCGACGCCCTTCAGCTTGATTGTACCGAGCGCGGCGTTGCCGAGTTCCGTTGAGTACACCATGTCCATGGCTTCGAGGATGATTGGGTGGTCCCACGTCAGGAATTCCATGTCCTCCCGCGCTAGGGCCTGGTCGCGGCTGAAGGTCACGGTTGTGCCATCTTCCCGAAGCGTGGGGAAAGTGGCCGATGAGCAAATGCTCAGAGGGACGCAGGATGAGTGTCTGTTCGGAGTGCAATTCCTGGTCTACGCCGAAGGTCTCGCAGAGCGCCTCGAGGTAGTGTTCCAGTGTGTCGTCGGATTCGGCAGCGGCAATTTCAGCGATCAATTTTTTGGCTATTTCAGGCTTGCAGGAATTGCGCTCCAGCAATTTGTCGCGGCCTTCACGCAATTCCTGTCGAGTTTTTGCGGTAAAAGCTGCGCTGTCTGCAAGTAACGTGTCAAATGTTTCAGTACGTTGTTCCAGTTGCGACAATAGACGGTCCCGGAACGATTCAAAAATCATGTAGCCGGCAGAGCAGCTGTCGCGGAACAGGTTAAGTCCGCTGTCATACCATTCAAACAGGGACTGCTGTGCAGTCTGTTCCAAATAGGGAACATGGATGTCGACATCGGATTGCTGCCCTATGCGGTCAAGACGCCCGATCCGTTGCTCCAGCAAGTCCGGATTCATCGGCAGGTCGAACAGTATCAGGTGGTGAGCGAATTGGAAGTTTCGCCCTTCACTGCCGATTTCCGAGCAAACCAGGGTTTGCGCACCATTCACCTCGTCAGCGAAATAGGCAGCGGCCCGGTCTCGTTCAATGATTGACAGGCCCTCATAGAAGGCGGACGAACGAATCCCGGACCGCAGGTGCAAATGGTGTTCCAGAGCGATAGCGGTGGTGGCGTGCGCACAAATGACCAAAACCTTGGCGGGGCGCAGTTGTTTCAGGGTCTGCTCCAGCCAGGCCACACGCGGGTCGAAAGCCAGCCAACTATCGTCGACATAGGTCAGCTCGGGATAGAGCCGCTCCTTGATATCTACCGTGGCGAGCGTGTATTGCTGAGGAGCAGCCAGAGGGTAGTGGTGCAATACTCGTCGAGGAAAACCTGCAACTGCGGCTCGGGTATTCCTGAAAAGTACCCGTCCTGTGCCATGTCGATCCAGTATTTGCTCAATGAGGGTTGGGATCGAGGCCGCCGGGTCCAGTCCGGCGGGCAGTTCTTCGACGCTTTGGCCTTTTTCAAGGGCGTCGGCCAATTCACTCCACTTGCGGTACTGCAGTTCTTCCTCCTGGAACCGTTGGAGGTCATGGAAGCGCGTGGGATCCAGCAAATGCAGGCGGGCGAAGTGACTGGCCTGCCCGATTTGTTCTGGCGTGGCCGTGAGTAGTAACAGCCCGGCGGTCTGCCGCGCCAGCGCTGCAACAAAAAGATAGTCGTCGCCTGCGCTGTCCTGCGACCAGTGCAGGTGATGGGCCTCGTCAATGGCCACCAGATCCCACCCTGCGGCTAAGGCCTGCTTCTGAACTTCGGGCTGTGACAGAAATAGGTCGAGGCTGCTCAGTACCAACTGTTCTGTCTCGAATGGATTGCCCTCGGCGATTTCAGCGAGGCGCTCGGTATCAAACAGGGAGAAATGCAAGTTGAAGCGGCGCAGCATTTCTACCAGCCACTGGTGCAGCAAGCTGGGAGGCACCAGAATGAGAATCCTGGATGCCCGCCCTGTCAGCAGTTGCTGCTGAATGATCATCCCCGCTTCAATCGTTTTGCCAAGCCCGACCTCGTCCGCCAGCAATACGCGCGGCGCGTATCGCTGACCCACTTCATTGGCAATGTAAATCTGGTGCGGCAAGAGACTGGTGCGTGAACCCAAGAGGCCGCGTACGGGAGAGCGCTGTAACTTGTCCGCATGGAAGAATGTTGCGCAGCGCAGGGCAAATTCGCTGTGTTTGTCAAAATGGCCATTGAGTAAACGCTGTTGGGGTGTGGTTAGTTGGACGAATGCATCGAGCTCAAGCTCAGAAACAGTTAACTCGTTTTCGTGGTGATCCGTGCCCACGTAGACCAACAGCCCCTGATGCTCCATGACTTCGGTTACCAGTACATCCACTTTATCGACGGTCGAAATATGGTCTCCTGCCTTGAATCGTAATCGGGTGAGGGGCGCGTTCTCCATCGCGTAGGTACGTTCCTCGCTGACAGCGGGAAAAGTGAGCGTCACCCGTCGCCCCTCAATATCAACGACGATGCCAAGCCCTAATTGCGCGTCAGCGTGGCTGACCCAACGTTGTCCGACAATATAGTCCATCAGTGAGGTTTGCCTGAGATTTTCGAGCCGGGTGTATTTGCAACGGCGCGTAGTCTATCACTGTAGAAGTGAAGAAGCTTGGTCAGATTGCTCACGGATATGAGTAGGACGCTTGGTAGTCTCAAAATAAGTTTTGCAGGATCTTCAGAAAAAGAGACTTCTGCTATTGCTATAAACATGGCGCAATAATTCGTCAACGTCGAGCTCCTTGATTGCGGCCATTGTTTCGGCAATAAAGGGCAGAAAATAGGGTGCGTTGGGTCGGCCACGATAGGGAACTGGAGTCAAATACGGCGAATCGGTTTCCAGTAGTATTTGCTCGACTGGCGTGGCGGCGACTACCTGCCGCACATTTTCCGCACGGTTGAAGGTGATGATTCCATTGAACCCCAGCATAAAGCCTTCTGCCAGACAGAATTCCGCCAGTTCCATACTGGAGGTGAAGCTGTGTATCACGCCCTTACGGGAGAGGGAAGCACTGTAATTGCGCAATATATCGCGTGTGTCGGTATCAGCGTCGCGGGTATGGATGATAACAGGCAGGTCGAGTTCTACCGCAGTCTGCAGTTGCTGTTCAAACACCAGGCGCTGCACTGAGCGGTCCGCATGGTCGTAGTAATAATCCAGGCCAATTTCTCCCACCGCAAGTATCCGCGCGTCTGCCGCATTCGCCCGGATGGTCTCATCGATCTCGCGGTTATAGGACGCCGCTTCGTGTGGGTGTATACCTTGAGAGCCCCAGATATCGGGGGAATATCTGGTGAGTTCCATTACCCGGTTCAGGTTTCCTGGTGATACAGCGATAGTGATGATCCGCTCTACTCCTGCCTGGCGCGATTTTTCAAGGGTGATGTCCAACTCTGCCTGCTCAAGGTAATCCAGATGGCAGTGTGTTTCGATGATGGGGGTATCGAAGCGCGGAATTTCACGCCGCTGTTTCTTACTCATATCGGCCTATGGCGATTTTTTTGCCGGGGCAGTCAGGAGGAGAATCGGGGTTACCCGCCAGTCAGCCACGAACGACTACTTGAGTTTCGGCTTTGATTTAGCGGTCGAGCGGCGGATGGCCTTGAGTCGGGGGACCTTGGGTCGGGTCGTGGCGCTTGGGGATTTGGCCTTGCCTGGTGTCGACTTTTTCGCCCTGGCGCTGGTAGTCTTGTTTGGCGCAACTTTGGTCGGGGCTTTTCCACCAGTAACAGCCCGGACTCTCTTGGGCGAGCTAATCCTGGCTTTGGCAGCAATTGCCGCACTTTTGGGCTTACCGGGTCCCAACTTGACGGCTGCCGCGTAGAGCTCCTCGTAGGCGGCAACCAGGCAGTCGTGATAGAACTCGGGGTCTGGCATGATGTCCCGGTCTGCCAGCACAGACAGGGTTATTTTCCCCGAATAACTGAACACCAGGTGGAATATCCCCATACCGGGCGTCAATACACCCAGGCCGTAATAATCCACCATCCTGGCGCCGGCGCAATACAGTGGAAAATCGGGGCCCGCGACATTGGAAATGCAGGTCGAGATATTCATCGGAATGTGCCTGGACAGCTCATTGCGCGACCAGAACCTGGCCACCGACTTTGAGATCACCGGAGAAAACACGCCCGCCAACATCAGCGCGTCCACCAGGGGGCTGGCTTCGCCACTCAGTTTGGCATTCTCAGTTGATTGCCTGATCGCGATGATGCGCTCCAGCGGGTCAGTGATGTCGGTATGTAAAGAGGCAAATACCGAACCTACCTGATTATTTTCCTCGGTAGCGCCGCGGCGTGTGCGCATGTTCAGGGGCATGGCGGCGGCCAGGGAGCCCTCCGCGGGCGCCTCTCCCTTAGCTGTGAGGTAGCGCTGCAGCGCGCCGCCGATGACGCCGAGCGCTACGTCATTCACAGTGACACCGACGGCGTTCTTGATGTCCTTAAAGCCCTCCAGGGGAAATTCCGCCGCGTCGAATACACGGTGAGGACCAACCGGCTTGTTCAGGATGGTTTTAGGGGCAGACACATCCGGGGCGGGAATCTCATTGCGTGCGATGTCCAGCGCATACTTGGTCAGGTCGCGCGCACTTCTGACAGTTCCGCTGAACAGTTGCGCGGTATTTTTTACACTATTGATGGTCGCCTTGGTCAGCAGTTCGCCGACCGAAGGAATGGTGTCTACCAGACGCGGTTCGGCTTCCGACGATTGATTGTATTCAGGGTCAGGTACCAGGTCGTGCAGGGCGGCCATAAAGGAGGCGCCTCCGGCGCCGTCGACCAGGGAATGGTGCATCTTGGTATACACGGCAAAACACCCTTTGGGCAGGTTGGGGATATTGTCCAACCCTTCGATAATATAGGCCTCCCACAGGGGGCGCGACATATCCAGTGGCCGGGAGTGCAGGCGCGCCGCCTGGATGCATAACTGGCGCCAGTCGCCGGGCTCGGGCAGGGCAATATGCCGCAGGTGAAACTCCACATCGAAGTTGGCGTCTTTAATCCAGTACGGTCGATCCAGCCCGCCGGGAACTTCCACCAATCGGGTGCGAAACAGGGGCAGACTGCCGAGCCTGCGCTCGAAACTGGCAATCACGTCCTTGAAGCGAACAAAGCCACCCGGGGCAGTTGACGGGTCATAGATTCCAATACCTCCGATGTGCTGCGGCGTGTTGGTTTGCTCCAGATTAACGAAAGCAGAGTCAAGTATTCCTAGCTGTTTCATGATGTATCGAGGTTCCCTGCGGCCAATTCCACCACCGTTAAAGGCAGTCAAGTGCTGCAAAATATTCATTTGGACCTGGCATAACCGACACCCCGTACTGGATCTTCCGTGTCGAGCTGCTCGCGAGGTAGATACGTGGCCACGGTGTGTTGGCAAAATTGTGCAAAGCCGTGCGGATTTATAGCATCGATAAAGGCTTCAGGCCATAATGCCCGGTCAAAAAGTGGTCAACAAGCTAACTATTTAACATAAATTACAGCGTTGCACTTAAGCCACGCCATGCCCGCGTCTGCCTTCGGAGGTCACGCGTTTTCCAGCACCATAAGGGCGCCACGGGCCTTGATCGGAGAGTCGGTTTGCCACTCAATGATCTCGGCACAGTGGCGGTCTTTGCAACGCCGCGCCATGTCGAAGAAGGTCGAACGTTCAGGGTCGGCGATTATGATGTGTTTCACACCGGCTTTTACTGCACGATTGACCATGTTAAAAACCGGGTCTACCAATTCATCCCAGAAGCAGATATCGGCGGCGATAAGCATATCAAACTGGGACAGCTGCCTGGTGCTCAATTTTTCAAAGCTGGAAACCAGTGGCGTCGTAGTCACCCCATTCAGGGTGGCCGAAGCCTCCAGAAATGGAAATACATCGGGATCCGCATCGACTGATGTGACCTGCGCGCCGAGAGTCTTCGCGCACCAGATCCCCGAGATGCCCCAGCCGCAACCCACGTCGATGACGTTATTACAATGTGCGGGTCGATTTTTGTTCAGGTAATCGATTAACAGGCGACTGGACTTCCACAGCTTATTGCCGTGAATGGAGGGATAGGCGCCCTGGCGCCTGACCTGACGAATTACCGGGTGTGAACTCGTGGGCATGGTAACGCCGCGAAAGCGGTGTCCGGTCCGTGGTTTACTGTGATGCAACTTGATTCCCTTGTATTGTCCTGCGGGCAAAGCCGGATTGTGGGTAGTCCACTCTGGATGCTTCTGTTTAGTTCCCGGCTATCCAAATCCCAAAGCTGGTCATTGTGGCATTGCGTGGCTGCGCGCGCCACCCTCTGGTTGCTGTGCCAAAGCAAAATTGCTGCACTGGATCAGGCCAGTCCACTGCGCTACGATGGCACGGAGATTTGTGGGCATGCGCGCGCAGACCAATTTAGGGGTGGTTAATGGTGGCCGTCAGGCAACGGGTCGAACTGCTCGAAAAAAATAAACCGCAGCAGGACAGGGCGAAACGCACTTACGAACGTATACTTGTCTCGGCAGCTGAGTTACTGGTTGAAGTTGGGATCGAGCGGATCTCAACTAATCTGGTGGCCGAGAGGGCACGTATCACTGTGCCGGCTCTTTATCGCTACTTCCCCAATAAATATGCAGTCCTTAATGCGCTTGGTGCGGCGCTGATGGATAAGCAGAACGCCGTTTTTCAGCAGTGGTTTGACAAATACCTCGGGGAGCGCGATCCGCAGCTGTTATTGGGCAACGTCTATGAACTGCTCAAGGCGACCTACGATGTCACACGGACGCAAATCGCTGGTTTGCAAGTGGTGCAGGCATTGCGGGCGGTAGCCCCCTTACAGGAAGTGCGGCTCGAATCTCACCGGCTGGTATCCAACCAGTTCGCGATGACCGTGGCGCAGTTGCTCACTCGACCGGTAGATGAATTGCTCAAGACACAGGCGCGGCTGTCTATTGATGCTGGTTACGCTATTGTGGAGATGGCGCTGGAGGATCAATCTCTGTCCACTGACACAATTCTGCGAGAGGGTTCGCGCATGATCCAGCTCTACTGGCAGGCGGTTTTGACTTCCCATCAAGGGCTTTGATCAGTCCTCTCCCACCACGTCTTCGGCCTGGGGGCCTTTGTCGCTCTGGGCGACAATAAAATTAACGCTTTGGCCATCGCGCAGGCCGCGGCGTCCTTCTCCACGGATAGAGCGAAAATGCACGAAAATTTCTTCGCCGTCGTCTTTGACAATAAAGCCAAATCCCTTGGTGACGTTGAACCACTTTACCGTGCCATGTTCGCGTGCAGCATCTCCAACAAAAGTCTTGTGAGGGACTTGCTCAGCATCCTGATTTAACGGAGCCGGCTTTGTATCCGAAGATTATTGCTGTGGCGCTCGTGACAATGAAGAATGCGACTAATAGTAATAGTCGCTGATCAATGTGGTCACCGTTAAGCAGAACGCTGGTTAGTGTTGCGGCGACGGCGGCGATAAACAGACTGATAATCAGCTTGGTAATGAGATTCATCGGTTTCCCCCCAATGGTGCGCCGTGTCAGGATTGCACGGTTTTGAACGCCGGGCATTCTAACACCAATGATGCCTACGGGAATGCTCCGCGAGAAAATAAGCGATACCTGAATCTGGTTCCAGCAGCTGGCTAAAGTTTTAAGACATCCTCGGCTTGCAGGCCCTTGGGTCCGTCTACCAGAGTAAACTCCACAGCCTGGCCCTCGTTCAATGTACGAAAACCATCACCTTGAATGGACCTGAAGTGAACAAAAACATCATCTTCACCTTCCTGTCTGGTGATGAAGCCAAAACCCTTGGCGTTGTTGAACCACTTGACGGTACCGTTTTTTCGATCACTCATACCACTTTCCTCAGATTAACGTCTTGCTTTTATTATGCTTGGTACACGCTAACCGGCAACTGCACCAAGATACCTGTCACATCCTGGCTGTCAAACTGCACGGATGCGATCTAACTGCTCCTGTAATGTTTCCAGCGCCTGCTGTTGCGCTCGCAGTCTTTCCTGCTCCTTCGCCACTACGTCGACGGGGGCCTTGTCAACAAAAGCAGCATTACCCAACTTCCCTCCCAGACGAGCCACGTCGCTTTCCAGCTTGCCGATTTCCTTGTTTAGACGAGCAATTTCCGCGTTCTTGTCAATCAAGCCGGCCATGGGTACCAGTATTTCCAGTTCGCCGGCCAATGCTGTCGCAACCATTGGCAGCGCAGCGTCCTGCGGCAACCAGCTTATATCAGCAAGTTTAGCCAGCTTTTTGAGGTATTGCGAATTTTGTGCCAGTCTGAACTGATCGTTCTGGTCGCCATTGCGCAGCAGTACGGTAAGCGCTTTGCCTGGTGGAATGTTCATTTCGCCACGAATATTCCGTATGCCGAGAATTACCCCTTTAAGCCACACGATATCCTCGTTGGCGCGACTGTCTATGGCGCCCTCTATAGGGTGTGGATACGGTTGCAGCATGATGGTGGGTCCTGCTTTGCCTGCAAGAGGCCCGATGGCCTGCCAGATTTCCTCGGTAATAAATGGCATCAGGGGGTGTAACAGTCGCAGCCATACCTCCAGCACACGTATCAGGGTCTGCCGCGTGCCGCGTTTCGCTTCGAGTGGGCTGTCCTCATCCCAGAGAATGGGTTTGGACAGTTCCAGATACCAGTCACAGTACTCATTCCAGATAAATTCGTACAAGGCCTGACTGGCGAGGTCAAAACGGTAGGTACCGAACGCGCGCGCCACTTCTGCTGCTGTCTCCTGAACTTTGCCTGTAATCCACCGATCGGCCAGGCTCAATTCCACGGCCGAGCCGTGCTGCGTGCCACAGTCCTCGTTTTCACAGTTCATCAGCACGTAGCGTGCCGCGTTCCATATCTTGTTACAGAAGTTCCTGTAGCCCTCGATGCGTCCGATGTCGAATTTGATATCCCGGCCCGTGGAGGCCAGCGAGTAGTAAGTGAAACGCAGCGCGTCAGTACCGTAGGGCGCAATACCGTTGGGAAACTGCCGGCGTGTGGCCTTCTCAATTTTTGTTGCCAGCTGTGGCTGCATCATGCCAGCAGTACGTTTGCTGATCAGTTCCTCCAGTTCGATGCCATCAATCAGATCTATAGGGTCGATAACATTGCCCTTGGATTTGGACATCTTCTGACCCTCGCTGTCGCGGACCAGGCCGTGCACATACACCGTGTGAAAGGGTACCTCATGGCGAAGATGCAAGGTCATCATGATCATACGTGCGACCCAAAAAAAGATGATGTCGAATCCCGTGACCAGCACAGAGGTGGGGTGGAACAGCGCCAGCTCCTCAGTCTCTGCAGGCCAGCCCAGGGTAGAAAAAGTCCACAGCGCGGAGGAAAACCAGGTATCGAGTACATCCTCATCCTGGCGTAGTGTGATCTCTGTTCCCAGCGCATGCTCCTGGCGTACGCTTTCCTCGCTCTCGCCTACATAGAATTTTCCATCGGGATCGTACCAGGCGGGAATGCGATGCCCCCACCACAACTGTCGGCTGATGCACCAGTCCTGGATATCCCGCATCCAGGCGAAATAGGTGTTTTCCCACTGCTTGGGTACGAACTGGATATCCCCATTTTCCACCGCGACAATGGCTGGTTTGGCCAGTTCCCTGGCATCCACATACCACTGGTCCGTGAGGTAGGGCTCGATGACAACACCCGAGCGGTCACCACGCGGGACATTCAAACGGTGCTCATCTACTTTTTCGAGCAAGCCCAGAGCGGCCATATCAGCGACTACCCGCTGGCGCGCCTCGCCGCGATCAAGGCCACGGTAGGCCTGTGGCGCAGCATCACTGATGGCCGCGTTGTCATTGAAGATGTTGATCATGGGCAGGCCGTGACGGCGCCCCATTTCGTAATCATTAAAATCGTGGGCCGGGGTAATCTTGACACAGCCAGTCCCGAACTCGCGGTCAACATATTCGTCAGCAATCACCGGTATAACCCGATCACACAGCGGCAGCTGTACCATGCGTCCTATCAAGTGAGAGTAGCGCTCGTCCTCGGGGTGAACAGCGACCGCGCTGTCGCCCAGCATGGTTTCTGGACGGGTGGTGGCGACAGTCAGGTGACCTTCAGCGCCGGCCAGTGGATAGTTGAAGTGCCAGAGGTGGCCCTGTTCCTCGGTGGAGATTACCTCCAGGTCGGAGATCGCTGTGTGTAGTGCCGGATCCCAGTTAACCAAGCGCTGGCCGCGGTAAATCAGACCCTCACGATACAGGCGAATAAACACTTCCTGTACTGCTGCGCTGAGCCCGGGATCCATAGTAAAACGCTCACGCGACCAGTCCAGGGAGGAGCCCAGACGCCGTAGCTGGCGGGTGATGGTGCCGCCTGACTCTTCCTTCCACTGCCAGACTTTTTCTACAAACTTTTCGCGCCCCAGGTCATGGCGACTGATGCCCTGTGCTTCGAGCTGTCGCTCAACCACCATTTGTGTGGCGATACCAGCGTGATCAGTGCCGACCTGCCACAGGGTGTTGTAACCCAACATACGATGGTAACGAATGAGCGCATCCATGATCGCTTCCTGAAAACCGTGCCCCATATGCAGGCTGCCGGTGACGTTAGGAGGCGGGATCATTATGGAGTAAGCCTTTTCTCCGCCCTGCGGAGCAAAGTACCCTTTGGTTTCCCACTCCTGGTACCAGCGGGTTTCAATAGCGAAGGGTTGGAACGTTTTATCCATAACTCAGGGAATCCGGAAGACAGTTAACGGTGTTACCGCCGGGCAGCGAGGGCCGGCGCGATCAGGGATTATACGGGAGTAGCGTGCTGACCGGAATCGCACCAATGCTCTCTGCTCTACGGCCGGGCATGGCTAGAGATCGTGCTTTTCCAGCTGATAACCGCGTTCCTTGTAGAACTTCCAGGATTTCCGCAGCGCCGCCAGACTGGCTGGCTCCTGCGTGACCACCTCGGCCACGCGTTGAAAGCGGCTGAAAAAGGGTGGAATAGCCAACTGCAGATTAATCAATAGATCGTTGTGGTTCTTCGGTTCCTGACCCCAACCGATGCTAATGGTATCGGAGTGCTCCTGGCCATGCAGTCCATGCGGCAGAAAACTGGCGGGGCGCAAGCTCCACAGGAGCTCGTCCAGCTCGCTGGCCTGTGCCTCATCGTTGGCGTTGATGAAAATACGATGTCCACGCTGGAAAGCCTTGTCGGCCAGACGCACGGCCACCTGCAGGCGCTGGCCCGGCTCTGCGGATTGCACCACATAAAACCCCACCAGGGTCATCGTTTGTGGCCCGCCCGGTCCAGCAGGTAACGGGTGAGCAGTGCCACAGGGCGCCCTGTGGCACCCTTGGGTGAGTTGTCCCAGGCTGAGCCGGCGATATCGAGGTGAGCCCACTGGTAGTCCTGTGTGAAGCGCGACAAGAAACAGGCGGCAGTGATGCAGCCGCCGTTGGGGCCGCCGATATTGGCAAGGTCTGCGAAGTTGCTTTTGAGCTGCTCCTGGTAGTCTTCCCACAGCGGCAGTCGCCAGGCGCGGTCGTGTGCCTCGATGCCCGCAGCCAATAATTGCTCCGCCAACGTGTCATCGTTGGCGAACAGCCCCGAGGCGTGGGAGCCCAGTGCCACCACGCAGGCTCCGGTCAGGGTTGCGATGTCGATGATGGCCGCCGGCTTGAAGCGCGCCGCGTAGGTGAGGGCGTCGCACAGGACCAGTCGGCCCTCGGCATCGGTATTGAGCACCTCGATGGTTTTGCCCGACATGCTGGTAATCACGTCTCCTGGCTTGGTAGCGGCGCCACTGGGCATGTTCTCTGCAGCAGCGACGATGCCAACGACGTTCAGCGGCAGAGACAGCTCTGAGATAGCGCGCAGGGTGCCGAATACGCTGGCGGCACCGCCCATATCAAATTTCATTTCGTCCATTTTGGCGCCGGGCTTCAGGGATATGCCACCGCTGTCGAAGGTTATCCCCTTACCTACCAACACGTAAGGTTTCTCGCTGGCCTTGGCTCCCCGGTAGTGCATCACAATGAGCTTGGCGGGCTGTGCGCTGCCGGCAGAGACACTGAGTAGCGCACCCATACCCAATTCCCGCATTTTTTTCTCTTCCAGTACGGTGATGCCCATTCGTGTCTGGTTGCGGGAAACTTTGCGGGCGTGCTGCGCCAAATAAGTGGGTGTGCAGACATTTCCCGGCAGGTTGGCCAGGTTGCGGGCTTCGTTCATACCCAGGCCAATCGCTTTGCCCTCACGCAAGGCACTGTTGGCAGTCTGCGGTCGCATCGCGCCGTTGATATTGATAATCAGCCGGCGGAGTTTCATGGACTCCTTCGGCTTGGATACGGTTTTGGTATAGCGATAGGAGGCCATGGTTAGGTGCCGGGCCAGGTAGGCGAGCATCCAGCGCGCTTCCTTGTCTTGCAGTGCTAAACCCGCGAAGTGCAGCATGGCCTCTGTAGCCTGTTTGGTTTCAAGAGATCGGTACAGGGTATGGCTAAATTTTCGCGCTGCCTCACGATCAAATTTCTTTGCCTCGCCACAACCTATTAATAGGATGCGTTTGGCGGCACCGGTGCCTGGCAGCGTAAGGCTCTCACCTGGCTTGGCACTAAAGTCTCCCAACGCAAGCGCGGCCTTGATGGCTCCCGCACAGGCCCGGTCGAGTTGCAGCGCGGCCCCGGTCAGCTTCGTGTTTTGGAACAATGGCAGGATCGCGCACTGCGTGGAGGCAACGGCGATATCGCTCACATCGCGAGCAATGAACGTCATGGCAGGCATAGAATTATACCGGTAATTTTAAAGTGCCCTAGTGTATGTCCGAGCAGCGCGTAAATTGAACTGAAAAAAACAACCTTGCGCGGTTCCATAGCGGTTTCAGCATTTTTTCTCTTTGTCCTGTTTGGGTAACAGGATTAACTGTGTACGGGAAAGATAGTCATGCCAGTAACGGTTATTGTGATCGATCAGGCACCACAGATAGCCAAGTCCCAGGCACGCTGCTGACAGGAAGGCGCCGAGGCAGCGCAACAGGGCCTTGCCTGCGGTGGGAGGTCTGCCCTGGAAATCCACCAGTTTTATGCGCCACGCCTGCATACCGAGAGTTTGTCCGCCATTGAGCCAGAAGACACTGAAAAAGCCGACAACACTCAGCAGCCGTGAGCAACTGCACCAGATGGGCATGGAGTACCTGCTGCTCGCCCGCCGTGACCCGCACTACTATCCCCAGGGCCAGTGCGTTGACTACCGCTATCAGAGCCACGACCAGGAGCGCATCATAGAGCATGGCGGTCAGTCGACGCGGGAGCGAGGGAGAGAGATTTTTTGCAGGAGCTGTCATCCCTGTGAGTTTAGCATTATTGCCGGAGCGCATTAACGAAATGTAAATTGAGGGCCGCTTCCGGCGCGTGCTACATTGACCATCGCTGTAAGGGGTTATGCGCATGAATGTGCTGTTGGTGGAGGATGACAAACAGGTCGGCGAATTCATCGTCGCCGAGCTGGTTGCCGCGGGCCACTCCTGTGTCCATGCGCTTGATGGGGAGGTCGGTCAGCAGGCGGCTTTCGACGCTGCCTATGACGTGATGGTGGTCGATCGCATGATGCCGCGGATGGACGGGCTGACGTTGATCGAGACCTTGCGTAAGGCGGGGAATCACACCCCTGTGCTGGTGCTGAGTGCGCTTGGCGGAAGTGGATGATCGGGTGCAGGGACTGCATTGTGGTGCGGATGACTATCTGGTCAAGCCATTTGCCATGGCCGAATTACTGGCCCGGCTGGAGGTGCTTCATCGCCGCGTCTCGCTGCCCGGTGCCGACACCCAAACCAGGCTTGTAGTAGCGGATCTTATCCATGGACCTGCTGCGCCAGTACGTGCAGCGTCGGGATACGCCCATTACCTTGCAGCCTCGCGAGTACAAACTGCTGGAGTACCTGATGCGAAACGCCGGGCAAGTGGTAACCAGGGCCATGCTGCTGGAGCACGTATGGGGCTATCATTTTGATCCGCAGACCAATGTTATCGATGTGCATGTGTCGCGTCTGCGCCAGAAGATTGACAAGGATTTCGAGCCTCCCCTGCTCGCTACGGTGCGGGGTGCGGGCTACCGGCTCGGCCCGGTACTGGTCGACTGAGCGCTATCTTGTGCAGATTCGTGAAGTCGTCAACAGCCTCACTTTCCGTTACATCGTCAAGTATGTCACCGTGCTGAGTGCTGCCGTATTCCTGCTGCAGGCTATTTTCTATCTGTATTTCAGCTACACCTCCTTTAGAGATCTGGGCGATAGCGTGGTGGATGAACTGGAGACCCTGGCAACTGGTTTATCGCGGACAATCTTTGGAAGGGGTGGAGCAGTATATTGCTGACCAGATGGAATCGCCGTCCGTTAACCGTTTCTACTATCTGGTGACCGATCAGTCAGGCGCAAAGTTGGCGGTGATTTGCCAGTCGCGCCGCGTTACCGCGAGTTTGACGACGGCTGGTTGGGTTTCGAGATGGCATTGCAGAATTGGGGCGAGTCTATCGATGTGGATTTTCTCGCGCGGCCGTTGGCGCTTGGTGACGGCTACCAGGCGATGGTGGCACGCGATTATGCAGATATCGTGGAGCGGGCCAAACTGGTGTTTCGCACGCTGGTCAGGGTCATGATCGCGACCGTGATACTGGGCATTGTCGGCGGCTTTTTCAGTGCGTCCCGCGCTCTGGACCAGGTAGAGCAACTCAACCGGGAGATTTCCCGCATTGTGCGCGGGGACCCGGGCCAGCGGCTACAGGTCACAGGGCGACAAGGGCTATGTTCGAGCTCCTGGCCACGGTCATGAACCAGATGCTCGGAGCAGATGGAAATCCTGATGCAGGGCGTGCGCAGGGTCTCTGACAATATTGCCCACGACCTGCGCACGCCGCTGACCCGTATGCGCAACGACCTCAGCCAGTTGCGCGGCGCGCCTCGGAGCGGCACAGGGGAGCAGCTGGATCGGATCATCGAGGAGTGCGACGACCTGTTGGCGACGTTCAACGCCCTGCTGCGCATTTCGGCGCTGGAGTCTGGCAGTCGTCTGGCCGGGGGGCATGACGTGGAGTTGCGCGCCCTGTTACACGATGTGGTGGAACTCTACGAACCACTCGCCCATGAACGCAACATAGAACTGGTGCTGGATGCGCCCCAGCCGCAGGTGTGCAAGGGCGAGGCTGATCTGCTGTTTCAGATGTTCACCAACATACTGGACAATGCGATTAAATATACGCCGCCGCTGGGCAGGATCCAGGTACAGCTGCGTCCGGGCGCAGAGGTGCGGGTCACCGGGTGTTGATCGCCGATTCCGGGCCCGGCATTCCGCTGGTGGAGCGCAAGAACGTGTTCCGGCGCTTCTATCGTGTGGAATCCAGTCGCACAGAGCATCCGGGGCATGGGCTGGGCCTGAGCCTGGTGCAGGCTATAGCGCAGTATCACCACGGCAGCGTCGAGCTGGGCAATAACAATCCCGGACTACAGGTCAGCGTACAGCTGCCCTAGGGTTCGCTACGCGCGCCGGGCAGGGCTGTCGGTCGCGCGCTCAGTCTTCCAGCGAAAGATGTTCGGTGGAGGGCGCTACGGCCCTGTCCCGCTTGCGGTATTGCTCGTCCAGCAATGCGGCGCCGGGTGGCTCAACCGCGAGGCTAGAGAGATCCAGCGGCAGTGGCGGCGGTTGCGGGCGGTGCGCAGTCGGAGAAGTCGGTGCCCGGCGCGGAGCACGAGGTCGTCGATATCAGGCGATAACGGAATCTCCAGCGAGGGCAGATTGGGGATGGGATCACCCACATCTCCCCATGCTCAGGTGACGCGTATCCGGCGCCGCCGGGGCGGCGGGGGTTCATCCGACAGGCGCGTGGCCGTGGTGTCCACCGCAAGGCCCGAAGTGTCCACCTCACGAACGATATGCGGCGCTCGTTCGTTCTCACGCAACACCTCGGTACCCGGTGGAGCCAGCACAATGCCACCCACTTCCGCAGCTGGTGTCCTGCTGGGTCTACTGCTTTTTGGGATTGTGCCGGACGCCACGGAACTGTAGCGGTTAGCATCGGGGGCGGCGGCCAGCGCTGCGATTTTTTCTGCCGCAGTCAGCGGTCGGGTGGGCGGCATTTTGGTGGTAACTGCGGCGGTAACCGCGGCAGTCTCAGTGACCTTGATTATCGGCAAGGCACCGGCACGCTCCATGGCATCTTTATACTTCAGGGCGGTCGCCTTGTCGCAATCACGCTTGACCAACTGTGCTTTTCCACTGAACAGTTTATCCAGTGTCTGTTGGTCTGCATTAAATACCCTGGCCAGTTTGTCGCGGACGTTGGGCAGGTCATGTCCATCCAGCACCTGGCCGGCGAAATAGACGTTGAAGCGTTCTTCCATTGGGCGGTCTCCTCACATCTCGCGTCCCAGTATAGCCTCTACCAGCTTCGGGGTCTTGTGGGCAGTGATCTCAACCGGCCTGCGCCTGGCGTTCCAGCTCGATCTTCAGGCTCTCGGTCAAATGCAATTGTCGCGCCAGTTCATCCAGATAGGCGCGCTCCATGAAGACTGGTATCGTCGACCATCAGCAAGCTGGCCAGGTACATTTCAGCCGCAAGTTCGGGCGAAGCGGCGGCGCTCGCCACTTCTACCGGGTCGAGTGGGCGACGCAGTTCATCCTCAAACCACTGGCGCATCACGGGGTCGCTCTCCAGTCGCGACAACTCCGCTTCAACCAGGCCCCGTTCGCGCTCGTCCATATGGCCGTCGGCCTTGGCTGCTGCGATCATGGCTTTGAGCATGCCGCGGCTGTGCTCTTCGATTCCGGGAGAAGACAACAGGTTTACCGTACGCAACGAGGGCGAGGACGACACGCTAGTTTCAGGCCCTGTTGCCTGAGCCTGTTGCGCCTGCCAGTTGCTGAAAGCTCGAAACGCCATTAGCCCCAGTGCTGCTACACCGCCGTATTGCAGTGCTTTGCCGCCGATGCGACGGCCGCCTTTGCTCCCTAGCAACAGGCCCAGCGCTCCCCCGGCGACGGCACCCGTGCCAAACTTGCCCAATCCCGAATCGGGCAGGGTTGCCCCCGCCGTTTTATTGTTGCCAGTATTGTTATCCAGCATGGACAGGCCAGACTTCAGCAGTTGTTCCAGCATGTATTGTGCACTCATATTTCAGATCTCTCCTGACATGGTTGGGTTGTGAGTATCATAGAGGGCAGGGGTAACAGAAAGTTCAGCTCCCGATACCATTATCCTTGGCGTTGCGATTAAATTTTGTCCTGGCGAGTCTATGCGATACCACGATGGATATCTGAACATCGATGGTGGGTTCTGCTAACATGGCGCTCTCGTTACCGCGACACTATCTATGAGCGACCGCGTCCCCACCCGATTCGTACGGACCTTGCTGCGCATGGTGGGGGACAGGGGTTATGATTTCAGCGCCATTCTCATTGAAGCGGGACTGGATTTCAATCCTCTGGATGAGGCTGATCCTGACTATCGCGGCGAGATCAGCGCCATGCAGTATTCACGCATTTATCAAAGCGTCCTCAGCCTGCTGCAGGATGAAACCTTCGGAACGACGCGCAGTGAACTGGTCGCCCCCGGAGCGTTTCGCATGATGTGCTATTGCATTATTTCCTGTCGCAATCTGGGGCAGGCGATTCAGCGCGCTTCAGAGTTCTATCGCACGTTTTTTGATGAGCGCAGTCAGTTATATGCCAATTTCAGTGACCAGTTTGCCCGCGTCGGTTATCGCACGCGTTTGCGTGAGGGGCACCCCCGCGTGGAAGCGGCAGATGCCTACGGATTGTCCATGTGGCATCGTTTTTTTGGCTGGTTGTGCGGACGACCGATTGAGCTCAAACGCGTGGATTTTACCGGGGACACGCCGCAGCGCCTGGAAAAATACGAAAGCCTGTTCGGATGCCCTCTCTACTTCAACCAGCTCAATGATCTACTCTACTTCGACAGTGCTTGCCTGGCATGGCCTGTGGTGCACACCGAGCACTCGCTGCGCGAATTTCTGCGCACGGCGCCCTACCAGTTGTTGATGATGGAGAGCAGTCCACAAGGCAATAATCTCTCTGCCCAGGTCAAAGCCATGATAGGACACGATTTTAGTGAAGGGTTTCCAGGATTTGAAACCATCAGTAACGCCCTGAACATGTCCGCCCCAACCCTCCGGCGCAGACTGAAACGTGAGGGTACGACTTTCCAGCAACTCAAGGACGAAGCACGTTGTGATGCTGCCAAGCTCTGTCTCGACCGGCCGGAGTTGTCGATCAACGAGGTCGCCCTGCAAATGGGGTTTACGTGACCCCAGCGCGTTTCACCGTTCTTTCAAGAAATGGACGCTGCAGACGCCGGGACAATTTCGTGCCACCCGGCGCGCGCGCAAAAGCTGAGCGCTGGCGCTGTCCCCGCTGGTAGACCTTGGCTATAATCCACCCGCATAGTTTTTTTGTATTATCTCTGGCAGGTTTTTTCATGACAGTGCAGCAGGAAATTGAACAGCGACTGCAGAGCAGGTTTTCCCCTGTGTTCCTGGACGTTGCCAATGAAAGTCACCAGCACAGCGTGCCACCCAACTCGGAAACCCATTTTCGGGTGGTTCTGGTCAGCGCGGCTTTCGACGGCAGTTCCAGGGTGGCCCGACACCAGCAGGTCTATGCGGCGCTCGCTCCCCAATTGGAGGGGCCGGTGCATGCGCTGGCGCTGCATATCTACTCGCCCGGTGAGTGGCAGCAACGCGAGGGCGACACGCCGGTTTCACCCCCGTGCCTGGGCGGCAGTAAAACCGCGGGTTCCTGAGCCCCGTTTATGGAGACGGTTGTCGTTGCAGCGCTGTACAAATTTGTCACCCTGGGTGATTACCATGCCCTGCGTGAACCCCTGCTTGACGCTTGTGTCACTGCCGGTGTGCGCGGCACTCTCCTGCTCGCCAGC
>CAVQGV010000008.1:0-187424 GCA_963712135.1 uncultured Gammaproteobacteria bacterium
CTCCACCAATAAATAAACCAACCACCACTTTCAACCTGAACCCATCTGAAAGCCCTGTATATCAGGGCTCTATTCTTTATACCGCGTCCATTGCCTCTTCAGCGACTGCTACTTCATGGCTGCTCGATCCGCGAGTTGCGATGTTACTCTGGCGTGATCAGCGCGACTGAGACGCAGGCGCGTAAAATACCAGGCTGCCAGCAGGGCGAGACTAGAAACCATGACCATCGTGAACCAACCCAGGGACTGCAATACACTCTGACTCACCTCGCCCGGTTCAAGCCCCGGCGCCATACCCGCCAGGTCAATCACAATACCTGCTAATAACGAACCGGCTCCGGTTGTGGCTTTCCCCATGAAGGCGCCGGCAGCAAAGACCACACCTTCCTGGCGCCGGCCTGTCGTCAACTCCTGCTCGTCAAGTATGTCAGCCGCCAGCGAGATGCCGAGCACCTGCAGTGTAATGATCAATAGCACGCCGATACCCGCGTTTAACCACTGCAGGGGATAAATGAGCGGATGCCCATTTTCCGGCAATAGTCCCAGCAGGCGCGCACCGATAAACCATATGAGATTAATGGCCAGTGCAAAACTGGCCGCCGCCAGCAGTGCTGGCTTGTCGAAGCGTCGACCCAGACGATTCAGCACGATGAAAGCGAGGAACGTGGCCAACGCGGTAGGGATGATCAGGCCGGCCAGTTGGTCTGTGCTAAATTCCCAGAAGTAAGTGCCGAGATACAAACTCAGGGTCGTGTATACCCCGGCACACATACCGAACGCCAGGTGCGCGCCCATGGACATCCTGAAGTTGCGGTTGCGAAAAATCAGGGCCAAGTCACCGAGCGGTTGAGTCCAGTTGAACACCTGTCCGGGACTAGCCTGCGGTAAGCGCGAAATAGCGGTGCGTGTACCAACAACACACACCAGTGCGGTGACTCCGGCCACAAGTGCCGACAGTACGCCGTATTGCCAGTAATTGGCCGCGACCAGACGCCCATCGATACCCTCCTCGGGCCGGAAAAACACCATGAACGCGATCGCGGGCAACAACATGCCCGCCAGCCAACCCATCGTTACCCGTGCCTTGGCAATCACGGTGCGTTCATCGTAATCAGACGATAGCTCTGCTCCCATAGCCGAGTAGGGTATGAAATAAATTGTGAGGAAGGTACGCAGCAAAATGGAAACCGTCAGGAGCCAGGCGAACACACCCCACTCGCCGAGCCCAGCAGGGGGAGTGAACAGTGCCAGAAAAAGCAATGCTGTGGGCAGCCCGCCAGCCACCAGCAGCGGATGACGACGCCCCCAGCGGGAATGCAGGCTATCTGACCAGCTGCCAACTATGGGATCGGAGATGGCATCCCAGGCGAGCGCGATGAACATGGCCAGACCGGTAAGCGTGCCGCTTAAACCCTGAACTTGTGTGTAATAGAAGACAACGAAATTGACATAGGCTGCATCCTTCACCGAGAACGGCATATTGCCGATCGCGTACGTCCACTTTTCCTTGGCTGATAGCGTCTGCACCGGAGGTGTTACCTGCTCTTATATTTCCAGGCGCTAGCAGCGCTCCATCGGAACGCAAGCGCTGGTAGAAAAACCCACGCCTGGACACGTTGAGTGACAAGGCAGCGGCTCTCGGTTGATCCCGGCCATACTGTCGAATAGCATGACAGGTGTCAATTTTTCCCCGCAGGTGTCTAACTGCGTATTTGGCACTCGATCCGATCACATGACGTACATTACCCCTCAGGAGATGGAAGCAAATGGTGACAAGAGCACGGGGGCGTCCTGCGCACAGCGCCGTCTCGGATGACATGCTGCTGGAGACAGCGTTGCAGTCATTCGGGGAGAACGGCTATGACGGCGCTTCGGTGCGGGAGATCGCTCGCCGACTTGCGGTTAGCCACAACCTGATCCCACAACGGTTTGGTTCAAAAGATGCACTGTGGTATGCGGCTGTTGATCATGGCTTTGGCCGACTGGAGAAAGACCTCTTGCGCGAGGCCAAGGCGCTGGGCAGTGACGAGTTGTTAGTCCTGCGCGGCCTGATTCTCAGCTTTATCGAGATCAATGCCTTACACCCCTCGCTGCTGCAAATCATCAACCAGGAGGCCAGCCAGCCCGGTCCGCGCCTGGATTATTTGTTCAAGACCTATATTAAACCCGTCCGTGATTTCGGTGATTCATGGCTCACACGCCTGGCCGATGAAGGGCGCATAAATCCCGTCTCCGTCACCCTGCTCTACTTTCTCATGACCCATGGCGCAGGCGGTCTGTTTGCCCTTCCCGCATTGACCAAACGGCTCAGGCGTGGCGTTGCCAACAAAAACAGAGAGTCTATCCGGGACCAAGCTGAAAGCGCGGTAAACATTATTTTTGACGGTTTGCTGCCGCGCTAACACAGGTTTTGACTTGTGATTGCCGACATCGTTCATAAATTGACAGCTGTCACGTAATAATCCAGACTACACTTCGGTAAAGTAACATCACAGTTCCTTTGGCTCCGGCTTGGATGGAGCGGCAAAACCCAGAGATTGGACTGACGGAGAATTCGGTATGTCATCGGTCAAAGCTGACATCATTGCACAGATAGAACTCGCGGGCGGACGCCATGATGAAGCGGATATTTACGGCGGCCCGGCCGGCGACCTCGGACTCACTGGCGGCCCCGGCAGTATGTCCTGGGAGATTAATGGTGACCTGGCCAGTGTGAGCGGCGCGGGTATGGCGGCCATCCTGATGGAAGTTCTTCACCCCTCCGTGATGCATGGCGTGTTTACTCAATCGTCCTACCGTACGAATCCCTACGAGCGGTCGCGCAATACACTAGGCTATGTACTGCGCTCGACCTTTGGCAACACCGCAGCTGCCACCGCAGTCATTGAAAAGGTGAAGAGGATTCACGGTTACGTAAACGGCACACGCGCCGATGGCGTGGCGTATCGCGCCCTGGATCCGGAATTGATTGCCTGGGTACATACCTGTATACCCTGGGCGATCATGATGGCGTTCGACCGTTACAATCGACCATTGAGCCGGGCAGAAAAGGACCGGTACCTTACAGAACAGGCGGTGATTGGCCGCATGGGCGGCGCCGAGTGGGTGCCTGAGACGGTCAGTGAACTGGAAGATTATGTCGAACGCATGCGTCCGTTGATGGCCTACAATGACCAGACGCGCCAGTTTGCCGACTTCCTGCTGGGCACCAGTGGTGACGTTGCCACAACGCGCCGACAACGCTTTGAATCCTGGATGGGACTACACGGCTCGATGACCATGATGCCCGACTGGGCGCGAAAAATGACCGGCACCTATCATTCCCGTTTCGTCGAACGCTATGTGTTCAACCCCAATGAGAAGTTGAAGAGCCGGATCGTGCGTTGGGCAGTTGGAGAAATGCCATGCAAGACCATGGCGCTTGCCCGAGTCGCGAGGAGTCGCGCCGCTGCTCCTGCGGCAAGTGAAGGGATCACCGCTGCGGCACCGCAACGCCGGGTGGCCTAGAATACGCCGTATGGCACACTAGCAAACACTGGTCGTCTCAAAGACAGCCATAAGGATAAAAAGATGCAATCAGGCTGGTACAAAAACGTCGGCCGCAGTCTTGTCGTCTGGACTGTACTCCTGCTGGTCAGTGCCTGCTCCGACACTGTTTCCGACGATATGCTGCGCCGCTCACGCGAGATACCGCAGTGGTATGAGGATGCGAAGCTGGGCATCTTTATTCACTGGGGGCCGGCATCGGTGCCCGCATTTGCCGCCGGCGCGCCCTTACGCCCCGGCGAGTTGGAGCAAATGCTGTTTTACGACTCCCCGCGCAAGGATTTGCCCTACGCTGACTGGTATCTCAACGCCATGAGCTACCCGGACAGTGCCACGGCGAAGCACCACGCCGCAACCTATGGCAATGCACCCTACGCGGACTTTAAACCAGTGTTTGAGCAGCGCCTGAGCGAGGCCTGGGACCCGGAAGCCTGGGCTGACCTGTTTTACAAGGCGGGGGCAAAGTATGTTGTCCTGGTCACCAAACATCACGATGGTTATACACTATGGCCCAGCGCAATCGCGAATCCGAACCGGGAGAATTGGGGATCGCCACGAGACCTGGTCGGTGAACTTGCCGCGGCTGTGCGCGCCCGGGGCATGCGTTTTGGCACCTATTATTCCACCGGCCTGGATTGGACCTTCCAGTTGGTGACTGAGGGCGATCGGATCCGTGACATCATGCGCAGTGCTCCCTCCAGCCAGTCCTATGCCGATTATGCGTACGCCCAAATCGTCGAGTTGATTGACCGCTATCATCCGGACGTGCTGTGGGCGGACATCGGCTATCCCTCCAAGGGTCGCCAGAACAAACTTTTCGAATATTACTTCGCCAATGTACCCGAGGGGACGGTGAATGACCGCTGGGGTGGTGTCGACGTGTTGGGACAAATCGCGCGAATTCCCGGCGCCACCTGGGCGATGAAAGCGCTGGCACGATTCATCCTGTCCAGGCATCCGGACCCCCTGAAGGATGACCCTGCGCGATTCGGCTTCAAGACCGCTGAATACGATAGTCTCCCGGGCATTCCGCCATTCAAGTGGGAGTCCACTCGCGGACTGGGCGGTTCCTTCGCCTACAATGCCCAGGAAACCGCCGCCGACATACTGTCAGCCTCCGAGTTGGTTGATTACCTGGTCGACACAGTTGCCAAGAATGGCAATGTATTGATCAATATTGGCCCCGACAGCTATGGTCGCATACCACTCATCCAGCAGACTCCTCTACTGGGGCTCGGTGACTGGATGGCTGTAAACGGCGAAGCCATCTATGCCACGCACCCGTGGATACGATTCAAGAACGAGCGCGGCCGTGATCTGCGCTATACCCAAAGCGACACGGCTTTGTATGCCATTGTCGCTGGCGCTGTGGCAGACAGTTTTACCATTGAGCAGCCAGGCATCTCATGGCGCAGCGTTGAGGTATTGGGAGCAGAGGTGGTGCGAACTGAAGATCACGACGGCCTGCTGACGCTAGTCCTCGACAAACCACTGGCAGGTCCTGCCGTGGTGGTGCGTTTCACTCTACCCTAAGGAGTCCCCATGTTTGACGTTGTTATCAGTGGCGGTACCGTTGTCGATGGTTCCGGCGCCAAGCCCTATCGCGCCGATGTGGCGATAAAGGGCGACAGGATTGTCGGCGTGGGCGATTATTCCGGCCAATCCAGCACCCACAGCATTGATGCCGGCGGATGCCTGGTCACTCCCGGCTGGGTTGACGTGCATACCCATTACGATGGTCAGGCGACCTGGGATCCCATTCTCGCTCCGAGTAGCTGGCATGGCGTAACGACCGCAGTGATGGGCAATTGCGGCGTCGGTTTTGCGCCTGTGCGGCCAGGCACCGAAGATTTTCTGATTCAATTGATGGAAGGGGTTGAGGATATTCCCGGAACGGCGTTGGCCGAAGGCATCGATTGGCAGTGGGAGCACTTCCCTGAATACCTCGACGCCCTGGATACAATGCCCCGCGCTATCGATATCGCTGCCCAGGTGCCGCACGGCGCTGTACGCAGCTATGTGATGGGCGAACGCTGCAACACTGACGAATTGCCCAATGACGCGGATATCGAGGCCATGGCCAAGATTGTTCGTGAGGGCCTCGAGGCCGGTGCCGTCGGATTTTCTACCTCACGCACTTTCCTGCACAAGGATGTCAATGGCGTACTCGTGCCAGGTACGCATGCACCGGCCGAGGAGATGCGCGCACTGGGCTATGCCATGAAGGGACTTGAACACGGCGTCTTCGAACTGGTGTCTGACCATCTGGGCGAGGAAGAAGAATGGAATTGGGTGATCGATGTAGGCAAGCAAAGCGGTCGCCCTGTCACTGTGGTGTGGACTTCATTCGATGCGTTCACCGGGGATAATTTCATGGCCCTGGCCCGAAAAGCTGCCATGGAAGGGGTAAAAGTCATACCGCAGGTGGCAGGTCGCCCGACCGGCATCCTGCACGGACTGCAATCCACTGTGCACATTTTTCTGGCTCATCCAACCTATATGAGTGAACTGGCCGATCTGTCGTTCGAGCAAAAACTGGCGAAGATGCAGCTCCCTCAGATACGGGAAAAAATCCTTGGCGAGCAGAGTCTGCTAACTCATACACCTTTTGGCGGCACCTGGGAGGAACTCCTGTGGTACGTGTTCCCGCTAGGCAACAAACCCGACTACGAGCCTTCCAAAGAACAGAGCATTGCCGGTATCGCCGCAGCACAAGGAAAAAGCTGCTTTGAGGTCATGTATGACTTGTTAATTGCCGGTGGCGGGAAAGAACTGTTTTATCAGCCGCTCAACGCTTACGGGAACTATGATTTCAGCTTCTTCGAGTCTGTGTTGACCGACCCTGACGCGATGTTCGGGCTGTCGGACGGCGGAGCCCACTGCGGCCTCATCGCCGACGCCGGGATGCCCACTTTTGTACTGACGCACTGGGTCCGGGACCGTGAGAAAGGCAAGCGGCTACCATTGGAACTTATGGTACGCAAGCTGAGCTACGATACAGCCCGCGCCTATGGCATGAATGATCGTGGCTTGCTGGCTGAGGGATATATGGCGGATGTCAACGTCATCGACTTCAACGCTCTGCAACTACACCGGCCAGAGGCCCTCTATGATTTGCCGGCGGGTGGCAAGCGCCTGGTGCAACAGGTGGATGGTTATCGATATACACTCAAATCAGGTGTGACCACGTTTATCGCTGGCCAGCATACCGGTGAACTACCGGGACGTTTGGTGCGTGGAGGTCAGCGATCCGCTCGTTTATAGTCACTAAACGTAGCAGCCACGAGGACATCGAAGCTCTTCATAAATCCGGCCTTGCCCACGGCGCGGGATTCCAGTTTTTGCAGTAGATTTTCACCCTGCTCCTGCTGGAATTTGAGCACCAGGCGGTAGGTGTCTACCGTGACTGAGAACGCTGGCGACAGCTTCCCGGTATTGCTAATTTCGATTTCTTCTATCTGTTGTGTTTGTGTATTGAGCAGTAAAGCTCCGCGAATCTGATCGCGAGATTCCTCCATCGCTTTTATTCTGGGCACGAAAGCCAGTTTCGCATAGCCATTTCGTTGTTCAATCAACGCCAGCGTTTGCGTATCTACCAAATAGCGATAGCCTGATGCATCCGGATCCAACTCATCAATGCGCTTTACCTCGCTTTCGCGAAATTTTTTCTGGCGATTATTATCGGGTGCGACTCCATCTACACTCAGCAACTGCGCGCTTCTCGTATTTATCCCGGTGCGGATCGCTGCGAATAATCCGCAGCTCGTCCTCCTCGACCAGTTCCATGGAGAAATACCAGTCGTCGTCGAGATTGGTCGCATCCAACTTTGCAAGTGCTGCTTCTGCTACTTCGAGTGTCGAATCCCGGAGTTTCGCCAAACGCATCAGAGTGCCAAAGCAGAAAGGGGAAAAGCATTGCAAGAAGAATAAAGTTGTGACAGCACTCTGCGCGACATAATTCAGCCTTCTGTCGGGTCTGGAATCAGGGATCGGCTAAAAACGGGGAATTGATGTAAACTGCAAGTGACAACTCAGGACTGCTCCCCACCGTTTCACTGATAGCGCCGGTCGCGAGCCTGCCCCGGCGTAACTTGAAGTTGTACCTGCAGCAACTGGTACCCCATCAACACTTTCTTCCAGAGTGAGGGGTTCTCTATCGATTCGAGCAAGATCGGCGGGGAACACACTCTTGTAGATTGGAATATTGTACTTGGTACGTATCACTTCGAGTGAGTTATTCCACTCGCTCTCCCATTCAATATCCATCATCGACAGGCGTTTCGCATCCGTGCCGCCAGGCCTCGGTGATAATCTGCATGAGAATGGTGAAACCCCTCGGCTCCTTGGTGGTACTCATTGCCATGCCTGCCGCCAGAAACATGGCAGAATAGTTGTGGCCAAATTGTGCCAACTGGAATCCGGAAATAGCAATTTCATTCGAGGAGTTCGTTGTATATCCCGCCACGAGGTGCCATACATCGTGCATCTGCAGAATGCGAGCGTTCAGGTAGTGCAGGGAGTGCGGCATCGCACTCAGCTTGATGGATTCCCGGTCAAGCACCTCGGGATCATAACCATTTTCCACAATCATTTTGTACAGGGTTAAGCCGAGACTATTCTCCGGACAACGAGACAGCGCATCAAAGTCTGTATGGCCGGGAATCGGGTTGGTAAGCGCTACTGCTGCCCCCGGATGGTTACGCGCATGGTTCTCAGCGATTTGTTCAAAATCGGGGTGCAGCGCGCCCGCCAGTGAGGCGACCGCGACGGTGATGGTAAGGGCATCGTAGCCCTCTGGCGGACCCTCAACGACGGTCCAGAATGCGTTCCAGAAATTGTCTTCCAATGGGGCTTCAGCAAGTCCCACGGGGATTTCCGGGGTGGGGCCAGAGCCAAGCCAGGCGGACGCGATATTGTCATAGACCGCGATAGTGGCGTCCGGACAGGCATAAGCCACCCATGCCATGACGCCTGTAAGTTGCAACCGCCCGGCAGGATCACCGCGTTTGGCGGCAGCCACTGCCTGGGCGATTGTACTGGCGGTCGATTCTGGTAGTGGCCTGCTGGATTTCTTCGTCGCAATGTCATGCACTGGTCTCCTTCCTGGTAATTCAGGATATCGCAAAAGACGGGCTTACCGCGTTGCGATTGATTCTGAGCATCTACACAAGCTAATTATACGACATTGTTTGCAGATGGCCAGCAACGGAATCTGCCCAGGGAGAAGAGCATCTACCCTGAAACCCGGCAAGGAACATGACTTTACATGGTCGAGTAACAGGCCGAGTAACAAGCCTTGTCGCATGGTAGAAATGTTCATACACTCAGCGAATGCAAGCAAACTTATACAAGCAGGATCCTGGCGGGCGTTGTTCTAGCATGTATCGTGCTTTCGGGCTCGCCCCCTGTTCGCGTATGAAATATCCAGTTCCGCCAATGGTCAACGAGGATGGAACCCTGCGTATTAAAGGCAAGACCATTCACCTTTATGGTATTCACATTCCACGCACCAACCGTACGTGTAGGAGTAATCGACTTACCTACAGTTTGTGGATCGCGCGCGTCAGTGGCACTGGACTTCAAAATCGATGGCTTTGTCCGCTGTGAAATAATGAGCGAGTTGGATGACGGCAGCTTGGTGGGTTGGTGCCGCGTAAAGGCCTCCAGGTTTAATGAAGGCGAAGACCTCAGCGCCTATCTTGCTGGAACAAGGCTGGGCCGTGGCGCTTCCCGATGCTCCTTTCGAATATCAGACCCTGGAAAAGATCGCCCAATCGCGACAGTTCGGCGTTTGGGGTATACCCGTCGACAGGGTTGTGACCCGACCGTGAGGCGGTACAGCCCTGGTGGCATTAAGACAAACGGAGATGGTTTCATATGCGTTACATCATTCTATTGGCGTTAGCTTTAGGCTCGGCTACCGTGGGCGCAGCGGACCGACAATTGCTCTGGGGTGATACTCACCTGCACACCACCTACTCATCCGACGCTTACACGAACAACAACCTGACCGGGGACCCCGACACTGCATATCGCTATGCTCGTGGCATGCCGGTGATACACCCCTACCATAAGGCGCGGGTGCAGATAGGGACACCACTGGACTTTCTTGTGGTATCGGATCACGCCGAATTTCTGGGCCAAATTCGTAATATCCATCTCAATGGCGTGGATACCTCAAATCTTGGCTTTATAGACTCGATCAAGGCACGGGTCGCGGCCTATGTCCTGAATCGTGCTATTGAAGGTGGTGCGGGGCGCGACTTTTTCGTTCGAGTGCTGCCCGATCCGGAATTGAGTCCGATGCAGGATGCCGAGGTCAGTAGCATAGAAGACAGTGATGTCAGCCTGCTGCCCATGCCGCAACAGGTTGAAATTGACGCCTGGCGCTCTATTACCAGTACGGCTGACAAATACAATCAGCCGGGTGAGTTCACCGCACTGATCGGCTGGGAGTGGAGTTCCATCCCGGGGGGCGCCAACCTGCACCGGGTCGTGATTACCGACAGCGATGCCGCCACAGCGCAACAGTATGCGCCGTTTGGCCTGGACGACAGTCCGCATCCCGAGGATCTGTGGGCCTGGCTGGAGAAGACCGGCCAGGCGACTGGCGCGAGGTTCACTGCTATCCCCCACAATTCGAATATCTCCAAGGGTTACATGTTTTCGGATACGACCCTGCGTGGAGAGCCTTTCACCAAAGCCTATGTGGCACTGCGCAGCAAGTGGGAGCGCGTAGCGGAGATCACCCAAACCAAAGGGGATTCAGAAACACACTCTTCTCTCTCCCCGGGGGACGAGTTCGCGGACTTCGAGATTTACCCCTATTACATTCAGCGCAAATGGACACCTTACCAACCCCAGCGCGGGGACTTCGTCAGGGAGGCGCTGAAGCAAGGCCTTGAACTGGAAAGAGCGACTGGGCCAGAACCCCTATGTGCTGGGCGTGATCGGCTCCACTGACTCACACACGGCCCTCTCGTCTTCGGAGGAGGATAATTTCCACGGCAAGCTGGCCACCGACTCCATCCCGGCCAATAAAAATTCCGGTTGGAACGATGATGGGCCGGGCGCCACCGGCTGGGCAATGTCCGCGTCAGGTATGGCAGCCGTCTGGACGAAGAGTAATACCCGATCGGACATAATGGATGCACTGGAACGCAGGGAAGTCTACGCCACCACTGGGCCGCGTATTGCTGTGCAGTTTTACGGCGGCGCCGGCTTTACCGAAGCGGACTTGCAGAATGCGGACTGTACACGCCTACGCCACCTCGCGCGGAGTCCCAATGGGAGGCGAGTTGAGCCGACCCGAAACACCCTCATTTATCGTGCTCACCGCCAAAGACCCCGAAGGTGCAAATCTCGATAGGGTACAAATTGTAAAAGGCTGGCTGGACGAGACGGGAAAGTCGCACGAAAAGGTCTTCAATGTCGCCTGGTCCGATGATCGCCAGTTAAACCCCGACGGCAGCCTGCCTGCCGTGGGCAACACAGTGAACCTGAAGACCGGCAAGGTAGACAACAGTATAGGCGCAGCACAACTGGCCACCACTTGGGCAGACCCGCAGTTTGATTCGAGCCAGCCCGCATTCTACTACGTCAGGGTTCTGCAAATACCCACCGCCCGCCACTCGCTGTTGGATGCGATTGCCCTGGGTATCGAGCATGCGGCGGAACAGCCGGATACTATTCAGGAACGGGCCTATACGTCCTCCATCTGGTATCGGCCATCGAGCACAGGGGTAGACACGGATGAGTGATGGTCTTGCGTACGCTCAACTTGTCCGCATGAAACTCCTAATTACTATGCTCAATCAGGTGGTTGGAGAATGGCTTTTCAGCGCTTCTCACCTGGCTCGGAGTTAATAAATCCCAGAAGATCAAAGGACTCTCTAACTCGATCACCAACCCGTTTGGCTCCCAGTTTGGTGAAATGCCTCTCATCAATGTAAAGCAGTTGATCACCCTCGACGACATCACAACCTGGCGCGCACTGTATAGCACCTATATCCAGAATCTCCACATCGGGCATGGCGGTTCGCATCTGGTTCAGCAGCGCAAAGTCCTGGATGACACGATCATGCAACCGGTCATTTATCGCATCGAGGGTCGCCTCTCTGGAAATCAGCAAGGGAATGGCGCCCTGGAAGTGGGCCCGCGGCCCAATAACCAGCACTTTTTTGCCTCGCGAGCGCAGGTAATCTACAGTCTCTTTCAGAGGCTGAATTCTGTCTTCATTCCAGATTGATGCGAGAACAATGAGGTCCATGTCCAAATCGATCAACTTGGAAAACCTGTAATCATTAAATGCTTCACAGGTGGGATATTTTCCACCGATGTCGGAGATTTTGAGAACGGCGGTGCAGGCACCTGCCGTAGCCTGGGAGAAATGGATTTCGGGGTAGGTCTGGGACAGCATCATATAGGTATCCGCTGCCATACTATCGCCGAGGATAAGTACATTTTTGCGTGCGGAATCGATCGAAGCGCATTCGTCTGTGTTGTATGCAGCAAATTTATGCATCTCGTGCAGATTGCACTGACCAAATCGGATAGCGAGCCGACGCTGGTCTACCTCGTTGTCTACACTGTCTACCATTCGCTGTATTCGCGGATCGACTCTAGATGGCAGACCATCCAGGCTCCAGATGACCGAGGCAATCACAACCGTGACAACTAATGTTGAAACCGTCACGGGCCATGCTTGGCGCTGGAGGAAAGTAGTGTCCTCGCCTCTCTTCCGAAAACGCTTTTCAACAAGCTCATGTAGCCCGATTGCAGCGATGATGGAGAGAACCAGGAGCACGGCTCTCTCGCCATTATTCAGCTGAAAATCGGTGCAATACTTGAACAACACGATAATGGGCCAGTGGACCAGATAGATCGCATAGGAACGCTGGCCGACCCACTGCATCGATTTGTTGCCATATATCGCTTGAGCCAATGCGGTCTCTCTCCCAAGCAGCAGGAAAAAGCCAACACCAGTCACCGCCGCTGCTCCAATCGCTGGTGAGTAGCCGCCATTTAGCATCATGGATAAGGCAATGAAACCAGCGGATGCCAGAAGTGTGCTGAGGTTGGCGAAGTTATGCACCAGACGCAATGAAAGTATCGCAATCAACGCGCCGGCCATTAGTTGGTGTATCCTGAAAGGAAGCAGGAAAAATATGGCATTCGGAAAGTCGTTTCGCCATAGCAACGCTGAACCCAACGACAATAACAGCAATACTACGACGACAATCATACGTCGCCAGGTATTTGCCAACAGGAGAACTAGTGCTGGCCAGAAGAGATAAAACTGTTCCTCCACGCTCAGTGACCAGGTATGCAGCAGCGGCTTTGTATTAGCCGCAGCGTCGAAATAGCCTGACTCCGTCCAGAAATTGAAATTGGCGAGTGAGAACACAGCAAAAATCGCTGACTTCGCGGTATTCACCAACTCGACCGGTGGCACAATCACAGCGGCAACCACAAGGGTTAATATTACAGAGACCAGCAGTGCAGGAAAAAGACGGCGAAAGCGACGAATGTAAAATTCTTTTAGCGAAAAACTGCCGCCGTGCAGATCTGACAGAATATTCCTGGTGATAATAAAGCCGGAAATTACGAAGAAAAGATCTACACCAAGATACCCACCTTCAAACGCTGGAATATCCAGATGAAAAAACAGGACGACCAGAACAGCAACGGCCCGCATCCCCTCGATACTCGGTATGTAACCGCCGTGCGCAAACACTTCTCCCGGCTTTGAAGTGTGCATCAACATTTGGACTTACTGCTCCGCTTTGGACGGCTCGCCCATTTTTTGCAACTTCTCTTCTATAGCACGGTTCCATATAGCACGATTCAATTCCCGGCGCTTTTTGGAAGCAAGCTGCTGCTCACGCATATAAGCCGCCAGGACCTTCGGGTCCTGGCGACCAAGGAATGCCGCCAGCGTGGGGTCCTGCATATCGCGAAGCCACTCCTCAAGAGCGTCCCTGAGGGTTTCTACTTCGTGCTGGTAGGCAGGGTCAGCAATCAAATTGACCAAACAGTCTGGATCCTTCTGAATATCGTAAAATTCCTCCAAGACCCGGTGCTTTAGTAAGTTCAATCTGCTGGCGATTTGCAGATTATCCCTAGCGAGTTCGGTCATACGTTTATGGGTCCTGGTCTCATTCGTGGCAGAAAACATCGCCCGACTGCCATCAGACCATGGGTTGAAAATATAGAGAAAATGTCGGCTTTCGACCGCTCGCATCGGGTTGCGCTGTCCAGACGAATTTTCATTGTGCGCTTTGAAAACCATGTCGCGATCGCCCTGTGACCCACCTTTAAGCAATGGCAGTAGTGTGCGCCCATCAACACCCAGGGGAATCTCAGCGCCAATCACCTCCAACAGGGTCGGCATGATGTCAACGGCGGACACCATATGCTTGCTATCGACAGAATCCTTTTTCACGACACCGGGCCAACGGAATATCAGCGGGGTTCGGGTGCTCTGATGGTACAGCTGTGTTTTCGCAAAGGGAAAAGGCATGCCATGATCTGAAATCAACATGACAAGGGTATTGTCAGCTTCACCCGATTCCTTCAGCGCGCGCAAAATCTGTCCCACAGCATCATCAGCACGCCGCACAGAAGAGTAGTAATGGGCGAGTTCCTGCCGAACAACCAGATCATCAGTTAGAAACCCTGGAACAGAAATCTCCTGTGCACCGTATAGACGGGAAGGTGGGAACCCATCGTCTACATCTTTACCCGCTTTATTCAGACCAAAAAAAGGTACATGTGGGTCAGCGACATTGATCAACAGATAAAAGGGCTTACCGACTGACTTCGCGCTGCGTATGCCTTGAATCGTGGAAAGACCGTAGGACTTTGCATCTTTGGCGTAAAGTTTAACGCTTCCGGGCACATCATCGAGCACCAAATCCCACTCATAGGGGTAATAAGGCGTGGAGTCTTTGACTTTGTGGCGAATTGCTGTGAAATATCCCTCCTTTTTTGCCAGATTGGCTAATGTCGGATAGCCCGGATCAGACACTTGGTAGAATCCTTCGACCTTGTTACTTTGCGGATACCGCCCGGACCACATCACGTTCCTTGACGGCATACAGTTAGCCACCTGGACATGGGCAAGCCCAAACCTGAGACCTTCACGGGCAAGTTGATCGATGTTAGGGGTGATAGCCGGCACGCTCGAACCAAATACGCCGACAGAGTCTGCACTCATGTCATCAACAGTGATTAATAATAGATTGGGCCTGCCGACGGCACCTGCCGTGGCGCTAATAAACCCAAACCACGCAAGGATAAGTGTGGAGATAAAGCGATGAGACATAACATTTCACCCTGGAGCTTGTGGCTACCTTAGTATGAGAGGGTATTTTTTCCAAGCTCGGATGTGAACACTTGGGTGGTGGTGTTCTAGGTGAACATTCACCGTCCATTCGACTTCCTAACGTTAGTTACCAATAACAATAGTAAGGAGCAGCGTAGGAGATACGGATATCGCACGAGAATAGAAAGTTGCCCTGCGAAAGGTGATTATGCCTTTTTGCACAAGCCGATAGCTGGCGTTAAGAATTACACCAAAACAACTTCATGTACTACTTATTAATCTGGCCAGCGACCGTACATCTCACCAATCAGGCTATTTGCCGGCAGGAACACACTAAACCCGAAGGCGGGCGGCGGTGTAACACTGCGATTTCCAGACGTAGAAACGCCCGCTGGGGGAAGGCGGCCCCAGCAGGCATTTGACTATCGAAAAAACCGAACGTATCTATGCTGAGTTCGCCTTTTTTAGCGACGACCCCAGGGATTTCCCGCTTGCTCGGAGAAGTCTCGACGACCCCAGGATTGCCCGCTTGCTCGGAGAAGTTCGACGACCCCAGCGGATTGCCCGCTTGCTCGGAGAAATCTCGACGACCCCAGGGATTTCCCGCTTGCTCGGAGAAGTCTCGACGACCCCAGGGATTTCCCGCTTGCTCGGAGAAGTCTCGACGACCCCAGGGATTTCCCGCTTGCTCGGAGAAGTCTCGACGACCCCAGGGATTTCCCGCTTGCTCAGCATAGCTTGAGCTGCTAGACAGATTCACATTAGCACTAGATTTGCCCCACTTATACCCACTTTGTGGCTCTTCTGCACCAGCCCAAGTCACGTCAGATTTTACTGCCTCAATCTTTTGACCCCACTTGTAACCCGAAGAAACAGAAGCCGTGTACTTCGTGTCAGCAGCCAAGGTATGGCTCACACGGTGTACAACGCTAGCTGAGCTCTCTTCACTCGTAGTTCGCGCTTGTGCCGACTCCGTGATACTCATGGTAGGCACCAGCAGCGCAAGTGCTGCACTCGCTATACCCGCATAGCCGATCATCTTGATAGTTTTCATAGTATTTTTACCTGCCTTCTTCAATTCATGCGTCTGGAATGTGTGACTAAGTTCTCCCAATGAGCCCCTGCTGGGGACTTGGTTCGCATTCTTTTACTAGGATGCTTGACGCTTTTATACGAGGTACGGCAGGGGAAATGAAGGCACCTATATGCCCTTTTTGGGGTAGGTGGGGTACAGACCCACTTAAGCTGGTGACTGGCGAGTAAAAAGTACTCGATAACTCTATGATTTGGATGGTAATTCAGGTGCCTTGGCGGAACTAGCAGGCCACTAACCCGAGTGGGTCACTGACGCTATGTCGCCTTAGTGATCCTGGATTGAA
The DNA here is from genome assembly GCA_963712135.1 of uncultured Gammaproteobacteria bacterium. Classification (GTDB taxonomy): domain Bacteria; phylum Pseudomonadota; class Gammaproteobacteria; order Pseudomonadales; family Halieaceae; genus Marimicrobium. The sequence goes on from CAVQGV010000008.1 coordinate 16,252, forward strand.
AATAGGCTCGGCAGAAGCACCCTTGGAGAGGGCCTCAATGGCGGACCGCTCCAACAGATATAGCTCCTGCCAATTAAAGGGAAACTCTTTAGGTGGAAGCACATCAGAAGACTGCATGTTCTGTCTTTCTATATGGTCTTTGACACCCCACTTGCGGTTTTCACTCAAGCCGTTCTCGCTGGGCTGGGCAGAAACCATCTCCTTGAGTCCTGGCAGGCTGGGTCCTCCATCCTCACCAACGATCGCGGGTCCATAGAAATGCTTTTTGTTCTCCATGTCAGCCCCCAATTCCAGATCCGGGTTTCCACACCCCTTCCGACCAAGGGTCACGGCTCTGGTGGCAGTCACTAAACCGTACCCCTGCTCGAACGGACTGTATGCGAGCTTTCCATCACGATTGATCGCGGGTTCAGCGCTTGTAACCAACTTGCACTTGAGGTCATTGGGGGTAAGATCAGGCTCCAACTGCAGCAGCAGTGCAAGCAATCCGGAGACCAGTGCACTGGCCTGCGAGGAGCCAGTTAAGACAAATTCTCCAGTTCTGAGCATGTCCTCGGGTTGCTCCAGGGCAAGGGCCGACTCCGGACGAATAAGGCCAGTCATATGTCCGCCAAGCGCAACGATATCCGGTTTGATATGCCCTTCCTGAGTGGGTCCACGCGAAGAAAAGTCCGGCAGGTAGTCGTCATCGCGAGTGTTCGGGGTCCAGGAGTCAGTCACGGCCCCAACCGTGATGATGTAGGGCACATTACCAGGTGATCCAACAGTTCCAGGGTCAGGCCCCTCGTTTCCGGCGGCGGCCACCACCGCGATCCCATCCGCCCAGGCTCTCATGGCTGCCTGGGCGACCGGATCTTCCCAGTAGGGCCATCTGGGAGTTTGGGCAAAAGACAGGTTGAGCACCCGGATATTGTATTTTTCACGGTGATCGACCACCCATTGGATGCCGCGCACGATTTCCAGTACATGGGCCAGCCCCTCGCGGTCCAGCACCTTCACGGCCACCAGACTGGCATCAGGCGCCACCCCCTTAAACGCACCCGTTGGACGGCCATTTTGCGTCGTCTGAGCACTGTTGGCTACTATGCTGGCCATATGGGTACCATGACCGCTTTCATCAACTCACCTCGTTACCGACAGTGTCTGTGAGGGCGTCATACCTGGCGACCACCCGGTTTCTGCCTTTGGTATCCTTCATCAGTGCTTCATGTTCCCATAATCCGGAATCCACCACTGCGACTGTGACACCCTTGCCGGTGATGCCCTGGAGGTGCAGGGCATCTACCCCCGCCACAGTGTTGTAATAAAAATCCTCATGGTTATTCTCATAACCCGGCACAAGATCGGTGGAACAACCGCCCGCAAAGCTGGCCTTTATCGTGAAATCCCGTTGTTGTAGCGGTGGGTCTGCCGCATTGGGTGTCGGAGGCTGAAAGTCGACTTTCAGGTCAGCCCTTTCCTTCACCACAGGCCTGCGGGAAGAAGGGAAGTCTATTTTCAATGAGCCTATTGCAGCCCTCTGGTAAAGAACCGGAGGGACTGGTGTATCTCCTACGAAAATCGCCGTCACGCTCCCCAGAGCAGGAGGCCATGCAATCTCCAGTCTCTCCAACGCAGCGGGAGTAGGTCGCTTGTTATACAGGGGCCACTGGATGCCTTGCGGGGTGAAGTCAAGTTCGATGTGCCCCCTGACTTTGCAGCCCTCTTCTTCCTCAGGCTCCTTGTCGGGCCGCGTTGTGTCAGAAAGGTCGTCTATATGCCGCGTAACCAGTGGCGATTTCAATACGTCCTTCAGCTGCTTCTGACTAAGTCTTGCACCGACTGCGTTGATGATATGTAGATCGTGGGTGACGTTTCCCCCCGCATTCTCTACCAGCGAACGATCAGCGAAGTGATTTCCACTGTAGATGAGCCTTGCAACAGGACTTGCAGTGTGTCCGGCTCGGCGGCCGGTGCGGGTAGAGAGAGTAGTAACCAGGCCCATAATGTTGCCGCATGAATGCAATACTTCATCAGGATCGATTTTCTTCTCCTAACCAGGTGCCAATGACCGCGTGAATTTGTTTGGAAAAATTCGTTTGCAGCATATTCGGTACATCTTCGGGATAGAGTGGTCGAGCAAAGTAAAAGCCTTGCAGCAGATTGCAGCCTTTTCCCACCAGATACGCGAGCTGGTACTCATTCTCTATGCCTTCTGCGATCACCCGCAGCTTAAGCGTTTTTGCCAGCGCCAGGATGGCATCGACAATCGCCGCTCCATCCGCGGTGTCCAGATCAGAAACAAAACTATGATCGATCTTGAGAGTGTCTATGGGAAAACGTTTAAGGTAGCTAAGCGATGAGTAGCCTGTGCCGAAGTCATCAACGGCAAGGTCTACACCAAGTGCCTTTAATGCCCTCAGCTTTGCAATATTGGTCTCAGCGTCGTTCATGATGGCACTTTCTGTCAACTCCAGTTCCAGACGCCCTGGCGGCAAACCGGATTGATCAAGAAAGTCCGCTACCCACTCGGGTAAATTACGCTGGTTAAACTGCAGAGGGGAGATGTTGACACAGACACGAAACGTATTCAGTCCGAGAGTATCCCAATACAGGCAGTGCCTGGCGACCTCACCCATAACCCACTCACCCAGCTCGATGATTTGCCCGGTGCTCTCGGCCACAGGTATAAACTCCTGTGGAGATACCATGCCGCGCGTGGGGTGCTTCCAGCGCACCAGTGCCTCCATACTAACCACCTGACCGGTTTCGGAGTCCACCTGAGGTTGGTAACGCAGTTCAAGCTCTTGATTGCGCATGGCCTCGCGCAGTTCTTCCTCCATTTTCAGTTGTTCGACTGCCCTGGAGTTCATATCTTCATTATAAAAACGATAACAGGCTCGACCTTCTGCCTTTGCAACATACATCGCGGTATCGGCATTTCTAATCAGCGTATCGGGATCTTTACCGTCTTGAGGGTAAAGCGCAATACCAATACTGGGTGTCACGACCGGATTGTGAGACTGCAAGGCAATCGGCTCGGAGAGGGTGTTAAGGATTCGCCTGGCGACTTTCTCAATATCAGCAATATCTGATACATCTGATAAGACAACTGTGAATTCATCTCCTCCCAGTCTGGCAATTTCCATGGCACCGTCAGCGCTATCATCATCATCTTCACCGTTTTCGGAAAAGTAATTAATGGCATCCTCTTCCCGCAATTCCATGGTTAGCCTTTTGGCTATTTCCACCAGCAAGCTATCCCCACGAGCATGACCAATCGAGTCATTAATACGCTTGAAATGATCCAGATCAATGAAGAGCAGTGCGGCGGACGTCTTGTGTCGCTGGCTGCGCTTGAGAATCCTGCTTAACTGCTCATTGAAACTGCGCCTATTGGGCAGACTGGTGAGCGGATCATAGTAGGCCAGGTAGCGGAGTCGATCTTCCTGTCTCTTGAGTGAGTTAAAAGCACTGCTGGCGCGAAGCATGTACTGCACGTCGCGGCCTAACAAGGACCAATTTACAGGTTTGGTCTTGTACTGGGTCGCGCCCGCTTCAAAACCCTGGTCTATTGATTGACGATCATCCGATCCAGTGACGATCATAATAGGTATCGATTCGCCCTGCGGCAATTCCCTGATGCGCTTACAAGCCTCCAAGCCTGTCATTCCCGGCATTTCCACATCCAGAAATACAAGGTCTGGCCTTTCACGCACGAACATGTCTATCGCCTCAAATCCATTGGAGGCTTCGACAATAATCATACCTTCCGCTTCCAGGCACTGACGCGTGAGGAAGCGGACATTCTGATCATCGTCAACGACGAGAATTTTGGCTTTTTGGCGTATGAGATCCGTACTCGACATTTGCTGCAGGAGGTAATGCGTCTAGCGGTGTTTGTAGGCTATCATTACTCAGAGCTCGCGACTAGTGCGAATAAGAACCAGAGGGCATAGGTCAGGGTAGGCCAAATGTCAGTGTACCGTTCGCGGGGGAGATAAGACTGGCGCGATGCAATTGTATCCAGCGGCACTATTAAAGATCTTACTGCCGGCTACGCTGATCAGCGGGGCCTATTTTAGCCGAGTCTACATGGATCTGCTGGGCAGTGATTCGCGTGTTATTCTCGACAAATTGCCCTATCTGTTTTGTCTGGTGGCTGTACTTATGGCCTATCAATTCAATCGCTGCCGGCTGATGTTGGCGTCATTTGGCGTGGCTGCTTTCTACTGGTCAATTCAGCGTTTTTTGCAGGTCAGCCTGTCTCAACCGGATGCATTGCGGGCATATCTGGCATTGAGCCTGGCATTACCGGTTCTCACTTTCTATCTGCTGCTTCTACCCGAGAGAGGAATCTGGAATCTCTTTGGTTTTGGATTTTTCCTTGCGCTGATTTTGCTGGGGCTTATCTGCGTACAGCTAGGCCCTTGGTTAACTCAGATCAATGAAGCGACGCTGAGTTATTACACACCACACCCTGGACGGAGTTACGTCCTGTCCTTTGGCGCCACCTTGCTGGTCGCGTTGGTCGCATTAGTCGGCACAGCCCTTTTGTGTGTGCGCAATGAAGAGGTTGAAGCTGCGTTATTAGGCGCGTTTCTGTCACTATATCTGGCGCTTGCACTGATCCATGTGGAAGCATATTTCCGTCGCAATGTGTACCGCCGCAGCACTCTGCCTGGTATGGGGACTGTTACGCAGTTCCCACGCCATGGCCTATCGCGATGAGTTAACCGGGTTGCCGGGGCGTCGAGCACTGAATGAGCGACTGAAAATGTTAGGCGGCACTTTCACTATTGCTATGCTGGATGTCGATCACTTCAAGCGATTCAACGATACCTATGGTCACGATGTGGGTGATGAAGTACTAAAACTGGTGGCGTCCCGAATCCGCCGTGTGAGCGGAGGTGGTACCGCTTACCGCTATGGTGGCGAAGAATTCTGTGTCGTATTTCCGCGGAGGACTGTCGAAGAAGCTGTTGAACCCCTGGAGCGAGTCAGAGAGGAAATCGCTACTTACACCATGTCTATCAGGAATCGCAACCTGCGCCCAGTGCGCGCCAAAGACGGTTCCCGCAAGCGCGGCGCCACACGCCTGGGAAGCAATCAGGTGTCAGTGACTATCAGTGCGGGGTTAGCGGCGCGCAGCGCCGAGCATCCGGACGCGGATGCGGTGATTGCAGCGGCCGATAAAAAACTCTATCAGGCAAAAAAGGCCGGAAGAAACCGCCTTGCCTACAAGTAGCCCGATCCTGGTGTCAGGACAATAACTGACCGCGACGCTTCAGACCCTGCTCCTGCACGAAGCGCGGGAGCTTCTGCAAGGGTATTGCTGGACTGTAGTAAAAGCCCTGCACTTGATGGCAGTGGTGATTGCGCAGAAATTCGATCTGCTCATGCGTTTCAGCTCCCTCTGCTACAACCAGCATACCCAGACGACGACCCATTTCAATAATCATGGTGCAGACCGCTTCCTGATGCTCGTTGTAAGGCAAATCACGCACGAAACAGGCGTCGATCTTCAGAGCTGAAATGGGTAGCTCAGTGAGGTGGGTGAGCTGGGAGAATCCGGTGCCGAAATCGTCCAATGAGAAGGAAATACCCAGCTCCCGGAGTTCGTCCATGCGTGCCTTGATTCCACCAGGGCTTTTCAGGATGGTGGATTCGGTTAATTCGAATTCAATGCGCGCGGCGTTCGCACCACTGCGGGAAATAATATCTTTGACAATTTCCACAAAACGATCGTCCTGGATCTGGGAAAATGAAATGTTCACAGCAACATCCACATTTTGCATGTTCTGTTCCTTCAGCCAGACCTGTGCACTACATGCATGTTGAATCACCTGGTAGCCTATGGTTTTCATTAATCCCATATCTTCGCAGACGGAAATGAACTCCCCCGGTAATACCAGACCACGCTCTGGATGATTCCAGCGCAACAATGCCTCCAGCCCCACCAGATGCCCGGTGGCCAGGTCTATGCGGGGCTGGTAATGCAACTCAAATTGGTTCTTACGTACCGCCGTGCGCAACTCTGCCGAAAGTGAACTGTTGCCGGAGATATCAAAGGTAAGTCTTTCCGAGTAGCGGATGAAGCGGCCACCGTCCATGCTTTTGGCCTGCTGCATGGCGCTGCGGGCGTGTTCCACCAGGTCAGAAAACTCAGTTCCGTCTTCAGGATAAATCGCCGCCCCGATGCTGGCTTCAACGGCTACCTGCTGCTCGCTGAGGATCATGGGCGCAGAGATGGATTTGAGCATTTTCTCCGCGATGAGTTCAACATCGGCCGCGGAACTCACATCTTCAAGCACCACGGCAAACTCATCACCACCGAGACGCGCGATGCTGTCTGTACTGCGCATCTTATTGATCAGACGCCGCGATATAGATTTGATCATCACATCGCCGTCGGCTTCACCGTAGTGGTCATTGATGTTGGCGAACTGGTCGATATTGATGTACAGGAGTGCCGTATTAAAGCCATAGCGCTCGGAGCGGCCCATGGCGCGTTCCAGGTGCGCCCGAAAGCCGACCCGGTTGAGTGCACCGGTCAGTGTATCGCGATTGGATAGCTGCCGGATTTGTTCTCTGGCCTGTTTAAGTTGGATACTGTAATCGAGAATGCGGTGTACCAGCGCATCCTGCAATTGCCCGCGAATAATGTAGTCCTGCGCACCCAGTTCACGCAGCTGAGTGATCGTGCTATGGTCAGCCTCATCCAGCAGCAGAATCAGTGGTGCCGCTGCATCATTCTTGCTGGCCAGTCGCAGTAAATACTCTGTCTGGGGGCCGTGGGCCATAATCACGACATCTATCATGGGGTCCAGTAGCGCCTCCAGCGGTCGCTCCATGGATTCCAGGGAAGCCAGGTGAAATCTCGCTGGCCTTGCGCGTTCAAGGCACGCAGAAATAACAAGGTGGTCGGTCTTATTCTCGGAAATAATCAGTACTGTGTGCTGTTCCACGCTTGTTTCCTGGCTACTCAACCGATTTACACTGGCGATTGCGACGCACTCGTTAGTCAGGTTATCCCTTTTATGGTCCGAATGTAATGCAGAGCTTATTCTTTATATAACATGAAGTTATACGGAATTACTGAGTGAAATTCTAGTAAATGTTTATTTAAAATTACCAAACCCCTTGCTACTCGATCCAGAGATCCCGCTAAACGGCTCAAAGCGGCATAGCAAATGTGGGACGGCGGACGTCACAACGTCGTAGTGATTTATAAGCTCTCCCACTATTGCCTGAAAGAGGGGATAGATTAGGCTAGGGGCGCACCAATCTGACGGGGATTCCATGAACGAAGAGCTCACACTGGACGTCGCGGACGGGATAGCAGTGATCACACTTAACCGCCCCGAAGCCAATAACAGCCTATCCAGCGCCATTATTGAAGGGCTGGGGGCAGCCTATCGCCGCTGCGATGAGGACGATGATATCCGCGTGGTGGTTATAACGGGTGCCGGTACGGCATTCAGTGTCGGCGCGGATATGAGCGGGGGTGGCAGTACGTTCGATGGAGCTGCACAAAGGGTGGCGGTTAGCTCTTGCCCATTGAGTATGCAGGCCTGGGAAGTGCGCAAACCAGTGATTGCAGCCTGCAATGGCCATGCCATAGGTGCCGGACTCGGTCTGGCTGTTCAGGCGGATATGCGCGTCTTTGCCAAGGAAGGTAAATATGGCTTCTTGCAGTCGCGGCGCGGTGTAGTTGCGGATTTTGCCATTGAGTATGTGCTGCCGCGACTGGTGGGATTTGAGCGGGCCTTTGAGCTATTGGTGCGCGCGCCACGACTCTCAGGTGAGGAAGCCGTTGCGTTGGGTCTGGCGGGTCGCAGCGTACCGTCAGAGGAGGTACTGGAAACAGCTCTGGAGATTGCTCGAGATATTTGCGTCAACTGTGCCCCTTTACCCGTGGGACTGCACAAACACTTGCTCTGGCGTGGGCTGGCCATGGATGCGGGGGAGTTAGCCAGGTTCGAGACTCTCGCCCTCATCCATACCATGTCCACCCCTGATGCCGTCGAGGGTGGCATGGCCTATATTGAGCGCCGCATACCCCAATGGACTGCCAGTATCAATAACGACTGGCCGGACTGGCTGAAGGACTGATCCTGCTGGCACGGAATGTCCTTGATCGTTCTGACATCTGCGCGACGGGGACTGATTCAATCGCATTCAACCAAGGGTTTCTCTCCTGAACACGAGTGGCCTGTCAGGATGCGCGTGAATTAACACCTTGCCAATCTATGCTAGACTTGCCCTTCATTTTTTCACGCATTACATCCGCGTATGAGCCTAGCATCCGACAAACTGGAAACCATCCGAGCGCAGGTGCAGCACCATCTGGACCACGCTGAGCAAAAGAAGCTGACTGCACAACAGGAGCGTTCGCTGAAGGACCAGATCAAGACGACCTTGGAGCGGGAAAATGCTGTCCTGGTGGCGCATTATTACACCGCACCCGCGATCCAGGCGCTGGCAGAGGAAACCGGCGGTTGCGTCTCGGATTCTCTGGAAATGGCGCGATTTGGCCGCGATCACCCAGCCAGCACACTAGTGGTAGCAGGGGTAAAGTTCATGGGCGAAACGGCCAAGATACTCACTCCACATAAGCGGGTCCTGATGCCAACCCTGGAGGCAACCTGCTCGCTGGATCTGGGCTGCCCAATCGAGGAATTTTCTGCTTTCTGCGACCAACACCCTGAACGCACGGTCGTGGTCTATGCCAATACTTCGGCAGCAGTAAAAGCCAGAGCCGACTGGGTTGTCACTTCAAGCATTGCCCTGGATGTCGCCGCGCATCTGGCAGACCAGGACGAAAAAATAATCTGGGCGCCTGACCAGCATCTGGGGAACTATGTACGTAGCCAGACCGGTGCGGATATCCTCATGTGGGACGGTGCATGTATCGTGCACGAGGAGTTCAAAGCACGCGGCATCGCCGACTTAAAGCGCGTTTATCCAGATGCTGCGGTACTGGCTCATCCCGAGTCGCCAACCGCAGTGCTGGAGTTGGCCGATCGGGTAGGATCAACCACGCAGATTATTCGAGCCGCTTGCGAAATGGACAACAAGCGTTTCATCATTGCCACAGACCAGGGAATATTTTACAAGTTGCAACAGCAAGCACCGGACAAGGAATTCATTATTGCACCGACAGCTGGCGCTGGTGCAACCTGTCGAAGCTGTGCCCACTGTCCATGGATGGCAATGAATGATCTGGAAACTCTAGCACAGGTCTTTACGCGCGATGACAATGAGATAATTGTAGATCCCGCAATCAGCGAACGGGCTATGATACCCTTGCGTCGCATGCTCGAGTTTGCCAGGGAACTGCAGGTCACTGTAAAGGGCAACGCCTGAGATTTTTCCGCACTGGTGACAATTGCACGTTCAACCTACAACTCTTCCATCTGTTCCTGCATTCTCGCTACATCCTCCAGACGTTGGTTTATCTTGGCCGAAGCAGGAAAGTCATCACGCGTTAACTTAAGAGCATAGGTGAGTTGCTTTTTTGCCTCATCCAAGGCGCCATTCAGGATAAAGTATTCTGCCCGCGATTGGTGTAACCCTACGATGTTACCGGACAGGCCCTGCACCTCCGCCAGCAGATACCAAATACCCGGATCATTGTGCCTGCGCTTACTTTGCGCCAGCAGCACTTCCTCGGCAATGTGCGGCTGTTGATTCTTCATCAGTGCGGTCGCATAGCTCATCGTCAGGGGGTGATTGCCGGGGGACAGTTGCAACCTCTGGGCCAGTTTTTTTGCGGCCTGATCAGGCCTATTACGTGCCATATCAATTTCGGCATCGGCAATAATGTATTCCAGGCGGTCAGGACTTTTTGACCATATGGTATCCAACTCGAGGCTGGCCTCGTCGGCACGACCCGCATTGATCAGAGCCAGTACCAAGCCATAGATGGCAGCTTCGCGCGAACGCGGTGTGGCCTCCAGTTCCCCCCGGAACCTTGCTACCGCCTGCTCCGGAGTGTCGGCAAGCTGAATGACAACTCTGGCTCGCATCAACTGGTAGTCGAGTTCGGGTTCGCCGATTTTCTTCGGATACTTTCTGGCGCGATTGCGCGTATCTGCAACACGGCTTTCAGACAGGGGGTGGGAGCGCAGGAATTCGGGCATTTGCTCACTATTGGTGGAATACCGTGTTGCATGCAACATGCGCTCAAACATTGCCGGAGCGGCATGTGGATCCATATCCGCATCGACTATTGTCTGCATACCAATACGGTCTGCTTCCTGCTCATTGGCTCGACTGTAGCGTAGCGCCGAATCCTGCGCCGCAGCCTGAGTGGCTGACAAGGCCGCCATTCCGGTATCTCCTCCTGCTGTTGCCATCAACACAAAGCTGGCTAGCATTGCGGCGAGAGTCAGCGGTTGTAGTTTTTGCTGATATTCCACTCCGCGCGAAAAGTGGCGCTGGCTCAAGTGAGCAATTTCATGAGCCAGTACGGTGGCCAGCTCATCCTCGGACTCAGCCCAAAGAAGCAGCCCGTTGTGAATACCAATCACACCACCAGGCACAGCAAAGGCGTTAATCGTCGGGTTGTCCACAATCACCAGATCAATGCGCCTGTCCTCCAATTTGCTGTGGGTGACAAGCTTATAAATGAGGTTTTCCAGGTAGTCGAAGAGTAGGGGGTCTTCCACAGTGAGGACCTGGCTACGAAAAACGCTCAGCCAGGCGCGACCCAACTGGTATTCAAACTCCGATGAAAACATGCTGGTGCTGGATTCACCGAGATTCGGTAGTTTGAGTTCCTCCGTACTGGCGGAACTGACTAGGGATAAAATAGATGACAGCAGAGAATACCAACGCGAAACGTCGCGCCACTACTGTCAGCGCCGAAAAATCAAACACAGGACGGAACCGCTACTCTAATGATTCAGTTGACTCTATTGTACTGCATGCTGATGGTCACAGGAAAAATCGTTTTCCGATGGATTATATGAGCATTCGAAGTAGAATGTTTCAATGTTGTAGAGTCGCTTTAAAGTGGCTGTCGACTCGACAAAAAAATTGACGTACACTTCTAAAGGTTTTTAGCTACTGAAAATATCTATGAGTACATTCGAACTTAGCCTTGCCACCCTTGAAGCACGAAACATCGTGGCCGATTGTGCCACAATTGGAACTCGCATTGAGGCTTACCGCACGCGCGAGCCATCTGAACACCCCAAACTTATCGTTGATCAACAGGCTAATGCAGCACTACAGGCGCAGCGCTGCCTGCCAGAAATAGACGCCAAGGACTTTACCGTAGATCAGTTGCGCACCGCTGTGGCCAAACACGGCGCCCTCATCGTCCGCAATATGTTTTCCAGGACGACAATGGACACACTGATCACAGCCGCTGACAGGGTCATTGATGCTTGTGCAGATCCCAAAGCCACCAACCCGGTTTCTACCTATTTCAACCCGCCCAACAATCTCAGTAGCATCATGCCCAAAAAGGATAAGGAGCTTGGCAACACCAGAAGTTTTCACCGCGAATCAGGGTCTGCCATGTGTGTCGAGGCCCCCAGCGTTGCCGAAGCGTTGTTACTGCTCTATGAAGCACACGGACTGAAAGAATTGGTGGGCGCGTACCTGGGCGAGCCACCCTGTCTCTCTGTCAAGAAGTGGGTTCTAAGGCGCTCCAAACTGCCTGTGGCTGAGGCCGGGTGGCATCAGGACGGGGCTTTTATGGGCACCAATCTCAATAGCATTAATATGTGGATGCCACTTAATGAATGTGGTGGTGAGACGGGCGCCCCAGGGATGGATGTCGTACCACTGAGACTCCATAGTCTTGCTTCGGCCGAAGGCGCGCAGTTCGATTGGTCGGTTAGTGACGCACAAGTGTCCAGCCGATTTGCAGAAAACCAACCACTAATGCCTGTGTTCAAGGCGGGGGATGCGTTTTTTTTCGACCATTTTTACTTGCATCGAACCCAGTACCGAACAGACTTTACCAAGCTGCGCTATGCAGTAGAAACCTGGTTTTTTGGGGCGTCAAGTTTCCCAAAGAACCAGATACCGCTGGCCTGGTAGCACCAAAACAAAAGTCCCGGTTTTTTTTGATGTGGCAATCCCCAGGCAATGCTCAGCGCCGCTTGCGCCATGTCATTCCTGATCATTCGCAGACCGGCCTTCTTTGCGGCGCGTTAATGCGATGTTATACGCAAGCTGCTGCTCATAGGCTTCATCGACATGGCCTTCTGGTAATTCATGCAAAGCTGCATTCCAGGGGACTTCAACGTAGTCTTTATCCTGCCAGTAATACTTCAATTTATCCGATTTCCAATCCCGGTAAATTTCTTCCCAACTGACACGCTCAAAATGTGGTTTAAGGCATCCCTTGGTGAGGGCTTCACCTTCCAGTTGATAGCGAAAATCCACGGACAGCCGCATATGCTCCAGATTGTGATTCTCCATGGCCTTGTGCACTGTCAAGGAGGGGAAGAGCACGATATCCCCGGCCTTAAAGTCCGCACCCACCCAACGGCACGCCAGCACTTCCTCACTGAGGACAGCACGTCGATTCCCCGCTCCGAGATGAAACTTTAAAGGAAGCACGCCATACTTGTGCGAACCCTCCATAATGGCCAGCGATCCATCTTTGATTGCGCAATCCCCCAACGGAATCCAGGCGGCGGTAAGGTTAGGAGTACCCTGGTTGTTGGGGAAGTCCTGATGCGGCGGTGTGGCGAGTTCCGGACTATCAGGAAAAATGAGCCGGACAATACTCAGCGGGTGAGGAAAGGCGGTATCGCCAAGGGCCTGTCGCATCACATTCATTAGATTGGTTTCGTGCGCCAGGCTATGGAAGGCTTCGAGTTTTACAATGCGATCATGTGCCTCGAAAAATTTGGGCTGTCCCTCTCGGCGCGGCCGGCATACGGCCTTAGCCTTCATTCGCTCCTGCCCTCCTTCTATCCAGCCCAACTCGGCTAGAACCGCGGTTATCTGGTTCCGGAGTTCCTGCAATAGATCTACAGGGACGATGTTACGAAAGAAAAGATAACCATCTGATCCAAACCGGTCACGCAGGGCGCTGGGGTTGCCCAATAACTCATTGGCCTCGTACATGGGCTCCAGCGTTATTTTATCGGCCAGTTTGGGAAAAGCCTCAACGCGTAGTTCGATCAGGCGTCTCATCAGATCTTCACTGCCGCTGGCTCGGGCTACCTTTTGCAACAGGGCAACACCCGATTCATAATCGCCATCCCCAACCAACTTTTCAACCTGCGCAAGGACATCGCGATAAGAATCCAGCTCCAGCGTTGCTCCACTAGTGGACATACTTTCAATTGTCATACTAGAACACCACCGGTTGCTGCTTCAGCGGCGCTGTTGATCCGGCAAAAAACCAGGACTCTATCGCATAGCGATTTTTCGTATGGTTTAAGCCGAAACCAGTCCTATGCAAATTGAAGTGGTCAAAGAAAAGGGCATCACCGGCATTGAATTTGGGGCACAGTACGGGATTAGTTTTAGCTATTTCGTCGACAAGTTCCTGACCCACTGTCCAATTGAAAGGGGAGCCACGGGTACCGGTCTCATATATCTTCCTCTCAGTGCCGGCGATAATCTCCAGACCAGGGGCTTCCGCATCACCACCGCAGTCTGTCAGCGCGATCCACAGGTTCGCGGTTCGGATAGTGGAAGCGTCCCCCAGAAAGTAGCCATCCTGATGCCACCCCGAAGAAGCTCCATTGTTCGGCGCTGCACAGCGTACCACCCACTTGCGCACTGACAGAACCGGATCTTCTTCGAAATAGTTGCTCAATAGTGTATGCAGTCCAATTTCGCGATAATACTCAATAAGCTGAAACGCTATGGGGGGACTGTCAACGCTCCATACCGAACCTATATTGGTATAGCGCTCGCCGCCACGAAACTGCGCGGGACCACCCTGCACACTGGAACACCTTCGGTACCAGGGATTAACATCAGCGCCGGGTTCGCCGTTGGCCAAATCCATCCTGCCCTGCAACACGCGGTCAATATTCCTACGCATTCCTTCAATTCTTTCAGGACGCATTAATCCCCGGACAATCAGGCCGCCTTTTCCCAAAATTCCGGCTTTCAAAGCATCTGCATCCAGCTTTTCAAATTCAACCTCTGGAAAGCCCTTGACGGATGCGAAGCGATTGTCGTGTGCCGGAGGCCAGTTACCATGAGGCTCCGGCCATTTTACTTTCGGATAAGCCTGTATACGCAACTCGATCAGCCGCTGTGCCAGCGCATTATCATCGTATCTTCCGGCCTGCTCCAATAATGCAATAGCCGACCGATAGTTGCCCTCCTCGACGAGTTGATTGGCCTGACTAAGGACATCGTGATTGGCGTTCATTTGATTATCCTGCACACTACCCAAAGCTCTGTCAAATGCCATAAATACCTACTCCAACATAGCTTTACAGACTTGCCTATGCATCATTTCAGATTGTCTCTCATCACCACACTAGTCTACTCGTTTTATACTTTCTGCCACGGCTTAGTCTATATGGGACACACACGATACTTTCTTGATCTGGAACAATATTTGGGCGAGATAGCGAACAGGCTCTCCTAGCCATCTCCTGCTTCGGGAGACTTATCTTTACCCTGCCCGCCTTTCTTGCCTCCCTTTCGGGCCTGGCGCCAAAAAGTGGCCTGACGACGCGCTTCCAAAAAGAGTCCGGCGTGCACATAGAACTGGCGCAGCTGCTTTTCTGTCTCTTCATTTTTGGAAAATAGCAGATGCAAAAGTGGCTCATTACTGGGCTCACCCCCCGGCTTCCTTATGACTCCCAGGCCAAAGCCGTGATTGAACTTGAACACATCATCGTGCTCATTCTCAAGCTCTTCAAAATACTTCCAGGCACCAAAATCCTTGATTTTAGCCATGACATCATGAAACAAAATGATACCCCCGGGCTTCACCTTGGGATACCAGTTGGTGAAATCCTCCTTGACTGCGTCATAGGTATGCAGGCCGTCGATGTGGAGTAAATCCAATGAGTTTTCATTAAAATGCTGCAACGCTTCATTGAAAAACATACGCAGCAGATAGGTGTTTCCACGATAGTGCTCACGCGCATGATCACTCACATCGTTGTAGATGGAATCATCATAGGCATCAGTGTGCTCGTCGCCCTCCCAACAATCGACACCGTAGGCAACTCCATCGATATTGTGTTCAACCATCGACTGGCAAAATGTGAAGAAAGAGAGTCCGTTATACACACCAAGTTCCACAATCAATTTGGGGCGAATGGCGGCAACAAGATCGTATGCAAATGGCAGATGATCAACCCAGGTACTGAACACCATCCGTTTCGGCTCAAACCGCTGCAGTGACGGCGGGAAATATATACCATTATTCATAGATTCCTATTAACCTCTCAGTTATCCAAAATCGGGACCGAAACATCAGTTGTCTCGGCAGTATTCTTCAGTCTTTCCATTTTTTTGTTAGACAGAAATATGTACAAATTTCTGTACCTGAATCGGATAACTCGCCCAGATAAATCGGATTAGTCTCTGGACTCGCAAAGTTGCTGTCCACGAATCTGTCGATACTGCTCCCTGATTGCATCAATAAATTTCTGTCTCGTCTGCAGAATCCTCGCCACCGGTAGTTACTCCTCCATGAAACTGGTGGAATGTTCCCTCTCCATGCAGAAAAACGTGCGTTATTCCGGGATATTCACAGGCCCTCTTATAGAGATCGAGATTCACAAGCCCTCCACCGCGCATATCAAAGCGTACATCGTAACCGCCGAGGCTTTCCCAAATCTCCCGCGGCATGCTAATGCAGTTGCTTTCACTATGCGGCAGATAAAAACCGTGAGCACATGAGCCACTGAAACAGGATATGTCAAATAATCGATAACCGTTTTCAGGCCAGGATATCGAGCGCATCAATGCCTGTTCCTGCTCGACATCATAGCCGCTGCCGACTGCTTTTTGCTGCAATTCAAAACCCAGATGATATCCGGGAACAGTTACGATTGCGCGAGCTGAAATACGATGCCCAAGAATCGTATTTTTGACGACTCCTGGCGTCAACAGGCGAGCGCCATCAATCATCACACAGATATTGTCGCCCTTCGCGCTGCTCTATGCCATAGTTGATCGCGTGAATCGGGGTAGGCTGAGTTTCCTTCCGCAGATGATAAGAAAAATTGGAAGGCAATGTATCAAGGAACTCTCGTGACATCGTATTCGCAGATTCGTTTTCTACAATGAGGACTTCATAATCCTGCGAGCGTAACTCCAGTTGATAATCGGGGAGCAGTGACCGCACGGTATTCTGGGCCTGAGCCGGCATGTCGTAGACAATCAGGACAAAGCTGACAATGACTTCACTTCGATTTTGTCTTTTCCACATAAATCGACGAATGCCCTGTTGTATACGATTTAACACTCGGCTACCACCGGTCACAGTCCGGCTTTTTTCAGCTTGTTGTACAAACGCCTGACTTTCCACGGAAGGGAGGGGCCACCCACTCGCATCATTATGTCGCAGGTCCGCCGTATAGAACTTCTCTTCTCCGCTCTGATGTGACAAACCCATTTTGCCAGCGACACGAAAAATTTTCTCATCCAATACCGCCTCATCATCATCAAAATCAAGTATTGGAAACGGCTTGTTCTTATATTCCCGATAGAGAATGCTGTTATAGGCATACCACAATTTCAGCGATTCATCCCTGGACTTACTGCTGCGTTTTTCAAGAGACTTGGCAACTGCATTAGGGTGGCGATAGATGCCGACAAACTCAATCGCTGGAAACAGCATTTTCCAACCATCAAGAACCAGCAGCGCTCTTGGATCCTTGAATCCAAAATTGGATTCTCCGGCGTGGTCTGCCAGAAGTTGCTTTGCCGCGGCAATGTGCTCAGCGCTCCAGGTCACTCTGGTGGGAGGCGCATCCCATGCACCCGCATTCGCCTCCAGGATTGCATCATGCAAATCGACGAATTTTTGATTCTCCCGATTGCCCTTCTCGTTATGCTTGTTCCAGGTGTGACAATCACCCAGAAAAAGGCCCGCTTCCTGCAGTGTTCCCGTCAGGCAACTGGTACCGCTGCGATGCATACCAAGTATAGCGACTACCCTCTGAGGCGCTTTGAGACTCAACACATTCACCGCCCGCTCCCCCATCTTATGGGCATCCACTACACTGGAATATACGGTACTGCTTCATTTTCCCTACACTTATTACCATTACTGTTAGTCAGTCGGTGTATCTTCACCTATTTGTAATAACTATGGCAACTCTGATTTATTGCAGCAACGGTGACGGGGTCCCCAAAAAATCAACTCCGCGCCGATGGCACAGGCGGGCCTGAGCTATCGCTCGGCAATCGCTGTCGACGGCTGACTTTTCCAGGGGGCGACCCAGACCAACAGCAACAGCCCCGGGATGGCCAGCACGGTACACAACAGAAAGAAATCAACCCATCCGATGCGCTCCACAATGATTCCCGTGCTGGCATTCGCCAACGTCCGGGGCACCGCCGCCAGCGCAGTAAACAGGGCGAACTGGGTCGCGGCGAAAGTCTTGCTGGTCTCGCGCGCGATAAAAGCGGTGAAGGCTGCCGTACCCATTCCCACCCCCAGGTATTCGAAGGAGATCACTGTAGCGAGCAGCCACAACTCGGGGCCGGTGCTGGCAAGCAGGGCAAAGCCAAGTATGCTAACCAGCTGCACCACACCAAAAAGCCACAGGGCGCGATTGATACCCACGCGCACCATAATCAGGCCACCTACCAGGCCACCAAATATAGCTGGCCACAAAGCCGCATGCTTGGCGATCAGCCCAATCTCTGTCTTGCTGAATCCCATTTCCAGATAGAACGGCATGGACAGCGCCGTGGCCATATTGTCACCGATCTTGTAGAGAAACATGAAACATAATACCAGCAGCAAACCGGACCAACCCCGACGACCCAGATATTCAGAAAACGGCGCCACCAGCGCTGCGCGCAGCCCGGATGACGCCGGCAGCTCGGAATCAGACTCGGATACCATCAGGCTCATCATCACCCCCACGGACATGAAGCCAGCAGTAATCCAGAACACACTTGACCAGGGCAGCAGATCGGCCAGGATCAGGGACAACGAACCGGGCACCAGGCTGGAGATACGATAAGCCTGTACATGGATGGCATTACCCATGCCCAACTCTTCATCCGCGAGAATCTCTCGCCTGTAGGCGTCCAGTACCACATCCTGACTCGCACTAAAAAAGGCGACAGCCACTGCCAACCAGGCGATCAGCCAGGTCGATTGGGCAGGTTCGAACATGCCCAGCACGCCAATTGAAAATACGAGTGCAATCTGGGTGAGTAGCATCCAGCCACGGCGCCGCCCCAGGATAGGAGGCACATAGCGATCCATGAGGGGTGCCCACAGGAATTTCCAGGTGTAAGGAACTCCTATCAGGGAGAACAGCCCGATTTCAGCCAGAGATACGCCACCTTCGCGGAGCCAGACGGGGACAAGTTGAAAAAGTACGTAGAGCGGCATACCGGAAGCAAACCCGGTAAAAATGCAAATCAGCATGCGCCGGTTCAGGATGGCTTGCCGCCAATGCACTGTCTCGCTACTCAATGCTGTTCAAACCCATCCCAACAGGATAGTCCGGTTGCCTGCATCCAGAGCATGCCACAGGTCCTGCTCGGCAAGTACCAGGATGGTCGCTTTGGCAAATAATTGCCGATACTCTGGATAATTATCCGTCCTGAAAAATTTGACCATATTTTGCACATAGTCCACTACCCCGAGAGGATTGATTTTATACAACTCCAGATCCTGCGGTTCAGGAATGGGCTGATTGAACAAGCGCTTGTGCTCCAGGTAATCCTCAGACAGTGCGTCATTCACCTGCAGCCATTGCTCGCGGTATTTTCGGTAAAGCCCCCTGTGCACATAAAGACAGCCCTTGGCCGGCTCTTCCGGATAAATTTTTGCAAGTACTGCGAGCACCGTATCGTTGCCCTGCTTGTCAAAGCCAATTTTATTCAGACAGCGCTTAACATAGAGCTGGATAGCACCAAGACTTTCATTCTGGTCCGTGTATACGGAGGTAAACGCTTCAACATCAATCAAGGCACAGAAGTCCTGGACAATATCGCCATTTAGCCACTGCCCTGGCTCAAAGGGTCTGATGATAATTTGCTTTTTTCCAAATACCTTACTCCACACACCCAACATGCTATGGTAATCGCTCTCGAATATTTGGTGAGTCTCGTAAAATTGGTATGCGCTGTTGGCCCACTGCCTCACCCCTTTCACATCCTGATTGTAAAAAGAGCTATACAGTTGGTCCTGCCGGCGCAGGTAAACAATGACCTTGATTTCGTGTCCGCGCAGGTAGGCAGAAACGTCTGCCAGTATTGATGAAAGATTCTTACCCTGTCCGAAGAATAACTCGGAACTGATGACTACCGAATCTATAGCACTCTTATGCTGTTTTATCTCCGCTTGCAAGGACTCCCATGCCTGACCTCGAGGCTGCGAGCCATACCACACATCGGGCATGGGACCCCCCTGGTGTTTATCAATCAAATCACAGGCAAGCACATGGTGAGCGTCAGCGCTTCTCATGGTGCGCGGGTACAGGACGCCGCCCTTGAGTAAGCGGTCATAATTGCTGGCCAAGACACTTTGTAGCGTGGAGGTGGCAGTCTTGGGCGCGCCAATATGTAGATAAATTGTAGCCATTTGGCCTTCTGTTAAACTCAACTATTGATTGCGCACTATGTCGTGCATGGGGCGCGATGACAGACGGCGCTTGAGTGCTTGCTGCGCCCTGAAAGGTATCAACGAAACAAGCGCCGAGAAGAATGCAGTGCGGCTTAGCCGCCAAATCCAGGCCAGGAGTCGTTCCGAGCGACTCAGCGCCGGTAAACCCACACTGTAATTCTTTACAATGGCATTGCGCAGTTCAGGACTGAGCTCACCACTCAATGGCGCAACAGGGGACAAGTACTCCCTCTGGTAAAAGTTAACCGCTGCTCGCGATTCCACGGGATCACCACCCGACGCCAGGGAATTTCCAGGCAGACACTCCAGCAACCGAAAGCGAACGCCAGAACTCTCTCCATTCCTCTCCGGTGCTATCCCATTTTTGCACTACAGTAAGCGCCCTTCCCGCTACGCGCTCCATGAAAGCACCAATATCCGGAACGACCACAGGAAGCCCCAAATGCAAGGCGATGCTCAGGGTGTAGCTGTAGGTTTCCGGCCACAGGGCGGGGAACCAGACGATATCAGGCTCGATCCGCCCCACCAGCGCATACACATCTTTGTTGGCATAAGGGCCATGGGTGATGACAGATGACGCCAGCGCACGATAGGCATAGCCCAACAGGTGAAACTCGATGTTCTCACCGCGCAGGGATGAGGCAGTCTCCTCCAGCAGTTGCGCGCCTTTCTCCCGGCTAATCGCTCCCAGCACCAACACTCGCAGCGGACGGTCTGCGCGATAACTCCAGGTTGGCGCAGGGTACGGCTGTGACAAATAATAGTCGGGATGCCAGGCCACCGAGGATTGCTTTACCTCGTAGAACGCAAGGAAGCGCCGCCGACAATCCTCCGATGGAAAAATGACCCGGGTTGCATTTTCCACCAACAAGCGTTGACTCTGCCGCCAGTGGTCAGCGTCAACAGCGGGCGGCAAGGGGTAGTGCTGTGCACAGCGCGCATCAAAATCACTGGCGGAATCGGGCACGTACCTCGCCTGCGCATCTGTTAGCGTCGGATTGCCATTCACCAGGTAGTAGTCGTGTATGGTCAGATCATAAGCGCAACCCAAATCCGTCGCGAGCACCCAGAGTTTTGGATTAAGGCCCATGGTATGATGAAAATGGACACGGCCAATTCCCAATGCAATCAACAACTGCACCAACTTGTCATGTTCGCGCTCAACATCGAAGTACAGGCCATCCTGCAGGCGACTCCCCTGTTCGAACATTGCCAGCCTGACTGACCGCCCCTCCTCCTCTGGCGTAATTTGCAAAAACAGTGCTTGACCTTTGTAGAAAGATGCCAGTTCGTCGATATGCTGCTGTGCGCCGCCGCCCAGCTTGTGCGAGATAAATGCGATTTTAGGCTTATTTTGCCGGGCAAATAGGTCAAGCATCGCCCGGATTCGATAGCCCTTGGCCGGATCTTTGGCGATTAACTCCTGGATGGACCGATGATAGTTGGGATAACGTTTATCCAGAATCTGTATCGCCTGCGCGATGCGCGGGTCCTGCTCATCACGGAAACTCACACCTCCTTTGTGATATATAAAGCAATTGGCCAGGTGCACATTGCGCCAGCCTGCGGCCATGGCCCGCTGGCACCAGTCGTTTTCTTCACCGTAACCCCGACCAAAAGTCTGCTCGTCAAATAAACCCACGCGCTCGATACACTCGCGCCGGATGTACATGCAACAACCTATGCCCGTGGGTAAATCGACAATATCCGCTGCGCTGAAAAGCTCTGCAAACCTCTCATCTATCTGCGCACAGCTCAGGCCAAAGAGGAGCTGGTTGTCTTTACAGATATTGGGGAAGCTGCACAGGGTGGCATTATTGGAGAATGGAGTTACCGAGCCAACCGAATCATTCACATAAGCGGCGTCCCGCAACCGCTGTAACCAGTCCCCGGCGACTTCCACATCGCTGTTCAATAGCAGCACATCTCGGGAGACGTCATAGGCCATACCCCGGTTCGCCGTTGCGACAAAGCCCAGGTTCGTCGCATTTTCCAGCAGCACAAATTCGGGACGCATTGCAGCCAACTGGCGCAGGTAGGCAGTGATGGCCGCATTGGGGGAGCAATCATTGACGACAACCAGTCGCGCCCAGAGCGCGTCTATGGTGTTGAGGACCGACTCCAGGCAGGCCACGGTCTCTGCATAACCATCATAAACCGGGATGATAACGTCAACGTTTTTCATACAGCCACTTCAGAGCACGTAATATTCGGCCGATCACCGGCATAGCGAAGACGCGCTGGATCTGCTCATCGCGCGCCCTCAGTGTGTCCAGCGCCAGTGACAGGTGAGCTCCCGTCTCCGCAAGCCTGCGATCAAACTCCACTATCTGGGCATCCCTCTCGTCGATCGTCGCCAAGGCCTCACGGTGCAGCGCGCTGAGACCGTTCACATCGGCGTCACGCTGTTGCAGCGTCGCCAATACCTGTGCATGCGCCTCGCCCAGGCGGGTCAGTTGCTCGCCTCGTTCCACCATGCACAGGGCGAATTCCGCGAGCACCTGGTCGGCCGGAAAAGCGTGCGCAATGGCACCGTCCAAAGCGGGGAAGTCGACTTCCCTGCCCCTTGCTTCCAGCAGCACCACAGCCCCGGACTGCTCACCGTAATGCCTGAGTGCGGGCTTAACCGTGCCGGCGAGACCGTCCACAGGGAGAGTCAGCGGGAGTGTCCGGGCGAGAGCCTGCATGACGGATGTCGGGTCCTGTAGCAAATCGTTATAGGTGATGTAGATGGCCTCCGGTGGCACATTCCCGGCGAGCAGGCGCCGGTAGCGGGCGTACAGCCGCAAGCCGTAGCCGAGCGGGAACCCGTCCCGTTTTTGTAATGACCGGGCCACCTCCAGGGGTGCACGGCTGATTACGCACACCGTGCACGGTAATTGCAGCGCCGCGCAGGCCGCCAGCCAGAAGGGTAGGGTTATGCACAGTCTGGGGTCCTTCAGAGCGTGCAGTGGCCCTCCACTAAACCCCCGGGCCAGGATCCCTCGCGCAGTCTCCTGGAGGTCGGCCAGGGCGTGAGAGGACCAGTCGACGTGGTCAATACCGGGCGGCAGACAAAACCAGGTGCCCCCCAGGCGCTCCAGCAGCTGCTGGTTCAGTTGTACGACCGCGGCGTCTTCCCAGAACCCATCCTCGTTGACCCCAGCCATGGGGTCGAGCAGGTCAGCACCGAAACTTGCGCCACAGCGCTCCAGCGCCGCACAAAGCGCGGACGTGCCGGAACGGTGCATGCCGGCAATCAGGAGAATGTGTCGGTGCGACATGTCTAAAAACAGGGTAGCAAAGGGAGGCTCAGTGTATCTTCTTTTGCTCTGCCTGCCACTGCAGGTTCAGGAAAAATGGCCAGTGACTCACAGATTAACCAGCTGCTCGGCCGCGCTGGTGGCGCGTTCCGTGCAGCCGGTCACGATGCACATCAGTCGACCTTGGCGTTAGCAGCAGCGCCGGTTTTAACGTCTGTACCTGCTGCGGTCGGCGCGACGTCATCCGCAAGCGTCTTATAGGGCGCTAATATCGGGTCAAGGAGATCTTCGGTCACCACAAGGGTCCCCGCCGGCCCGAAACTCTTATCAAACTCCATGGCCGCCAGCTTTTTGTAATCCGCCTCCAGATAGGCAATTATTTGCGCCCGCACTTGCTCATACGGCAGGAGGGAAGACGGCTGAATGCCGTCGAGTCGAATGATATGCAGTCCGAACTGGCTGCTGATTACGCCGGAGTGCGCCCCGACCTTCTCTATGGCAAAAACACCCTCGGTATACGGGCGAGCCACGCCAGACTGGCCAAGGGTCATCCAGTCCACCTGGCCTCCACGGGTCTTGGAACCCGGATCATCGGAGTACTTCTCGACCAATTCCGCAAAATCGGCGCCATTATCCAGGGCAGCCAGGGCCTCATTGGCCGTGCTGACCACTTTTTCGTTATCGCAATTTCCCGGTTGGCAAGCAAACAGGATATGGGAGGACAGGCGACGCTCGGGTACCCGCGCATACTTGTCCTTATCCGCCGCGTAACGCTCGCGGGCCAGGGGCTCCCAATCGGGCATCTCAAGCGTATCCAGGTAGTGCTTGATCATCAGGTTGCGCAGTAACTGCTGCACCTGGAGTTTGATCTCCCAGTAGAACTCCGGGTCACTCTCGGGGGTAACTTCCTCGGCCGCCCGCGCGATCTTTTTCGACGCCACGGTCATTGCCGCAAGTTCCCAGCGGACCTCAGCATCGTTGGCCGCCGCTGTTTGCATCTCCGGTGTCCAACGCCGCACAATCTGTTGCATTTCATCCCTGGAAATACTGACGTCATCATCCCTGATCACTGTTTGCGCGTTGGCGGACACCGCGCAGGTCAGCGCGATACACATACCCACCAAATGAACTGTGATGTATTTCATCATTGCAAAGTATCTTCCGTCAGGTCAAAAAAAAGCCGACGCCCGGAGGCGTCGGCTGGTTGTATCACACGTTTAAGCGGTAGTATTAGCCGTTGCTTAGTTCTACGTGAAGCTGTGCTCGATCGAACGGCCATAGTTCTTGTCCGGATCGTCGAAGGTACGCTGCCATGCGACAAAACCAACCATCGGTGCATTACCAGAGACTGAGGTACAGGATCCTGTAGTGCCATTGACAGGTCCGGCCGCCAGGTCACACGCTGCGAACGGAACCGGTACAGTGGCAGCAATACTGGTAGCAAACTTCTGAGTCCCTTCCACTGCCAGGCTAGCCCAGCCCACGGGGCTGTCGATACCTGCGTCTGCCGGGTTGCTGCGTACCGTGTACGTGCTCTCCAGGACTGGCAGGACCGTGTCCGGACCCCACTCTATAACGTTAACCTCGTTGGGAAGAACGGCTGTGTCCGGCGCTGGCGATGGCGAGAAATTCAGGCCACCGGGAACGGCGTCGGCTTCTTCACGATCCCATACACTGAACTCTGCTTAAAGGGCTGCTCTCGGTAGTCGTAAGCATAAGGGGTGAGGCCCCTGAGGACCCGCCTTTAAACGCCCAGTAATCCACCATGATGTACTGTCCGGGGAAAGTCACCACCCAGTCGGTGGCAGCACCGGTTGCCGCAGTTATAAGACCAGTCGTTAATCACGTTATCGGCACCCAGTGCCGGACGCACGACATTATTGTACTGATTATTCGCCCCGTTGTCATAGTTACCACCGTTCAGGTTGGGGAAGTCCCAGCCCCGCAGCGCATTGGTTGAGTTAACAGCATACGCCTCCACACCATAACGCTGGTGACTCATCATGGCCACCTGGTTGAGTTCGTTAAGGTGCACCGCGTTGTTACCGAGCTCGGTACCGGCGGCCGCGTCGCGAATAAAGTAGGACACTTTCAATACGCTGTCGGTATCCGTGTAGGAATTGCGGCCGTCGATAAAAGACGGAGTTGTAATATCCGCTTGCTGCCTGGTTGCATCGTAATTGAGGTAACCGGGACTGGTGGCAGCGCCAGTTGACACAAGGAAGTTATTGCGTACGGCATTACAATCATCGGGCACACCATCTTCGTGCTTGGCGGCGACGGCGATGAGTTGACTCTCATCGATCGGGGAGGCCATGGCGACGACCTCAATATAACCTTCCTGGCCCTCTTTAAGAGTGCTGGCCGGGACAGGTGCATATAACTCTGTGTCACCCAAAAACGCCGGCACTGTGCAGGAGTTATCGGTAGTGACCACCTGCATGGCAGTTTCGTCACCGCGGACAGTAGCGGTCCACTCATCGAAGGGCGACAGCACCAGGTTGAAGTCCAGTACGTCAATGGAGTCCTTGGCGCCGCGCAAACGGAACTTGATAACCTGCGTGCGATCGCTGGTGTTGAGGATATGTACACCAGTTACCCAGTTATCACGGACGGTGTAATAGGGAACAATGGCGGCGTCGCCAAGCGACGGGTATGCACCTATACCATTTACGCTCTGGGCATTTACCACCCCGGTTGTGCCGGCAGACAGTGCCGCAACTGCTGCAGCGAGTGCCAAGGCTTGAAAGATTGTTTCATGATAGAGCTCCTAATGTGTTTTTGTTACAACTTTTAAAAGTAAAAGTAACTTTCGTTTTTTGCTAGCACTATTATTGCTAACTGCAACTCACTGTCAACTCGCACTGGCGCGATTATTTGGTATTATTCCACCATACGCCGTCGATAAAAAACCACTTCTCATCAACGGTGTCGAGAATAGCACCAGCTCCCGATGCCAGTGTGGTTTGTTTGGTCGATTCGGACATGACCCGCACCGCCACGCTCGCCACAGCTGCCTCGGCATCATAATTAAGGATATCAACCCCTGTCAACTGCCAACGGAGATCGGTACCAAATTTTTTTAAAAACATACTCTTGGAGAATACTCTTCGGTAATTTGGTGTGGTGTACTCATAGACCGCGGCAAAGTCCCAGCGCTCCATCGCTCGCCATTTTCCCTCCACCCGACTCACGAGAGCTTCTGCCTGCTCTTTCGGAAGATTGGCAGGCACCTGACCGGCCACAACAGTCCCGCCGGTTGCCGCGCAACCAAGCAGGGCGAGTGACAGGCACAGGGCGACCAGGAGGCGGAGCGGAATGCGGCAATTGAGTGGTGTCATATCAAGGGTATTCATAAAAAAGTGGGGCATTATAACCACACAACCCTTGCCTGCAAAAGACGGGATGCCCTCATTGATCACCCTGGCGGCTGGTAATTGAAATAAGCCAGCTCAAAGGCGTATGTTTCGGCAGCGATAGCAGCGGTGTCCTGGTCGTAAAAGTCCTGCATGGGTATCTGCCGCTCGCGGAAACCCGCCTTCAAACGCGGAATACGCGGTGCGTCAAAGGGCAGCTGCAAGCGGCGGCACACCTCTGCTATACCCTGTTCAAGCGCCTCATACCGGATGAAATAATCCAGGCACACCTCCCCGTCTATGGTATAGGTGTGCCGATCGATAATCGCCCCGCCAGCGCGGACCCAGCGCCTGAATCCGTCGATCAGCTCCTTATCAGTGCCTGTGGGTCGCTGGGCAAAAAAGTAACCCGACAGCAGTTTATCAAAAGGATTCCTGATGACCGCGAATTTGAAGTACTGCTCCCACAGGACCGCACCGAGTTGCCGGCGAATATCTTTGCAGGACATATGGTTAAACCAGCGTTTGCCCGCAGTATCCGCCCCACGGTAGCCAATAATGCCCTCGTCAGTGACGGTTTCCTCCCGTGCGTGCTCGAACTGCCACACGCCTTCAGGCATACAAAAGGGCTCAAAATACGATTCCACCGAGGTGCTGGCGGTTTTTGCCGTCTTGGTATAAATAAATTTTTTCCCGTGACTGACCAGCATGCATGCCACCTATAACAGAGTCGAGGCAATCACTCCCTCTTACCCGGACTGGCGGGCCGCACTGGCGGCGAGTGCGCGTTTGTATAAGTCCACATCTGCCGCATGCCACTTCTCGACCCTGCTGCGCAGGCGCCCGGTCAACTCTGCGCCCGTTGCGGGCGGAGATTTGCGTTGATTCACTACCCGTGCCTGCAGTTCCTGTCCCAGGTAACGCAAAGAAAAAGCGCGCAGGTCGCTTTCATAATTCTCCGTTATGCCGATGAAATCAAAACGTTCAAGAGGGAATCCCCACAAAAACTGGCTGTAAAGGTTGCGCATATGGGGAGACAGGCAAAACTGCTCCAGAGACCATTTTTCCTCCACCACTCGCCGGTGCAGCGGCCGGGTGTCCGGCGACTCCGGGTCATAGGCGTCATACCAGTAATGGTAATGGGACACCAACCTGGCCATAGGCTCGCGCATCCAGGTGACAAAGACTGTGGGGCGCAGATCCGCCAACAGCAGATACTTAATGGGTAGAAAATGGCCGTGGATACAACGAATGTCGGTGTATTCCACGACCGTCGTGGCCAGACAACCAGCCAGCGCCTGTCGATGCCGCTCTTGTGGCGTCACATTAATGGGATAATCTGCATAATCATTCTTCAGAGCCTCTTTGTAGTGCTCATCCAGAACGGCCTTGAAGCTGTTGCCGGCAGTTTTCGGCATATGCAAAGACACTATAAGTGAAGATGGTTTTTTGCTCACCTGCTTATCCAAACCCGCTTTGTCCACAACAAGTGCCATCGCACAATTTCCAGGCGGCACATTCAGCGACTATCATTATTCGACTTCAGGCAGCTCAATCAGCTCCATATTGCGGATCTTGGCGCGCATCTCCTCGCTGACCTGGCGCAGTTCACTTTCGCTGTACAACGCGCGGGGCGTGATGATCACGAGCAACTCGGTACGGCGATCTTCTTTATTGGTGGCACCAAACAATGGGCCTACCACAGGCAATTGGTGCAGGATCGGTATGCCTTGCTCACCTTGAGTGGCATTGTCACGAATCAAGCCCCCCAGTACGACCGACTGATTGGAGCGCACCGCCACCTTACTCATGATATTGCGCTCCAGGAATGATCGCTGACCTGTCGCAGTATCAATCGGACCCACGTCAGTGACGGACTGCTCGACATCCATGGTCACCAGGCCACCGGCATTGACCGAGGGCGTTACGGCGAGCTTTACGCCGGTATCCTTGTAAGTGATGGACTGGGTAATCCTGGAGGTATCACTCTCAGCACCGGTACTCTGCTGCTCAATGATCGGCACCTGGTCACCCACATGGATATAAGCGGTGTGGTTATCCAGCACCATTACCGAGGGTGTGGAGATCACATTGATCAGCGATTCCTCGGACAGGGCATTCAACACCGCCTTGATATCACCAATGGTATTGGTTACCGCATAGGAAAAGCCGGGGACGACAGCGGCTGGACCAGTCTACGGCATTGGTCAGAAGACCGGTGCCCTCGCGTTGATTGCCGATATCGTTACTGAATGTCCATTCCAGCCCGTAGCGCAATTCATCTGAGAGGGTTACCTCCAGGATGCTGGCCTCGATAATGACCTGGGTTGCCACGATATCGAGCTGCTCCAGGGCGGCTTTTATCAAATCATACTGCACGCCCGTGGCATAAATCATCAATGCATTGTTGTCATCATCTGCCACCACCCGCACACCCTGTCAGCGGAGAATGGGTTTCGCTACTTGCGGCCGTCATGCTAACGGCGGCGATTGCGCCACCCTCTTCGCCCGACCCGGCCCGGTTGTTCATGTCGGAACCGCCATTAAAGGAACCACCATCGCCACCAGGGGCATCGCCGGCACCACCGGCTCCATCGAGGGCAGTTACCGATCGACTCCATTGCCATACCGGGTGCGACACCGCCTCCATCGCGCAGAGCCCTGCGTGCTGATTGCTGCAGATTGGGTGGTGGTAGTGTCCGCGTAAATGCTATTGAGCAATTTCGCCAGACGAGCGGCAGAGGTATTCTGCACGGGATACACGTAAAGGCGTTTCTCAAACCTGGAATCCGGACTGGCAGTCCAGGCGCTCAATCCAGGTTCCGAGAATATCCAGGTATTCGCTGCGCGGTGTAACGATCATGATACTGTTGAGCCGTTTGACCGGCACCACGCGAACGAGTTTCGACAGGGGGCCCGGCCTGATCGTTGTCACCGCCTCCTTCGAGCATCGCTGACAAGCCCCTGGCAACCTCCTCAACCTCGCTGTTCTCAAGCGGAAACAGGCCAACCGACATCCCTTTGAGCAGATCCACATCAAAAGTAGCAATCAGGTCGAGCCAGCCATCCAGCTGCTCGCGCGTACCCGCCAGCATTAACAGGTTGCGCGTATTATCGACCGAACAATTGAACTTTCCTCAGCAACGGGTTTGAGTATTTCGGCCATGCCCGAAGCACTGACAAATCGTAAAGGCACGATAATAGTGCTGAAGCCCAGCCGCACCACTATTAGGGTTGGAGACCCCGGGGGCAAGCCTGCTACCGCTCTGTGAACCTGTAATCAGATAACGGCCGTCAGCCCCCCTGATCATCAATGCATTGTTGGCCTTCAGCAGCGACTCAAGCACTCCGAGCAACTGGTCGCGGGGGATGGGCGAGCGCGTGCGCAAGGTGACCTCCCCTTGCACAGGTTGATCGACCACGAAATCAAGGTTGAGGATATCCCCCATGATGGCCTGCATGACCTCACTGAGAGGCGCCCGCTCGAAGTTCAGGCTGACGTCCTCACCGATAAACCTGACAGGACCATCCGCGGGTGGCATTTTGACCATCTGGTCAGTGCCCCGATAGATAGTGGGCTCCCGGCGTGGACTTGCACTGGCGACTGATTCGGCCAACTCCGCCGCGGAAGAGGACAAGGCGGCGGACGCATCAA
Organism: uncultured Gammaproteobacteria bacterium; assembly: GCA_963712135.1. Lineage (GTDB taxonomy): Bacteria > Pseudomonadota > Gammaproteobacteria > Pseudomonadales > Halieaceae > Marimicrobium. Next base: position 46,252 of record CAVQGV010000008.1, read on the forward strand.
CCACTGCACCTGATGACGCGGACTGCTCGGCACCTTCAGGTGCGGTGTTAGTGACAGGTGCCGGCTGGTCCATAGGCGCAACGCAGCTAACCAGGAAAACAAGCAAGGCCGCGATCGGCAACTTTTTCAACATGGTTAATCCCAACGCCCCAGTTTGTATTTTTCTATTTTTCATCACCGACCGCCACCCTGGCTCCTACCCCAACCGGGGGACACTGCCCCCGCGTTTGGCGCCATCGCCTGCCGGCGCGGCATGTGGGCTTGCATCTTGCCCTGCCGCTGCACCAACTCGACCGGGACCCGAAAGTGCGCCCCCCCCGGAAGTGGGATTCTGCGGTACAACCATGTCTATTTGCGGTAACAGGATAAGTTTTTCATGCCGGGCACCATTTGCAAGTTCAACTTCATTGCGTTGGACGGAATACAAGGTCCAGCCATCTACAACCTGCTCACCAATCAATATGCGACGCTGCTTTCCTTCAACAACTACGATAACGCCTGCGGTCTCACCTGAGCCAAACAGCCCTACAAGCTTCACATTTTTCAGACTTTCCGGTTGCGAGCCTGGGCCACCCTGTTCTGACCCTTGCGCACCCAGGTTCGCCACCGGCCGGCGTGATACCCAGAACAGTGGACGTGCGCGAATCTCATCACTCTGGGTTGCACTCACACTTGCAACGCTGATCAATTGCGCATCCGCAACGCCATCCATACTGGGAGATATTGGGTCAGGCTCTGAAAGTATGGCCAAACGGAGACCGCTGAGCAACAACTGAACCAGCAGCAGAATCGCCAGTCCTATTGTCACCAGTTCAATGCGTCGTTCCAGCGGGCGCACGTTGCCAGACTTCAGGTATCGATCATAAAAACGACCCTTGCGTTTCATTCTACACCCCTCAAGGCCAGAAGGTGCATTTTAACCGACAACGCCTGCTCCTCCTGCTGACCGCTGACACTACGACCAGAAGTGCGCGCGAGCGTGACGTCAAGACTGGTGACCAGCAGCAGTGGCGTATAAGCAACTATCTCGCGCAATGCAGCATCCAATGAATCTATAGTGCCTGTGACTGAAACGGTGAGGCCTATCACGTCGAACTGTCCTTCACGCCTGGTTGGCTCTATCCTGCTGTCAGCCACACCCAGGCCTGCTTCCGACATAACGCCGCGCACATTTTTTTGCAGGGTTGCCGATACGGTGTCAGGATTTTCCGTCGAGGGGTATACCAGGTTTTGCATCCTGGACTCGGCCTTTTGGGCTGCTGTCAGCAGTTGCTCCTCCGCCTGCTTCGCCCCCATGAGGCGAGCAATACGCGGCTGCAGACTGTCAATTTCTTCCTGGTAGGAATGACCGGTCGCCCACGTACTAACCACAATAAAAACCACCAGCACAAAAGGCACAGCGACCGTTAGCGACACAATAAAGGCATCCTTGCGATTGTCCCGCACCCAATTCACTTAGAACCGCCCTGCGCCAATTTAATGTCAAGGTGAAACTCTTCAAGCCCGGTGCTGCCCATTTTGGTAATCGCTTGCGGCGAGGTTACCTTTTCATAAGCTGGCTCTGCGGTGAGTTCCTGCACTACCGCAGCCGCATCCCTGGCCCGCCCGCGCAACTGCAAATCACTGCCGCTCATACTAAAACTGATAATTGACGCATCATCGCCAAGCAACCGGGTCAACCGGGCGATCTCCACATGGGGGTTAGGATAACGGGCCACCTCCGCGTTGACTGCTGCGATCGCCTCGCTGGCGGCAAGTAGAACCTCGCGGGCCTGTGAAGCTCCGGAGGCTTCACGCTGTATTTTCTGGTGTATTTCCTGATACCGCTGTAACTCAAAGTACTTGCTCGCGCTATAGCTGCCCAGAAGCGCGACGACCAGCAACGCGCTAACAGCAATCAGACACGCAACCTTGACCAGTCGCCGGCGGTATCTCTGCCTGCGCTTATGCTCGCCAAACCCCCCCAGAACAACGATCACGTCTTCAACGCGCGCCCATACTTCATAGGCGCTGGAGTCCTGGCATTCGTAGTGCTGGGCAAGATAATCCAATATTGCACGCGCCGACGCGAATGCGAGCCCGATACAAAGGTGATCGTCAGTTTTGCGGATGATCGTCCAGCCCGCAACGCCCTCGCCTGGCGGGAAAGGATTATGCGCGCTCACTTCCAGCGCCATAATCGCATCCAGGTCGATCTCGGCCGCCAGCGGTAAGTTGAGCGTTTTCGACAGTACACTGTCCGGGGGAAGCAGGACCGCGTCGCAGCTCACTGCATTCGTGTCCGCGTGGTATACCGGTTTGCCCGCATAATAATACTGAACAGACTCGCCGCTGCGCACGCGGACAGTCTCATCCAATCGCGCGATTACAGGCGATGAACTGCCCCAAAGAAATTCTCGCCAGGCCGAACGCCACTGCCTGCCAATCTGGCGCACATCAAAACCAAACAGTTCCCAGTTAGCGGTGGTCTGAAACATGTAGTTCCTTCTATAGTACCGGCAGGTAGATCAATTACCCGGCAACACCCTCGGTGCCTCAACGCGGGTGAAAGTCCAGGGCAGTGGCGTGGCCGAATTGCCACCCATATCCACCCATTTTCGGCGCAACCATGAACGCCCCCCGTAACGAAGCACCGCATCCACTCTGTAGGAACCTGCCAGGCCACCTTTCGCCTGACTCTGGCCCGTCGCGTTGGCGACTGAGCGGGTCCCCGTAGCACCTTCGCCAAAGATAGCTCTGACCGCGGCGGGAGCCACCGCTAAATCGGGCTCAGCGGTGGACAATTTATTATCTACCACGACGGTGTCTCGTATAGCATCCCACAGTGGCCTCGTTATACCGGCAACCTGCAACACATCTTCCGGCGACTGAAATTTGCCACCTGACTCATCAACTCTGGAACCGCCAGGCTTGCCGCGCCACTTTATCATATTATCCGCCAGGGTTTTCGCCTCAGCATTGTTCAATTGGCCCCTCATCGCGAAGAGCCTGGCCAATATTTCGCCGGATGCTCCGTTCAGGTTTACCAGCCCTGCTGCGGGTACCATGCTCACCGCTACAGTCTGCTGCCCCATCGCAAAACGACCGGAAATTGGCCCCGTCTCGCTGGATTGTTCCGGATTGCGACTGACCAATTCCGCCAACATTAATTGTATTGCCCCATCTCCGGCGGATACCGCAGTTGCCCGAGCGAGATGTAGTTGCGCCATCCGTGTATCTATGCGCGCCTGATAAACAATACCGGATACCAACAACGACATACCCGCCAAAAACCACAGAACAATGCCCAGCGCAACTCCTCTTTGCCCAGGGACCGTCACTGCTGCACCGACATAATTAACTCAGGCCAATAACGATCGCGCGACTTGATATTCAATCGCACCAGCTCAGGACTTACAGCTTCCTGCCACTGCTCCCGCCACGGGGTGCCCGACTCACCACGATAGGAGATTTTTAACTCCTGCAGCTGGTTGACCAGAACGCGCGATAACTCGTCCCCCCAGGTAGCGGACTCGACCGGGACTGGAGGCCTTTGCCACTGCAGTATCAATGCATCGTCTTTGTGCTCCACACGGGCCAGAAAAGTGCCGCCGTAGGCTTCTCCAAATATCATTCTGACCTTCCACTGAAAACCATTCGCATCGCCCTCGAAGAAGGAGGACTCCTCGGGGCTATCACCGCCACCGCCACCGAAACCCAAACCGCTGCTATCAGCACTATTCGGAACTGTAGCCTCCAGTGCGTCGCGCATGAAACTACTGACCGCTCGTACCTCATCAATCCTCCGCGCTACCTCGTCCAGCGACCCCTGTGTATTGCCAAATGTGCGCAGGGCGGCCAGCACCGTAAGCATCAGCAACGACATTACAGCTAGCGCAACGACAACTTCCACCAGGGTAAAGCCGGCTGCTTGTTTGCTCCGCAAATTCCTTAAGCCAATGCAACAGGGCGCGGACAAAACCAGGTTCATTTTTCCAGAATTCCCGGCACCACAGAATTAAGGACAACCGCCCTTTGCTTGTTTCCATCCTGCCAGCTCACCGAAACCTCCAGGCTATGCAGCGAACCCTCCGGTAGCTTCCCGCCGCCGATCTGCAGCGGGGAGGATATTACTCTCCAGCCGAATCCGCCGACAGTTTCACCGTGGGAATCCACACCCTGACGGGGAACGCTTTCGTTGCTGGCCAGGACTGACCGGGCGAGCTCGACAGCATAGGCATACCTCTCGTCGGTGCGCATATTTCGGGTGGCACCGGCAGTTGCCTGGTACAAGGCGCTCAGCGACAGCGACAAGATTGCCATTGCCACTACCATCTCCAGCAAGGAAAAACCGTGCGCTGAATCCGGCCTAGTTGAGCGCATATTTCTCCTGGGATATGCCGCCAATAAGCCAATCCACAATGATGCGAACGCCGGAACGGCCCGGCATATCAATACTCACTTCGCCACCGCTGGAGCCGCCCTCGGGGTAAAAACGGATTGTAGCCACGCCACCGGTATTGAGCTCACGCGCCGAGCGCACTGCGATGCCAAGTTCAGATGGCAGGCGCTTCACCACGTCATTCAGGCGCAGCTCATTCGTTCGGGGATCGATCATCACATCCTGCGCACGCCCGTTATCGATCGCCTTGTGACGTGCCGAAGACAGCGTGGTCACCACATCCCGGACAGCTGCGCGGTATTGCATGGATTGGTAGAATCGGGCGGATGCCGGAACCGTAACCGCGAGCACCATGCCTGCAATAGTGATGGCGACCAACAACTCGAAGATAGTGAAACCACGACTACGCAGGAGTGCAGTATTGCACAGCACGACTGCTCATTGCAACTCCCGGGGGCGGGTACAAACCCTATTCCCAGTTGCCAACATCCGCATCCTCCCCTTCCCCGCCAGGGGAGCCGTCCTGTCCGTAGGAGTAAATATCCAGTTCGGCGTGTTCGCCCGGATACTTGTAGTGGTATTCATACTTCCAGGGATCAACCGGGACATCTGACTTCAGATAGGGGCCGTTCCAACCGACAACACCCGCTGGCGCCCGGACCAAAGCATCCAGACCCTGGTCAGTGGTAGGAAACCGCCCCACATCCAGCTTATACATCTCCAGGGACTGTTCCAGGTCCTTGATCTGCAGGGCGGCCGTATCCGTTTTGGCGCCGCCCAACTGGTTGAGCACCCTGGGGCCAACCAGACCCATGAGCAGACCCAGGATGGCCAGCACCACCAATAGTTCCATCAGGGTAAAACCGCTTTGGCTCGATGCTCTGCGCTGTGTGTCAGTAAGCCTGCTCATTGTTGTCCCTTCCCAAATAAATAAATGATAACCCTGCCACCCGTGGCATTCACGAACCTTGCTTGTTCATACCGCCAGATCGTTAACGGAAAGAATGCCCATCAATATGGCGATAATAATGACGCCGATGATGAAACCCATCCCCAATATCAATACGGGCTCCAGCAACGCCAGGCCGCGCTTGACGCCGGATTGCACATGACTATCAAACACTGTGGCCAGTTCCAGCATCATCTGATCCAGGCTGCCGGACTCCTCGCCCACCCGGATCATCTGGATCACCATGGGAGTGAACATCCTGGTCTCTTCCAACGCAACCGACATGCGCTTGCCCGCTTTTACGGCCGGCGGCAAAACCTCCAGCGCCTCTTTGATCACCCTGTTATCCACTGTATTGATGGCAATGGAAATCGCTTTTAGCAGTGACACCCCGTTGCCGATAAGAGTGCCGACCGTCCGCGCAAACTTGGACACTTCAAACTCGAATATAATTCCCCCCGCCAGCGGCAGTTTCAACATACGCCGATGCAGGCTGATTTTGCCCAACTCCGTACTCGACCACTTGCGCAGGTACACTGCCAGCGCTACAAGAATAACCAACACGACCAAACCGTAGCTCTTGATGAAATTCGCACCGCCGATGACCATCTGCGTCAGCAGGGGCAAGGCTTCCCCCATATCCTCGAACAGCGTCTCGAACTGGGGAACGACAAAACCCAGCATAAGCACGATCGACAACACCGACACTAGCGCCAGGATGGCAGGATAGATCAGCGCCGACACCACGGTGTCGCGATTCGCCTTGGCATTTTCCAGATACTCCACCAGGCGATTCAACACTTCGGACAAGTGCCCACCGACCTCGCCAGAGCGCACCATATTGATATAGAAGGTACCGAACACCTCCTCGTAGGGTTGCATCGCCTGGCTCAGGGCTTTACCGCCCTTGACCGCCGCGAGCAAGTCATTCAGCAATTCGCTCATCTGCGGCAGCACGGCCATATCGATCAGCACCTTGAGCGCACGGTCCAGCGGCAGGCCGGCACGCAGTAGCACGGCCAGTTCGCTGGTCATCGACAGGATTTCCTGCCGACCCGGCGGCTTGCCGCTGGCTTTGTTGCCAGAAACCGCAATGGCGGAGCCGCCCGCCTCCAGCTTCAGCAGCGTAAGACCCTGGGCGCGCAATTGCCTGGATGCCAGCTCCAGGCCATCCGCTTCTACGGTGCCGTCGCGGGATTTACCGTCGCGGCCGATTGCTTTGTAACTGAAATGTGGCATGGATGCGCGCTATACCGACATGAATTCCGCTGCGGAAACCTGCACAGGTGTCTCGGTCGTGGGGACATCTGTCTCACTCTGGTCCCGCGTGACTCGCAGCACTTCCTCCATGGACGTCACACCTTGCATCACCTTGCGCAGACCATCCTCGTAAAGCGTCGTCATGCCCTGCTGCCTGGCCGCCGCGTGCAACACTGTCGCGTCGGCGCCGTCCATGATTACCCGGTGCATTTCATCATCCAGTACAAACAGCTCGTGAATGCCGGTGCGTCCGGAGTATCCGGTATGCATACACGCTGCACAGCCTCTGGCCTGATAGGCGACAAAAGTTTCTGTCTGCACGTAGCGACGCAGGCCGGTTTGATTGATATAGGCATTTTCCAGCTCTACGGGCTCCCTGCAGTGTTCACACAGCGTCCGCACCAGACGCTGCGCCAGGACCCCGTTCACCGATGACGTGATGAGGTAGCGCTCCACGCCCATATCCTCGAGACGGGTGATCGCACTGGCTGCTGTATTCGTGTGCAAGGTGGAGAGCACCAGGTGTCCGGTGAGGGCGGATTGCACGCCAATCTTCGCCGTCTCGGTATCGCGCATCTCACCAATCATGATGATGTCCGGGTCCTGGCGCAGTATGGCGCGCAGCGCCCGCGAAAAGTCGAGCTTGATCTGGGACTGCACCTGAATCTGGTTGACCCCCTGCAGCTGGTATTCCACCGGGTCTTCCACCGTAATGATCTTCAATGCCTCCGAATCCAGGGACGCCAGGGATGCATAGAGTGTGGTTGTTTTACCGGAACCCGTGGGTCCGGTCACCAGCAGTACGCCGTGTGGGCGGGACAATAATTCCTGATAGCGCGCCAGGGTATCTTCACTGAAGCCCATTACGGACAGGTTCAGCTTGATGCTCTCCCGGTCCAACACCCGCATTACGATACTTTCACCGTGCACGGTCGGTATGGTGGAAACACGCAAATCCAGCTCATGTCCCTTGACCCTGGTCATAATGCGACCATCCTGGGGCAGACGGCGCTCGGCGATATTCATCTGGGACAGCAGCTTGATGCGCGAGGCAATCGCAGCTGCCAGGTTACCCGCGGGCGGGTCGGGATAATGCTGCAAGACTCCGTCCACCCGGTAACGCAAATGCAGGCCATCCTCGAAGGGCTCGATATGAATATCCGACGCACTCATATCCAGCGCCCGGTGGATGATCTGGTTGACCAGACGAATAACAGGCGCCTCGCTGGCCAGGTCCTTCAGGTGCTCGATAAAGTCGTCATCGCTCTGGCCGCTGAAGTGATCATCCGGTGATGCTTCCTCGTCCTCGTCACGCTGCAGGTAGCGTTGTATCGCCTTGTGGATGTCGCTTTCAAGGCCCAGCGTCAAGAGACACCGGTTTATCCAGTGCCATGGCCAGGGCTTTGCCCAGGAAGGCATCCTGGGGTACTGTCGCTACGAATTTGACGCCTGCATCCGTTACCGCGACGGGCACCACGTTATTGCTGATCAGAAAGTCCTGGGCAAGGCGCTCCAGATGGATGGGCTCCTGCGGGTAGTCGGCTGCCAGTAGCAGGGGAATATCGAGCTGCCGACTCAGGGCCAGTGCCACATCCTGCTCCGAGACCAGCCCCAGCTTCACCAGAACCTGACCGAACAAATCGCCCATTTCCACCTGGGCGAGCAGCGTTCTCTCCACATCGCGCTCGGAGAGCTTGCCTTGCTCTATCAGCAGTTCCCCCAGTTTTTTCATACGTCACTCATTATCAGACACATTCTGATCGGAAAAAAACGGGGGAATTCACCCACCTCCGAGCGCGCGATTGTAGCACAGCGGTCGCCACGGCCGGTGTCCGCAAAATAATCCGGCAAGACTCGTTGCCAGGGAGAAGGGCTACTCAGACGACCTCAAATAATCCAGCCGCACCCATACCGCCGCCGATGCACATGGTTACCACGACGTATTTCGCGCCACGCCGCTTGCCCTCCAGCAGTGCATGACCCACCATGCGGGCACCGCTCATGCCAAAGGGATGGCCGATGGAAATGGACCCGCCGTTGACATTCAGCTTGTTATTGTCGATACCCAACTGGTCACGGCTGTAAATCACCTGGCAGGCAAAGGCCTCGTTCAACTCCCACAGGTCGATGTCGCTCACGCGCAGCCCGTGCCGCTGTAACAGTTTTGGCACGGCAAACACCGGGCCGATACCCATCTCGTCCGATTTGCAGCCGGCCACGGCAAGACCGCGGTAGATCCCCAGCGGAGCCAGACCCTTTTGCGCAGCCAGCCGCGCTTCCATCAGCACGCAGGCCGAGGCGCCGTCGGACAACTGCGAGGAGTTACCGGCGGTAATGAACTTGCCCTCCTTCACCCACTGCCCATCCTTGAACACGGGCTCCAACGCCATAAGGCTTTCCAGCGTGGTGGAGGGACGGTTGCAGTCGTCGCGATCCACCACAGCATCCTCGTAGGTGGTCTCCTTGGTCTCCTTGTTGAACTCTGCCCTGATGGTTTTCATCGGCACGATTTCAGCATCGAACACGCCTGCTACCTGGGCCGCCGCCGTGCGCTGCTGGCTCTGCAGGGAGTAGATATCCTGCTCGTGGCGACTGATGTTGTAGCGCTGCGACACCACTTCCGCTGTCTCCAGCATCGGCATGTAGGCCGTCGGGTCGAGGGCAGTCACTGTCTTTGACACATTGCGATAGGCGTTCTTGTGCTTGGTCTGCACCAGCGAGATGGACTCCACGCCGCCGGCCACCGCGATATCGTATTCATTGCACATGATGCTCTTGGCGGCAGTAGCAATGGACATCAGGCCCGAGGAGCACTGGCGCTCAATCGCCATCCCGGCCACTGTGTCAGGGAGGCCGCCGGCGATACCGCATAGACGGCCAATATTGTAAGCCTGCGTACCCTGTTGGGCGGCGGCGCCAAAAATGCAATCATCCACCTCGGCCGGATCGATGCCCGCTCGCGCGATGGCCGCACGCACCACGTGACCGCCCATGGCGGGCGCTTCGGTGTCGTTGAAACCGCCGCGGAAAGATTTGGCCAGGCCGGTTCGTGCGGTGGATACGATGACTGCTTCTCTCATTTGCTTTCTCCTGATTTATAGGTGGACTTCAGACTATTTCAGCTGAACTTGTATTCATTTCTCTGGCGTGGTCACTGCTGGCGCCCCACCCCGTTGAAACCATCAGGCCCTGCTCGCGGAATCGGTTGCGCCGGGGGCTGCTGCGAGGACTGTCGAGTCCAAAATTGCGTACGCAATTTTGGACTCGTCAGTCCTCGCAGCAGCCCCGGCGCAACCGATCCGGAGCCAGGGCCTGATGTTCAACGGGGTGGGGCGCCAGCAGTGACCGGGAACAGCGCATCAATAGGCAATTCAAACGCTATCCCCTCTGACTGGACACCGAAACAATCTCCCCCGTCATATAGCTCGAGTAATCCGATGCCAGGAACATCATCACGTTGGCAACCTCCCACGCCTCGGCCGCGCGACCATAAGCCTCCTTCGACTCAAGCTCCGCCAGCAACTCCTCGGAGGCGGACTTGCGCAACATCGGGTGCAACACGATAGACGGCGATACTGCGTTGATGCGCACATTGAACTCAGCCGCTTCCAGGGCGGCGCAGCGGGTCAGCGCCATAACGCCCGCCTTGGCCGCGGCGTAGTGCGCCTGCTCTTTCTGTGCGCGCCACCCGAGCACCGAGGCATTGTTGACGATCACGCCGCCCTGCCCGCGCGCTTTCATCACCTGCATCATGTAGCGCGTCATGCGCATGGTGCCGTTGAGCGTCACGTCGATCACGCGATGCCACTCCTCGTCCTCCATCTCGATCAGCAGCTTCGACGTGCCCAGCCCAGCGTTGTTGATCAGGATATCCACGCCGCCCATAGTGTGCCCGGCAAAATCCACCAGGGCGCGCACATCTGTCTTCGACCGCCACGTTGCCCACCTTACCGTACACGTCTGCCAGGCCCGATTCCGCCTTGAGCTTGTCGACGGCCGCCGCGAGGCGCCCTTCGTGGATATCGCTGAGCACGATGGCCCGAGCACCTTCTTCGGCGGCGCGAGTGGCGGCGGCAAATCCGATACCGGCACCGGCTGCAGCGGTCACCAGCACAGACTTGCCCTTGAGCAGGCCGTGGCCCGGCACGTACTCGGGTGATTTCAGGTTCATAGTGATTCCCTTTATCCTGTTATTTGGCCGCGCCCCTGGGTTCCTTGGGCATGCCCAGACCCCGCTCGGCGATGATATTGCGCTGAATCTGGTTGGTGCCGCCATAGATTGTATCGGAGCGCACAAACAGGTACATGGATTGCAGGCGACTCAACGCATAGGGCGCGCCCTCCAGAATCTCACACTCGGGACCCAGCACATCCATGGCCAGCTCGCCCAGGCTGCGGTGCCAGGTGGCCCAGAACAGCTTGTAGATCAGGGCTTCCTTCTGCAGCGCGCCGTCGCTGCCGCTCTGCCCGGACAACATGCGCATGGAGTTGTAGCGCATGATCTTCAGTTCCGCGTGCGCCCGTGCGATGCGCTGGCGGATGATCGGGTCCTGCGCGGCGCCGTTGCACCTGGCCTGGCGCACCACTTCATCCAGTTCGTTCTGGAACTGCATCTGCTGGCCGAGAGTGGACACGCCGCGCTCAAATCCCAGCAGGCCCATGGCTACCTTCCAGCCTTCGCCCGGCGCGCCGACAATATCGCCCGCGTCACACTGGGCATCATCAAAAAACACCTCATTGAATTCCGAGGTGCCGGTGATCTGCACAATCGGTCGCACCTCGATACCGGGCTGGTCCATGGCAACCAGGAAAAATCCCAGGCCCTTGTGGGCCACTGAGTCCGGATCAGTGCGGGCAAGCACGAAACAGTAGTCGGATTCATGCGCCAGCGACGTCCACACTTTCTGGCCGTTGATCAGCCATTTGCCCTGCGCCTCATCGAAGCGCGCCCTGGTCTTGACGTTGGCCAGGTCGGAGCCAGCACCCGGCTCGGAATAGCCCTGGCACCACAATTGCGTTCCGGCCACGATGCCCGGCAGGTATTTCTCTTTCTGCTCCTGGGTCCCGAAGGCGATCAGCGTCGGGCCGGTCAGCCCTTCACCGATATGGCCCACGCGTCCCGGCGCGCCGGCCCGCGCATACTCCTCGAAAAAAATCACCTGCTGTTCTATGGAGCAGCCGCGACCGCCATATTCCTGCGGCCAGCCGACACAGGTCCAGCCGCCTGCAGCCAGCTTCTGTTCCCAGACCTTGCGCTCCTCGGGAAAGGTATGCTCGTCGCCGGGTCCGCCGCGATACTTCAGTTTCTCGAAGTCGCCCGTCAGGTTGTCACGCAACCAGCTGGCGACTTCCTGGCGGAATTGCTCATCGGCGGGACTAAAACTCAATTTCACTGTCTTCTCCCTTCAATCCAGCAGTGCACGCGCCAGACGTTCACGGTGTTGCGTGCCATTACCCAGCAGGTGCTCGGAGGATTTGGCGCGCTTGAAATACAGGTGCACGTCGTACTCCCAGGTGAAGCCGACACCACCGAACAATTGCAACGCATCGCCGGCGATGGCGAAGTAGGCATCGGAGCAATATGACTTGGCGACACTGGCCGCCTCACCGAGTTCTTCCGCCAGCGGGCCACCTTCCAGCGCTTCCTGCGCGACACAGGCTGCATAGTAGACGGCAGAGCGCGCGACTTCAGTCTTCAGCATCATGTCAGCGGCCTTGTGTTTTACTGCCTGGTAACTGGCGATAGTGCGATTGAACTGCACGCGTTCGCCGGTGTAGGCCACCGTCATGTCCAGCAACTGCTGGCAGCCGCCCACCTGCTCCGCCGCCAGGGCGATGGTCGCAAGGTCAATCACTTTTGATAACGGTCCCCAGCCTTGCCCGGACTCTCCCAGCAGGGCTTCCTCTCCCAGGCTGACATTATCCAGATGCACAGCGGCCTGCTTGCGCGTCTGGTCCATACTGGGCAGCCACTGGCGAGTCACACCAGTGGTCCCCGCCGGCAGCAGGAACAGGCTGACACCCTGTGCGCCGCTGCTGCCCACGGCGCGTGCCGCCACGATCAGCAGCTCGGCAGTGTGCCCGTCAATCACATAACGGTAGTCGCCGTTGAGCACATAGCCAGCACCTTCCTTGCGCCAGGTGGCAGTGATTGCATCAGCATCCCAGCGACTGCAACCGCCATTGAAGGCCAGGGTCGCGGTCAGCTCGCCCGCGCAGAGTTTTCCCAGCCAGTGGGTCTGTTGTTCCACGCTGCCTGCCACGCGCAGCGCATTGCCCGCCAGGCAGACGGTGGAGAAAAAGGGCGCGCACAATAAATAGCGGCCCATCTGTTCCAGCATGGCAACCAGCTCCACGTAACCCAGACCCATGCCGCCGCAGTCCTCAGGAATATGGATCGCCTGCCACACCATTTCACTGCAGATACGGCGCCACAGCTCTTCCTCGTAGCCCTGTTCCGTGGCCATCGCGCGGCGCACCGCCTCGCTGCCGGAAACTTCAGCGAGAAACGCTGCCGCCGTGTCGCGGATCATTTCCTGCTCTTGGGTAAACGCAAATTCCATAACTTCTCCGACCCGCTCCGAGTCTCAGGTTCCCCAGACTTTTTGCGCAGGGACTTCCTTGGCGAGCAGTACCTTCATCGCCTCCCCGATTTCGGCGGGTGCCCAGGGGCCGCCGCGATCAACACCGTCCGTGGTGCGCCAGCCGTCGCAGATACAAATGCGACCGCCCTCGGCCTCGAACACCCGACCGGTGACGTGCGCCGCTGCGGCACTGGCCAACCACGCCAGCAGGTTAGAGACATTTTCCGGAGCAAAATAATCGAAACTGCCATCCTCCGGCTTGGCCATGCGCGCCGCCATTTCCGGCACGGCGCTGGTCATGCCGGTACGGGCCGAGGGCGCCACTGCGTTCGCTGTGATGTTGTAGCGCGCAAGTTCCGCCGCCTGGTTGAGTGTCAGCGCCGCAATGCCCGCCTTGGCGGCGGCGTAGTTGGACTGGCCGATGGAGCCCTGCAAGCCGGCACCGGAAGTGGTATTGATAATGCGCGCGTCGACGGGCTTGCCTTCCTTGGACTGGCCGCGCCAATAGTGCACGGCGTGGGAACTGATGCAGAAATGGCCCTTGAGGTGCACGGCCATAATCGCGTCCCACTCCTGCTCGGTCATGGAGGCGAACATGCGGTCGCGGTTGATGCCGGCGTTGTTCACCACGATGTGCAAATCGCCGAAGCTGTCGATGGCCTGCTTGACGGCGTTCAGGCTGTCGTCGTAGTTGGTGATGTCGGAGGTGTTGACCACGGCCTTACCGCCGGCTTTGGTGATCTCGTCCACCACTGCCTGCGCGGCCGCTGTGTTGATGTCGTTGACGACCACAGCACAGCCTTCGGCGGCAAACACCCTTGCGTGGGCTGCGCCCAGACCGCCGCCGGCGCCGGTGATGATGGCTACGCGTCCTTCCAGAATTCCACTCATCTACTTTGTTCCTCTATTAAATTCTTTTAGCTTCGTTGTCGCGCCGCGTGAAAGCAGTAGCTGATCCGGACACGCCGTAAATACATCCATGTAGGCTCGCTGCCGCCATCCATGGCGGCAGACGGTCCGGGTCAGCTACTGCTTTCACCCGGCGCTTGTATCGAGCGCTGACGACAAGCACAGCCTAGTCTCTAGCATGTTGCTTACTATTCCCGATGTCTGGTTTGTGCTCGATCTGTCCGGGAGCTTGCTAAATCATCGTCCGTGGACCGTCTGCGGCCATGGATGGCCGACAGCGAGCCTACATGGACGTATTTACGGCGTGTCCAGGGACGTGATTTGGAAGCTCCGGACGTCGCACGATAACTTCCAAACATCGCTTCCACCAACCTACAAGCGCTCAATAATCGTCACATTCGCCTGACCACCACCCTCACACATGGTCTGCAGACCGTACTTCCCGCCGGTGCGCTCCAGCTCGTGCAACAGCGTCGTCATCAGCTTCGTGCCAGAAGCGCCCAGCGGATGCCCCAGCGCAATCGCACCGCCGTTTACATTGGTCTTCTCTAGCGGATATCCCGTTTCAATGAGCCACGCCATGGGCACAGAGGCGAAGGCCTCATTGATTTCCACCAGGTCGATGTCCTGCAGTTTCATGCCGGATTTTTTCATGGCGTATTCGGTGGCCGGGATCGGCGCGGTCAGCATCCAGATCGGGTCGGCGGCGCGCACACTCATGTGCACGATGCGCGCACGGGGTGTCAGCTTGTAGCGCTTGAGCGCGGCTTCCGACACGATCAATACGGCGGAGGAAGCGTCGCAGGTCTGGCTGGACACCGCTGCGGTGATGGTGCCTCCTTGCATCAGCGGTTCCAGTTCCGCCATTTTTTCCATGGAGGTGTTGCGCGGTGTCTCGTCCATGGCCACGCCATTGAGCGGCGCGATCTCGCGGTCGAAGCGCCCTTCCTTGATCGCTGCCAACGCGCGAGTGTGGGAACGCAGGGCGAACTCTTCCATCTGCTCACGCGATATCTGCCACTTGTCGGCAATCATCTGCGCCGAGGTGAACTGTGAGGGTGGAATGGCACCGTAGCGGGCGACCCAGCCCTGGCTGCCGGAAAACGGGTCGCTGAAGCCCATGGGCTGGGCGGCGATCATGGCGGAGGAAATGGGAATCTGGGTCATGGTCTGCACGCCGCCGGCAATCACCACTTCGTTGACGCCGGACATTATGGCCTGCGCCGCAAAATGCACGGCCTGCTGCGAGGAGCCACACTGGCGATCAATGGTCGTGCCGGGCACCACATCGGACAGGCCGGCGGCGAGCCAGCAGGTGCGCGCAATATCGCCGGCCAGGGGGCCGATGGTATCGACGCAGCCGAACATCACGTCGTCGTATTCGTCGTCCGGAATGCCGTTGCGCTCGACCAGCGTTTTGAGCACATGCGCGCCGAGGTCAGCGCCGTGCACGTCGGACAGGCCTCCCTTGCGGCGCCCGGTGGGTGAGCGTACTGCATCTACTATATAGGCGTCTGCCATGTTCCTGTCCTCTGTGATTATGCGAATGTAGCGCCGGCACCCAGTGCCGTACCTGTGGTGAAAATGCGGTCGCCTATCCGTGTTTTATGGAAGCCCGCATCACCCCAGGTATTGGCCAGGGCCCAGGCTTTCTTCATGAAAATATGCAGGTCCACTTCCCAGGTGTAACCCATGGCGCCGTGCACCTGATGGCAGTTTTTGGCCGCCAGGTTGGCCGCCTCGCAGGCGACCAGCTTGGCGTGTGACACGGCGTGGGCCGCGACAGCCTGGCCATGTGCGATCGCATAAGCGGCGCGATGGGTCGGCGCCTTCGCATACTCCAGGCGCACGGCGACATTGGCCATATGGTGTTTCACCGCCTGGAAACTGCCGATGGGCTTGCCGAACTGCTGGCGCTCGCTGGTGTACTTTACCGAGAGATCGATCATGCGCTGGGCCAGTCCCAAAGCCTGGGCAGCACAGCCCAGCGCGCCGCGGTTCAGGGCGTCAGCAACCAGTGCACGCTGCACGTGCACCGGAGGCAACTGTCGTGGCACCCGGCAGTACTTCCACCGCGAACAGTTGGCGCGAGGGGTCGATGGATTCATTATGCTGCAGGCGTACCTGCTGCGGTGTCGCTGCCACCAGGGTATCGCCCTGCTGTAGCAGCAGCAGATCCGCCACATGCGCATCCTCCACGACCAGGTTCTGTTGCAGGCCTACGATTACCTTCGCCTCACCGGCAGCGATCTGCGGCAGCCACTGCGCGGCCAGCTCGCCCCCGATGTCCTGCAACATGGGCACCGCCACCAGCACCGTGTGCACCAACGGCTCGGGCAGGGCGACGTAGCCGCACTCCTGCGCCAGCAGCACGAAATCCAGCTCGGTCATACCGAGGCCGCCGTGTGCTTCCGGTACAGTCATGCCGGTCAGTCCAAGTTCCGCGAGCTGGCCCCACAGGGCGGCGTCGCGACCGCTGTCGGTGTCCCAACTGGCGCGGATGCGCTCGGGCGTGACTTCATTCACCAGGAAATCCCGCACGGACTCCCGGAACAGCAACTGGTCTTCAGTAAACGTAAAATCCATACTCTAACTCTCTGCAACCAACCGATGGATATTCAGGGCGAGGCAATTTGCTCCAGGACGAGGAAGCACCCCGCGCAGGGAGGGAGCGTATAAACAAATACGCGACCGACTGAGCAGGGAGCTGACGACGTCATGGGACAAAGAGACCGTCCTGATATTCATCGGGGCATGCCCAGCATGCGTTCGGCGATTATATTGCGCTGCACCTCGTTGGTCCCGGCGTAGATGGGACCGGACTGGGCGAACAGCCAGCCGTCCAGCCAGTTGCCCACGCCCTGCGCCGCTGGCGCATGCGGCAGCAGTTCTGCACGAGCACCGAGAATACTCATGGCGGTGGCGTGCATGCTCTGGTCCAGCTCCGACCAGAATATTTTATTGGTGGACGACTCGGCGCCGATCTTGCCGCCCTTGCTCAGGCGACAGGCCGTCTGGTAGGTGGTGAGACAGTAGCTCTCCGCATCCAGATACGCGCGCAGCACAGCGTCTTTTACCGCCGGATCGCGATCAGCGGATTCGCGGTTGGCGCTGTACAGTTCGACCAGGCGACGCGCCGTCTCCTGGAAGCGCGCCGGCGAGCGCAGCATCAGGCCGCGCTCGAAACCGGCCGTCGCCATGGCCACGCTCCAGCCCGCGCCCTCGTCACCGAGGCGATTCTCGACAGCCACCTCGACATTGTCGAAAAAGATTTCCGCAAAACCGGGCAGACCATCAAGCTGCGGTATCGGGCGCACGGTGATACCCGGACTGCGCAGCGGCACCAGAATAAAGGTGAGGCCGTGATGCCGCTGCGATTGCGGATCGGTGCGAAACATACCGAAACACCAGTCCGCCCAGACCGCCCGGGTCGACCAGGTCTTCTGGCCGTTGATAATGTACTTGTCGCCTTCCAACCGGGCGGTTGAACGAATCGCCGCCATATCGGAACCGGCATTGGGTTCAGACCAGCCCTGCGCCCACACTTCCTCACCGTTGGCCATCTTCGGCAGGATGCGCGCTTTCTGCTCATCGGTGCCGTATTCCATCAGCGTGGGACCGAGCAGGAAGATACCGTTCTGGTTGACCCGCAGCGGCGCGCGCGCCTTGTAATACTCCTCCTCGAAGATCAGCCACTCGATCAGGTCGCAGCCGCGACCGCCCAGCGCCTCGGGCCAGGTCACCATGCCCCAGCGCCCTTTGTTGAGCGTGGCTTCCCATGCCGGTGCTGGGCGAAACCCCTCGGCGGTATCGAAGGACTGCAGCGGCGCGGCGGGCACGTTGGCCGCCAGCCAGCCGCGCACTTCCTCGCGGAAGGCCTATCTGTCGTGCTCTGGTGAGATGCCAGATCCATGCTCTGGTTACGGGCTGTCCTTAAAACTTCGCGTCGCGCTTTTGCACGAAGGCATCGCGCGATTCCTGCGAGTCCCCCGTGGTGTAGGCCTCCAGCGTAAAACCCTGCTCCCAGCGGTATTTGTCTTCCAGGTTGCCGTCCTCGATGCCGGTGAGCGCTTCCTTGGCCAGCTTGACCATGGCCGGGGATTTCGCCGCGATTTTACCGGCGATCTCGCGCGCAGTCGGCAGCAGTTGCGGCCAGCGGCACCACCCGTCTCCACCGCGCCCAGTCGGTAGGCTTCCTGCGCGTCGATAAACTCACCGGTGAAGTACATGTAGCGCACTTTCTGCACCGGGAACATACGCTGCAGGTGCGCGCCGCCGCCCATCGCGCCGCGGTCGATCTCGGGCACACCGAAGCGCGCGCAATCGGAGCAGATGATAATGTCAGCGGCGCCCGCCATGCCGATACCGCCGCCGAGCACGAAACTGTGCAGGGCCACGATCACCGGTTTGGGGTTGCGGTGGATGGCGCGGAAGGTTTCGTAGTTGCCCTTGTTCACATCGACGATCCGGTCGGGTGCGCGGCCAGTTCCTTGATATCCACACCGGCGCAGAAGCCCTTGCCGGCCGCGCCGATGATAATGACGCGCACCTCGTCGTTGGCGCCCAGCGCGTCGATCTCGGCGGCGATGGCGAACCAGCCCGCGCTGTCAAAGGCGTTCACCGGCGGGTGATCGAGGATCATCTCGGCGATGCCGTCTGCGATGGTGGTCTTGAATGGCTTGGACATAATGCGGCTCCTGGGAATTTTCTGTGACGCGCAGCGACAGCAGGGTGAGGCGCTGCTCGGCTTCGGTGACGATCGATACGAATCAGTTCTTCGCAGGACAGCAGCTCGTCGATCACGCCCGCCACCTGGCCCGAGGGCAGCACGCCGTGCGCGGGATCGCCGTCCACCATGGCCTTCTGGATGATCATCGGCGCGTTGGCGGACATGATGGCCTGCGCGGCGGTCATGTCGTCGTCCCGGCTCATGGCGACAGCGGACTTCAACAGGCTGAACAGGCTCGCGCCGGTGTGCTTGCGAAACGCGAGGCCGTTGCGCAGCGCGATGAGCAGCTTGCGCAGCGTGCCGGCCTTCTCCAGTTCGGCGAGCAACTCATTCATGATCATGCGCTGGGGCAGGCCGTCCATGGCTTTGGAGACAATGATGTCGCCGGGATTCTTGCAGTCGATATAACGCTGCAGTGTCGCCCTGCGGCACCGGGCTTTCCTCGGTCATCAGGAAACGCGTGCCCATGGCGATACCGTCGGCGCCCCAGGACAACGCCGCCAGCAGGCCGCGCCCGTCCTTGAAACCGCCCGCCGCCACCACCGGCACTTTATCACTCACCGCATCGACCACCTGTGGAATCAGCAGCGTGGTCGGCATCGCGCCGGTATGACCGCCCCCTTCGCCGCCCTGCACAGTGACCGCGTCAGCGCCGAGCTCCACCGCCTTGGTGGCGTGCTTGGGCAGACCCACGGTCGGCATGCAGACCACGCCGGCGTCCTTCAGCTTCTTGATGAACTCGGGGCCGGGCGAACGCGAGTAACTCACCGCGCGCACGCCGTGGCGAATCACCAGGTCGACGATCTGCGCCGCGTTGGGCTGGTACATGTGGAAGTTCACGCCGAAGGGTTTGTCGGTGAGCTCCTTCACGCGCAGGATATCGCGCTCCATCTCCTGCGCCGGAATGGTGGCGCCCGCGAGGAAACCAAACGCGCCCGCGTTGCAACTGCCAGCCACGAGCCGCGGATCGGCGACCCAGCCCATCGCGGTCTGCACGATCGGGATATTTGCAGCCCAGCAGTTTCGTTAAGCGCGTTTCAAGCATGCTTCTGGCCTCGCATCAGGCACGGTTGCCCGGCGGATTGTCCTTGATCTGTTGCGCGCGCTGGTTGTGCGGGTCCAGCGCGGCGATGATCGCCAGTTGCTCCGCGGGTCGGCGCGGTGGTCGTTGGCACTGTCTCTGGAATGTACACCGGGTAGCCGGTGTTGGCCTGCACCTGCTCCGCCGTAATGCCCGGGTGCAGCGACACCAGGCGAATCTGGTGCTGCGGACCGCCGAAGTCCATCACGCACAGGTCGGTGACCACCAGGCGGATATCGATATCGTCCAGGCTGTGGCCCTTGGGCAGGCGCGCCGGGTTGTAGCCGATGGATGACACAAAGTCGCACTCGCCGTCCAGGAACACCCGCGTGTTGTGCTCGGGCACAAAAAAACTGTTGGGGTGGGAGATCGAATTGCCGGGAAAGCCGCGCGCGCCCAGCATCATGCTCTTGGGCTTCTCGTAGGTGCCGCCCAGAGCGGAGGTGTTGGACTGGCCGTAGCGGTCGATCTGGGTCGGGCCGAGCATGGCGTGGCGCTTGCCGCTCCACACATTGTCGAAGATGCGCGCAAAAGCCCATCCAGCTCTCGGTGGCGGGCACGAAATCGGCCGGCGCGCTTGCCCAGCGGGTTGGGTTCGCTCAGCATCCAGGCTTCCGAGTCCGTCATCATCAGGTCGGGGTTGCTGGTCTTCATGGCGAGGCTGGCCGCCAGGCGCGGAATCACGCCGATGCCGGTGCCCAGCACTTCGCCGTCGTCGGCGAAGGCCTTGCTGGCCGCGACGATGCACAGTTCGGCCAGGGTGTAATCAGTTGCTGCTGTCATTGCGTCTCTCTCCTGGCCGATCAGTAGGTGGGCAGTTCAATGGCGCGGATGGCGTCGAGGCCACCGACGTTGTTCTGGTACTCCTGCCTCGGAAGCGCCCAGGAACTTGTCGAAGTAGCCCTGGATGCCAGACTCCTCCTTCGCGGACGCGGCGTAGGCCTTGAAGTGCGGCACATCGAAGCCGTACAGCGGACTGCAGGACGTGGGATGCGCGCCGCCGGGAATGGGAATCACGCCGGTGGTCATGGAGCGCTCCCAGTGCACCAGGCGCGCCTGGGCGGGATCGTGAAAATATTCGCTCGCCACCAGTTCGTCGCAGGACACAAAGGTCTTGGCCGCCGCGCGGGCAAACCAGTCGTCCATGTAATGGTCGGGGCCGGCGATCTGGCACACGCCGCGCACGTCGGCCCGGTCCGCGTGGATCAGCGACACGTCCAGCTTGAGCGCCGGCATGGCCACCCACTCCTTGTCGTCGTAGGGACTGTCGATCACCTTGATGCCGGGATTCTTGGTGATGATGTCCGTGCCCAGGCCGACCTCGGTGGGGATGAAAGGAATACCCCAGCTGGCGGCGCGCAGGCCCAGCAACATCATGCCCTCGTCGATTTCCATCACCTCGATGGCGCCGGCCTGGCGCGCCTGGCGGAAGTAGGGCTCCAGCGGAATGAAATCCAGCGAGACGAAAGGCGAACACCACTTTCTTCACCTTGCCGGCCGCGCACAGCATGCCCACATCCGCGCCGCCGTAGGAGACCACGGTCAGGTCCTTCAGCGTCGGAGCGCAGGATTTCCCGCACCAGCGCCATCGGCTTGCGCCGCGGGCCCCAGCCGCCGATACCGATGGTCATGCCATCGTGCAGTTGCGCCACGACCTGCGCCGCCGTCATTTGCTTGTTCATCCGTCCTTCCTTTTCTTAGCTGACGATCCGCGCCATGCGGTAATCGTGTTTGACAAAATTGACACCCAGGGTGCTCTGCGTGCCGCGCACGCCCTCGATGACACTGATGCGTTGGTGCACAAACTCCGCCAGGTGCTCGGCGTTGCGCACCATGGTGATGGCCAGGATATCGGCAGCGCCCCAGCATCACGCCGACAAAACCCAGCTCGGCGATGGCGGCCAGTTGCTGCGCCACCTGCCGGGTCTGGCCGCTGCGCTCCACCTCGATCCAGATGTAGGCCAGCGCGGCATCCTTGAAGCGGTCGATGTTGGTCACCGCCGTGATGCGGATCAGCTTCTCTTCTTCCATGCGCTTGACCCGGGCGCGCACCGTGCCCTCGGTCACGCCCAGTTGCTCGGCGATCTCGCGGTTGCTGACGCGGGCATCGCGCGACAACCGCTCGACGATGGCCAGGTCCGCCTGGTCCAGGTTACGCCGCATGGAAGGGCACCCAGTCCGGCTGGTTTTTCAGCACATCCAGCGCCAGCGCCGGTGTCAGGCGCCGCACGCCGGGAATGGCCCCCAGCTTGTCGGTGATCAAGTTCATTCAGCGCGGCCTGGTCCGCGCCACCACCAGTATCTCGATATCCTGGGCACCGACCACCACGCTCACGGAAAACACCTCGGGGATGGCCGCCATCTCCCGCGCCACCGCTTCCGGCGAGCGCCCCTCCACCTGCACGCCGATGGCCAGCAACATGCCGTAGCCGGCCGCTTCGATATCCGTCACCGCCACCACGCGCATGGTGTCGGACTCCTCCATGCGCCGCACCCGGGCGCGCACGGTGTTTTCCGCGATATCCAGCTCACGCGCGATGGCGCGATACGGCATGCGCCCGTCCTTGCGCAGCAGGTCGATGATGGCCTGGTCGGTGTCGTCCAGGTCGATATGCACGGCGCGTGCGCGCGGTGACAGATCGTTCATCGTCAGGCCTGCGCGGACCGCTTTGCCAGTGCCGCTTTATCGACCTTGCCACCGGCGTTCATGGGCAATTCATCCAGGAAAACGACCGAGCGCGGCACCTTGTAGTTAGCCATCTTGTCTTTGGCCCACTCAATGACCGCCGCCTCGTCCAGTTGCGCCCGGGTCTCTTCGACCACGTCTTTTACAAGATAGGCCCTGGCGACCTCACCCAGGCGCTCGTCGGGTACACCGATCACCGCCGCCCGGGCCACGCCGGGCATACTGCAGAGTATGATCTCGATTTCGGCGGGATAGCAGTTGAAGCCGCCGACGATGAACATCTCCTTGATGCGGCCGGTGATACGCACGTAACCGTCCGCATCCATCACCCCGACATCGCCGGTTTTGAGCCAGCCATCGCAGGTTATCGCCTCGGCCGTGGCCTCGGGGTTATTAAAATAGTGCTGCATCACATTGAAGCCACGACACCAGATTTCGCCGTCGGTGCCCGGGGCCACGGGCTGTCCCTCGCGGTCGACACATTTGATTTCCGTGCCCGCCATAGCGCAGCCGGAGGTGTGGGAAATACGCTCGGCGCTGTCATCGGCGCGGCAGATAGACACCACCCCGCAACTCTCGGTGAGGCCGTAGGCGGTGACGACGACCTCGAAGCCCAGTTCCTCGCGCATCCGCCGCACCAGTTCCACCGGCACTGGTGCGGCGCCGGTCACGGCAAGGCGCAGGCTGGACAGGTCGTAGTCCTTACGCCGCGGGTGCGCCAGCAGGGACTGGTAGATGGTGGGCGGGCCGGGGATCATGGAAATGCTGTCCCGCTCAATCTGCGCCAGCACGGTATCCAGGTCAAAATTCAGCACGCGGCAGGATGTGGGCGCCGCGGATGATCGCCGCCAGCCACCCGGCCTTGTAGCCGAAGGAGTGGAAGAACGGATTGATGATCAGGTAATTGTCGTCGCAACGCAGGCCGACCGTCGCACTCCAGGTCTCGAAGGTGCGGATGTTCTGGCCGTGGCCGGTCACCACGCCCTTGGGATTGCCGGTGGTGCCGGAGGTAAAGAGGATATCCAGCGTGTCCGCCGGCGTCAGGGCAGACTCGCGTTTAGCGACCTCCGCAACGGGCACCGCCTCCCCCGCTGCCAGGAAGGCATCCCAGGACTGGCAGCCGGTCGCCGTGCCGGTGAGTACCACAGTGCGCTCCAGCGACGACAGGGACTGGTCAGCCAACAGTTCGGGATAATGCACGCCGAGAAAATCGCCGACGGTAAACAACATCTTCGCGCCGCTGGCGCGCAGAATGTAGCCCGCCTCGGCGCCCTTGTAGCGCGTGTTCAGGGGCACCAGCACACCACCGACGCTCTGCGCGCCGATGGCGGCGATAATCCACTGGTAGATATTGGGGGCCCAGATGGCAATGCGTTCACCCTTTTCCAGACCGGCGGCGATAAACGCCCGCGCCGCGCGCACCCGTGCCGCGTCAAGTTCGGCATAGCTCAGCTGCACCTCGCCATCGGTGATAGCGCGGCGCTGACCGTGGGCGGCCGCCGCGTCAGCGACCACCTGCGGCAGGGTTCGGGCTACGTACTGCTGGGCTGGCATAGTGTAGGCTGTGCTCGCAGTTATGGTTGGCTGGGTGGGGTATATTAATCAGTCTTTGGGCACAAATAAACTGCTATTCGTAGAATATTTATTATTTTTTTACGAATTACTCATATCAACACCCCAAGGCACGGGGCTGACAAGGATTCGCCACCGCGTTGACGTCGTTAAAACGCACTGAACAGTGGCAGCAGCGGATCGTTTTCAGCTAAGCTTTTTATGTCCCTGGCGCTGGCTCCGACAACAACATGCGGCAGGATTGATAAAACGTCAAAGTCACCCGTCGAATTTTTTGGAGAAAACCCAACATGCGCGTACTCAAAGTATTGATGCTGTCTCTCTTTCTGGGGGTCTCGTATGTGTCGGCCGATTACGATCCAGCGCTGGAGGCAGAAGAGGCCGCCGCGCAGGCGGCCGCCGCGCGCGCTGAGCAGGAACGAAAAGCGGAAGCCGACCGGATGATGACGCAGGCCAGGGCAAAGCAGGATGCCGCGGTAATGCAGGATAAACGCAAACACCTTGGCAACGTTGCCGTTGGGAAATCTGATGCGGAAGTCAACCTCATGTACGATGAAAAGGTCAAAACGGATACCGCAGCAGCCATGAATGCAGCCCATGAAGCTCAGGAAAAAATGGGTGACCCGGCGCGAACGCTCAAATGAAAGCCGCGACAGGCAAAAGCATGCAGGAAATTATGAACATGTCACCGGAAGAACAGGAGGCATGGGCCGCGGAGATGGAACAGAAAATGGGCGCGGGGGAATAAGGCAGAATTGGACGGTTACGCATGCTTACAAAGCGTTGCCATGCGTGGCATGGGAGTATTTCTAACAGCCAGCCAGATCCACGGCGCCAAAGTCCTGGACGCGCTCGACATCTTGGTACGGCAGGTTCAGGCCGACGAGTGAATCCGACCCCGCGACCAAAACTTACGCATCAGATACTTGCGCTCCTTGCAAACCGCCTTACTACGGCAACTCCGCCATGCATTGCTTAAGCCACTTCGCCGTGAGCTTCTCGGCCAGCGAGTTCTGCTTCAGCCGTTCGTTCAGCACCTTCCAGTCCACGCAGTCGAGCGGCTGGTCCTGGTTGAAGCAGGAGAAGACGTAGCTGGTCTCGCCGGTGACCGGGTCGCGGTGCGGCTGCAGGCACTGCGCGCAGATCTCTTTCATCATGCACTGCATCGGCGAGTTGATCGAGCCAATCGCGAAGTGGTGCGGCTTCAGGTGTTCCTTCAGGACTTCGTGGCGCGCGCGCGCCACCCCGGCCATCATGCGGTCCGAGCCGATCGCGATGAGTCGATCAGCGTCTTCGAGACGAATTGTGCACTCGCCGAGCAGGCCTTCGGCGTAGGTGTCCATCGCCTGCACAATGTTGCCGACGAAGCTGCGATCCTGCGGGCGTCCCGGCGTAAAACCCGGCTCCTCGTCACAGCACCAGATGATCACGTCGGCCGCATTCTCGATGTCCGGGACCTTGTAGCGATCCTGCACCTTCTTGTAGCCGGCAAAGTACAGCACCTTCGAGCCCGCGGCGCGGAAGGCCGCGCCGATCGAGAACAGTACCGCGTTGCCGAGCCCGCCGCCGCACAGCACCACGGTCTCGTTGCCGGTGATGTGCGTGGGCGCGCCGGTCGGGCCCATCAGGATCACCGGCTCGCCGGGCTGCAGCATCGCGCACAGGCTGCTGGATCCGCCCATCTCCAGCGCGATCACCGAGACCAGCCCGCGCTGCGGGTCAACCCAGGCGCCGGTCATCGCAAGGCCCTCCATCTGCAGGCGCGTGCCGTTGACCAGCGGCGCCAGCGTCTCGAAGTTCTGCAGCCGGTAGAACTGGCCGGGCTGGAACTTGCGCGCGGCCAGCGGCGCGTGCAGCGTCACCTCGATGATCGTCGGCGTGAGGCGTTCGACCTTGTGCACGGTCGCGAGCAGCTGCGCGGACAGTTCGCCGAAGAAGCTCTCGCGCGACGCGTCGCTCGCGGGACTACGCTGCGCCAGCACGCGCGAGACCGCGGGATAGCCCTGCTTCGCCGATGCCATCGCTTTCACGACGTTGCCGAAATACGAGGGATGCACGTCGCCGAAATAGCTCATGAAGCGGCCGTCCGGCTGCCGCGATAGCAGCACCTGCGGCGTGGCGGGCTTGGCGGCGCCGCGCTCGGGTTTTACCGGGTTGCCCGTCTCGTCGACGGCGGAGAAATACTTGCCGTCCAGCGTGAAGCCTTCCGGGTGCTCGCGCGCCAGCACGGTGTTCGGTTGCGTGCCGGCCGCCACGAACACCGTGCGCGCCGGAAACCAGTGCTCGGTGCCGGTGCCGGTGTTCTTCAGGCGGATGCCGCGCGCCGCACCGTAGTGATCCACGTCGACGCCGACCGGCGTCATGCCCTCGGCGAACCAGATGCCCTCCTCCAGCGCCTTCTCGACCTCCTCGTGGTTCAGCGTATACGAGGGGCTGTCGACCAGGCGGCGGCGGTAGGCGATGGTGACGCCGCCCCAGTGACGCAGCATCTCGGCGATGCGCGGCTCGCGCCCGGCCGACGCGGCCTGTTTGCGTTCCTGCCGGATCGTCCGTGCGTGTGCCAGGAACTCCTCGGCGATCTCGCGCTCGTAGTCGTCCCAGGCGTCGCGGATCGCGTCCTCGCCGATCTCCTGCGCCAGCGCCTCGAAGCGGTGCAGGAACTTTTCGACCTGCACCACGTAATAGGCGAGCGATTCCGTGGCGGTGTCGATCGCGGTGAGGCCGCCGCCGATCACCACCACCGGCAGGCGCAGTTGCATGTTCGCGATCGAGTCGGGTTTCGCCGCGCCCGTCAGCTGCAGCGCCATCAGGAAGTCCGAGGCCGCGCGCACGCCGCGTGCCAGGCCGTTCGGGATGTCCAGTACCGTCGGGCCGCCCGCGCCCACACAGAGCGCGATGTGGTCGAAGCCCATCCGCCAGGCGTCCTCGGGCGTCAGGGTGCCGCCGAAGCGCACGCCGCCGAACATCGCGAAAGCGCTGCGGCGCTCCACCAGCAGGCGGATCAGCTTCAGGAAGTTCTTGTCCCAGCGCACCGTGATGCCGTACTCGGCCACGCCACCGAAGCCCGCCATCACGCGTTCGCCCAGCGGCTCCATCAGCGCCTTCACGTCGCGCACCGGTGCGAAGGGCACGCGCTTGCCGTCGATATCGACGCCGGAGAGCTCGGCGGGCAGCGGCTCGATCTTCAGCCCGTCGATGCCGACCACCGTGTGGCCGTCGTTCATCAGGTGGTGTGCGAGCGTGAAACCGGCCGGCCCCAGGCCCACCACCAGCACCTTGCGCCCCGTGTCGGGCAGCGGCAGCGGACGGCGCAGGTTCAGCGGGTTCCAGCGCGTCAGCAGCGCGTAGATCTCGAAGCCCCACGGCAGCTCAAGCACATCCTTCAGCGTGCGCGTCTCGGCCTGCGGAATGTTCACCGGCTCCTGCTTCTGGTAGATGCAGGACTTCATGCAGTCGTTGCAGATGCGGTGCCCGGTCGCGGCGGCCATCGGGTTGTCGACCACGATGATCGCCAGCGCGGCGATGGCTTCACCGCGCGTCTTGACCAGGTGGAATTCCGAGATCTTCTCTTCCAGCGGGCAGCCGGCCAGCGTCACGCCGAAGGGCGATTTTTTAAAAGGTGCGCTGGCGGGATCGGCGCCCTTGGGCGCCTTCTCGCGCAGCCCGGTGGAGCAGGAATCCTTGCCCTGGTTGTGGCACCAGATGCAGTAGTTCGCCTCGTCCAGCGCACCGGTGAGGTCGGTGCCGTGGTCGGTGAGCGCGAAGCCCTCGCGCCGGCGCAGGTGATCGATGCTGTGGCGCGGGAAGCCCAGCGTGTCGCGCGTGATCAGCGGCACCAGGTTCTGGTAATCGAGCTTCGCGGGCGCCTTGAACAGCGCGCCGCCGCGATGCCGCGCGCGCCCTTCCTCGGTGCCGGTCGCCCACACGGCGTAGCGGGCCGCGAGCTCGAGCTGGTCGGCGTTGGCCGCCTCGTCCTCCTGCCACGCCGTGACCTGCCGCGCAAAGGCCAGCTCGCTGAACGGCTCGCCCAGCAGCGTCAGCGCCGCGGTATCCGCGTCGAGGTGCGCGACGTCCTCGGGCTTGAATTTCGCCAGCGCCTGGCGCTGCACGAATAGCCGTTTGACGCTGAAAATCGGCGCGAGCTCATGATGCTGTTCGGCCAGCGCGCGCGCCTCCTCCTCAATGCCGAACAACTGCGCCACGAAGTCCTCAAGCTGCGGCGCCAGTGCGATCAGCAGTTCGGATTCCGCCTTCCGCGCGAGTGAATCGGGGGCGGCGCGTGCCGCGACAAGGGCATCGCGCAGCGCAGGGTCTGCTACCGCGACGAAGTCCAGGAACCGTGCGTCCAGGCGCGTCAGGCCCTGCGCGCTGGTGGAGGTCCGCATATTCGATTCCGAAAGACAACTTAAGCATGATCCTGGAACTCCGCAGCAGGGATGGCGCACTATAAAAGCGTGTTAGTTGTCGATCAAGCTCAAGCCGTCAGGCGATCAATACAGCGGCCCGACGGTACCGATTATGAATGCCCGGCGCGCCTGCTAATGTACACCCGAAACAGGCCGCATCTGCGTATCGCACATGCCACCGACCTCCACGGTTACGAGTTTCTCCGGCGCGGCGCAGGACTCGGTGCGGTCCGCGATCCTGCAGGTCAGGCCCAACGGCTTGCCCGCATCCAGCCAGGACGGCGTCTTGCGGTAGCGGCCGATCTCGTCGCGCGGGCAACCGGCCGGGACGCCGTAGGGCCGACAGCCGGAGGCGGGAACGAGCGACACCTTGCGCCCGTCGACCACGAAGCCGGGGTAGTCGTCGCGGGTATTCACGACATCGCGCTCGTCAGTCTCCTCGAAACCAAAAGCGCGAAACCGGTAGTCATCGCCGATCTTGTCACCGACCTGGATGCGGGTGTTCGCGATCAGCGCGAAGTCCTCACCCCTGCGTGGCCACCGCCCCGGTCATGTATTCGACGCCCTCGAGCTGGGGAAAGCACTTGCCCATGGCCGGGGCGTGGTAGTAGTGCGCAGTCCTCTTCACGTCATCGAGCGATACGCCCGGGAAAAGTTCGAGCAGATCCGCGTCGGTGCCGAACAGTATGCGCTGCACGTCGCCAACATTCTGCGCGTACATCGCCTGTAACTTCGCGTATTTCGGATCTGTCGCAAGGTCGTTGCGCAGATAACACGCCGTGAGCCCGGAAATCTGGGTGAGGTACTCGTCCCAGATGTTGTACTGCGAGACGGTCGAGGCGACACCCACGAAATCCCCGCGGGACGCACAGCCCTCGCGGCTGAAACAGCGCTCCAGCGCCCGGTTGCGGATGGAGAGCGCGACGATATTGCGCTCGCAGGCGCCGTAGGCGTTGCAGCCTCGTTCCGAGATGTCCCTCGAACAGCGCCGTGCGCATGGTGAAGTCAAGGTCACGCGCCTTTGCCAACGCCGCTTCCGGCCAGCGCGCGGAATTGCCGCTCTTGAACGCGGACCAGGCCGAGTGCAAAGCCTCGCGCCTACCGGTCAGCGTCTCGTTAACCTGCGCGCACTGGGCACTGTTGTGGAAAGCGCGCACGATAGCATCGGATCCGCTGCCTGCGGAACCTTCACTTGCGGACGGTGCGGCGACCCGCGGCGGATCGAAGAAGGGGACCTTCTCCATCGGGTAGAGATTGCGCACATCGATCACGTGCCGTACGCCGGGGCTGCAGTGGTGATTCGCGACCATCAGTGACTTGCGCTGTGCGATCGCCTCGGAGACCCGCGCTGTTGATTCGGGTGTGGCGTTGCGCGGGTCAACGACGATCTCGAAACCGACGAAGGGTGTGCCGCTGCTATCGGTGACAGGACGCCCGCCGCGTAGCACCAGGCAGGGAATCAGCGTAGTGCCCTGCACCAGGTGCCCGGCCGGGGCCATCAGCGCCAGCGCCCTGGAAACGTCTCGACGTCGTAGTATGGCAGGCTCAGGTCACCGTTGAAGCGGTAAAGGGTCAGCACCGGGGTCGCCGGAATATCGGCAGCAACTGCCAGCGATGTAACGAGCGTGAACAGGACTACGAGCAGGGTCCGCGCCCACGACCAAAGCCTACGAATCATGTCCTTGCCTCCTTGTATCCGCCCAAATTGAGCCTGATGGCCATTGATCCTGACTGAATCCCGCCGCAATTCGTGATTCATCGATGCTCTTTTCCACGTTTGCAACACAACGTTCGGAATAAATTAATGGGTAGTAAATCAGGATATCACCCACAGTTTACCCGAGAGGCAATAAGCCGGATACAACATGGACAAAATCAGCATCCAGCAGGCCCTGCAAGAGTTGGACACAAGCCTTGCAATTTTACTGCACGCGTACAGAACACTGCAGACAATCGAAACTGCAAGCGGCTTGAGAAGGATTTGCGCAGTTTGTCAAAACTCTTGAGCCGTAGATACTCATAATATACGTAGCGAGTATCACATGCTAAGAGCGAAAAACCTGCTTCTCTGCTCATTTGGCAGCGAAGCAGGCCAATCAAAGCCAATCTGAATTCACTGGATACAGGGTTGCCCTAATCGTATTTGCCTTCACCGTGGGTAACAGCAGGCGCCATCAGCATGAAAGTGCGATCCACTCCGCTGTCAGGGTGCTGTACATTGATGTAGGCGAGGTGCGGGTTAAACGGGTCAAAATACAGCCCGCTCGCCTCGGCGCCCACAGTGTTCAGGCTGGCCCACTTGCCAATCGCCTCGGCCACGCCGTCGTTGTCCTTGTCAACGGCAAACCAGGTGTCCTCAACACCACCGGGTTGGTCCTCGACAATATAGATGTTGTTCTGCGCATCAATCGCCAGGTTATCGGGGCTGGTTAACTCACCACCCACAGGAAGTCCGGTCGCCATATCCGTGGTGGCGCGACTGGCAAACAACTTGACCTCCATCAGCTTGAGATCAATGGCGAAGACCTTGTTATTAGTCGTGGTGGCGACAAACAATAGCTGATTCTTGTTGTTCAAGGTCTTGATTTCCAGGTCTTCAGGACGATCAAAGCCAGTACCGAGAAACGCGGGAAGTTTCGGCGTGGCGCGCCCGTCAATTTCAGTACCGTACACCAACACGACGCCCGGCAGAGGGACACCATCCTTGTCTGTCAGGGCGATCCACTGCGCCTTCCCGGTGGCCTCTTTCACGGTGCCGTCCCCCACCCGCAATACAGAGGTCTGCCCGGCGGCAAAGTATTCATCACCGCTTGTGGCCTGGGAATTTTTCGATGTAAACCTGAATATATGACTGGCGTTGCGCTCATCGATGAAATACAGGTTGTTGTCCTTGTCGAAGGCAAGGCCCTCGTGCGATACACGCGGGAGGATATTGCGCTGCTTGATCACAATGGCGGCCGGATCAGCCAGGGGATTGGTGACTTCGTAGAGACGCCCATAGGGGCTGACTGCCTGGCCGGGGTCGCTCCATGACTCCTCGCCTGTCAGGAAGGAACCCCAGGGCGTCCAGCGGGATGCGTCAAAGGCGACTTGATCGCCGGGATTCTCAGCCTGCCAAATTGTTGTGGTCTGCATAGTGCGCAGGTCAGTGCGCTGAATGCCAGCCTGGCTGGTTTCAAAAACGGTGAACAGGTATTTGCCCGCCTCGGGGCCGTTTTCATTGACCGTGTGCATATCGTAGTCGCCAGAGTCGAAGCGATCGAGTTGCTGTGGGTCCCTGGTCACGATATTGACTTGTCGAAAATTATCCGAAGCAAGCACAAAGGGCGCGGACTCCGGCAAGGTGCCAGCAGGACTGGTATTACCGACCATGGGTGTGAAATCATCGAAATTGGTTGCTGCTAACGAGTCCGCCAGGGTGTGGGAAGCAGCAATCGCCAGGCCTACAGCAATGGATATTTTTTTCAATAACATAGGACAAAACTCCGCGTGTGATTAAACAGTCTGAAGATATATGCGCCAGGCCCAGCAAAGGAAACCACTCAGCCGGTTACATGCGAGCAGGATTATGCGGGACTCCTTGCAGCATGAAGAATCGTGATGTGACTACCAATGAAGGGAAGCGCAGGTAAACGATAGATTGCAGGGATGACAACCTTAAGACAGTGAGATGAAGATTCCGAGACGAAGGAGATTATAGAGAGGTAACTTCAGGCCGGGTGGCGTGGTATCGGCCACGCCCCCGGCCTGCACTGTCATTTCTTTGATTGCGGCACGGCGGGCACGAAGTTGGGAATGTCGCTGGCGGGCACCTTGTAGGCTACCAACACACCGGGCATCAGCCGGTAGCTGCCATCGGCGGGCAGTGTCGCGGCGCCACCGCCAGTTGTCCAGAAGCAGTCGCTGGTCGAGTCCAGCGGACACTGGATCGAACCCTTGTACGGGTCGGCATCGGTGAGGCGGAAGTACACGTCAAACTGCACGTTGCTGTCATTCTGCGTCACGCTGTAGTCGTTGTCGGTACCGGCCAGCATGAGGTAGCTGCCATCGTTCAGGCGCGGACCGACCGCCAGCCCCTCCCACTTCTCGGGCACCTTTCCAGCCAATTCCGCTGGTCCGTTGAGCGCCAGGTCGAGCAAGGGGGTCGGAACTTTACTGACCTTGCCGTCAGGGCAGGGGGAACTTGCAAAGGTGACGCCACTGACATCCGTTGCGTTGCCCAGGTCGATCTTGAAGACCTTCTTGTTGAATGGCGCGGTATTGTCCGCCCCGGCGCCAACACCGCGATTATTGCGTTCCAGCACGAGAAACTCGCTGTTGTTGAGGGCGAGCAGCGCGGAAATGCCGCGGCCCTGGCTGGATCCGTCCATCTGGTAGGCATACTGGCCGACGGCTGTACCGGTACTGGTATCAAACTTCACGATACGGTTACAGACGCCGCTACCGCCGCCCTCGTCCAGCATCGCGCTTTGCAGCATCGCGTAGACATAGGCGCCATCGGGCGTGATGGCCAATCCTTCAAACCCACGGTTGGTGCGTTTGCCGAGCGTGTTGCCGGTGTCGCTCGCGAAGTTCGGAACGCCGAGCGCGCTGCGCGGCACCAGGTTAGCCGGTGTTTGGAAGGTACGCACGCGGTAGCCCTCGCGGTCGAACTCATAGAGTGATGGGCCGTATTCATCCGAAACGAGAAAATGGCCATTCTTGGGATGTACTCACGAAGCCTTCGGGATCGAGGGCCAGGCCGATTGCGCTTGTCGGATTCGGCGCCAGACCATTGAGCGCATTACCCATCTCGTCGCGGAAGATCACCGTCTGCTGCACCTTGAAGCCGCTGATCGCCCCGGTATTGTCGTCGATATCCAGCGTGAAACGCTGCACGCGTGTCTCATAGTCCAGCACACCGCCGCCGGGACCGCGGTCCGACAGACCCCACCAGTGCTTGCGTTTTGCGTCGTAGTGTAGGTCCGAGAAATAGCCGATACGACCATTGTTGGCATTGGTACCGCCACTGAGATCCAGCGCGCCGCCATCCAGTGCCAGGCCATTGACGTATTCGGGTGTTGCGAGGCCGACCTGAGCGACTGACGCGCACAGTAAGCTGCAGAGCGAGTTTGTTCCACCGCATGATAAGACTCTCCTGTTGTTTAGTTATGGATGTGTCACACAGAACACTATTGCAGACTACTTGCTGCTTGTGACGAGTTGATGAATGTTTGGTGACACGGCGGCACTGGTGGCTACTTCCCATCCAGGGATATCTCCCGATACCAGTCGGTCATATCGTCATACATATTGCCCTTGAGAATGTGCAAGGGCGCGCGATGATAGATCCTGATGTCATGGAAGGGGTCGGTGAGTATTTTAATCGCCCATACCAGCCCTGACTGAAACCCCATGAGGTAGAACAGGTGTACGGTGCGAAACAGGACGGCGCCGACTCCGGTAAACAGCCAAAGGATCGCGGTGTTATAGACAAGTCCCCTATCTATCTGCTGATCCCCTAGCAATCCGAAAAAGTCAGGTATCAGCCAGAGTGCAATGGGAACCATTATCCAGACTGACAACAGCATGACCTTGCGCCGCAGGTTGTAACCTACCTTTACACTTTCTTTATATTCGTGACTTGCCTCGTTGACCAAATCGTACGTTTTGGGTTCGAAGAAAAAATGACCTATCTGGCGCAGTACCATGGCAAGCAGCCAACCGACCATCACGGCGGCAACCGGATCTACAAAGATCAAGTAGTAGCTCACTACAAAGCAGCTGGCGCTCAATAGATGCAGTAGCTGGTTAATACGATTGTGATGATAGTACCTATGGTCGTCCCAGCGCTGACGGTGGAGCTCTTCCAGAAATGTCATATAGTCACCTCAATGAATTGTCATGATTCACGGCTGATTTATTGCACCTGCCTGCCCAGGGACAGCAGAGATTGGCCCATCTGCACGCGCTCTCCTGTCTGCGCGCCGTCGCAAAAACTGAAGTCAGGCGTTGAGAACAGAATGATTGTCGATCCGTGCTGAAAATATCCAAGTTCATCGCCTTTAGTGAACTTTGCTTCACAGGCGATTTTATTCGGACCCCTGTACTTCAAACTTAACAGATCATCAAGCCAATTCAGTCGTATACTCGCCACCAGTATTGCCGCTACCGGCACCAGGCAGATCCGGCTTTGTGCACGGCCCGTGTCCAGTTCGATTACCGCTCTTTCATTTTTGCAATACAGTTTTTCGACGCGCCGCAGCGCAATCTCATTGACATTCCAGGTATCGCCGGAGATGTACGTAACCTCGTGAATCACGCAGTCCAGCGGCGCATGAAAGCGATGGTACATACTGCTCTTGAGACGCAAGGTTATGTACTTTCCGTTCCTGTAGCTTTCCCGGATTTCCTGATCGGGTATGAGATCCTCAAGATCATACGGAAAGCCCTTTGCCTGAAAAACGGTAGTGCCCTCTATGTTGCCGCGTGCACCTACAATCGCATCACACGGACTTACAACAATCTCCTGACGCATATCTATAGAGCGCGCTCCGCGCTGCAGTTGCCGGGTAAAGCACTCATGCAGGCTGCGAAATTCCCGCTGCTGCGCTTCATCCAGGTTGAGGTCGTCCGCGAAAAATCGCCAGATTCGGATTAACAATCGGGTCAGGAACGGACTTTCAATGGCACTGATCCAACCCATGGTTTTAGTGGCAAGTCGACGGGGTATCCGGTTGGTCAGCAGAAAGTTCAGTTGTTCCTGCTGCGAGAGCAAGCGGATCAGATTTGTCATCGCTCAGGCTGCCGATCGATGCTCCAGGATGCTAACAGGCGCAGGCAGTCCGAGATCTTCAACATACTGGGTCATTATTCGATCTGCATTGTAGTAAGCGGCGCGCAGACGCGCGGCAACACGCATCGCGTGGCGAGCCTCGCGTTTTCTGAAATGCGAGATGATTAGTGCGGCCATTTGATGTGTATCACCTGCCAGGTAGCCGTTTACATTGTGCTCAATAATATCGCGTGGACCCTTGCAATCGTAGGCAACAGCCGGCATCCCATGGGCAAACGCCTCCAGCAAAACATTACCAAAGGTGTCAAATCGCGACGGAAAGACAAACAGGTCCAGGCCAGCGTAGACAGAGGCAAGCGTTTGCTTATCCACCCAGCCCAGGAACAGTGCTTCGGGCAACTCCAGCCTCAATTCTTCCTCGGCCGGACCGCTGCCAGCGATCACCAGTTTCAGGTTCGGTAGCGACCTTTTCGCCAGCGCCACTATTTCGGCCAGATCGAATATCCCCTTCTCCGCGCTCAATCTGCACGCAATGAACAACACCGGCGTCTCATCGTTTGCATCATCGAACAGATCGGATTTTCTCAAAGGCCTGACCGCTTTCTCCACTTCTGGTGCGTGATGGGCAGTAAGAAGTATCCGCGTAGGATCCAATTGCATTTCGAACCCTGTTAGCCAGTCCCGATGCTCCCGATTGAGGACAAATATTTTGTCAAACTGACTATACAGAAGACGCAACACACGACGAATACGATCCCGCTCATGTTGAGTTACCTGTGTTGTGCACTTGATGTACTCCATCCAGTCGGTATGCATGAAGAAGAAGCAGGGTACATTGAACATATACTTGAGAAACAGCGCCACCGCCACCATCGGACCTTCCGTCGAGCATATGACTCGATCGTAACCGCCCTCATAGAATATGCGGGCTATCTCCAGAAGATCAGGAATGCGTAGCTGTTGGCCCCCTGAATCCGGCAAGGTAAACGCCGAGAGAGGCGCAGTGACGTGAAGATGAGGTTCAGGCATGGCCGTTTCGTGACACACCAAAAAATCGATCGCGGTGTCGTTAGACTGTATCTGCCGCAATTTCCCCATTAGCGAGTTGGAGACGCCGTTCTTGTCAAACAGCGTATCCGTCAGGTGCAACGCGCGATATTCGTGATGGTTTCGACCCAGGTGCGTTGCAAAATTGTTGAGAAACTCCCTGTTCTTATAAAGGACCCGAGTGCTGGCGAGATTCGCGC
The DNA here is from genome assembly GCA_963712135.1 of uncultured Gammaproteobacteria bacterium. Lineage (GTDB taxonomy): Bacteria > Pseudomonadota > Gammaproteobacteria > Pseudomonadales > Halieaceae > Marimicrobium. The sequence continues at coordinate 82,831 of CAVQGV010000008.1, forward strand.
CCGCCAATACTGCCGCGATCATCAAAGGAAATGATATTTTTCCAATCAGCTCGCTGACGCAACGACTGGTTACCTTACCGTGCTTATTGCTCCCGTCGAAAAGCCAGGCCGTCAGCTGGCTGGGCATCTCCAAACTGCGCGCCAAATGCTCGGTGGAGTAGCCGCCTGACTCACGCAGGCTCTTGCCCAACCTGGATTCCTGTACGCGTTTTATAATCACCTGATTCAGTTCAGTAAAAAGTTCTGTGATTGACTGATTTACCGTCCCGGTGAACGCTTCGGCTGTGCCGTTTCGGCTATCGGCAATCCGCTCGAGGTGCGCTATACAGAAGCGGTATTTCTTCGATACTTTCCATTTCAGCATCCTGTTCGGCTTTTTTCCTTGCAGAGCATCGTGGACAAACTCGAAGAACTTGCGGGATTGCTTATTCTTCTGCAACTCCAGTAAAACATTACTGAGTCCAAAGCAGGCCAGCTTGTCGAACGCCTCGCCGCGATGCAACAGGATTCGCAACAGGCCGGGATCCTCTATGCGTGTAGCGATCTGAGAAAAGTAGTCCAGCAGCGCTATATTCAGCTTCTGGTTTTCAGCAACATGGCCGTATGGAGACATATTGCCAGCGCGAATTGCCTCGAGAGCTAATTTTGACGGCTCTTCATTATTCAAGCGCTGTTGTAAGTTGGGCAGCATGAGCCGTGTGCCACACTGGCCGGCATATATACCCATATGGTCATCGGAACCGCCGACAAGGATTTTTGGCACTTCCGGATCAACATTAAAATCACCTGGGTCAAGCTTGTGCTTTTTAGCATAGGCATGTATTCTCTCCGGCGTTAGCCCCTGCGCCCAATTGAGAGTGAGGGTCGACTGCCACAAATCGCGCTGTCCGTTCAGTACCTCAAAGCGTTGAAACATCACCGCGAGCTTTTCAAATAGCTCCAGATCAATGTTTTCGTTGCTCGTATAGAAATACAAAGGGTGCGGTAGAACGACCGGAATATCCTGCTCTGCGGCGTAGCGCAGAAATTGATAAATGTTTTGGCGCTTTTCGAAAAGCACCACTTCCTGCTCCGGCGAAAACCCGTAGGTCAACACGTGCAGGTAAAGATTGGCTTCAGGAAAGTAACAGGTGAATTCTGCGCCCACGAGCACGTCATAGCCCTTGTCCAGCAATGCCCAGCAGGAGCGCGCATTGTTGTGATTGGTAATGGTTATGACATCAGAGCCGTTACGATTCAGTCGCTTGACAAGTTTGCTGGTTTCCAGCCAGGTCTCTGGCAGGCCCAGAATTCGACCCCACAGTTCATCCGGCGTATCGCTATTCATGTCATGGCAATGCATGTCGATGCGCAGCGTATCCTCTGGCGCAAAGCGCTGGGACTCACGAAATAGATAGGCGTTGAATTCATCGGTCAGGGAGTTCCTGAAATTTCCTGGGCGATTTTTCGTCATTTTCGGCTGCATTATCATTGCGCTATCTCCCCTGGAACTGTCTGACTGGCTGTCGGGCACATTGGCATTTATTCGCCCCAACAGCGGGAATCGGGCTTGCAGCATTTCAGTAAGAAGCTGCTTTTGAATGGCTTGCGCTGTAAGTTCCGGCGCATGCCACCACCAGCCGTCCTCACACATCTGTTGGGCCGCCCGAACGAAGCGGCAAGTAACTTCCTCGAAGTCCTCTGCGGTGAAGTTCAGGCTCATGATCATACGGCCGCTGCCCACCCAGCTTAGTTCCAGTCCCTGGTCGCGCAGGTAAAACTGAAACATCCAGTTGTAGCGGCTCGGCCTGCGGTAGAGTACCGTGCAGATAGTGTGAAGATTGGCCACCTCGACCGGGAGCATTCGCTGCGCGCAACCGTTCGTTCAGCAGCGCAATACGCGCATCCCACGTGGCTTCTGCCTGCACGTATAGCTTGCGGTACTCGCGGTTGCTCAATGCGCTGCAGGAACACATTCATGGCGGCCAGTACATACGGGTGCGAGTTAAATGTGCCGCGGGCAAATGAGATATTGGCTGGCTGATCGGGCTTGAAGCGCTGCATCAGGTCGCGGCGACCGCACAGTACGCCGACCGGCAATCCTCCGCCCAGCGTCTTGCCGTAGGTCACCATGTCCGCCTGGACACCGAAGTAACCCTGGGCGCCGTGGTAGCCCAACCTGAAGCCAGTGAAGACTTCGTCAAAAATCAATACGATGCCCCTGAGTGTGCAGACTTCCCGGATCTGCTTCAACCAACGGCTATAGGCCTCTCGGTCAAAACGCGCAGATCGCTTGCTGTTGACCAGGCTGGCATCGCCGGCGGCGTCCTTATTGGGATGCATCGCCTGAATGGGATTGATCAGGACACACGCAATGTCCCTGCGCGTATCAAGTACTTTGAGTGTTCGCTCGCTGAGATCTCGCAACGTATAGACGTCTTCGATCTTGCGTTGGTTGCCAACACCGGGCTGCACGCCATCCCACCAGCCGTGGTAGGCGCCGCACAGTCGCACCAGATGCGTCCTGCCGGTATGGTAGCGGGCCAGTCGCACCGCCTGCATGACGGCTTCAGTGCCGGACATATGGAAGGACACTTCGTCCAGACCGGCTATCCGCCTGATTTTCTCAACATTGTCCCGTACCACTGGATGGTACGCGCCCAGTACAGGACCAAGGTTGCTGCACCATTGACATGCCTTGCTCGATGCACTCTTTGTAGAAGTCGTAGCCAAACACATTCACGCCATACGAGCCCGAGAGGTCGTAGCGCCAGTTGCCATCCATGTCGCGGATCCGCACGCCGCAGCTCTCCTCAACGACCGAAACCTGGCGCAGTTCCTTAGGTAGCAGCTCCCTGTAGGGGAAGGGCACACGATAGGCACTGGTGAAATTGACGTCGGAGATCATCCCTTCCAGTGAAGCGCCACAGGCCAGTGACCTGGGGGAGCTGGCGACGGACTGCCTGTGTCAGTCGCGCCAACCCCGCACGACGTTTTTCCGCAACCGCTGGTGGCGCATTGTCGCTGGTAAAGAATCGGTCCTTGTCGAAGCTGTAGGCGGCAACCTGGCGCGCGATTCTCCGCGACCACTTGGCATGTCCGAGAAGCGAAGGATGTTTGGCCCTGGAGAGCCGGAGGCGGATGAAGATTTTGTAGAGTAGCGCAATACTGGCAAGAGCCAACAGTACGCAGGCAGCAGTAGTCTGTTGCATAATTTCCCTGGTTCAAGCGCACACCATTGACATGGACTGCACCTGTTGGTTTGGGAAAGATTATGTGCAGAGGTTGCAGTTGAGTGACAGTTTTACGAAATATTTATGTCAGGCTCGGATTTTAGCATCGCGGTCTGCATCAGCCTGAAGCGGCCTGAAATTACAGTGAGTCCTGCCAGAAAGAGACTGGCTTGGCGTTGGGGTCGTTACAGTGCGAGGGGCAGGAATATCAGTGCCATGCTGATCCAGGCACCGACGCTGAAATAGGGTGTCAGCCATAGGGCATCGTCTTTCCACCTGTCCCAGCTATGGTTCATTTCCCTGCGGTTCCAGGCGTCTTTGGCACCATGGGTGATACTCAGGTAGTTCTGTCCGAGGGCCCGTCCGCTGTGAAAACGACGAAGGTATAGGGGGATATCGATGACAACTGCGTAAGCCACAAAAGCTACTGACCCGAGGACTCCAGTGATTGCGAGGAAATGCACCACGCCGTTGGTGTCCAATGCGATGATGGTGAGCAGAGCCGCCATCCAGGAAAATCCCGCGGCCCAGAGCAATGATTCAATCGCCTGTGTAATATGATTGAGCGTCAGGATACTGTGCCAACAGAATGCCTGCGCAATTGTCATGAAGATGGGGATAGCCCAGGCCGCATACTGCACTATGGGCAGCCCGGCATGGGCGCCCAACTGATGAACCAGCAGGCCCAACTGCAACCCGAAGCAGATTTCCGCGATGGTGGCAGCAGCGCGCCCCAAAAAGATATTCGACAGAGTTGAATCGACTACAACGAGGCGCTCCAGATCGATCCGCGGAAAAATCGAACGATAGGCGCACACGAAGACATACACACCGGATAGAACAAGCTGAATGGCGCAATAGGGATTATCGCGCGGGCCAAAGTACCAGATTCCCAGCCAAAGAATCACATTTGAGATGCCCAGGACAGACAATCCGCGCCACCACATCAGTGCACTAAACCGCCGCGCGAAGATTTGACCCATAGCTTTACTACAATTCAGTAACGTTTATATTAAGAAACCGTGAACGAGTGTAGGCATATGCGCCAGTACTGACAAGTTGCTTCACAGCAGGACCAGTGTGGCCAGCCCGAGGAAAATCAGGAATCCCATGCTGTCTGTGGTGGCGGTCAGGAGAATGCTGCTGCCCATCACGGGATCCCTGCCCCGCCAATGCAGGGCGGCCGGGCAGAGCACCCCGACGAGTGCCCCCAGCAACATGTTCAGCAGCATCGCCGCCGCCATGACGGCGGCCAGGGGCAGGGAGCCGTACAACACCAGAGTACAGGCACCCATAGCGGCACCCCAGAGTGTCCCGTTCATTAGTCCGATCGACAGCTCCTTGCGCAGCAGGAACTGGAGGTTTCGACCATCGAGTTGGGCGAGAGCCAGTCCACGGATTACCAGCGCCGCCGTCTGGTTGCCGGTATTGCCGCCAATACTGGCCACAATGGGCATCAATGCGGCCAGCGCTGCCAGCTGGGCTATAGAGCCCTCGAATGCCCCTACCACCCGGGAGGCGACAAAGGCCGTCAACAGGTTGAGGCCAAGCCAGACCCAACGCTTGCGTCCGCTGGACCAGATCGGCGCGAACAAATCCTCATCCTCGCTCAGGCCCACCTGGCTCAGCGATTGCTTGAAGGAGTCCTGCTTGACGTAGTCGAGTACGGCGTCGACCGCCAGCCAACCAACGACCTGCCGGTGCAGGTTCACAACGGGCGCGGAGATCAGGTCATAGCGTTCGAATGCTGTCGCCGCGTCGTCAACCCGATCATCCGTGAAAAAGAATACCGGGGCTGTATTCATGACTGCACCAATGGTGGTATCACCCGCGCCGACAATCAGCCGATCCAGAGTCAGGACACCGAGCAGTACATTGTTCCGATCCACCACTGAGACGGCCGTGAGCTGCTCTGGCAAGTTCTGGCGATGACGCAGCGTGGCTATCCCCTGCTCCAGCGTGCTGTCGGCGTAAAGGGAAACCACATCCAGCTGCATCAGGGACCCGACGCTGCCCGACGGAAATGCAAGGATTGAACGGACCTCGGTGCGTTCCCGGGAATCGAGTCGCGACAGGATGCGGCTGACCATATCTTGCGGCAACTGCTGAATCAGGCCGGCGAAGTCCTCGGAATCCATCTGCTGGCCCAGCGCGGCGAGTTGGGGTTCATCGAGTAACGTCACCAGCGAAGCACAGACTGGCGCCGACAACTCCAGTAGAATCGCGCCATGCAGCTCGCGATCAACCAGACGCCACGCGGTCAGGCGCTGACTCTGCGGTAGACCCTCGAGCACAAAGGCCGCGTCAGCCGGATGCAGCTTGTTCAGCTTTTTCTCGAGTTCTGCCTCGTGCTGGCGCGCCAGGAGTGATTGGACAATCTCCTGGCGTGGCGACTCCTGTCGCTCGACGAGCCGACTTACCAGTGCCTGACGTTCAAGGAGGTCCCGCACTTCCCGGAGAGTGGACTCCAGATTCTTGTGATGTTCGATTTCGCTGCGCACGTTGCCTTGCTCCTTGCCAGTATCGTAGGGTTCGATCTTCAATTCGTGGGGAGAATGCTAATGATGCGAACCTACAGACCAGTCCTCAGGAGCGCACCCGCTGCAAGTCAGGACCGCCTGCACCCACACCAATCGTGCACGCTGCACGGGGTTGTCATTCCAGAAGCAGGTCCGGGATTGCACACCCGGCCCAGGCAGTTTGTCAAAGTATATACAATTCGTTAGGTAGCAGTGAGTGGCTCGATTTCGCCCGCTCCCGAGCCACAGCACGCAACAGTAAAAAGAGGTCAGAGCCCTGTACGCCAAGCCGCTATTGATATGCTACGCTCAGTGCAGTCGCGAGTGTATCCAGGAGAAAACTATGAAAATCATCATTGGCATACTTATCACAGCCGCTGCCCTTTGGCTCACCACCGCCGTGGTGCCGGGCATCCGGATCGAGTCTTCACTCACCAGCTTTCTGATTGTGGCTGTGGTCTTTGGACTCGTGAACGTATTCGTTCGACCCGTCGTCAGGTTGCTGTCATTGCCTGTCACCATCCTCACGCTGGGATTGTTCCTGTTAGTGATCAACGCGCTGATGCTGATGCTGACGGCGGGGCTTGTGGGGAACGCCATGTCGATCGAAGGCGAGGGAATGACGAAGCTGTGGTGGGCGCTCATCGGCAGCGTTGTCATTAGTATCGCAACCATGGTGCTCGGCTGGATCATGCCTGATAAGGACTAGCCGGGTGCGGCAGCCTCTTGGCCTAAAGGCTTGAACCGCTAGTTTTTGTCTTGCGGGAGTAGCGAAGAATCACGTCTGAGGCAGCCCTGGCAACACCGCCCATCTGCGCACTGCTGGGCTCTACAGGCGCAACGGGACTGCTGAACTCAAACTCTTGCAGCAGCAGGGACAGCAGTACCTTGCACATATTGTGCGAAAACTTCTGCGCCGGGCAGGCGTGCAGGCCATGGCCAAACGTACTGATGGTCTCCTTACCCGACGCAATGAGTGCCGGATCAATGCGCCTGCCCTGGTAATGGTCCGGGTCGAACCGCGCCAATTCGGGCGTTTGCGTGTTGATGACGGACAGCATCGTGGTGATATACACCCCCGGCTGTATCGTATAGACAGCATCGCCGCAGTCGAACTGGATTTCCTTCATCACCTTTCTCAGGGTGATGGAACGCTGCGCGAGCCGCACACTTTCCATCAGCAATTGCTCGCAGAAACGCATGCTGTCCAGCGCTTCCTGTGACTGGTGGAAGTTGTCACCGAACGTCTCCTTCGTCGCGGAAATTTCCGCTTCCAGCAGTCGCTGTGTGTCCGGGTGTTGCTTGAGGTTGATCAGCGACCAGCACAGCGCCGCGTACAAATTGGAGAGGAAACCCTGGTTGGCGTTGATAATATTGTGCGTGACTTTTCTCAGGGTGACCTGCGCGTCATCTGACCTGAAGCGCTGATACAGAAATGTCAGATTGTCATCAGGCCATGTATCAGAAGACTCGCGCTGCGCCATGATGGTACCGACCAGCGCCATGATATGTGCGACGGCCTGCTTTTCCCTGGCCTTGCCGGAGGTCAGGGTTTCCAGTGTCTGCTGCGGACTGACAAACGCGTTCTCCTGCGACAACACGTCGAAATGCGTTTTGAACTGCTGCCAGATACCATCCCTGGTCGCCTCCTCGCCAATCCAGACTTTGAACCCGACGCGCTGCTCCAGTGTCCTTATTGCATCGAACACATCGATATCGCCGCTATCGCCCCAGCTCGAAATCACCTGTGTGATGACGGTCGAAAAATCTTTGACATAGGCAGCCACCTTGTCGGGCAGCAGCAGGTCATAAAAAAGATCGATATCCGCGTCCATAAAAATGTCCAGCGGCGTCTTGAAACCCAGCATGTCGAAAGTGGCCATGCCAAAGCTGGCTTCATCCTCGGCGGCCGCGTAGAGACTTTTAAGCCCTTGTGGAGAAAACACACAAAACAATTTGTACCCGAAGACATCCACCAGAAACGTGTCGCCATATTCCCGCCTCATCTGCGCCAGGAAGTTGGTTGGACTCTGGGAGAAACGCAGCCCCGCGCCGATATGCGCCAACTCGTCGCGTACAATTGCCGGCCTGGGGCTCACCAGATACTGTTGGTTGTGGTTAATGCTCATCGCGTGGTAGCAAGCTGTTGGCAAGCGATATATCAATATCAAAAAGTGCGTTGTTCATATCACAATAGTCACGAGTAATTTCGACTCTGCTCGCGGTCTGCGTTACTTTGGTATTGGCGCGCACTTGTCGGGCCAGGTAAATCGATGTGGCAATGGTGGCAGCGGCAGCAATCAGTTCACCGATACTACCCATATCCTGAATATTCATTGTCATCTCGCTGGTAGCCAGAAGTGCTAAATCGAGAGCTTTTTAAAGCTTTTACCACGTCGCTTCAATATTTCAGTCGCCAGGCCTCATATCCACCGTCCATGCTGTAGACCTCTTTATAACCCTGGCTGGAAAAGTAATCTGCCGCGCCTTTACTGGAATTGCCGTGGTAACAATAGACGATCAGTGGCTTGTCTTTATCTGCCGTTGACAGGAACTCTTCTACAGTATCCTGCTCAAGATGAATGGCGTTTTCGATACTGCTGGCAAGATACGCCGCGGCGTCTCTTACATCCGCAATAGTAGCGCCGCCCTGGTCGATAAGCGCTTTGGCATCGTCGATCGAAATGCATTTATAGGACATATTTCCCTCCATCAGTTAATGGCCGTCATCCGACGAGAACTGCGCTGTCGTCGTGCCGCTCGTCGCAGTGCTGTATTTCCACCGTAACGTGGACGATATCCAGTTGCGGCGGAATCTGCGATTTATAATAGTCAGGCGTTCTGTGTTCGTCACTGACGATGGCAATCTCTGCCGCGAAGATGCCATGTCCGATACTCCACACATGCAGATCCGTGATCCGGTCGGTCGAGTTTCCTTCAATGGATTCACGCAACACGGCGAGGTGATGGTCTTTGGCCTGGTGATCGAGCAGAACCCGCCCGGTGTCGCGAATGAGACCCCAGGACCAGCGGGCGACCAGCACCGCGCCCACAATGCCCATGGCCGGGTCCAGCCAACCGGCACCCATATACTTGCCTGCCAGCAGGGCCACAATCGCCAGCAGCGAGGTCAGCGCATCCGCCAGCACATGCAGGTAGGCCGCGCGCAGGTTGTGATCGTGCCCGTGGTGCGAGTGCCCATGCTCATCAGCGTGATGATGGTCGTCATTGTGGTCATGGTCATGTGCAGGGGAATGATCATGCCCATGCGGAGTCGACATCAACACCCAGGCACTGACACCATTCACCAACAGGCCAACGACGGCCACCATCAATGCCTGGTCAAAGGAAATGGTCAGGGGGTTGATAAGTCGGTCTGTACTCTCGATAACCATGACCAGAGCAAAACCCATCAGCATCACCGCACTGGCAAACCCGGCCAGGCTGTTGATCTTGCCGACCCCAAAGGCAAAGCGCCTATCAGCGGCCAGTCGCCGCGACACCACATAGGCGAATACCGCAATCCCCAACGCGGTGGCATGCGAGGCCATATGCAGGCCGTCTGCCAGCAGTGCCATGGAGCTATAAATTAACCCGGCCGCTATTTCCACGACCATCATCGCAGCCGTCAGAATTACGACGACTACAGTGCGACGCTCGCCCGCGCGCTGCTCGTCCTGGCTGAAGACGTGGTCATGCGTCCAGTTGTTCAATTGCTGCGTATGCATGACAAACTCACTCCTTCAACATGGATCGCAGAAAAAGCCAATGCAGGAAAAATGGCGATTATCCGTTTTGGATGCGTGTGAGCAGAATAGCCCAGAGGACTACAAATGTCCCCAACCGCTGGCGACAAGTATGCCCCTCAGGCGGGAGCTCAAACCGGGTATGCTGTGTAAGAATTGTCCGCAAGACTCGCAGTCACTGTCCAAGTTGGGTAGTCTTGCCCTGTTTGAACGTGACGTTGTGCCTTCCCTCCACGCATAGCAAAGTATCAGCCAGAAGGAAAACCGCCAGACAATGATTGATGTAAGGATGTGGGGCCGCGCCCTGGACCAGATGCCCAAGCTGTCCCACAGCGAGTGGCAGACGCTGGATCCGGTGGCCAAGTGGCTTATCGCCTGCAGGGCCTCGGTCCTGTTCATGACCTTCACCGCAGCCGCGCTGGGCGGCCTGATGGCCTGGCGGGCGGGCGTATTCCAGTGGCACCTGTGGCTGGCCACCGTACTGGGCCTGATGTTCGCGCACGCGACCAATAACCTGCTCAATGACTATACCGACTCCCGGCGCGGCATCGACAAGGACAACTACTACCGCAACCAGTACGGTGTGCATGTGCTGGAAGACGGCCTGATGAGCCAACGCCAATTCTGGCGTTACCTGGGCGTGACGGCCGGCATCGCGCTGGTCCTGGGCGGGTGGCTCATTTTCCAGCGCAGCGGCCTGACCCTGAACCTGATGCTGGCCGGTGCGTTTTTTGTGCTGTTCTACACCTGGCCCCTGAAATACTACGGCCTCGGCGAACCCGCTGTCCTGCTGGTGTGGGGTCCGCTGATGGTCGGCGGCACCTACTATGTGCTGGCCGGGGCGTGGAGCGCTGATGTCACCTGGCTCAGCCTCGTGTTCGCGCTGGGCCCCACCACGGTGCTGTTCGGCAAGCACACCGACAAGCTGGAGGCGGACCGGCGCAAAGGGGTGAATACCTTACCGGTCATCATGGGGGAGCGCATGGCGCGCTATGCCATTGTGGGCATGATCGGTGCGCAGTACCTGCTGTGTGTGGCACTGGTACTGGCGGGCAGTTTCAGCTGGCCGCTGCTGCTGGTGCTCATCAACCTGCCCGCACTGCCCCGGCTGTGGCGTGTGTTCCAGCAGGCCAAACCGGATACACCGCCGGCACATTATCCTCCCGAGGTGTGGCCCCTGTGGTTCTCTGCCCACGCCTTCAGCCATACCCGCAGGTTCACCAGCCTGTTCCTCGTCGCAGTGGTGCTGGACACGCTCCTAGGCTGAAGAAGACTTACCTCGCATGATTGGCAATGCACTGCCCTATGAATGAAATTATCAATCCTATACAGTGTAAGGCGAAATAATAGAGCCCACCAATTCAGGAATAGCGGAACGATGTCGGAAACCAATCCAGAGGGCTGGCTGAAAAAAATGCTGCGGCCATCTGCCTCGCATTCGATTCTGGCTCTGCTGGTTGTTGGTTCGATTCTCGGCGTCGTCGGCGTGCTCACTTTTGGCACCGCGCTGCACGCCATCAGTACCGAGAAATATTGTATCAGCTGCCATGAGATGCGGGACAATCCCTACGCCCAGTTACAAAACACCACTCACTTTAAGAATGCCAGCGGGGTACGCCCCACCTGCTCCGACTGTCACTTACCGCGAGAGTTTGTACCGAGAATGATCCGTAAGGTGGAAGCTTCCAGGGAAGTGTGGGGATCGATCACCGGAGTGATCGACACGCCTGAAAAGTATGCCGCCCATGTGCCAGCGATGAAGCAGCGTGAAATTGCACGCATGCAGGCCAACCATTCCCAGGAGTGCCGCAATTGCCATGATCCGGCGCACATGCAGGCCGACCTGCAATCGAAAATGGCGCAAAGATTCCACCGGCCTGAGCGTGTTAAAGACAAATCCTGCATCGATTGCCATGCGGGCATTGCGCACCCGGAAAATTCAAGCTCCCAATAACAAACGGCAAGCTTGATCTGGATCAACAAGCATTACAGAGGCAGCATCGAGGGCGTGCAAACGGGGCAACTATTACCCGATACTGCACACGGTATCGGCGTAAACGATAAGAACTGTACCGCAGAGTAATTCGACGATGTCAGGGAAGCACCTAAAAGCATTGATTATTGTCGGCGCCTGGCTCCTGGCCAGCAGCGGCGGGTGGGCACAGGAGGGGCCGGGGTGCCTGGACTGCCACAAGGCGGACGGAGACTCACCGGTTCACGCCATATTCAATACCGTACACGGCTCACTGCAGGGCGGCGGCGCCGCCACCTGTACAGCCTGTCACGGGGCCAGTGCAGCGCACGATCGCCGCGGCAAGAAAGCCCCGCCGGATGTCAGTTTCGGACCGCTGTGGACCTCTGCTGTGGAAACACGCAACACCAGCTGCCAGGCCTGCCACAAAAATGGCGATCAGCTGCTCTGGGCGGGCAGCGCGCACCAGCAGGAAAACCTGGGCTGTAATGACTGCCACAGCGCCCACCAACCGCAGGACCATGCACTGGACGCCCGCGCATCACAGCCGCTGTGCCTGAACTGCCATACACAGGTTCGCGCCGAACTGCAGTTGCCCTCGCGCCATCCTGTTACCGAGGGCAAAACCGGCTGCATCGACTGCCACAACCCGCACGGCGGCCTGGGCGACGCGGCCCTGCGCCAGGTCACACTCAACGACAATTGTTTCAGCTGCCACGACGATAAGCGCGGTCCATTTTTGTGGGAACATCCGCCAGCGGCGGAGGACTGCTCCCTGTGTCATCGACCCCACGGCTCTGTCAATGACCGCCTGCTGACGGCCAGAGGCCCGGCCCTGTGCCAGCAGTGCCACGCTGCGGCCTTTCACCCCAGCGTACCTTACGGCAGTGAGGGCCTGGCCGGCGGCACCGCCAACCAGAATGTGCTGGGCAAGAACTGCCTGAACTGTCACAGCCAGGTGCACGGCTCCAATCATCCGTCGGGGGCGCGTTTGACACGATGAATCACCGCCGTCGCCCGACTTGGCCGTGGATCACCACCAGCGCGCTGGTATTGGCGACCTGCGGCGCGCTGGCGCAGACAACTGAAGATGCTGTTGATGACACCAGCCCCTATGCACCCCTGGCCCTGGCCAATCGCCCGGCGTCGACCGCCTGGCCATCGGATTACTCCGGCACCGCGCAATTCGGGCTGGGCTATACGAGTGACGATAACTACAAGTTCGGCGAGTACAACGGACTCAGCAAGCAGGGCGCCACGCTCATCGGCGACCTGCAATGGCAGGATTTCCACAGCAGCGACAATTACTGGCAGCTGTCCATGTCAGACCTCGGTCTGGATACGCGCGAAGGGAAGCTGACCTGGGGCAAGCCGGACCGCCTGCGCCTCACCATGGGCTTCGACTCCCAGCAGCAGGTGCGCAACGACAGCGGCCAGACACCCTTTCGGGGCAACACCAACCAGGTTTTGCCCGCCAATTGGATCAGCGGCCAGACCACCGCTGACTTCATCACACTTAACGATTCCCTGCGTAATTTCGACCGTGTACTCAACCGCGACAAAGTGTTCCTGGGTGTTGACGCCAGAATCGATGACCACTGGCGCCTGGAAAGCAATCTGTCCTATGAAGAAAAAGAGGGTCACGGCGATGCCGGCGCCGGTATTTACATTAATGGCGCAGCGGCGGATGCGGTACTGCTGCGCTCACCGGTGGATTACGGCACCACTGAATTCGACCTGGGCCTGGCCTACGACGGCGAGCGGCTGCACCTGAACGGACAGCTGGCCTACTCGGATTTCGACAACGACGATGAGCTCCTGGTCTGGCAGAACCCCTACAACTCCTTCGGCCCCAATGTGGCGTACCCCAACGGTACCGGCGGACTGGGCCTGGCGCCGGACAATGAACAGAGCAGTGGACGCCTGGTCGGGCACTATCTTTTCTCCAGCAAGGCGCGCCTGCAGTTTGACACCAGCTACGCCCTCGCCGCGCAGGACCAGAGCTACGCGGACTACACTGTCAACGAGGCGCTGCTGGTTACTGTGCCAGTGCCGCAAAGCGACTTTAACGGCGAGGTCGCGACCAGCACCGGCAACATCAGCCTGTTGTTGCAGCCGCTGGCCAAACTGAGCACGGAACTATTCTACAAACTGCGCGACCGCGACTATGACGCCGACCGCAACGGCTACCTGTATGTGCGCGGCGACGGCAGCGACCAGCCGGACTCACCGCTGACGGTGTACAACACCACCCACGACCTGACCTCACAGACCGCCGGGCTCGAAGGCAGCTATCGACTGCCCCTGCACAGCAAGTTGAGCGCCGAATACGCCTACGAGGAGGTGGAGCGGCGCAATGCTCCCGTCGAAAAAACCGAGGAGGATCGTTACACGCTGAAATACCGCATCCAGCCCTGGACCAACTTTACCTCCAGGGTGCATCTGCAGTATGCCGATCGCGCCGCCGCCACTTACGAGTGGGCCCAGGACTACTACGCGCTGCTGGATACGCAGTTAATCAATGCCACCCCCGACGACCAGCGCTATACCAACCACCCCCTGCTCATGCAGTACTACATGGCCAATCGCGAGCGCTGGGAAGCCGGGGCCGATCTGAGCTACCTGCCCGGTGCGCGCTGGAACCTGAATCTGAATCTGCTATCGCGTGACGACGACTACGACCAGAGCAGCCTCGGTCTCACCGAGTCCAGATGGCAACGGGCCCACTTCAGCGTTAGCTACACCGTATCGAATAGTCTCTTTGGTAGCGTATACACCGGCTACGACAGCTACGAGGGTGACCAGAGCAGCCGCGCGTTCCGCGGCGGTCAGGAAAAAAATGCGTTCGCGATTTATCCGCCGCTGCCCCAGGCCAGCGACCCGCAACAGGATTGGGACATCGACGCGACCGATACCAGCGTCACCCTGGGCGCCAATCTGCAGTGGCAGTTCGCGCCGGACCTGGAACTGCAACTGGATTACAGCTTTGTCGATACCCGGGGTGAGCAGGATCTGACGACGCAGCCCGGGAGCAGTGTGCCCGCCTCCGATCTGCCCAATGTGAACACGCATTTGCACCACGTGCAGGCCAGCGGCGTCTGGCATATGCAGGACAACCTGTCCCTGCAACTGGACTACCAGTATTACTCCTACACCACCGACGACTGGGCCTGGGAGGGTGTGCAGGCGGACACCATCGCCAGGGTACTGACCTTTGGCCAGACCAACCCGAACGAAGATATTCATTATGTGGGCACGTCAGTGATTTATCGCTGGCAGTAAAGCCCGGGAGAGGAAAACCATGCTTACACTCACACGCAACTGGATATTCGCGGGCCTGGTGGGTCTTCTTGTCGCCTGCGGCGGCGGGGGCGGCGGCGACAGCGCCCCCGGCGTGCAGCCAGGGCCGCCACCGCCCGGCCAGCCCATTCCCCCGGAACCGATTCCGCCGGCACCCTCGGCGAACCCCTATGTCGAAGCACAGGTACTGAATGCCTTCATCACCGACGCCACGCTGAATGATGTTAATCAGCCAGTGATTGAATTCCAGCTCAGTGATGGCAATAACATCGCCATCACTGACCTGACGCTTGATGACGTGCGCTTTGTGGTATCCAAACTCGAATCAAGCCCGCTGGGCAACCTCACCGGCACCTGGCAGTCGTATATCAATGTAATCGCACCGCCGGGTGTGGGCCCGGGCACTGTACCGGAGCTGCAGGGCACCTCCGAGCGCGACGGCACATTCACCAATCTTGGTGGCGGCAAGTACAGCTACCGCTATACCACCAGCCTGACTGACCTGCCGGCGGACATACTGCAGCAAGCCAAGGCGCAGGGGCTGGATCTCAGCTACGATCCCAATCTTACCCACCGGGTGGCAATTCAGTTCGATAACGCACCCGGCAAAGCCAACCCCAGTCACGACTGGGTGCCTGCCACCGGGGCGACCAACGGCATCTTCACCATGGATATCGCAGCCACCGCTAACTGTAACCGCTGTCACGACCCGCTGGCCGTGCACGGTGGCGGCCGCCAGGAGGTCAAGTACTGCGTAAACTGCCACAACGCTGGCTCGGTCGATCCGAACAGCACCAATACGGTCGATATGAAAGTGATGATCCACAAGATCCATAGGGGCGCTAATCTGCCGAGCGTGCAAGCGGGGGAGCCCTACGTGATCTATGGGTTTCGCGACAGCATCAACGACTATTCCCACGTGAACTTTCCGCAGGACATCCGCAACTGCGTGAACTGCCACGCGGGCAGCGCCACGGGCGCGGGACTGGATTACCTCACCCTGACCGCGCAGGGCGACAACTGGTCGCTCTACGCCACCCAGGCCGCCTGCGGCAGTTGCCATGATGACGTGGATTTCGCGACCCACGCCGGCGGCCAGACGGACGACTCCAACTGCGCCAGCTGCCACGCGCAGGGCGGCATCGCCGGCAGTATCCAGGACAGCCACCGGATCCTGACAAGTGAGGCCAGCCAGCGTTTTGCGGCGAGTATCCTGTCAGTGACAAACACGTCGCCCGGCGAATTCCCACGGGTGCAGTACAAAGTATTCGACCCGACTAATGGCGACCAGCCCTATGATTTGCAAAGCGACCCTGTCTGGACCTCGGTCGCCAATGGTGCCAGCCGCCTGGCCATCGACCTGGCGTGGGACACCTCCGACTACACCAATAGCGGAAACGATCTGGAGGATGCCAGTGCAGTCAGTCTTGATGCGCTGACCGGCACGCCAGTCGGAGATGGCAGCTACATTATCGAGTCGACGGTCGCGATCCCGGATGGCAGTGAGCGACCCTTTATTCCAGCCACTGGCAGCGGCGTTGCAGGAATTGAGGGACACCCCGCCGTCAATATTGGCAGCGATGCCGAGCCGGATGTGCAACGCATAGCGTTCACCAACGTGCATGAATTTTTCAGCGTCAACGAACCGGACGGCAAGGCAGCGGACCGGCGCACCTCCGTGGACCTGAGCAACTGCCTGAGCTGCCACCAGACACTGAGTCTGCACGGCAGCAACCGCACCGACAACGTGCAAGTCTGTGTCGCTTGCCATAACCCGCGCAATACGGACCGGGCTGTACGCGAAATCGCCGCCACCCCGCCCACGGATGGCAAACAGGAGGAGTCCATCGACTTCAAGCGAATGATCCACGGTATCCATGCTGCGGGCATCCGCGAGAACCCGCTGCAAATCGTTGGCTTTGGCGGCTTCAACACTTATGTCTACAACGAAGAGGAAGTGCAATACCCCGGCAACCTGGCCAATTGCGTCGCCTGTCATACGGAGTCCGGTTATACCTTGCCACTCCCCTCCGGGGTTCTGGGAAGCACAATCGACACCGGTATTGATCTGCAGAGTCCGGTTGACGACACGGTGATCTCGCCGACGACAGCGGTATGCTCCAGCTGCCACGACGGCGACGAAGCCGGTGCCCATATGGTGACCAATGGTGGCAGCTTCAGCACCAGCCAAGCAGCGCTGGACAATGGTACGGTGGTGGAATCCTGCAATGTCTGTCATGCCACCGGCAGGGTTGCCGATGTGACCGCGGTGCACGACATACCCTAGTCGCGTCGTAGTAGCGGACGCAACCCTACTTGGCATTGGTCGGGCAAACGTATATCGTCCCCGGCATGAAATATATTGGTACCGAAAACTTCGACCACGACCAGGCACCCCGTGTAGGAATCCTGCTCACCAACCTCGGTACACCCCAAGCGCCGGAAAGGAAGGCGCTCAGGGCTTATCTGAAGGAGTTCCTGTCCGACCCCCGCGTGGTGGAAGTGCCGCGGCTGATTTGGTGGTTTATCCTGCACGGAGTCATCCTCAATATCCGCCCCGCCCGGTCCGCGGCATCCTATCGCAGCGTGTGGACGGAGCGGGGTTCGCCTTTACTCTTTCACACGCAGGACCAGACAAACGCCCTGCGGGAAACCATTAGCCGGCAGTTTGGTGACCAGGTAATCGTGGAGTTCGCCATGCGTTATGGCACCCCGTCTATTCCCGATGTGCTGCAGGGGATGTTGCAACGCGGTGTTCGAAAACTATTGGTATTGCCCCTGTATCCGCAGTACAGCGGTGCCACCACCGGCTCAACCTTCGATGCACTGGCCGCCGATTTCACGCAGCGGCGCTGGCTACCAGAACTGCGTTTTGTCAGTCACTATCACGATCACCCGGCCTACATCAGCGCCGTGGCCGACAGCATCAGAGACTACCGCGCGGAACATGGCAGCGCCGACCTGCTGTTATTTTCCTACCACGGCGTGCCGCAACGCTATCTGGATGAGGGTGACCCCTACCACTGCGAGTGCTTGAAAACCTCGCGTCTGGTCGCGGAAGAACTGGGATTGAAGGAAACGGACTACATGACAACGTTCCAGTCCCGTTTCGGCAGGGAGGAGTGGCTTAAACCCTACACTGATGTAACCCTGAAGGAATTACCCCGGCAGCAAGTCAAAGCGGTGCAGGTCATCTGTCCGGGTTTTGCCGCGGATTGCCTGGAGACGCTGGAGGAACTTGCGGTGGAAAACCGCGACTACTTCCTCGCGGCGGGCGGAGAGCACTATCAGTACATCCCCTGCCTCAACAGCGCACCTAACCATATTGCCGCACTGGCGAGCATAGCCAACGATCATCTGGCGGGGTGGCTGGACCGGGAACAGACCCGGCCCACCTGACTCTACTGGGGCAACAATTACTGGGGCAACAATTCTGCGATAATCAGTCGCAACTGTTCGTCACTGAGCGCCTGGTTAGGCGCGTGTCGTTTGTTATCGGGAGCTTTGGCGGCGGTCATGATCTCCTCGACCGACAATCCCGCCCAGTCCTCGGCAGGTTCATGGCATTCCAGACACTGCTGGGGATCCTGAGCCAGGGCCGGCAGCACCGCGCTGGGCAGGGCCAACAGGCATAGACCAGCAACAAAATTCTTATTCATACTCTCTCCCGGGTGACTGCACCAACAATTGCACTGGCGCGCCCCATCAAGCGACGGTCATGTGCCAGATCTTCACAGCTTAGACACTTTTCTGGCTAAATCCAACGCCTGACGCGCGCGCAATAATCAGGATACTGTTCGGGAAACAAGTGCCGCAGCATGGCCTCTTCGGGTCGAATAAAGCGCATCTCAACGATGACCGCAAACAGCGGAGGAATAATCAACGCGACACTGGAGCCTACAGTAATGGCGCAGCCCAACAGTACGGCCACCATGCCCAGGTACATGGGGTTGCGCGTGTAGCGAAAAATCCCGTCTGTCACCAGCGCGGATACATTCCGAAATGGTATGACACCTGTCCCCGCGCGGTTAAACAAGCCATTGGCAATCACCAGCAACAGCAGGCCGATGATAATGAACACGCCACCGACAAGCTGTCCCGCCAGGCTGGTAAAACGTGGTCCCGGATAATACTCATTGCAAACGAAGATCGTAATCAGGCCCAGCAGCAGCCAGATCGGCGGGTAAATAACGCGTTTAACCATACTGAACTGCCTCCAACTCCTGGGCGTCAGCGTGAAAACCGGCGGGTTCCACACTGCCAATCCCGTAGGCCACGACAATACCGAGCAGAAAAGCCAGGGTCAACTTGGCCCGGTCGTGACTGTGAAAGTGCACCTCGGGCAGCAGGTCACTCAGGGCAATACAGATGAATGCGCCCGCCGAAAAAGCCAGCGCTGCAGCTACCAGATGATTGCGACTGTCCGCCATACTATCCACGCCGAAGAAAAACAGCAGTGCACCCAGCGGACACATGAGTGCAAACACCAGATTGGTGCTCGCACGCGCGCTCCTGCTCCAACCACCGGCCGCCATCACCGTGACGATGGACATGGCGTCCAGTGGCTTGTGCAGCAGGATGGCGAGAAACACTCCGATCCCGATCAACCCGCCCGCCGGACTGCCTGCATGCATCACCGCGCCGAGGGCCACACCATCGATCAGCGTGTGCACTGCCAGGCCCAGTGCGAGCCCGACCCAACTGAGGCCGTGCACCGGGCTGTCATGCTCATCGTGATGGTGATGGTGTTGGTGTTGAACTCCTTCTTCCCTGCTGAAATCGTGCTGGTGAAAATGGAACACGCGCAGCAGCAGCAGCATGACAATCAGCCCGATCATCACCCACCAGACCGCAGTGTCTATGCCGTGTGAGCCACCCGCCAGCGCCACACTGTGCGGCAGCAGATGATAGAACGCCACGCCGAGCATCAGTCCAGAGACTAGACTCATCACCACCTGGGTACGTGTGTGCGTCATCCTGATCCAGGTCGGCAACAGGCCGCCCATCAGCGAGAATCCCGCAATGGCCAGGCAATAGACAATAAGAAGTAGCGTTGGCGACATCGTCATGCGCTCAGTGACTGCTTGGGTGAGGAAGCGGCGCATTATTCCACATTCGACTGCTGTTGTAATCGCAACCGCCTCAAGTCCCTGCGTTGCAAGCGATCAGGGCCTTTTCTGTCGGATGACTTTATTGGTCAGTCGCGGTGGTCGCAAAAGACATTGACAGTCAAACTAATGACCATTAGTTTATCGGCTTCACACGAGGAGTACGCCATGTCTATCTACGAACCGATCGAATCCAATGACTCCCGTCGTCACTTGCAGCTGCGCAGCCCGGTTACGCTGGAACGCACGGGCGAGCTGGTGTGCGCCAATGCCGAAGATGTGGCCAGCGCCATCGCCAGAGCCAGGGCCGCACAGCCCGCCTGGGCTGCAACCAGTATGAAGGAACGCGCGGCTATCGTGGAGCGCGCCATGAAAATCGTGATCGCACGGCAGGACGAGATCATCGACACTGTGGTCAAGGAGACCGGCAAGGCGCGCACCGACGCCATGACCATGGAAGTGTTCTCGGTGGCCGACCAGTTGTGCTACTACGCCAAGAACGCTGAAAAATTTCTCAAGCCACGTAAGCGCAAGGTGCACGGCATCCTTGGGCTAATGAAGCAACTGCGCATCCTGTACAAGCCACTGGGTGTCATCGGCTTGATCACGCCCTGGAACGGGCCCTTCGTGCTGGTGATGAACCAGGCGACCCAGGCTATGCTCGCTGGCAATACGATAGTAGCCAAGGGCTCCGAGGTCACCCCGTTCTCCGCCAAACTGGCGGAAGAAATTTTTCGCCAGGCGGGGCTTCCTGAAGGCGTACTGCAAGTGCTGTTGGGCGACGGAGAAACTGGTGCGGCCATCGTGCGCGGCGGCGTGGATAAAGTCTCATTCACTGGTTCCGTGGCCACGGGTCGCAAAGTCGCCGAGGCCTGCGCCAGCCAGTTGATTCCCTGCACGCTGGAACTGGGCGGCAACGATGCGATGATCGTGTGCGCCGATGCAGACCTGGACCGTGCCGCTGACGGCGCCTGGATAGGTTCGTGCATGAACACCGGACACTACTGCTGTGGCACGGAGCGCATCTATGTGGTGAAGGAAGTCTACGACGAGTTCCTGCGCCTGGTTCTGGAAAAGGGCAAGGGGCTGCGCCAGGGTCCGCAGCATGGGTGGAACGAAGATATCGGCGCTGTGTTCTGGGACCGGCAGATGGCCATTATCGAAGCCCATGTGGAGGATGCCCGTGCCAAGGGCGCGAACATCCTGATGGGTGGTCGCCGCAACCCGGACCTGCCGGGTCTGTATTACGAGCCCACCGTTATTACGGAAGTGGATAACAGCATGGATATCATGCTGCTGGAGACCTTCGGCCCCGTTCTATGCATCCAGAAAGTGGCCAATGAACAGGAAGCACTCGCGCTGGCCAATGACTCCGAGTTCGGACTCAATGGCAACGTGTGGACCAAGGATAAGGAAAAGGGCTACCGCCTGGCGGCGGCGATCGACACCGGCGCCTGCAGTGTCAATGACATGGCAGTGAGCTACGGCATTCCCGCGGCGCCGTTTGGCGGCAAGAAGAACTCCGGACTGGGACAGGTAAACGGCAAGAAGGGCATCCGCGGCTACTGCCACGAAATGCCCATCGTGATCGACCGCTTCGGCGGCAAAATGCAGAGTGGCTACCCCTACAGCGCAAAAAGCGCGGAGGGCATGAAAAAGCTGATGGATTTCCTGTGGGTGAAGACTCCGCTGGGACGCTGGCTGAGCTAGGTACTGGGCCCCGCGCTGCCACGCCCGGCGGGGAAACCCACCGGGGTGAGTGTCTTGGCAGTTCGAACCCCGGTGGGTTTCCCCGCCGGGCCGGGATATAAGCCGGACAACTACCTGACTGCAACGACTACACCAGCACCAGGTTATCGCGGTGGATGAGTTCCTCGTCCACCTGATAGCCGAGAATGGCCTCGATCTCCTGCGAAGGTGAGCCCATGATGCGTCGGGTTTCATCAGCGCTGTAGTTGACCAGGCCGCGCGCTATCTCGCGGCCCTGCGAATCACGACAGGACACCATGTCACCGCGGGCGAAATTTCCGCCCACAGCGCGCACGCCCACGGGCAACAGGCTGCGACCGGATTCACGCAAGCACACGTACCGCTCCCTCGTCCAGTTCCACACTCCCCGGTGTCTGCACCATACCCGCCAACCACTGTTTGCGCGCATTCTGGGGCTGCTTGCCGCTGCGCAGCCAGGTGCCGACATTGGCGCCGGCGACAACGCTGCTCAGGATATTCTCTACCCTGCCCGAGGCAATCACGGTCTCGGTGCCCGAGCGCGCCGCCAGGCGCGCTGCGCGCAACTTCGTCACCATACCTCCGCGACCCAGGCTACCCCCTTCGCCGGCCATGGCATCCAGCTGCGGATCATGTACATCACACACTGTAACCAGCTCTGCAGCGGGGTTGTGGCGGGGATCCTGCCGGTAGAGGCCCTGCTGGTCGGTCAGCAACACCAGCACATCGGCATCGATCAGGTTGGCCACCAGGGCAGCCAGGGTATCGTTATCCCCGAAACGGATTTCCTCCGTGACCACCGTGTCATTCTCATTGACAATGGGAATCACACCCAGGCTCAACAGTGTCTTGAGGGTACCGCGCGCATTGAGGTAGCGATCCCTGGCGAGCACGTCGTCATGCACCAGCAACACCTGGGCGGTGAATATATTGTGGCGCTTGAAGGCATTTTCATAACTTTGCACCAGCACCGACTGCCCCACCGCGGCAGCCGCCTGCAGCTCGTGTATCAGGTGCGGGCGCGCCGTCCAGCCCAGACGCACAATGCCCGCCGCCACGGCGCCACTGGAGACCAGCACCACCTCACAGCCGGTCCCGCGCAGTTGTGCCAATTGATCCACCAGAGCGGAGATCACGCCCTCGTCCAGACCGCGGCCATCATTGGTGAGCAGCGCACTACCCACTTTCACTACCCAGCGTCGGGACCTGGCTATTTCAGTTCGTTCTGTCATGCGCTTGCCTAGAGCCGGTACTCAACTTCCACCTCGAAGTCATCGTCATCAAAATCGTCTTCGCCTGCCAGCGCCTCGCGGCGCAGCTCGGCGCGCAGTTCATCAATGCGCTGCCGGGCTTCCAGTTGCATGCGGCTCTGCAGCTCCTGCTCCGCCAAGGCCAGTTGCGGATCTGCCGCCTCCCGGGCGCGACATTCCTCCAGATACCTCATCAGGTCGCCACATAGGACAGCGGTACCCTCGGCATTAATCGCCGCAATGGAGTACACAGGGCCATGCCAGTCCAGCGCCGCCAACACTGCGCTGCGGCGCTCCGCAAAGGTTTCCGCGTCCAACAGGTCGCTCTTGTTCAGCACCAGCCAGCGCTCCCGTTGCGCCAGGGTAGGGCTGAAGCGCTCCAGTTCGCGCACAATGGTCAGTGCTGCGTCTGCCGGCTCCACGCCGTCATACGGGGCCATATCCACCAGATGCAGCAGAATGCGGTTGCGTGTCAGATGCTTGAGAAAGCGGATACCCAGGCCAGCCCCATCCGAGGCACCTTCGATCAAGCCGGGAATATCGGCCATGACGAAACTGCGATGGGCCTCCACGCTGACCACCCCGAGGTTGGGTACCAGGGTAGTGAAAGGGTAGTCAGCCACCTTGGGCT
Source organism: uncultured Gammaproteobacteria bacterium (assembly GCA_963712135.1). Taxonomy (GTDB): domain Bacteria; phylum Pseudomonadota; class Gammaproteobacteria; order Pseudomonadales; family Halieaceae; genus Marimicrobium. The sequence goes on from CAVQGV010000008.1 coordinate 106,297, forward strand.
TGGCGGAAGACACTGCACGTATCAGCGTCGACTTACCGGCATTGGGCAGGCCCAACAAGCCCACGTCCGCGAGTACCTTTAGTTCGAGTTTCAGGCTACGGGCTTCCCCTTCACTGCCGGGAGAGGTCTGCCTGGGCGCGCGGTTGGTGCTGGATTTGAAGCGGGCATTTCCCAAGCCGTGAAAGCCGCCCTGCGCCACCAGCAATCTCTGTCCGGCTACTGACAAATCGCCCAATACCTCACCGATATCCTCGTCGATAATCGTCGTTCCTACTGGCACCCGCAGCACCAGGTCCTCCGCACTCCTGCCGGTACAATTGCGGCTACGGCCGGATTCACCATCGCCGGCGCGGTAGTTGCGCTTGAAGCGGTAATCCACCATGGTGTTGAGGGATTCATCGGCCTCAAAGATAACGCTGCCGCCGTCGCCGCCGTCGCCGCCGTCGGGACCGCCTTTCTCAATGTACTTCTCACGCCTGAAGCTCAGGCAGCCATTGCCGCCCTTGCCGGCATAAACACTGATACTGACCTCGTCTACGAATTTCATTTTCTCTCAACCCATTGTGGGTACGCAGTTCCTTGTGCGTCGGAGAGTGTGCTTACGCATTTCAGGGCACGCCACGAGTACATCCATGTACGGCTCGACGGCGGCCCTCCATGGCCGCCGACGTCCCTGAAATGCGTAACGCATACTCTCCCGTCCCGAAGCTCGAGCTCAAAACCGTCCCGGCAAAAAAAAGCCCCGTCAATTGACGAGGCCTTCGATCGTCCAGCTTACGCCGCCGACTCAGGCGCTCACCACCTGCACAAAAGTGCGGCTCTTCGGGCCACGGGAAATGAATTCCACCTTGCCATCAGCCTTCGCAAACAGTGTGTGATCCTTGCCCAGACCAACATTGCTGCCGGCGTGAAAGCGTGTGCCACGCTGGCGCACGATTATGTTGCCGGCCTTGACTGTCTCACCACCAAAGCACTTGACGCCCAGACGCTTACTTGCCGAATCGCGCCCGTTACGGGTACTACCACCAGCTTTCTTGTGTGCCATTGTCCAAGCCCTCCCTTAAGCCTTGATACCGGTAATCTTCACTTCAGTGAACCACTGGCGATGACCAGTTTCTCTCCGATAGTGCTTACGGCGGTTAAATTTAATGATTTTGATCTTCTTGTGACGACCGTGGGCAATCACTTCGGCGGTTACCTTGCTGCCTGCAACCAGCGGGGTGCCGATCTTGATCGTATCGCCACCAACCATCAGGACCTTGTCGAACTCGACAGTTTCGCCTGTGGCCACTTCAATCTTTTCCAGTTTGAGGGTTTCCCCCTCGATAACACGGTGTTGCTTACCACCGCTTTCAATGACTGCGTACATATCGTGCTCCGTTTAATTAGCCTGCTCGCATTCACAATAAACCCTTGTAAATCAAGGGGGCAGAGCCAGGCACAAACAGTTGAGTTGACCCGTGACGGCTACGAATGGGCGCAGCACCGTCCAGAGGGCGGCGATTTTACGCAAATCAGACTGCCGCAGCAAGGGTTAATTTTTATAAAAACAATGAGTTGCGAACGGTCCCCACGCGATCTCCCGCGCGTCGCGCTGCTTGACAGGCCAGTGGGCGCACCCTAGCATGCGCGGGCACTTTTCACTCCACCGAACCCTATGCATCAGATACACGCCACAGTCGCACGGGAACTGGAGCTGGTCAATCAGCTCATCGTCGAGCAGCTTCACTCGCACGTCGAAATGGTGGAAAACGTCGGTCATTACATCGTGGACGCAGGGGGCAAACGGCTGCGCCCTCTGCTGGTATTGCTCAGTGCCGCCGCGCTCGGTCGCTCCGATGCAGCGCATATCACGTTTGCCACAATTATTGAGTTTATCCATACCGCCACCCTGCTGCATGACGACGTGGTCGACATCTCCTCACTGCGCCGGGGACGACCCACTGCCAATGCGGAATTTGGCAACGCGCCATCCGTTCTGGTCGGCGACTTCCTTTACACGCGCGCTTTCCAATTGATGGTCCGCCTGGGTGACATGGATATCCTCAGCCATATGGCCGAGACCACCAATATCATCGCCGAAGGCGAGGTCCTGCAATTGACGCGTGCCGGCGACGCCAGCACGAATGAAACGCAATACCTGGATGTGATCACGCGTAAAACAGCCATTCTGTTCGCGGCAGCCTGCTATGGTGCAGCCACCCTGTCGGGCGAGGAAGAGAAGACTCGGAACACACTGCGGGAATTTGGCCTCAACCTGGGCATCGCCTTCCAGATGATTGACGATGTGCTTGATTATGACGGCAATGCGGCAACGATGGGAAAGAACGTCGGAGATGACCTCATGGAAGGCAAAGTTACCCTGCCCCTAATACACACCCTACTCAAGGGCAATGCTGCTGAACAAGCTGCGGTGCGCCGTGCGATCATCGAAAAAAATTCAAGTCAGATCGAACAGATCACCGCTGCGGTGAGACGCTGCGGTGCACTGGACTATACGCGCGCACGCGCCAGGCACTACCACGATATGGCACTGGAGAAATTGCTGCTGCTGCCAGCCAGCAACGCGCGCAGCGCCCTGGAACGCATTACTGCACTATCACTCAGCCGCGACGCCTGACCGGCACCGACAATAACAGCACCATGGACACCACGCGCGAAAGCCGGATAGATGCCGGGGAAATAGCGCAACGCTGGGCAGTTTGCTGACGACCTGCTTATTTTCTCTGTTCAAGCGTCGATCAGAGCCAGTAACTCCGTCGTTTTGGCTTCCATCAGGGACGGATCGCCGCGGCTTTCCACATTAAGTCGCACCACCGGCTCGGTATTGGACATGCGTAAATTGAAGCGCCAATTTCCCATGGACATACTCAAGCCATCAACGTGCTCGATAGACTCGGCTTGCTTCTGCATAGACCTCTTCTACTTTTGACAGGACCGCAGCAGGATTCGCAATAGTGCGATTGATTTCGCCGCTGCAGGGATAGGCCGCCATGCGCTCAGCAACCAATTTAGAAAGTGGCTGACCGCCGCTGCTGACCAAACCAGTCACCAGCAGCCAGGGTATCATGCCACTGTCGCAATAGGCGAAATCCCGAAAGTAGTGATGCGCGCTCATTTCGCCACCGTACACCGCATTTTCCAGCCGCATGCGCTCCTTGATAAAGGCGTGTCCGGTCTTGCTCTGCACTGCCTCGCCACCCAGTGACTGCACGATATCAATTGTGTTCCAGGTTAATCGCGGGTCATGCACGATGCGCGCCGGACCCTGCTGTTGCAAAAATGCTGCCGCCAGCAGACCTACAACATAATACCCCTCGATGAAATCGCCGTGCTCATCGAAGAAAAAACAACGGTCGAAATCACCATCCCAGCCCAGCCCGAGGTCTGCGCCGTGTTCGCGCACAGCCGCAATTACGGCGGTACGATTCTCCGGCAACAGCGGGTTGGGTACTCCGTTGGGGAAATTACCGTCGGCTTCATGATGCAGTTTTATAAACTCAAAGGGCAGATGCGGCTTCCAACAGATCCACCACTCGACCGGCACCGCCATTGCCAGCGTCCACGACAATTTTAAGGGGTTTCAGGCTAGGAACATCGACATAGGACAGCAAATGCTGTACATAAGCTTCCGACGTATCCAGCGGGTACAATTTTCCCGGCTGCGCCGCAGCGGTGAATTCATCGCGCTCGGCCACCGCCTTGATGTCAAACAGGCCCGTGTCACCCGAAATTGGGCGCGACTCCTCGCGCACGAATTTCATGCCGTTGTAATCTTTCGGGTTGTGGCTGGCGGTGATCGCAATACCGCCGTCCATGCCGGCATGTGAAGTAGCGAAATAGATTTCTTCCGTGCCACACAAGCCGATATCGTAAACGTCTACACCCTGCTCCAGCAGGCCACGTGTCACCGCCGCCTTGATGGCTGCGACTGCTCAGGCGTATGTCATGTCCCACCACCACCTGCCGGGGCTTGACCACATCGGCGTAGGCGCGACCGATGCGGCGGGCGATCTCTTCATTGAGCTGGTCTGGTACGCGCCCCCGAACGTCGTAGGCCTTGAAACAGGTAATTTCTTGCACTGTGAGCTCTCGCTCAGCTCTTCAGGTAATAGTGTTCGTAGACGAAGTTCGTGGCCTCCACAAACCCCGGGACACTGCCGCAATCGAAGCGACGACCCTTGAATTTGTACGCCATGACACAGCCATTTCGAGCCTGGGTCTGCAGGGCATCGGTGAGCTGAATTTCACCGTTGGCACCAGGCCCCGTTTCACGCAGGATATCGAAGATGTCCGGCGTCAGGATGTAGCGCCCGATAATCGCCAGGTTCGATGGCGCGTCCTTGGGCTCAGGCTTTTCTACCATCGTATCGACACGATAGATGCCGTCCTTAAGGCTCTCACCACCTATCACACCATACTTATGCGTTTCATCCTCCGGCACTTCCTGAATGGCGACAATGGAACAGCGAAACTGTTTGTACAACTCCGCCATCTGGGCCAGCACCCCCGGCCCGTTGTTAAAGCACAAATCGTCTGAAAGCAGCACACCAAAGGGTTCGTATCCAATCAGCGCTTCACCGGTGAGAATCGCATGCCCGAGACCCTTCATTTCCCGCTGGCGCACCATAGTGAAAATGCCCTTGTCCAGCACACTGCGGATACTGGTGAGGTAAGCTTCCTTACCTGTTCCGGATATCTGGTGTTCCAATTCGTAGCTGATATCGAAATGATCGGCTATCGCACGCTTGCCGCGACCAGTGACCATCGCACAGGTTGTCATACCCGCCTCGATGGCCTCCTCCACTCCGTATTGCACCAGCGGCTTGTTGACCACCGGCAGCATTTCCTTGGGCATGCTCTTGGTCGCAGGAAGAAAGCGGGTACCATAACCCGCCACGGGAAACAGGCATTTTTTAATCACAGTAATAAATCTCCAGGTTGAGTCGCTCTCACTTACTACGACCGTATACGTCTTCAAAGCGCACAATATCGTCCTCGCCCAAATAGGCTCCTGACTGCACTTCAATTATTTCCAGCGGTATATGCCCCGGGTTTGTCAGCCTATGCTTATGGCCCAGCGGAATATATGTGGATTCATCTTCTCCCAGCATAAACACTTTGTCTTCACAGGTCACCTCAGCGGTGCCTTTGACAACAATCCAGTGTTCAGCACGGTGATGATGCATTTGCAAAGACAGCCTCTGTCCGGGGTTGACCACAATACGCTTCACCTGAAAACGTTCGGATGCAACCAAGGATTCATAGGAGCCCCAGGGTCGGTAGACGCGTCGGTGCAGTGACGCTTCCGTGCGTTGCCGTTGCTTGAGCGCATTGACGATCCGCTTTACATCCTGGACATTGTTGCGGTCGGCTACGAGTATCGCATCGGCTGTTTCCACCACCACGAGGTTGTCCACCCCCGTTGCGGCCACCAGTCGCGAATCGCTGCGAAAATAACTGTCACGGCAGTTATCCAGGATGACATCTCCGCGACACACATTACCGTCCGCGTCGCGCTCGGCCACCTCCCACAATGCCGACCATGCACCCACATCGCTCCATCCACAATCCAGCGAGACCACACCACCGAGCATCGGTTTTTTCCATGACAGCATAGTCGATACTGTCACTCGGACATTGCTTGAACGCCTCGGCGTCAGGGCGCACAAAATACATATCGACTGTCGCCGCATGCATGGCCTGCTCACAGCAGGAAAGCATTTTCGGGCGCATGCCTGCCCAACTCCTCCAGATAGCTCTTTGCCCGCATCAGGAACATACCGCTGTTCCAGAGATAGCCACCACTTTCCAGATAATCTGCGAGCAGTGGCAGCATCCGGTTTTTCAACAAAACGATCCAGTTCATAGAGATCGTCGCCCAGGACGGCGCCGCACTTGATATAGCCATAGCCCGTCTCGGGTGCGGTAGGGACCACTCCAAATGTCATCAGTCGACCATCCCGGGCAAGCGGCAGGGCTTTATCCACCGCTGCGACAAAAGCGTCAACATCCCTGATCAGGTGGTCTGCCGGCAGTACCAGTAAAATGGACTCCGGGTCTGCACTTACCGCCTGTAGTGCCGCCAATGCCACTGCCGGTGCAGTATTACGCCCCTGTGGCTCGAGAATCAGCGCACTGGCCTGCAAGTCCAGCTGCCGCAATTGCTCTGCTACCATAAAGCGATGCTCTTCATTGCACACCACCAACGGTGCGGCCGCCTCTAGTCCAGCGGTGCGCCGCAGCGTTTCCTGCAGCATGGTAATTTCCCCGGCCAGTGGCAAAAACTGCTTGGGGTGGGTCTCACGTGAGACCGGCCACAAACGGCTACCGACACCACCGGAAAGAAGTACGGGTGTTAACATCTGTATCCCCTGTAGCCTGGCGAAGTAGTTTGAATTATTAGCGGTCTGCACTGCCCTGAATCACAAGCACCCAGCCGGTTCATGGTATCCGAAGGCACTATTTTTGGCCAGCAAACCACTGGACTTGTGACTCCCAGCTATTAGAATGGTCACGCTTAATGCCCTCACACGATCTCAGGCAGGAAGCCAACTCCGTATCGTTGCTCGGGACGCGTAGCGCGGGACATGCAGTAGTGGATCCCGGCCATATTGGATAATCTATGATCGGCAAAAATGCATACAGCAAAGATGAACTGATCGCTTGCGGAAACGGCGAACTCTTTGGTCCGGGAAACGCCCAACTACCCACAGACAATATGTTGATGGTAGATCGCATTATCCATATCAGCTCGGAAGGAGGCGGCTTTGGCAAAGGCGAAATCATTGCCGAACTGGATATCCATCCGCACCTGTGGTTTTTCCAGTGCCACTTCCCCGGAGACCCGGTCATGCCCGGTTGCCTGGGTCTGGATGCCATGTGGCAACTCATGGGATTTTTCCTGGGATGGCGCGGCAACCCGGGCCGCGGGCGCGCACTGGGCTGCTCAGAAGTCAAATTCAGCGGCCAGATACTCCCCAGCTGCGACCAAAGTGGTTTATAACATCAATGTCAAACGTGTGATCGAGCGCAAATTGATCATGGGTATTGCCGACGGCAATCTCTCAGTCGACGGCCAGGAAATTTATAGCGCGAAAGAGTTAAGAGTCGGTCTTTTCAAATCTACGGAGTCTTTTTAGGCTTATGGGTAAACGAGTAGTCATCACAGGACTGGGCATTGTCTCCTGCCTGGGTAACGACGCCGCCACGGTCTCGAAATCGCTTTATGAAGGCCACTCTGGCATCAGCCTTAGCCAGGAACAGATCGACGCGGGAATGCGCTCACATGTTTCTGGCAAACCCGACATCGACATCGAAGCGCACATCGATCGCAAACAATTGCGCTTCATGGGCCATGCCGCTGCGTATGCCTACGTCGCAATGCAGCGGGCGATCGATGACGCTGACCTGCAACCATCCGAAGTCTCCCACGAGCGTACCGGAATTATAGCGGGCTCAGGTGGAGCGTCTTCAGCGAGCCAGACCGAAGCATCGGACATCATGCGCGAGCGCGGCTTGCGTCGGGTTGGCCCCTATCGCGTAACCCAAACCATGGGCAGTACCGTATCTGCGTGCCTGGCGACCCCCTTCAAGATCAAGGGAGTCAACTATTCGATTTCCTCGGCCTGCTCTACCAGTGCGCATTGTATTGGCAACGCCATGGAGCAGATTCAGCTGGGCAAACAGGATTTGGTATTTGCCGGCGGTGGCGAGGAATTACACTGGACGCTCAGCTGCCTGTTCGATGCGATGGGCGCGCTGTCCACCAAGTACAACGATACCCCGGAGCGGGCCTCCCGCGCCTATGATGTCAACCGCGATGGCTTCGTCATCGCCGGTGGCGGTGGCATGCTGGTCGTAGAAGAACTCGAGCACGCCAGAGCCAGGGGCGCAAAAATCTACGCGGAGCTAGTGGGCTACGGTGCCACCTCGGACGGTTACGACATGGTGGCGCCCTCCGGCGAGGGCGCAGTGCGCTGCATGCAGCAGGCACTGGCCACGGTAGACGGGCCGGTGGATTATATCAACGCGCACGGCACCAGTACGCCGGTAGGGGATATCCAGGAATTGAAGGCCGTACGGGAGGTTTACAAGGACCACGTCAGGATTCCGGTGATCAGCTCGACTAAATCACTGTCGGGTCACTCTCTGGGTGCCGCCGGAGTACAGGAAGCCATTTACTCCCTGCTGATGCAGCAGCGGGGCTTTATCGCGGCCTCGGCCAATATTGAAGAACTGGATCCGGAAGCGCAGGGATTGCCCATCGCGCTTGCACGGCAAGACAATGTCGACTTGCAGCGGGTGATGTCCAATAGTTTTGGCTTTGGCGGGACCAATGCCTCTTTGGTATTCCAGAAGTACTCTGAATAGAAATTAGCAGCCTTCGTAAGGCGTCGGCCGATTGCGCTACGGCGGCGCCTTCGGTATTACGCCAGAGAATCCAACAGTATCACTTCTACACTATCGCCCCGCTGTACTGTAAATCCAGCAGGAATAACCGCCAGAGCGTTGCTGTGACTCACTGAACTCAGCACGCCGGAGCTCTGGTTGGCGTATTTCACCGCTTGTAGTCCCTGCTCTGTGTTTTCCAGGGTAACCCGCAAGTACTCCTGGCGCGTTCCCGGCTTACCCACTGTGAAGGCAGCTCGTGCCAGCAGGCGTGGAAGCTCGGGCTCGATAACTCCCTGCATCAGCAACAGGAAAGGCCGGGCAATCAGACAGAAGGTGACGAACACCGAGGTGGGGTTGCCGGGCAGACCGATAAACGGGGTGTTGCCAATACTACCGAAAGCCAGGGGTTTACCCGGCTTGATGGCGAGCTTCCACAGCTCCAGTCGACCCAGTCGCTCTACCTGATTCTTGACGTGATCTTCCTCACCAACCGAAACGCCACCGCTCGTGATGACACAATCGGCGCGCCCGGCAGCATCAAGCAGCGCCCGTGCGGTGGCGTCCGGATCATCCGCAACAAATCCACAATCAACAAATTCCATATTGATCGAGCGCAGTAATCCAGCCAGAGTGTAGCGGTTTGAGTTGTATATCCTTCCCTCGGGCAACTCGCCACTACCAGGTTCAATCAATTCGTCGCCAGTTGACAGTACCGCCACCCGCAAAGGCCGATAGACCTGCACCTGCGCACAGCCAATTGAGGCCAGCAAGCCCAGATCCTGTGGGCGCAGCACGCGGCCCCTGTCGCAGCACTACTTCGCCGGCCCCGATGTCCTGGCCACGAGGGCGGATGTTTTGACCCGCGCTTACCGGCGCTGGCACCGTCACCACGCCCGCAGCCTCCGTACAGTCTTCCTGCATAACAACCGCATCTGCTCCGGCAGGAATTGCAGCACCGGTGAAAATTCGGGCGGCGGTACCTGCCATCAGAGCGGCGCCAACTGTACCGGCCGGGATGCGCTGACTTACCGGCAGCGCTTGCCCGGCTTCGCTGGCGCGCAGGGCATAGCCGTCCATGGCACTGTTGTCCGCCGGGGGGACGTCGATAGACGATATGACACCCGCCGCGAGTACATGACCCAGGGCATCCAGCAGAGGCACCTCAATGCTCTCTGCTATGGGTCGGGCAGCACAGAGAACCCGCGCCAGCGCCTCAGCAACCGGCAGCATGCTACTCAATGGCCCTGTTCCCGCACCCTGAGCACCCCCACAAAATTACAGGGGCGATGACTGCTGTCCAACTGCTCGCGAATAAGCCCGTTCCACGCCGTCTTGCAGGCGCCGGTGGAACCAGGCATGCAGAATATTACGGTATCGTTGGCGAAACCCGCCAGAGCGCGTGACTGCACGGTGGATGAGCCGATTTCGGCATAGGATATAGCCCGAAACACCTCGCCAAAGCCCTCAATGTCCTTGTCGAAGAGGGGGCGTACTGCCTCGGGGGTGGAGTCACGCCCGGAAAATCCCGTGCCGCCAGTGATGAGTACCGCATGAATGTTCACATCCGCGATCCAGGCCGACAGTACGGCGCGTATCTGGTAGATGTCGTCACGGACTATCGCCCTGCCGCAGGTTTGATGTCCGGCCGCCTCCAACGCCTGAACCAGATAGTCTCCGGAGGTATCATTCTCCCCGGTGCGGGTATCCGACACTGTTAGTACCGCTATAGACAACCGCTCTGAGCTGCCATTGGTCGCTTTAGGCATGGGTGTTCTCCCTACTGCTGTTCGTAATAGCGCCTCACCAAATCACCGATCGCACTGCGCCAGGGAACCTGCCTGATGGCAAAGGTATTGCGAATCTTGCTGCAGTTCAGTGTCCGGTTCAGCGGCCGCAGACCCTCGGGTTCGCGCTCCAGTTGCACCGCCGAGGAGCTGAACTCAAAAAACTGGGAGGCGGAAGCCAGCAGCGCTTCCGCAAATTCATAATAGGTGGCAGTATCGGAGCTGCCATAATGGTAGATACCCCATGGCTCCAGGCCGGTACCAAGTTGGTCCAGCAGGGCCAGTATTACCCGCGCCCCATCGTCAGCGGCCACCGGGCAACCACGCAGGTTATTATCCAGAATCAGGCTATCACCCTCGCGCAAAGGACCCAGCATCTGGGTGATGAGATTTGTTCCCTCATAGGAAAAGATCGGACCGAGCCGCAGTATCAGGTGACGCACACAGGCATCACCTACCACATGTTCGGCACGAGCCAGCAGCAGGCCCACGGCTTCTTCGTTATCTGGCGCATCCTGCTCCACGTAGGAGCGGTCTAATTGACCGGAGAACACGCGCGAACTGGAGACATACAGATACGCGGTATCGGTCCGTTGGCAGGCTTTTGCCACCCAATGACAGCGCTGCAAATCCAGTTCCTGAATCTGTAGACCACCATCGCCTGCGGCTTCGATGCGAACGTCCACCACGATATCGCTTTGGGCTCTTACAACACTTTTTTTCGCTTGTCGCTCACTCTTCCAGCGGCACGCCGAGCGGCTCATGGGCACTATTTCATGGCGCCCCAGAAGCGCTTGCCGATGGATCAGCGCCATGCCTAACGGCGTATCGGATCCCAGTATGAGTACACGCACCGTAGATGTTCCACCCACCGAATCCTACTGACCAGTCATTTGACGCTACCCCAGCTAAAAGGGGATATCGTCATCGAAGCTGCCATAATCGCCGACCGGCGTAGCCCCTGTATCAACCGATTGTTTGGCCGGGGCAGAGCGGGGAGCGCTCGGGGCGAAGTCGCCGGACTCTTGAGAACCGCCACCCTGGCCGGCACCTCGAGAATCCAGCATCTGCATTTCATTGACCACAATTTCCGTTATGTAACGATCCTGGCCGTCTTTATCCTGCCATTTGCGGGTATGCAGGGAGCCCTCAACGTAAACCTTGGAGCCTTTTTTCAAATACTCTCCAGCAATCTGGCCTAGCCTGAAATTTCCTCGATCACGAAAAACCACCCGGTGCCACTCTGTGCGCTCCTGCATTTGACCTGTTTGCTTATCCTTCCAACTCTCACTGGTAGCAATACTGGCATTAGTCACCGCGCCACCATCAGGGAAAAAACGGGTCTCCGGATCATTGCCCAGGTTACCCACCAGGATGACTTTGTTCACGCCCCGTGCGGCCATAAAATTTCCTCATTTCTTACACAGAATCGACACTGGATTGGGAGCCGACTATAGCAACCCCAATCTTGAATTGCGACAGCAACCCCGTCCAAAGTCCACCAATTCAGCCGACAGCGGCACTTGATCCATCCGCAGAAAGCTTACGGAGCTTAAAGTTTAGGCTCCAGGTAACGGGCTGGGGGTAATATTCTCCACCACAGCTGACCTGGGCACCCGCAACACCGCCAGCCACCAGACAGCGGCCAGCGCAAGGCACACGCCGCTCAGCATACCCTCGCCAAGGTGATCCAACAGCCAACCACCACCGGCGCCGCCAGCGAATGCGCCCATAAACTGGCAGGTGGAGTACACACCCATCGCGGTCCCCTTGCTGCCCGCAGATACCGTTTTGCTCAGCAGCGACGGGAGCGTCGCCTCCAGATAATTGAAACCCACAAAGAACAACCACAGGCCACCGTATAACACTGGGGTTGCCGTTGCGTAATCCAGGGTGGCCATCGCCACGAAAATCAGCGCAATAGCCAGCAGAAACATCTGGCGCAGCCGCCCGCCTCGCTCCGCCAGGATCATCAACGGCACCATACCGGCCAGCGACAGCAGCAGTACCGGCAGATACACCATCCAATGTTGCTCCCGGTCAACGCCCAGGGAGTCCTCGATTATGCCGGGCACCACCAAAAAGAAAGCCACGAGAATGAAGTGTAGAACGAAGACGCCGAAATTGAGGCGCACCAGTGCTGTATCCCCAAGGCCGGCCCGCAACGACCACGGGCTGACCTCCCCCTCGGGATGCTCGACACCAGTAACCCGTGGAGACGGCGGCACCAGCAGGATAAGGATAATTATACCCGAGCCTGCGAGTACCGCGGAGAACCAGAACACCGTCGGCAGGCCTCCCAACGCTGCCATCGCCGGTCCGAGAACAAGCGCCACAGCAAAAGACAGGCCGATACTCATCCCTACGACCGCCATGGCTTTCGTGCGCTGCTCCTCTCGGGTCAGATCCGCCACCAGGGCCATGAGGGTACTGGAGATCGCACCGGCACCCTGCAGTGTACGGCCCACAATAATGCCCATGACACTGTCGGCCATGCCGGCGATGATGCTACCCAGGGCAAACAGCACCAATCCCGCAACGATGACGGGCTTACGCCCCACCTTGTCAGACAGCCAGCCGAGGGGTATCTGCAGCAGGGCATTGGCCAGACCATACATACCCATAGCCAGACCGATCAGGGTCGGGGTTGCATCCGGCAGGTCCGCCGCATAGAGAGCCAGCAACGGCAGTACCATGAACAGGCCAAGCATGCGGAAACAGTACAGCAGCGCAAGAGACGCTACCGTGCGCCGCTCCTGTGCCGTCATGGGATTTGCGGTTATCACTCGGGGGGTTCACCAGAAATCAGACAGAAAAACAGCGGGAAATACTACCAGTTTCGCGTGGTGCGGGACATCCTTACACCTCCCTCCGCCGAAATATAGGCCAGGTTTTTGCCACACGTGCGGCTCTGGGCATATACTGCTCGGTTTCGATTTCTGAGCAGCACCAGAGGTTTTATGGACACCATTCAAGTACGCGGGGCACGGACCCACAACCTCAAAAACATCGACCTCGATATTCCCCGGGACAAGCTGGTTGTCATCACCGGCCTGTCGGGCTCCGGCAAGTCATCCCTGGCCTTTGACACCCTCTACGCCGAGGGACAGCGCCGCTACGTGGAATCCCTGTCCACTTATGCCCGCCAGTTTCTTTCCATCATGGAAAAACCGGATATGGACCATATCGAGGGGCTGTCACCGGCCATCTCCATTGAGCAGAAATCGACCTCCCATAACCCGCGCTCCACTGTCGGTACGATCACAGAGATTTACGACTACCTGCGTCTGTTGTACGCCCGGGTAGGGGAACCACGCTGCCCCGACCACGGCATTACCCTGCAGGCCCAAACCGTGAGCCAAATGGTGGATACGGTCCTGGCCTTACCGGAGGAAACCAAACTCATGCTGCTGGCGCCGGTAGTGCGCGAGCGCAAAGGCGAACATCTGCACGTGTTTGAAGAACTGCGGAGCGGCGGCTTCGTCCGCGCCCGCATTAACGGGATCGTTACCGATCTTGACGATGCGCCAGTCCTGGATAAGAAAAAGAAGCATCGTATCGAGGTGGTGGTGGACCGCTTCAAGGTACGACAGGACCTGGGTATCCGCCTGGCAGAGTCGTTTGAGACCGCCCTGGGCCTGACCGATGGACTGGCGACGATCAGTTATATGGAGAGCAGCGACAAGGACATCAGTTTTTCCGCACGCTTCGCCTGCCCCGAGTGCGGCCACAGCATCGACGAGTTGGAGCCACGCCTGTTTTCCTTTAATAACCCGGCAGGCGCTTGCAGCGGCTGCGATGGCCTGGGTGTGAAGCAATATTTTGATGAGGAACGCCTGATATTGTTCCCCGAATCGAGCCTGGCGGAAGGCGCCATACGCGGCTGGGACCGGCGCAATGTGTACTACTTCCACATGCTGAAATCGCTCGCTGAGCACTACGGATTCGATATCGATACGCCGTTCTGTAAGCTGAGCAAAAAACACCAGCAAATCATTCTGCACGGCAGCGGCAAACAGGAAATTGCCTTCTCCTACATCAACGACCGGGGCGATGTCTTTAAACGTACGCACACTTTCGAAGGCATCCTGCCCAATATGGAACGGCGTTATCGGGAAACGGAGTCGCAATCGGTACGAGAAGAGCTATCCAAGTTTTTGGCCACCCAACCCTGCCCCGATTGCCACGGTACCCGGTTGCGACGCGACGCCCGGCATGTTTTTATGGACGGCCACGACCTTCCCAGCATTACGGCCATGCCAGTTGGCGAGGCAGAGCTCTACTTTGGACAGTTAAAACTGGAAGGTCGCCGCGGCGAAATTGCCGATAAGATTCTGAAAGAACTGCGCGCCCGCTACCGTTTTTTGGTAGATGTGGGCCTGAATTATCTCACTCTGAACCGCAGTGCCGAGACACTATCGGGTGGCGAGGCGCAGCGTATCCGCCTGGCTTCCCAGATTGGTGCAGGGCTGGTGGGTGTCATGTATATCCTTGACGAGCCCTCCATAGGACTACACCAGCGTGATAATGAACGGTTGCTGGCCACACTCACCCATCTGCGAGACATGGGTAACTCAGTGCTGGTAGTGGAGCACGACGAGGACGCAATACGCCGTGCGGACTACATTATTGATATCGGCCCCGGCGCCGGTATACACGGGGGCCAGGTGGTGGCATCAGGCACCTTGCAGGATATCCTCAACTGCGAGCGTTCTCTCACGGGCGCTTATCTTTCCGGGGCGAAGGAAATCAGCATACCGCAGCGGCGCACGCCCCGCGATGCGAAGCGTTTGCTTATACTAAAGGGAGCGACGGGCAACAATCTGCAATCAGTCACGCTGGAACTTCCGCTCGGCCTACTTACCTGCATCACCGGGGTGTCCGGGTCGGGCAAATCGTCCCTGATCAACAGCACGCTCTATCCAATCGCCGCCACGGAACTTAACGGCGCCACCACGCTCACACCGGCACCCTTTGAGTCGATAACGGGCATGGAGCAGATTGACAAATGCATAGACATCGACCAGAGCCCTATCGGCCGGACGCCCCGGTCCAATCCGGCGACATATACCGGTATTTTCACCCCGGTACGAGAACTATTTGCGGGAACGCAGGAGGCACGCTCCAGAGGGTACAAGCCAGGTAGATTCAGTTTCAATGTGAAGGGCGGCCGCTGCGAGGCCTGCCAGGGAGACGGTGTCACCAAGGTGGAAATGCACTTCCTGCCAGATATCTATGTGCCCTGTGATATCTGCAAGGGGCGGCGCTACAACCGTGAGACCCTGGAGGTACGCTACAAGGGCAAGAATATCCACGAGGTCCTGGAAATGACCGTCGAGGACGCACTGACGTTTTTTGAGCCAGTACCATCCATCGCCCGAAAACTACAGACCCTGATGGACGTCGGACTTTCCTACATCCGCCTGGGACAAGCCGCAACCACACTGTCCGGCGGGGAAGCCCAGCGGGTCAAGCTGTCCCGGGAACTGTCCAAACGCGACACTGGCAAGACCCTGTACATACTGGATGAACCTACGACGGGCTTGCACTTTGAGGATATCAAGCAGTTGTTGGAGGTCCTGCACCGCCTGCGCAATCACGGCAATACTGTGGTTATCATTGAGCACAATCTCGACGTGATCAAAACGGCGGACTGGATCGTGGATCTGGGTCCCGAGGGCGGGAGTGGCGGCGGCAGGATTATCGCTACCGGTACTCCGGAAGAGGTGGCGAGAATAAAAGGCTCATATACTGGTCACTTTTTAGCCGCCATGTTGAAGCGCAAGTTGGGTAAATACGCGGCCTGACAAACCAACAGTCTGCCGCAATCAATTTGACACTCGATAGAGATTCAGAAGAAAAAAAGCCGGGACAATGCCCGGCTTTTCGAAACCTTTCTAACTTCCAGAATCTATCAATCCTCATCAGCCTCAAACGCCCCAACCTGGGGACGATCAACCAGTTCGACATAGGCCATCGGTGCCTTGTCTCCGGTGCGATAGCCACACTTGAGAATGCGAATATACCCCCCTGGACGTTCCTGGTAGCGAGGACCCAACTCGTTAAATAGCTTGCCAACTGCCGAACGGTCTCTCGTCCGGTCGAAAGCAAGGCGACGATTGGCGATACTGTCCTTTTTCGCCAGAGTAATAAGCGGCTCAGCATAGCTGCGCAGCTCCTTCGCTTTGGGCAAAGTTGTCCGGATGAGTTCATGCTCCACCAACGACACAGTCATGTTGCGAAACATGGCTTTGCGGTGAGAACTATTGCGATTTAATTGACGTCCACTGTGACGATGACGCATTTTTGCTACCCTATTCTAGTGTGCTATCGACAGCACTGCTATCTGTTAGTCGGGACTAATTAGACGCTCAGAACCCGATCATCGTTTTTCAAACTGGCTGGAGGCCAATTGTCCAGGCGCATACCCAACGACAGACCACGGGATGCCAGTACGTCCTTGATTTCGGTGAGTGATTTCTTACCCAGGTTTGGTGTCTTGAGCAACTCAACTTCAGTGCGCTGCACCAGATCACCGATGTAGTAAATATTTTCGGCCTTGAGACAGTTAGCAGAGCGGACTGTGAGTTCCAGATCATCTACCGGACGCAATAGTATCGGATCTACCTCGTCCTCTTCCACCACAGACTCAGACTCAGACTCACTCTCCAGATCGACAAACACTGCCAGCTGCTGCTGCAAAATCGTCGCCGCGCGACGAATCGCCTCCTCGGGATCGATGGTTCCATTGGTTTCCAAATCCAGCACCAGCTTATCCAGGTCGGTACGCTGCTCCACCCGGGCGGCTTCAACCACATAAGAAACACGATACACGGGAGAAAAGGTGGCATCTAATTGCAGACGTCCTATAGAACGGGTTTCATCATCGGGGCTCGTGCGGGAATCCGCAGGGGAGTAGCCGCGACCAAGCGCCACGGTCAGCCTCATGTTGATTTCTGCGCCAGCGTTGAGGTGACAAATGACATGGTCAGGGTTGCGTATCTCAATATCGTGATCCACCTGAATATCACCTGCAGTTACGGCACCCGGTCCCTTCTTGCTCAGTGTCAGTTCAGCTTCTTCCTTGCCGCTCATGACCAAAGCTACACCCTTGAGGTTCAACAGGATTTCGATAACATCTTCCTGTACACCTTCAATCGCACTGTACTCGTGAAGTACACCGTCAATTTCCACTTCGGTAATGGCACTACCTGGCATGGAAGACAGCAAAATACGACGCAGCGCATTGCCCAAAGTGTGGCCAAAGCCGCGCTCCAGAGGTTCCAGAGTCACTTGGGAGCGTGTGCTGTTTTTCTCGTCAACATTAATGACGCGGGGAGTTAAAAATTCGTTCACTGCACTCTGCATTGGGGCACCTGTCTTTTAGGTTGGTCCGTCAGTGGATTACTTAGAGTAAAGCTCGACGATAAGGTTTTCGTTGATCTCGGAAGAAAGGTCCTGACGATCAGGTACTGTCTTGAATACTCCTTCCAGCTTCTCGCTGTTGACTTCGATCCACTCGGCATCTCCACGATGGGAAGCCAGCGCCAAAGCAGACTGCACACGCAGCTGCTTCTTGGCCTTCTCACGCAGGGCAACGACATCACCTGCCTTTACCTGGTAAGAGGGGATATTAACAACAGCACCATTTACCATAATGGACTTGTGGGAAACCAGCTGGCGAGATTCCGCGCGAGTAGAGCCAAAACCCATACGGTAAACTACATTATCCAGCCGACTTTCCAGAAGCTGCAGCAGATTTTCACCCGTCGCACCCTTAAGACGGGCTGCCTCTTTGTAATAATTGCGGAACTGCTTTTCCAGCACACCGTAGATACGACGCACCTTTTGCTTTTCTCGCAACTGCACACCATAGTCCGATAAGCGACCACGGCGAGCCCCATGCTGACCAGGAATGGTTTCTACCTTACATTTACTTTCCAATGCACGAACCCCGCTTTTCAGGAACAGATCCGTTCCTTCTCGTCGGGAGAGTTTGCACTTGGGTCCAATATATCGAGCCATGTCAATTCTATCCTGTAAGCGTTATACGCGACGTTTCTTGGGGGGACGACAGCCGTTGTGTGGGATTGGCGTGACATCTGTAATGTTGCTGATCTTGTAACCACAGGAATTCAGCGCACGAACAGCCGACTCTCGTCCAGGGCCGGGACCTTTTACCTGTACATCGAGATTCTTGAGCCCGTATTCCTTTGCCGCCTCGCCGGCTCGCTCTGCTGCGACCTGCGCTGCGAAAGGAGTACTCTTGCGTGAACCGCGAAAGCCAGAACCACCGGAGGTTGCCCAACTCAGAGTGTTACCCTGACGATCTGTGATTGTAATGATAGTGTTATTGAAAGATGCGTGAATATGCGCGATACCATCGATAACAGTCTTGGTGATTTTTTTTCGAGTGCTCTTGGCACTTGGCTTAGCCATACTTCATTTCCTGTATTAATATCAACACTGCATTAAAGATGCAGCTACACTAAAACGGATTCGCGGCAAACAGTGCTTACTTGCGAATCGGCTTGCGCGGCCCCTTACGGGTACGGGCATTTGTCTTGGTTCGCTGCCCGCGCAGAGGAAGGCCCCTACGATGCCGCAGGCCGCGATTGCAACCGAGGTCCATTAGTCGCTTGATGTTCATGGAGAGTTCACGACGCAAGTCGCCCTCCACCGTCATGTCGCCTACTTTGGCGCGGAGAGCATCCATCTCCTGCTCAGACAGCTCGCCAATCTTGACGTTTTCAGCAACACCGGTGTCAGCACAGAGGCGCCTGGCCTGACTGCGGCCTACGCCATAAATATATGTCAATGAGATAACGGCATGCTTGTTATCTGGTATGTTGACGCCGGCAATACGAGCCATTCAACTCTCTCCAATCATTTGTCGTTGCTGCGTGCTGAACCCTGTCCTAACCCCGGCGTTTGTCGTTACCACACCGCGGGAGGCGCACAAAAGGCGCAGCAGTCTAGCGATATCGCTAATAAAAATCAACCTGTGGTGGCCAGCCTTATCCCTGACGCTGCTTGTGTCGTGGATCAGTATTACAGATCACACGGACAACACCCTTGCGACGGACCACCTTGCAGTTCCTGCAAATTTTCTTTACTGATGCACGTACCTTCATTACAACTACTCCCTACTTGGGTAAGCCGGGTCCGACTATCGAACACGCCCGGCTCCACCGTAATTCTTCAAATTGGCTTTTTTCATCACTGAATCGTACTGATGTGACATTAAATGACTCTGCACCTGGGCCATAAAGTCCATGACCACCACCACCACAATCAGTAACGATGTTCCGCCCAGATAAAATGGCACATTCCACATGACAACCAGAAACTGCGGCATCAAACATACGAGTGCAATATAGGCCGCACCAAACACTGTCAACCGGGTCAGTACGCCATCAATATAATCAGCGGTCTTTTCGCCTGGCCTGATCCCAGGCACAAAAGCGCCTGAGCGTTTGAGGTTGTCAGCCACCTCTACCGGATTAAACATCAAAGCTGTATAGAAGAAGCAGAAAAAAACTACAAATACCGTGAACAACAGAATATTCAAAGGTTGTCCGGGGCCAATTGCCACTGCCAGGTCCTGCAGCCAGTCGGCAGAGCCACTGGAGCCAAACCATTGGGCTATAGACGCAGGAAACAGCAAAATACTACTGGCAAAAATGGCGGGAATCACACCGGACATATTTACTTTCAGCGGCAGATGGGAGCTCTGCGCCTGATACATCTTCCGTCCCTGCTGCCTCTTGGCGTAGTTTACCGTAATGCGCCGCTGGCCGCGCTCGATAAACACAATCATGTAAATCACCGCGATCGCCAAAGTAAGGATAAATAGCAGAACCAGGATATTCAGCTCCCCCTGTCTCGCCTGCTCCAGGGACTGACCTATCGCAGAGGGCAGACCCGCCACAATTCCGGCAAAAATCAACAAGGATATCCCGTTACCTACACCCTTTTCTGTAATCTGCTCACCCAGCCACATCATAAATACAGCGCCAGTGACCAGAGAAGTAACAGCGGTCACATAAAACAGCAGCGAAGAGTCATACGACATACCCTGATTCGCCATACCCACTGTCATACCTACGGCCTGGACAATGGCCAGCACTACTGTGAGGTAGCGCGTATACTGGCTGATTCTGCGTCGGCCGGACTCGCCTTCTTTCTTCAACTGCTCAAGCTGCGGTGTCACGGCTGACATCAACTGCATAATAATGGACGCAGAAATATAAGGCATGATTCCCAGCGCCAGAATACTCATCCTCTCCAAGGCGCCACCCGAAAACATATTTGCCAGTCCAAGAATGGTTCCCTGGTTCTGACTGAACAGGGCCTCCAGCTGTTTGGGGTCGATTCCCGGTACTGGTATATGAGTCCCGACCCTGTAAACCAGAATAGCAAGCAAAACAAAGCGCAGGCGAGAAAAGAGCTCACCAAGGCCCGCCTTGTTGACTGATGGCAGCTGTCCTGTTGCCATTTATTCCTCTACTTTTCCGCCAGACTTCTCAATCGCTTCGCGTGCACCCTTGGTAACGACGAGGCCTTTGAGAGTGATTGCCTTATTCAGCTCCCCGGACAGAAAAACACGCGCTCGGACAACATTATCCTTCACCAGATCAGCGCCTTTAAGTGCCGCCAGATCAACTACATCACCCTCAACCGCATTTAATTCACTCAGACGAATCTGTGCCGTGGTGCGACTGATTCGAGATGTAAAACCATACTTTGGCAAGCGCTTCTGCAGCGGCATCTGACCGCCCTCAAAGCCGGGTCTAACCTTGCCACCCGAGCGAGACTTTTGCCCTTTATGGCCACGACCGGCTGTCTTGCCTGTGCCGCTGCCAATACCACGACCTACGCGCTTGGCGTTCTTCTTGGCGCCTGGCGCGGGACTCAGGCTATTCAGTCGCATTACATCCGACATAATTTACTCCTCTACCTTTACCAGGTAGTGCACCCGGTTGATCATACCTCGAACCGCGGGCGTATCCTCGACCTCAACCGTGTGACCAATTCGGCGCAAACCCAGCCCCGCTACACACGCCCGGTGATTTTTCAGGCGCCCATAGGTGCTTTTGACCTGTGTTACCTTGATCGATGCTTTAGCCATGACTAGCCAACCTAATAGTTAATTCAGAATTTCTTCAACTGTCTTGCCACGTTTGGCGGCAACGTCCTCAGGTGAAGACATAGTACGCAGACCATTGAAGGTTGCCCTTACGACATTGACCGGATTAGTGGAGCCGTAGCATTTGGCCAGCACGTTATGTACGCCGGCAATTTCAAGTACCGCCCGCATCGCACCACCGGCGATGACACCAGTTCCTTCGGAGGCCGGTCGCATATACACCTTGGATGCACCGTGCGCAGCTTTAATTGGATACTGAAGGGTGCCATTATTCAACCGAACATGAATCATGTTGCGGCGTGCCGCTTCCATTGCCTTCTGAATAGCAACTGGCACTTCACGTGCTTTACCACGACCGAAGCCGACTTTTCCTTTTCCGTCACCCACAACAGTCAGGGCCGTGAAACTGAAGATACGACCACCCTTGACTACCTTGGCCACACGATTGACCTGTACCAGTTTCTCGAGGAGATCGCCTTCAGTTTGCTGCTTTTTCTGATCGTTAAACGCCATATGTATACCCTAGAATTCCAGTCCGGTTTCACGAGCGGCATCAGCTAACGCCTTAACACGTCCGTGATACTTATACCCGCCGCGATCAAAAGCAACTTTCGCGACGCCTGCTTCCATAGCCCGCCTGGCTACCAATTTGCCGACTTCTGCCGCAGCAGCGATATTGCCGGTAGCTCCATTGCGCAAATCAGAGTCCAGGGTAGAGGCGCTAGCGAGCACCTTATCCCCAGCAGGCGCAATAATCTGGGCATAAATATGCCGAGGCGTACGATGTACACTCAGTCGGTTCATACCTAGATCACGTATTCGGGTACGAGCTCGTCGAGCGCGGCGTAACCTTGATTCATTCTTTGCACTCATCTCATATACCTACTTTTTCTTGGCTTCTTTACGACGGACAATTTCATCGGCGTAGCGAATACCCTTACCTTTATACGGCTCCGGTGGACGGAAACTTCGGAGTTCCGCTGCGGCCTGCCCAACGGCATGCTTGTCTATACCCTTCAAAATTACTTCAGTCGGACTGGGACTCTCAGCGGAGACACCGTTTGGCAGTTGATAATCGACTGGATGGGAGAGGCCCACCGTCAGGTTTACTACATTGTCAGTAACCTTGGCGCGATAGCCTACACCGTTGAGTACCAGTTTCTTTTCCCACCCTTCGCTAACACCCTTGACCATATTGTTCAACAGCGCGCGCGTTGTTCCTGCCATGGCGCTAAATTGGACACCTTCATACGCCAAAGTCAGAATGCTTTCATCCTGGCTGATCTTTATGCCTTCCGATAGAGAAAGAGCCAGCGTACCTTTACCGCCCTTGACCGTGATATCGCTCCCATTGAGCTTTACCTCTACACCCTTGGGCAGCGGAATTGGATCCTTTGCGACTCTAGACATTTTGCAATACTCTTTACATCAAATATGGTTTTAGTAAACAGTGCAGAGCACTTCGCCACCAACACCGGCAGCGCGCGCCGCGCGATCAGTCATCACGCCACGTGATGTTGAAATGATGGCCACACCCAAGCCTGTTCGAACGGAGGGTAGCTCACCCCTGCCGCTATAGGTACGCAAACCCGGGCGGCTTACACGATTTATTTCAGCAATTACAGGCTTGCCCAGGTAATATTTCAAATCTATGGCCAGACGCGGCTTAACGCCGTCGTTGGTAGCGCTAAAGCCATCGACATAGCCTTCGTCCTTCAACACCTGAGCAACAGCAACTTTCAACTTGGAACCGGGCATTTCTACTCGTTTCTTGCCAGCCATTTGTGCGTTACGAATGCGGGTCAGCATATCTGACAGGGGATCTTGCATACTCATAATCTATTCATCTCCGTAGACCATCTCGCCTGTTACCAGCTCGACTTAACCAGGCCGGGCACGTCGCCGCGCATCGCAGCCTCGCGCAACTTGTTTCTACACAGGCCAAACTTACGATAGACCCCGTGCGGCCGACCCGTAATCTGGCAGCGACGCCGCTGCCGAGTTGGACTGGCGTCACGCGGGAGCTTTTGTAAGCTTACCTGCGCTTCCCATTTTTCTTCATCAGAGGCCTTGGTATTGACCAAGGTTGCCTTCAATGCCGCGCGCTTTACTGCGTACTTTGCCGCGATTTGTGTACGCTTTTTCTCGCGTGCAATCATTGATTTCTTTGCCATGTATAAAGCCTCTTAATCCTTCAGTGGGAAGTTGAAAGCGCGCAGTAACGCACGGCCTTCATCATCCGTGCGAGCAGAGGTGGTAATTGTGATGTCCATACCGCGCAAAGCATCCACCTTATCGTACTCAATTTCAGGAAATATAATTTGCTCGGAAACACCCATCGCAAAATTGCCGCGACCATCAAAGGATTTAGGGCTCACACCACGAAAATCCCGAATCCGAGGAATAGCGACGCTGATCAGGCGCTCCAAAAACTCATACATACGATCTGAACGCAGAGTTACCTTACAACCGATAGGCCAACCATCACGCACCTTGAAGTTCGCTATAGACTTCCGCGCTTTGGTCACTACGACCTTCTGACCGGCTATTTTTTCCATATCTGCGACGGCATTTTCCAAAACTTTTTTGTCGCCCAACGCCTCGCCCACACCCATGTTCAGCGTGATCTTGGTAATACGCGGAACTTCCATCACATTGTCCAGACCCAGCTCTTCTCTAAGCCGGGGAACAATTTCGCTTCTATACTTGTGTTTCAACGTTGCCATGTCTTCTACCTGTCGACCAGTCAGCCGTATAAGGCCTAGGAGTCAATCTCCTCGCCACTGGATTTGAAAATGCGAACCTTGCGGTCTCCATCCACCTTGAAACCTACTCGATCAGCCTTATTTGTGTTTGGATTGAAAATCGCCACATTGGAAATTTGAATAGGGCTCTCGTTTTCAACAATACCGCCAGCCACTCCCGCCTGTGGATTAGGCTTGGTATGCTTCTTAACCATATTGATGCCGGAAACAACGACTCTATTGTCGTCCAGTACTCTACGCACCTTTCCGCGCTTACCCTTGTCCTTGCCGGCCAGGATAATCACTTCGTCATCGCTTTTGATTTTCAACATTTCTCTACCTCTCCCTACCCAATGGACTAGATAACTTCTGGGGCCAAGGAAATAATCTTCATGAACTTTTCACCACGAAGCTCCCGCGTTACCGGACCAAATATTCGTGTGCCTATTGGAGCTTCCTTTGCGTCGAGCATAACCGCTGCATTATCATCAAACTTGATGAGAGATCCATCGGGACGGCGAACACCTTTTCTGGTACGAACAACCACAGCGGTCATTACCTGGCCTTTCTTGACCTTGCCACGCGGATTTGCTTCCTTAACCGTTACCTTAATAAGGTCGCCAACGCGAGCGTAGCGACGCTTGGAACCACCCAGCACCTTTATGCACATCACTCGACGAGCACCGCTGTTGTCTGCAACTTCCAAATATGACTGTGTCTGAATCATCTTCTACTCCAACTTGCGGCCAAGCCGCTGCCCCTTTGCTGCTGATACAAGAATCAGTCTTGTGCGGCTCTTTCCACTATTTCCAACAACTTCCAGGTCTTGCTTTTAGATATGGGACGCGATTCGGCAACTGTAACAGTGTCGCCCATGCTGCACTGGTTGTTTTCGTCGTGAGCATGAATCTTCGATGAACGCGTAATGTACTTGCCATAAACAGGATGCTTCTCCCGGCGCTCTATCAGCACAGTTATCGTCTTGTCCATCTTGTTGCTTACAACCTTTCCAGTTGTGACTCTTGTACGCTTTTCTACTCCTGACATGTTCAATTACCCGTCTTTTCAGTGAGCAAAGTCTTTACACGAGCTATGTCGCGCTGATTCTGCTGCAAGCAAATGATTTTGTCCGAGCTGACCAGTGGCCTTTTGCATACGCAGTTTAAACTGATCCTCGCGCAAAGTGAGCAGCTCCTTACCCAGGTCCTCAGCGGACTTTGTACGTAATTCGCTTGCTTTCATCACATCACCGTCCGTTTAACAAATTGCGTGGCAATAGGCATCTTCGCTGCCGCCAAGGCAAATGCTTCTCGTGCCAACTCTTCAGAAACGCCCTGCAGTTCGTAGAGCACCTTCCCCGGCTTAATCTGGGCTACCCAGTACTCCACATTACCCTTACCCTTACCCTGCCGAACTTCCAACGGTTTACCGGTTATCGGCTTGTCCGGAAATACACGAATCCAGATTTTCCCACCACGCTTTATGTGGCGCGTCATCGCCCGGCGGGCCGCTTCTATTTGACGGGCGGTGAGACGCCCACGGGTAGTGGCTTTCAAACCATACTCGCCGAAGCTCACCTTGCTACCACGATGAGCCAGGCCACGATTGCGGCCCTTCATCATCTTGCGAAATTTTGTACGCTTTGGTTGAAGCATCTGCGTAACCCTTAATTAGTTGCTGTCTTCTTGGCGCTGTCGGCGTGACCTTCCGTGCCGATGACTTCGCCCTTAAAAATCCAAACCTTCACGCCTATTTTTCCGAAAGTAGTGAGGGCCTCATACGTGGCATAATCTATGTCAGCGCGCAGAGTATGCAGAGGCACTCGACCTTCCCGATACCACTCCGTGCGTGCAATTTCGGTACCACCCAGGCGACCTCCAACCTGGACCTTGATACCCTCAGCACCTTGGCGCATGGCGTTCTGTACCACCCGCTTCATGGCGCGACGGAACATCACTCGACGCTCAAGTTGTTGGGCAACATTTTGCGCGACCAACTTTGCATCCAGATCTGGCTTGCGTATCTCTTCAATATTGATATGCACCGGCACACCCATCTTCTGCGTCAGGTCCTTTCGCAGTTTATCCACGTCCTCACCCTTCTTACCAATAATGATACCGGGTCTAGCAGTGTGGATCGTAATACGCGCCGTTTGTGCCGGACGCTCAATCACTATGCGACTGACAGATGCGTGATCCAATGTTTTCTCAATATAAGCCCGCGCCTGCAAATCGGTTATCAACTGCTTAGCGTAGTTTTTATTGTCGGCATACCAGATCGATGTATGATCCTTAACAATTCCTAAGCGTATGCCGGTGGGATGTACTTTCTGACCCATTTGGTCTTCTCCTAAACTTAACGGTCGCTGTCTGCAACTTTTATAGTGATATGGCAGCTGCGTTTCAAAATGCGATCCGCGCGGCCTTTTGCTCGCGGGCGTAAACGCTTCATGGTCATACCTTCATCTACAAAAATGCTGGACACCTTTAACTCGTCGACATCCGCACCTTCATTGTTCTCGGCGTTGGCAATTGCCGAGTCGAGCAACTTCTTCACAATATGAGCGGCCTTTTTGGTGCTGAACTCCAGCACGCCAAGAGCTTCTTCCACGCGCAGTCCCCGCACCTGATCCGCAATCAGTCGCACCTTTTGTGCAGAAATCTGCGCACCTTTCAATTTTGCTGCTACTTCCATTACCTAAACCTCGCTACAAATCAGCGTCTAGCGCTTGGCCGCTTTATCCACTACGTGGCCCCGGAAAGTACGAGTTAACGCAAACTCACCCAGTTTATGTCCGACCATGTCTTCACTAATTAGAACAGGTATGTGCTGACGGCCGTTGTGAACAGCGATAGTCAAGCCAACCATATCGGGTGATATCATGGACCGACGTGACCACGTCTTGATTGGTCGACGGTCGTTGCTCGCAATTGCAGCTTCGACTTTCTTCATCAGGTGAAGGTCGATAAATGGACCTTTCTTCAGTGAACGCGGCACAATGTATTCCTCTTGGCTCTAACGACCGAACTTATTTCTTACCACGACGGCGTACAATTAAATTGTCAGTACGCTTGTTCTTACGGGTTTTGTACCCCTTGGTGGGCGTTCCCCAGGGACTAACTGGATGACGACCACCTGATGTGCGCCCTTCACCGCCACCATGCGGGTGATCGACAGGGTTCATCGCAACACCACGAACAGTTGGTCGAACTCCGCGCCAACGGACAGCTCCAGCCTTGCCCAACTTGCGCAGGTTGTGCTCGGAATTGGAAACTTCACCCAGTGTTGCTCGACAATCCGACAATACTTTGCGCATCTCCCCGGAGCGCAGACGTAGAGTTGCGTACTGACCTTCGCGCGCTACCAGCTGCACTGACGCGCCGGCGGAGCGCGCTATCTGAGCTCCTTTGCCAGGTTTCAATTCAATACAATGCACCACAGAACCAACAGGAATATTGCGCAGCGGCAAACAATTCCCAGACTTGATTGGCGCAGCAGAACCCGACTGGAGCACATCACCCGCTTTCACGCCTCGGGGTGCAATGATATAGCGCCGCTCCCCATCTGCGAACAATAGAAGCGCAATATGCGCTGTGCGATTGGGGTCATACTCCAGCCGCTCGACCTTTGCCGGTATGACATCCTTGGTACGCTTGAAATCGATTATGCGATAGTGTTGCCTGTGACCACCACCGATGTGCCGAGTTGTAATCCGCCCATTATTGTTGCGGCCGCCATTTCTGGTTTGATTTTCCAACAAAGGACCATAGGCTGCCCCCTTGTGCAGATCGTCGTTCACTACCCGGACGACGTGGCGACGACCTGGGGAAGTGGGCTTGCTCTTTAATACTGCCATTTCGCTCCTACTCCTTAATCTGCCACGGCAAAGTCGATGTCCTGACCTTGCTCCAGTCTTACGTAGGCTTTCTTCCAAGTCGACTTGGTGCTGAAACCATGCTTGTTACGCTTGACTTTACCTTTGACCCTCAAGGTATTGACATCGCTTACCTTGACCTTGAACAACTGCTCAACAGATTTCCTTATTTCTGCCTTCGATGCGTCGACTGCCACTTTGAAGACGTACTGATTATTCATGTCAGCAACAATCGCGGCCTTTTCGGAAGTATGAGGGCCCGTAAGCACCTGAAATATGCGCTCCTGGTTCATCCCAACATCTCCTCAAATTTCTTCACAGCGCCTACTGTGACCATGACCTTGTCGTGACCAATGAGACGGAGCGGATCAATACCGTCAACATCACTCACATCCACTTTGTGCAAATTACGCGCAGCCAGATAAAGGTTTTCATCTACCTCTGCTGAGACGATCAGTACATTGTCTACACCGTATTCGCCAAGTCGCTGGAGCAGTAGTTTGGTCTTGGGGGCTTCCAGATCCAAACTTTCAACAACCATCAGGCGGTCCTGGCGTGCCAGTTCCGACATGATTGTCTGCATAGCAGCACGATACATTTTGCGATTAACTTTCTGTGAGTGGTCCTGCGGTTGTGCTGCAAAAGTAACACCACCGCTGCGCCAAATCGGGGAACGTGTAGTCCCTGCGCGAGCCCGGCCAGTGCCTTTCTGACGCCACGGCTTTTTGCCACCACCGTTAACCGCGGCGCGGTTCTTCTGGGCGCGAGTGCCCTGCCGAGCACCCGCCATGTAGGCAGTTACTACCTGGTGGACCAGATCCTCGTTGTATTCACGTGCGAAGGCTGCATCAGAAACCGACACTGTGGCCACTTCACTGCTACCCGGCTTACAAACATTTAGTTCCACGTTAGAGACCCCCTAACCTTATGCTTTGGCCGCGGGACGGACAATTACGTCGCCGCCGGGCGCGCCAGGTACGGCGCCCTTGATAAGCAATAAATTTCGCTCGACATCAACCCGGACAATTTCCAGCCCCTGAGTCGTGACATTCGCAGAACCCATTTGTCCAGCCATCTTCTTGCCCTTCCATACACGCCCAGGGGTTTGGTTCTGACCAATAGAGCCGGGAGCGCGATGCGAGCGTGAGTTACCGTGCGTGGCGTCCTGCATGGCAAAATTCCAGCGCTTGATGACACCCTGAAAGCCCTTGCCCTTGGATTTGCCCGCCACGTCAACTTTCTGACCAACCGTGAAGCGCTCTACGGTGAGTTCAGACCCAACCGCTGGCGCCTCATCGGTACTTCCCAAACGGAATTCCCAGAGACCAGTGCCTGCTTCGACACCAGCCTTCGCAAACTGTCCTGCCTGCGACTTGCTTACCCTGGAGGCCTTACGACTGCCCCTGGTGACCTGAATCGCTCGATAGCCATCGCTATCGATCTCTTTGATTTGAGTAACTCGGTTTGGAGTAATCTCCACTACGGTTACTGGAATTGAAACACCTTCAGCGGTAAAAACACGCGTCATACCGGACTTACGGCCGACTAAACCAATAGTCATTTTACTAACCTCTCAGTGTACGGGGCTGCACCCTCTATGGCCGCCCATTGCTGGGCGTTACACACTCAGGACTCCTGCCCCAAGCAGGTCTTGCTATAACTTGTAGTTAACCAAGACTAATCTGAACTTCCACACCTGCTGCCAGATCGAGTTTCATCAGGGCATCCACGGTTTTCTCTGTGGGCTCCACGATGTCCAACAGGCGCTTGTGCGTACGAATCTCATACTGATCACGGGCGTCCTTGTTAACGTGCGGCGAAATTAGCACAGTGAACTTTTCCTTCCGCGTAGGAAGGGGAATCGGACCTTTGACCAAAGCACCGGTGCGGCGAGCTGTTTCAACGATTTCCTGAGTAGAGGAATCTATCAATCGATGGTCAAAAGCTTTAAGACGAATTCGAATGCGCTGTCTGTGCACCTGACTGAACTCCAATCAACAAAAAACCAGAGGATTGCAATGGAACCCCCCGAAAAAGGAACGCGAATTCTAATGACCGATCTATGCTATGTCAAGCAAGACACAGCATTAATTAATGCAGCACCCGGACCTGCTTAGCCATTACGCTATAACCCGTGGTTATACATTACTTAACTCACCGGGGAGGGAGGGCTAGAACACCCACTACCGGGCACAGCCTGAGCAGCGTGTGGCCTCGGGAATGGCCTTCAAGCGTGCGTCGCCTATAGGCTCTCCGCAACTATCGCATGCACCGTAGGTGCCATTTTCAATTCGCTCCAAGGCTGCAAGAATGGCCCGAATCGACAGCGCTGTCTCGTTCCCAATGGCATCCACTACCTCGTCGTTTTCACGCTCCTGTGCCTGCTCTACAGAGTCGCCAGAATGGGGCTGAGTAACATCCTTCTTCAGGCTGGACAAGCGCGCCTGCAGGGCAGCTAAACGCAGTTCCAAATTGTGTTTCAGGGCATCATGCGTCATAAGTATGAGCCTCCGATCTTAAGCGGACGTCAACAGACGATAGAGCTCGTCCTTCATGTGGACGCGTCGCAGCTTGGCCTCTTCCTCGGTGTGTGTCGCCACAGGAGTTACCTCATTTTCCATCTTTTCGATCTCGCGGGTAAGTCCGTGGTACTCGTCGAATAATCTCCGAAAATGGGCATCACTTACCTTCAATTCATGGATGCGGGTTTTCAGTTGCGGAAACTCGTGAATAAGGTCGTGGTGTTCTACTGACATACAATTCCCTCATATACTATGTAAGACGCTCCGCGCAGCTTAGCGCGTAAACCAATGAATTCCATGATCCAGGTCAGCATAGGAGGTTCCAGCAATGAATAACAGACTTGACGGAGGGCCGGGCAGATTCGACGATAGACATTCTCGCCCGGGAGAGCCTGAGGAACAATGCATGGAACAACGCCAACGCACACATTCAATATTGTTAGGCTATCTGCTCTGGATCTTCGGATTTATCGGAGCCCATCGCTTCTATTATGGTAAACAAGTAACAGGGGTCATCTGGTTCTTCACATTTGGCCTCCTATTTGTCGGCTGGATTATCGATCTGTTCCTGATTCCCTCTATGGAACGGGAAGCCGAGCGCCGTTTCGTGCCTGGACCGGTGAATTATGATCTGGCCTGGATTCTCCTCACTTTTCTGGGCCTGTTTGGCGTGCACCGATTCTACATGGGAAAAATATTCACCGGCCTGCTTTACCTCTGCACGGGTGGACTTTTTTTGGTGGGCTACCTTTACGACTTTCTTACATTGAACGAGCAACTTTCCGAAGCCAATGGTAAGTATTAGCTGTTCTGCTACTTGAGACTACTGCTTCTTGCAAAGACCACAATGCACTGGAGGTACAAACACAGATTGGCAGGCATCAATCAACGATTAAACTTGCGTCCATAAAAAAGCCCGGCACTCAGTCCGGGCTAATTACGTGCTCGAAATGCGAGGAATTTACTCGATAATCCTGGCTACCACGCCAGCGCCAACCGTACGGCCACCCTCGCGAATCGCAAAACGCAGCCCTTCCTCCATCGCAATCGGCGCAATCAAGGTCGCCACCATCTGCACATTATCCCCAGGCATCACCATCTCAACACCCTCAGGCAACTCGCACGCCCCGGTCACGTCCGTCGTACGGAAGTAAAACTGCGGACGGTAACCCTTGAAAAACGGCGTATGACGACCCCCCTCTTCCTTGGACAGCACGTACACTTCCGCTTCAAACTTCGTGTGGGGGTTCACCGAGCCCGGCTTGGCCAGAACCTGACCACGCTCAACATCCTCACGCTTGGTACCGCGCAGCAGCACTCCCACGTTCTCCCCCGCACGGCCCTCGTCCAGCAGCTTGCGGAACATCTCAACACCCGTACAGGTCGTCTTCTGGGTGTCGCGGATACCGATAATCTCAATCTCCTCGCCAATCTTGATCACCCCACGCTCTACCCGACCCGTCACCACCGTACCACGGCCTGAAATAGAGAATACGTCCTCCACCGGCATCAGGAACGGCTGGTCAATCGCACGCACCGGGTCAGGAATGAACGTGTCCAGCGCCTCAACCAGTGCCTTGACCGCAGACGTACCCAGACCGTTCTCATCCTCACCGTTCAGCGCCATCAACGCCGAGCCACAGATGATCGGCGTGTCGTCCCCGGGGAACTCATACTTGTCCAGCAGCTCGCGCAGCTCCATCTCGACCAGTTCCTTCATCTCTGCGTATTCCTCAGAGTCGGCACCGCCGCAGTCGTCTGCCAGCAGGTCAGCCTTGTTCAGGAACACCACAATGTAGGGAACACCCACCTGACGGGACAGCAGAATGTGCTCACGGGTCTGCGGCATCGGGCCGTCCGTCGCACCACACACCAGTATCGCGCCGTCCATCTGGGCCGCTCCGGTGATCATGTTCTTCACATAGTCCGCGTGGCCAGGGCAATCCACGTGGGCGTAGTGACGGTTCGCAGAATTGTATTCCACGTGAGACGTCGAAATAGTGATCCCCCGCGCTTTCTCTTCCGGCGCATTGTCAATGCCGTCGAAGGCTACCACTTGCCCGCCCCACGTCTCAGCACACACCTTCGTCAGGGCCGCCGTCAGCGTCGTCTTGCCGTGGTCAACATGACCAATCGTGCCGACGTTAACGTGGGGTTTGGTACGCGCAAATGCTTCCTTTGACACTTTTAATCACCTCTGTGAAATGGACTAAATATTAATTTGTTTGGCTTTTGGAGATAATTTCCTGCGCAATGTTGTTCGGGGCTTCTGCGTACCTGGCAAATTCCATAGTATAGGTAGCACGACCCTGGGTTGCAGAACGCAGATCGGTTGCGTAACCGAACATCTCAGCCAAGGGCACCTCCGCAGTAATCACTTTACCCATGGAGTTCTCGTCCATGCCGCCGATCAGGCCGCGGCGACGGTTGAGGTCGCCGACCACATCACCCATGTTCTCCTCTGGCGTAACCACTTCAACGGCCATGATAGGCTCCAGCAACACGGCACCGCCCAGCTGCGCCAACTTTTTGGTGGCCATGGAGCCAGCTATCTTGAACGCCATTTCATTGGAATCCACATCGTGGAAGGAACCATCGAACAGGCTTGCCTTCAAACCCAGCAAAGGATATCCAGCAAGAACACCGTTCTTCATCTGCTCTTCAATGCCTTTCTGGACCGCCGGGACGTATTCACGGGGAACCGTACCACCGACAACTTCGTTAACAAACTCCAGTCCTTCTGCATTGCCATCTTCGCCTGGCTCGAACCTGATCCACACATGACCGTACTGACCGCGACCACCGGACTGACGAACGAATTTACCTTCAATCTCGGAGGTATTGCGAATCGCTTCACGATAAGCGACCTGAGGCTTACCTATGTTCGCTTCGACATGAAACTCACGGCGCATCCTGTCGACCAGAACATCCAGGTGCAATTCTCCCATTCCGGAGATAATGGTCTGACCAGATTCTTCATCGGTCCTGACGCGAAACGAAGGATCTTCCTGAGCAAGCTTACCCAGTGCAACACCCATTTTTTCCTGATCGGCCTTGGATTTGGGCTCGACCGCCACTGAAATCACTGGTTCAGGGAATACCATACGCTCGAGGATGATAGGTCTATCCACATCGCACAGCGTATCGCCGGTGGTCACATCCTTAAGGCCAATCGCAGCGGCAATATCGCCCGCCAGTACTTCCTTGATCTCCTCACGGCTGTTGGCGTGCATTTGCACCATACGCCCAATCCGTTCCTTTTTTTCCTTTACCGAGTTATAGACGCCGGTGCCACTTTGCAATGTGCCAGAGTACACGCGAAAAAACGTCAGTGTACCTACGAAAGGATCGGTGGCGATTTTGAATGCCAGCGCCGAGAAGGGGGCATTGTCATCTGCCTCTCGAACTTCGATTGTGCCCTCTTTGTCCAGCAGGGTACCTTCGATGGCCTTAACTTCAGTGGGCGCCGGCATGTACTCAATTACCGCATCCAGCATTGCCTGAACACCCTTGTTCTTGAAGGCAGAACCACCTAAAACAGGGATGATCTCATTGGCTATGGTACGCGTGCGAATCCCTTTCTTAATCTCTTCCTCAGTGAGCTCACCTTCTTCGAGATACTTCTCCATGAACTCATCGTTGGCCTCGGCGGCGGCTTCCATCAGGAACTCACGCATTTCGGCGACTTCATCAAGCATATCCACCGGCACATCTGCGTACACAAAGGTCATGCCCTGATCGGCCTCGTTCCACAGGATAGCCTTGTTTTTCACCAGGTCGACGACGCCTTTGAAGTCTTCCTCGGCTCCAATAGTCATTTGCAGGGGAACAGCGTTGGCACCGAGACGCTCCCTCAGCTGCTTCACAACCTTTAGAAAATCGGCACCTGCTCGATCCATTTTGTTGACGAAGACAATACGCGGCACTTCATACCTGTTCGCCTGACGCCAGACTGTCTCAGTTTGGGGCTGTACACCGGATGAACCGCACAACACTACAACGGCACCATCGAGAACACGCAGGGAACGCTCCACTTCAATGGTAAAATCCACGTGTCCGGGCGTGTCTATGATATTGATACGATGATCCTCGAACTGGGCTTCCATACCCTTCCAGAAGCAGGTGGTTGCCGCTGAGGTAATGGTAATACCACGCTCCTGCTCCTGCTCCATCCAATCCATGGTAGCGGCGCCATCATGCACCTCACCAATTTTGTGGGAACGGCCGGTATAGAACAGCACACGTTCGGTGGTTGTGGTTTTACCCGCGTCCACATGCGCACAGATGCCAATATTGCGGTACCGGCTGATAGGAGTTTTGCGTGCCACGATTTAATCCCCAATAAAATGTTGTCGGGCGAAAATTAGAAACGATAGTGCGAGAATGCCTTATTGGCCTCTGCCATACGGTGCACGTCTTCACGTTTCTTAACAGCATTACCTTTACCCTGTGAGGCATCGATAATTTCACCGGCCAGGCGCTGGCGCATGGACTTCTCACCACGATTTCGGGCGTACTCCACCAGCCAGCGCATAGACAGCGCCACCCGACGGGCGGGGCGAACTTCGACCGGCACTTGATAGGTAGCACCACCCACGCGGCGAGCCTTTACCTCCACCATGGGTGCGATGTTTTCCAGTGCTTCGTCGAATGCTTCGAGGGGATCCTTGTTCAGACGCTCTCGAACGATATCGAGAGCACCATATACGATGGTCTCTGCTACTGATTTCTTACCACTCACCATGACGTGGTTCATAAACTTTGCCAATGTCACGTTGCCAAATTTAGGATCTGGCAGTACTTCGCGCTTGGCGACTATTCGTCTTCTCGGCATGATATATACCCTTATCTCTCTTCAGGTGACCCGAACACCAACCTGCCACAAATGCGGGGGAGGCAGAGGTTCGGCCTTACTTACAACATCGTTAGCGTGGTTACGCCAGTAGAACTCGCTTACTTGGGACGCTTCGCACCATACTTGGAGCGACCGTTGCGACGGTCCGCCACCCCAGAAGTGTCCAGACTGCCACGTACTGTGTGATAACGCACGCCTGGCAAGTCCTTTACACGACCACCGCGAATCAGCACTACACTGTGTTCCTGCAGATTGTGCCCTTCACCACCGATGTACGAGGAAACCTCGTAACCATTGGTCAAACGCACACGGCAGACCTTACGCAATGCAGAATTCGGCTTCTTCGGGGTAGTAGTATAAACGCGTGTGCACACGCCACGGCGCTGCGGGCAGCTCTGTAGGGCAGGCACACCACTCTTCTCTACTTTACGTTTCCGAGGCTTACGAACCAATTGATTGATCGTTGCCATCTATTTACAACTCCAAATATAGTTACTTCTCATGACCTTAATCTGGTCAACCTCCAATCCCAAGCGAGGAACATTGCAATGGTTAAAACAACGAACCATGCAAAACCACCCCCGGAAAGAAGAGGCGGCATTCTATAGACGCCACAGGTTGGAGTCAACCTGCGAAACCGGGTTGCATGCACCAGCGGATCAAAAAAAGGGCTGGAGGATATTAACCCGCCGCCCCCGCACACTTGGCACTTCTGAACGGTTAGTTATCCGCCTGTAGGGCCTCAGTCAACGCCGCTTCAATTTCCTGCGCTGACACAGTGACCTCACTCTGATTGTCGCGCGCTCGCTTGCGCTTGCGCTCCGCATGGTAAGCCAATCCAGTACCCGCCGGGATCAGACGGCCAACAACCACGTTCTCCTTCAGGCCACGCAGGTAATCGCGCTTCCCAGTCACTGCCGCTTCCGTCAGAACACGGGTAGTCTCCTGGAAAGAGGCTGCGGATATAAAGCTTTCTGTCGCCAGGGAAGCCTTGGTAATACCCAGCAGTTCTCTCTCGCCCGTGGCCGGTACCAGATTTTCTGCCAGCAGACGCTCATTCTCCTCCAGCAGAGTCGTAAATTCGACCTGTTCTCCCTTGATCAGGCTGGAGTCACCGGAGGACGTCACAATCACCTTACGCAGCATCTGACGAACGATAACTTCGATATGCTTATCGTTAATCTTCACACCCTGCAAACGATAGACTTCCTGGATTTCATTGACGATGTATTTGGCCAGTTCCTTGATTCCTTTCAGGCGCAAAATATCGTGGGGGCTGGGAGAACCTTCTGAAACGACCTCACCCTTTTCGACATTTTCGCCCTCAAAGACGGACATGTGACGCCATTTGGGGATCAGGGCCTCGTAGTGGTCCGAGCCATCAGGCATCGTGACATTGTCGGTCGGAGTTATGATCAGACGACGCTTGCCCTTGGTTTCCTTACCAAAGCTAACAGTGCCGGAAATCTCCGCCAGAATCGCGGGCTCTTTCGGTTTGCGCGCTTCAAACAGGTCGGCAACCCGCGGCAGACCACCGGTAATATCGCGCGTTTTGGAGCCTTCCTGCGGGATACGGGCTATGATGTCGCCAGCGTTGATCTTGGCGCCGTTTTCAAGGTTCACCTGAGCATGCGGCGGCAGGAAGTAGTGAGCCGGCACATTGGTATTCGCCAGACACAGTTCCTTGCCTTTGCCATCCACCAGGCTGATGGCAGGACGAATGTCTTTACCCGCAGCGGGACGCTCTCCAGCGTCCATCACAGAAATGCTGGATAAACCGGTCAGCTCGTCTGTCTGGCGCTTAATGGTAATGCCCTCTTCCATACCGCTGAACTTCACTGTTCCAGCCACCTCGGTAATGATCGGGTGGGTGTGGGGATCCCAGCTGGCAACGACAGAACCCTTGTTTACTTCCTGATTGTCCTTGACCTTCAGGATCGCGCCGTACGGCAGCTTATATCGCTCACGCTCACGACCGCGAATATCCAGTACCGACAACTCGCCCGAACGGCTGACGGCAACCAGGTCACCATCGACTCGCTGCACTGTTTTCAGATTGTGCAAACGCACAACACCATCGTTCATCACCTCGATGTTGTCCTGAGCAGTCGCTCTGGAGGCTGCGCCACCAATGTGGAAGGTACGCATGGTCAACTGAGTTCCAGGCTCACCAATAGACTGGGCGGCCACGACACCAACCGCCTCGCCCATATTGATCCTGTGTCCGCGAGCCAAATCCCGACCATAACAAGCCGAGCAAATACCGTGGCGGGTTTCGCAGGTAATCGGCGAACGAACCTCGATTTCGTCGATACCCATCTCTTCGAGTCGCTTGATCCACAACTCGTCCAGCATGGTGCCCGCAGTGATGGCGATCTCATCCTCAGTGCCAGGTCTGATCACGTCTTTTACGACGAGGCGCCCCAGTACACGATCACCCAGTGATTCGATAATGTCACCGCCGTCAATAACCGGCGTCATCAACAACCCATAATCGGTACCACAGTCTTCCTCAGTCACCACCAGATCCTGGGCGACATCCACCAGGCGGCGAGTCAGGTATCCGGAGTTGGCTGTCTTAAGCGCTGTATCCGCCAAACCTTTACGTGCCCCGTGTGTGGAGATGAAATACTGCAGTACGTTCAGACCCTCACGGAAGTTGGCGGTAATCGGCGTCTCAATAATAGAGCCATCAGGCTTGGCCATCAGGCCACGCATACCGGCCAGCTGACGAATCTGCGCAGGCGATCCCCGCGCTCCTGAATCCGCGTAAATGTAGACCGAGTTGAAAGAGGCTTGCTGCTCCTCCTTTCCGTCACGATTTATCACAGGCTCCGTGGACAGGCCTTCCATCATTGACTTGGATACCAGATCATTGGCGCGGGACCAGATATCGATCACCTTGTTGTACTTCTCGCCCTGGGTTACGAGGCCAGCAGCATACTGGTTCTCGATTTCCTTCACCTCGGCATCGGCGCGCTCGATCAGGCGCGCCTTCTCCTTCGGAATGACAAAGTCATTAACACCAATGGATGCACCGGAACGGGTTGAATATTCGTAACCCGTGTACATCAACCGGTCGGCAAAGATCACTGTGGCCTTCAAACCCACCATGCGGTAACACTGGTTGATAATTCTGGAAATGGCTTTCTTGGCCATATTCTGGTTGACCATGGCAAAGGCTATTCCAGCGGGCACAATTTCCCACAACAGCGCGCGACCTACCGTCGTATCAGCCACGAAGGTCCTTTCAATAGTTTCGCCTTCATCGGTTTTTTCCACTTCATGGACACGCACCTTGACTCTGGCCTGCAGGTGTACATGCCCGCCTACGAAAGCGCGATGCACCTCCGAGACATTGGCAAACCGCATACCCTCTCCCTTGGCATTAACACGCTCACGGGTCATGTAATAAAGACCCAGAACCACGTCCTGTGAAGGCACGATAATCGGCTCACCGCTGGCCGGAGACAGAATATTGTTGGTAGACATCATGAGAGCACGCGCCTCAAGCTGCGCTTCGATGGTCAGCGGCACATGCACAGCCATCTGGTCACCGTCAAAGTCTGCGTTGTAGGCGGCACACACCAACGGATGCAGCTGAATCGCTTTACCTTCAATCAGTACTGGCTCAAACGCCTGTATACCCAGGCGGTGCAGCGTGGGAGCCCGGTTCAACAGCACCGGGTGCTCCCGAATGACTTCAGCCAGGATATCCCACACTTCCGGCGGCTCCCGCTCTACCATCTTCTTGGCAGCTTTAATGGTCGTGGCCAGTCCGCGCGCTTCCAGCTTGCCAAAAATAAAAGGCTTGAACAGCTCCAGCGCCATCTTTTTTGGCAGACCGCATTGGTGCAGCCGAAGAGTCGGACCCACCACAATTACGGAACGACCGGAATAATCAACTCGCTTGCCCAACAGGTTCTGGCGGAAACGACCTTGTTTACCCTTGATCATATCGGCCAGTGACTTCAGCGGGCGCTTGTTCGATCCGGTAATCGCACGACCGCGACGACCGTTGTCCAGCAGTGCGTCAACAGATTCCTGTAGCATCCGCTTTTCGTTGCGCACGATGATGTCCGGCGCATTCAGATCCAGCAGACGCTTCAGGCGATTGTTGCGGTTTATCACACGACGATAAAGATCATTCAGATCTGAAGTGGCAAAACGACCACCATCCAACGGTACCAGCGGACGCAAATCCGGCGGCAGCACGGGAAGCACGTTCAACACCATCCACTGAGGCTTGTTGCCGGAACTGGCAAACGCCTCCATCAACTTGAGTCGCTTGGAGAGCTTCTTGATTTTAGTCTCAGAGTTGGTAACGGGGATCTCTTCGCGCAGGGTCGCGATTTCATGCTGCAGATCCAGCTGCATCATCAGGTCCTGAATAGCCTCGGCACCCATCTTGGCGGAAAACTCATCGCCAAATTCCTCCATGGCCTCGTAGTACTTCTCATCAGACAGCAACTCTCTTGGTTCGAGCGTCGTCATGCCCGGATCGGTGACTACATAGGATTCGAAGTAGAGTACTCGTTCGATATCTCGCAAGGTCATGTCCAGCAGCAAACCGATGCGGGACGGCAACGATTTGAGGAACCAGATATGCGCAACCGGACTCGCCAACTCGATATGACCCATGCGCTCTCGACGCACCTTGGCCAGTGCCACTTCCACTCCACATTTTTCACAAATGACACCGCGGTGCTTGAGCCGCTTATACTTGCCACACAAGCACTCATAGTCCTTCACCGGACCAAATATCTTGGCGCAGAATAGGCCATCCCGTTCCGGTTTGAAGGTGCGGTAATTGATAGTTTCGGGCTTCTTCACTTCACCAAATGACCAGGAGCGAATCAGCTCCGGTGATGCCAGACCAATCCGAATAGAGTCGAACTCGTCATTGTGTCCCTGGGACTTCAACAGATTAAGTAAGTCTTTCAAGGCATATCCTCCGCGAGGTTTTTACTACCAGGCAGTGCGTGGAATATCCAGCGCACCTGCCACCAAGTCCAATGTTTACGTTTATTAGTCGCTCTCGAGATCGATATCGATAGCCAGCGAGCGTATTTCCTTAACCAACACATTAAAGGACTCGGGCATTCCCGGCTCCATGCGATGATCACCATCGACAATGTTCTTGTACATTTTGGTCCGGCCAGCCACGTCGTCAGACTTGACCGTGAGCATCTCCTGCA
Organism: uncultured Gammaproteobacteria bacterium; assembly: GCA_963712135.1. GTDB lineage: Bacteria > Pseudomonadota > Gammaproteobacteria > Pseudomonadales > Halieaceae > Marimicrobium. The sequence goes on from CAVQGV010000008.1 coordinate 146,817, forward strand.
ATGTGTAGGCCGCGCCATACGCCTCCAGAGCCCAAACCTCCATCTCTCCAAAACGCTGACCACCGAACTGCGCCTTGCCACCCAGCGGCTGCTGGGTAACCAGGCTGTATGAACCGGTCGATCGGGCATGCATTTTGTCGTCCACCAGGTGATTCAGCTTCAACATATACATGTAACCGACTGTCACCGGTCGATCGAAAGCCTCGCCACTGCGTCCGTCATACAAGGTGAACTGGCCACTTTCGGGCATATCGGCAAGCTTCAGCAAGCTTTTGATAGAATCTTCAGCAGCACCATCAAATACCGGTGTGGCCATGGGAACGCCCCCGGCAAGATTTGCCGCCAACTCCATGACCTCGGCATCACTGAAAGACTTGATATCCTCAGTACGACCGTCACCATTGTTGTAGATCTCCTCAAGAAACTTACGTACCTCGGCTACCTTTTTCTGCTCGTTGATCATGGCGTTGATCTTGTCACCCAGACCCTTGGCAGCCATACCAAGATGCGTTTCAAGAATCTGGCCCACGTTCATCCGCGAGGGCACACCCAATGGGTTCAGAACAATATCCACGGGCTCACCGTTCTCGTCGTAAGGCATATCCTCAACTGGCATGATCACCGAAATTACACCCTTGTTACCGTGGCGCCCGGCCATTTTGTCACCCGGCTGGATGCGGCGTTTAATTGCCAGATAAACCTTCACAATTTTTAGTACACCAGGAGCCAGGTCATCGCCGCTTTGCAGCTTGCCTTTCTTGTCCTCGAAACGGTCCTCAAGGAGCTTATTTTGCTCCTCCAGCTGTCGCTGGGCCGACGCCAGAGCATCGTTCAGCTTGGCGTCTGACATCTTCAGCTTGAACCACTGTTCCCGATCCAAGCCTGCCAGTACCGCAGCGGTCAGCGTCAGTACCCTTGCTCAAGCCACCGCCACTAACGGTGCTCTTACCCTTCAACATACTCGCCAGGTGAGAGAATGTAGCTTCCTCGAATATACGGTACTCTTCTTTCAGATCCTTGCGATATTGGTCCAATTGGTGCTTCTCGATCTGTAATGCACGAGCATCTTTCTCCAGCCCATCTCGAGTAAATACCTGCACGTCTATAACCGTGCCCTTGGTACTGGTAGGAACACGCAGTGAAGTATCTTTCACATCGGAAGCTTTTTCACCAAAGATAGCGCGCAGCAGCTTCTCCTCCGGAGTGAGCTGAGTTTCACCCTTGGGGGTAACTTTGCCCACCAGGATATCGCCCGCTTCCACTTCAGCACCGATATAGACAATGCCGGACTCGTCCAGCTTGGCCAGAGCACTTTCGCCCACGTTGGGTATATCACCGGAAATTTCCTCCGAACCCAACTTGGTATCCCGGGCAATGCAGGTGAGCTCCTGGATGTGAATAGTGGTGAAGCGATCTTCCTTCACCACCTTCTCAGAGACCAGTATTGAGTCCTCGAAGTTATAGCCATTCCAGGGCATGAATGCGATGCGCATATTCTGACCCAGTGCGAGCTCTCCCATGTCAATGGAGGGACCGTCGGCGAGAATATCTCCACGCGCAATCACGTCCCCCGCTCGCACGATGGGACGCTGATTGATACAGGTATTCTGGTTGGACCGCGTGTACTTGGTCAGGTTGTAGATATCTACCGGCGCCTCATCTACTCCGACATCCTTATCATTCACACGAACCACGATGCGACTGGCATCTGCGGAGTCCACGACCCCGCCTCGTTCTGCCACCACGCACACACCGGAGTCCGCCGCAACATAGCGCTCCATACCCGTGCCGACGAGGGGCTTCTCAGCCACCAGGGTCGGAACAGCCTGACGCTGCATGTTGGAACCCATCAATGCGCGGTTAGCGTCGTCGTGCTCCAGAAATGGAATCAGCGCCGCCGCCACGGAGACCACCTGTTTGGGTGACACATCCATGTAATCGACACGCTCCGGCGGCATCACCGTGAACTCATTCATGTGGCGAACTGCGATCAGGTCATCCACAAACCTCATGTTCTTGTCCAGAGTGGCCGACGCCTGGGCGATGACATGTTCCGCCTCGTTGATGGCGGACAGAAACTCAATGTCGTCAGTGACCTTGCCTTTGACCACCTTGCGATATGGGCTTTCGAGAAAACCATAATCGTTGGTACGCGCATAGGTCGCCAAAGAATTGATAAGGCCGATATTAGGTCCTTCTGGTGTTTCAATCGGGCAGACACGACCGTAGTGCGTCGGGTGTACGTCGCGCACCTCAAATCCGGCACGCTCCCGCGTCAGGCCACCCGGCCCGAGGGCGGAGACACGGCGCTTGTGTGTAACTTCCGACAAGGGATTATTCTGGTCCATAAACTGAGACAACTGGCTGGAGCCAAAAAATTCCTTGACCGCCGCCGAGACAGGCTTGGCGTTGATCAGATCCTGCGGCATCAGGCCTTCGCTCTCCGCCATCGACAGACGCTCTTTCACCGCTCGCTCAACCCGCACCAGACCCACACGGAACTGGTTTTCCGCCATTTCACCCACGCTGCGAACACGGCGGTTACCGAGATGATCGATATCATCTACCATCCCTTTACCGTTGCGGATTCCCACCAGAGTACGCAGAACATCCACAATATCTTCCCTGTCGAGCACACCGCTTCCTGTCACTTCCTCGCGACCCAGGCGACGATTGAACTTCATGCGACCGACAGCGGACAGGTCGTAACGATCGGCAGAGAAAAACAGATTCTGAAACAGATTCTCTGCAGACTCCTTGGTGGGCGGCTCTCCCGGGCGCATCATGCGATAAATTTCGACCAGTGCTTCCAACTCATTCCGGGTAGAGTCCTGGCGCAGCGTATCAGAGATAAAGGATCCGCAATCCAACTCATTGGTGTACAGGGTCGCGATTTTGGTGACGCCCGCCTCTATCAACTTATCCAGTATTTCCGCCGTAAGTTCAGTGTTGCACTCGACGATAACCTCTCCAGTCTTCGTGTCGACGATATTCGTGGCCAAAGACCGGCCAAACAGATAGTCGGGGGGAATTTCCAGAGCAGTGATTTTTGCCTCCTCCAGTTCGCGAATGTGGCGTGCAGTAATCCGGCGCCCTTGCTCCACGATTACTTTTTTGCCTGCTTTGATATCAAATGCCGCCACATCACCGCGCAGACGCTCTGGAATCAGCGTCATCGAATAGTTGCCATTTTTAGCGACATGGAAAGTATTCACATCGTAGAACATCTCGAGGATTTCTTCGGCCTCATAACCGAGAGCGCGCAGTAATATAGTCGCCGGAAGTTTGCGACGACGGTCAATACGCACGAAAACCAAATCCTTGGGATCGAACTCGAAGTCGAGCCAGGAACCACGATAGGGAATCACTCGGGCGGAATACAAAAGCTTGCCAGACGAGTGTGTCTTGCCCTTGTCATGATCAAAGAATACACCCGGGGAACGGTGCAACTGGGATACGATTACGCGCTCGGTACCGTTGATAACAAAGGTACCATTGTCGGTCATCAGGGGAATTTCCCCCATGTAGACTTCCTGCTCCTTGATATCCTTGATGGTCTTGTTGGAGGACTCCTTATCGTAAATGATCAGGCGGACCTTTACGCGCAGGGAACAGGAGTATGTCACACCGCGCAACTGGCACTCGTTAACATCAAATATTGGCTTACCCAACTTGTAATCCACATATTCCAGCGCAGCATTCCCACTGTAACTCACTATAGGAAACACCGACTTGAAGGCAGCATGCAGGCCATAATCGCCGCGCTCTTCAAGAGCAACACCCTGTTGGGTAAATTTACCGTAAGAATCCATTTGGATCGCAAGCAGATACGGTACATCCATAACCTTCGGCAATACGCCGAAATCCTTGCGAATACGTTTTTTCTCAGTGTACGAGTATGCCATCAGTACTCCCCAGCGTGATTAGCTTTTAATTGCCCTCAGGCAACCAACTAGCCCCTTTCAGGGCTAAAATAAGGCGGTCGCGCTATGCGCGCACCAACCCCGAAAACTTTCATTTCTTTAAGCGGGAAAAGGCCGGCGAGCACAGCGCCCACCAGCCTTGTCCTTATCCGACCGAAGCCAGATCAAAGCCAAACTTACTTGAGCTCGACGGTGCCGCCAGCTTCTTCAAGCTGCTTCTTGATGTCCTCGGCTTCCGCCTTGGAAACACCTTCCTTGACGTGCGAAGGAGCGCCATCGACCAACCCTTTGGCTTCTTTCAAACCCAATCCCGTCACTGCACGAACAACCTTGATCACGTTCACTTTCTTGTCGCCAGATGCAGTGAGGATCACGTTGAATTCAGTCTGCTCTTCAGCAGCAGCCGCCAGCGTCCCCACCAGCTGCAACGGGCGCAGCAGCAACCGCTACTGCAGCAGTCACACCAAACTTCTGTTCCATTGCTTCGATGAGCGACACAATGTCCATTACGCTCATTTCGGCAATTGCATTCAATATATCGTCTTTAGACAGAGCCATGACTCATATCTCCTATTTAGCTGATTAGATATCCACAACAGGGGCTTACGCCGCTGCCTCTTTCTGATCGCGTACTGCTGCGAGTGTGCGAACCAGTTTTCCAGGTACTTCGTTCATTGTCTGAACCAGCTTGGTCACCGGCGCCTTCATAACACTCATCAACATCGAGAGTGCCTGATCACGCGTAGGCAACTTAGCCAGAACATCCAACTGATCTGCACCCAGCATCTGGCCGCTTACCGCCAGTGCTTTTACTTCAAATTTTTCGTTTTGTTTCGCGAAATCTTTGAATATTCGAGCTGCCGCACCCGGATCCTGCATTGAAAATCCGAACAGGGAGGGACCGACTAGCGAGTCGTTAATGCACTCGAATTCGGTTCCTTCCAGGGCGCGTCTGGCCAGGGTGTTCCGCACTACACGGAGGGTTACCTGGTTTTCACGCGCCGTTTTGCGCAGAGCTGTCATCCCGTCCACAGTCACGCCGCGCGAGTCGGCGATAACCAGGGACAGTGCACTGGTGGCAGTCTCGTTAACTTCAGCTACGATCGCTTTCTTGTCTTCGAGTCCTATTGCCACTGGAGTTACTCCTGGATTGCTAAGTTTGTGCAGTCCCAAAACGATTTTTTTCGTTTATGGCCAGCACAGTTAAATGCCGACAAATCTATGCCGACACTGCTTGTGCGTGGTGAACATGTTCACCATCTGCGTAGGCTTTGGCGCATCCCGAGGGACTTGCCGCGATTAAACCGCAACCGATAAACCGCAACGGCTTTGGCACCTACGGTCTTTGATGGCCTTTAGTTCTCAGCTAAGTGGGCTTACGGCCCGGCGCCTTGTCCAAAAGACCTCAAAGTGGACCGGATCGAACCAGTAGGTATCGTCTCCAGTCTACAACACCCGCCTTCCCTGGCGAGCTTTGAGGAACCGCCCCTTGCAGGGACGATTCGATCAATTTTCTACCGACCCTTGGTCGATTGTAATGCCCGGACCCATCGTGGTGCTCAGGCTGATTTTCTTGAGATAGACACCTTTTGCCGAAGCCGGCTTGGCCTTCCTCAGGTCGGCAAGTAATGCCTCCAGATTGCCCCTGATGGCATCCAGTTCGAAATTGATCTTGCCGATACCGCCGTGAATGATGCCGTTCTTGTCCGTGCGGTAGCGCACCTGACCCGCTTTGGCATTATTCACCGCGGTTACCACATCGGGAGTTACGGTGCCTGTCTTGGGATTTGGCATCAGGCCACGTGGGCCCAGTACCTGACCAAGCTGGCCTACCACACGCATGGCGTCCGGAGAAGCTATGACAACGTCGAAATCCAGCATGCCGCCCTTGATCTGCTCCGCCAGATCTTCCATGCCTACCAGGTCAGCGCCGGCAGCTTTGGCTTTCTCGGCAGCCTCACCCTGCGTGAAAACAGCCACGCGAACAACAGATCCGGTGCCGAAAGGCAGGGTAGTTGCGCCGCGCACAGCCTGATCGGACTTACGGGCATCTATGCCCAGGTTCACCGCAACTTCAACCGTTTCGTTGAATTTCACGGTGGCAAATTCCTTCAGCAGTTGAACCGCTACATCCAGCGGGTAGGCCTTCTGGGGATCAACTTTTTCCTTGAATGCGCGTACGCGCTTGGACAGCTTAGCCATCTTAGTTTACCCCTTCGACTTCGATACCGGCGGAACGGGCGCTACCAGCGATAGTGCGCACGGCGGCGTCCATGTCAGCGGCAGTCAGGTCCGGCCACTTCTGAGTCGCAACCTCTTCCAGTTGGGCCCGATTTACCTTGCCGACTTTGTTGGTGTTGGGTGTACTGGAACCCTTTTTGATCTTGGCAACCTTCATCAGCAGCACAGACGCTGGTGGCGTTTTCTTGATGAACGTGAATGAACGGTCACCGTAGACCGTGATTATCACCGGAATCGGCAGACCGGGCTCCATACCCTGGGTCTCGGCATTGAACGCCTTGCAGAACTCCATGATGTTGACGCCGTGCTGACCCAGCGCCGGACCCACCGGCGGACTGGGATTTGCCTGACCGGCTTTTACCTGCAGCTTTATATAAGCCTGGACTTTTTTAGCCATCTCTATTCTCCCGGGTACAATCGCCGTTTAAGCCACGCTGGCCTACTAGGGCTCCCCATAAAAGCAGCAATGCTGCCGGTTGTTTATGGGGACGGGCCGCTTTTTCATGTCGAAAAAGGGGTCCGTCCCCGCTTTGGTCAGGCTTTTTCGACCTGACTGAATTCAAGTTCCACCGGAGTGGACCGTCCAAATATCAGCACCGCCACGTTGAGGCGGCTCTTTTCATAGTTCACATCTTCGACAACGCCGTTGAAATCGTTGAAGGGTCCACTGACTACCCGCACCATCTCGCCAGGCTCGAACATTGTCTTGGGTCGGGGCGCTTCAACGCCGTCTTCGACTCGCTGCAGTATTGCCGCTGCTTCTTTCTCGGTAATGGGTGCGGGTGCGTCTGCCTTGCCACCAATGAATCCCAGTACTCGCGGGGTCTCCTTTACCAGATGCCAGGTATCGTCGCCCAGTTCCATCTGGACCAGCACATAGCCGGGAAAGAACTTGCGCTCACTACGACGCTTCTGACCACCACGCATTTCCACGACTTCTTCGGTCGGCACCAATACCTCTCCGAAGCGATCCTGCATCTTATGCAGTTCAATACGCTCCTTCAGGGCGGCGGCAACTTTCTTTTCGTACCCTGAATAGGCATGAATGACGTACCAACGCATTGCCATCGGCTAACCCTTATCTCGTTTGTTAAGCAATTGCACGCGACACCACCCAACCGAGGAATGAGTCCAGCCCCCACAGCAGCAACGCCACCAGTAGCACAAAGCCCACCACAATCATGGTGGTCTGTACGGTCTCCTGCCGCGTAGGCCAGACAACCTTGCGTATTTCGGTTCTGGAACCTTTCACCAGCGCCCAGAAAGCCGCACCTTTGGCAGTCTGTAAAGCGACCACACCGGCAACCCCTGCTATTACAAGGATGCCCAACACACGGTACAGCAGTGACTGCTCGGCATAGTAGCTGTTGCCCACCACCGCCACTGCCACCAGAGCGATTACGACAGTCCACTTGGCCGCGTCGTACTTGCTCGCAGTTGTTTCCACACTCATCAAATCAACCTTGTTACATTAGACTGCGTCCAACCCGGACGCTGTCCCCGCCAATAAATAACTGGCAGGCCAGGAGGGAATCGAACCCCCAACCTGCGGTTTTGGAGACCGCTGCTCTGCCAATTGAGCTACTGGCCTAAACCTCGCACTGAGACGACGAAGCCGAACTGCCCATTCAAGCGGTTCGGCTTGGTCTAAATGGGGACAGATTTGAAAATCTGTCCCCCGACTGCGATGCAGTCGTTTTACTCGATAATCTTGGCTACCACGCCAGCGCCAACCGTACGGCCACCCTCGCGAATCGCAAAACGCAGCCCTTCCTCCATCGCAATCGGCGCAATCAAGGTCGCCACCATCTGCACATTATCCCCAGGCATCACCATCTCAACACCCTCAGGCAACTCGCACGCCCCGGTCACGTCCGTCGTACGGAAGTAAAACTGCGGACGGTAACCCTTGAAGAACGGCGTATGACGACCCCCCTCTTCCTTGGACAGCACGTACACTTCCGCTTCAAACTTCGTGTGGGGGTTCACCGAGCCCGGCTTGGCCAGAACCTGACCACGCTCAACATCCTCACGCTTGGTACCGCGCAGCAGCACTCCCACGTTCTCCCCCGCACGGCCCTCGTCCAGCAGCTTGCGGAACATCTCAACACCCGTACAGGTCGTCTTCTGGGTGTCGCGGATACCGATAATCTCAAGCTCCTCGCCAATCTTGATCACCCCACGCTCTACCCGACCCGTCACCACCGTACCACGGCCTGAAATAGAGAATACGTCCTCCACCGGCATCAGGAACGGCTGGTCAATCGCACGCACCGGGTCAGGAATGAACGTGTCCAGCGCCTCAACCAGTGCCTTGACCGCAGACGTACCCAGACCGTTCTCATCCTCACCGTTCAGCGCCATCAACGCCGAGCCACAGATGATCGGCGTGTCGTCCCCGGGGAACTCATACTTGTCCAGCAGCTCGCGCAGCTCCATCTCGACCAGTTCCTTCATCTCTGCGTATTCCTCAGAGTCGGCACCGCCGCAGTCGTCTGCCAGCAGGTCAGCCTTGTTCAGGAACACCACAATGTAGGGAACACCCACCTGACGGGACAGCAGAATGTGCTCACGCGTCTGCGGCATCGGGCCGTCCGTCGCACCACACACCAGTATCGCGCCGTCCATCTGGGCCGCTCCGGTGATCATGTTCTTCACATAGTCCGCGTGGCCAGGGCAATCCACGTGGGCGTAGTGACGGTTCGCAGAATTGTATTCCACGTGAGACGTCGAAATGGTGATCCCCCGCGCTTTCTCTTCCGGCGCATTGTCAATGCCGTCGAAGGCTACCACTTGCCCGCCCCACGTCTCAGCACACACCTTCGTCAGGGCCGCCGTCAGCGTCGTCTTGCCGTGGTCAACATGACCAATCGTGCCGACGTTAACGTGGGGTTTGGTACGCGCAAATGCTTCCTTTGACATAACGACAGTCTCCTATAAACACCGGACATAGCCTTTCGGCCGAACCACTTCAATTAAAATATATTTAGCAATTACAAACAGTTGCGCCAATAATGGAGCTCATAACCGGATTCGAACCGGTGACCTCTTCCTTACCAAGGAAGTGCTCTACCGACTGAGCTATATGAGCGCATCCTTCCCAACTGGAGCGGGTAGCGGGAATCGAACCCGCATATTCAGCTTGGAAGGCTGACGTTCTACCACTGAACTATACCCGCTGCTTATTCTGACCTCGCACCACCCGTGATTCTTTCATTCATGGTGGAGGGGGGTGGATTCGAACCACCGAAGCTCGCGCGTCAGATTTACAGTCTGATCCCTTTGGCCACTCGGGAACCCCTCCGAAAGGCGGCATATTGTCCTGATGGGTCACTCCCTTGTCAACCGCATATCCCAATAAAATTATTAACTTACATCGCCTTCCAAATAAGGGCGAGCATCGTGTCGGCCAGAATCACCAGTAACGCTTGCGCAGAACGTCCTTTTGGACCTTACCCATGGCATTCCTGGGCAATTCGTCGACAAATAGCACCTTCTTGGGTACTTTGAAATTCGCGACCCTGTCCCTGATCGCATCCCGGATCTGCTCTGCGGACAGCGTGACGCCTTCCACCAACACCACAACCGCTACAACCACCTCGCCAAAATCTGCATCGGGCAGGCCGATGACCGCCGACTCCTTTACCCCAGGCAATTCATCTATCAGCAGCTCTATTTCCTTTGGATAGATATTCAAACCACCACTGATCACCATGTCCCTGGATCGCCCAACGATCGAGACATAGCCATCCTCGTCGATAAGTGCCTGATCACCGGTATTGAAGAAGCCGTCCGACGTAAAGTCCCGCGCGGTTTGTTCCGGCAGCTTCCAGTAGCCAGCAAACACGTTAGCCCCACGAACCTGTAGCGCTCCCACTTCGTTTACTCCCAGCTCCCGGTTGTCCGCATCGCAAATTCGCACCGTTACACCCGGCAGTGGAAAACCTACGGTTCCCGCCCGTCGCGCACCGCGCAACGGGTTGGAGGTATTCATTCCTGTCTCGGTCATTCCGTACCGCTCCAGTATGGTGTGACCGGTACGTCGCTCGAATTCAAAAAAGGTATCCGCCAGCAAGTGGCGCCGAACCAGAAATAAACAGACGCATGCCCGCACAACTTTGTGCGGTGAACGCGGAATCGGCCAGCAATCGGCTGTAATAGGTTGGCACACCCATCATGACCGTGCAGTGGGGCAGATTTTGCATTACTGCGGCGACATTGAAGCTCTTCAGCCAACGCATGCTGCTGCCACTCATCAGGACGCAACCAAGCGCTACAAACAAACCGTGTACATGAAAAATCGGCAGCGCGTGCAGCAGGCAATCGTCCCGACCAAAGCCCCAGTAATCAACCAGCACCGAGACATTCTCTACGAGATTTTTATGGGACAACATGATGCCCTTGGGCCGACCCGTGGTGCCGGAGGAGTAGACCAAAGCAGCAAGATCTGACGCATTTGTCACCGCCGTATCGAAGTGCGTCGAGCACTTCTGTACACCCTGCATCAAAGTGCCGGCTCCGTCAGCGTCCAGGGTACACAGATGTGCCACACCCAAACTGTCACACACCGCGCGCAGAACCTCAGCCCGATCACTGTCACAGACCAGCACAGAAGGTGCGGCGTCCTCCAGAAAAAAGCGCAACTCTTCCTGCGTATAGGCTGGATTCAGCGGATGAAACACCAGGCCCGCACGGATTGTACCCAGATACAACCACAGGGCTTGAACCGATTTTTCCACCTGTACGGAAACGCGATCGCCTTTGTGAAGGCCCAATCCAACCAGGTAGTTTGCTATCTGCGCAGAGTAATTCTCCGCATCTTCATACGTGTAGGAAATTCCGGCGTCAGTAGTCAACAACACCTTATCGGGCTCAGGAAAGTGGCTCTGGTACGCTGAGAACAGATTTAACTGACTAACGCTACTCATGATTAGCTTGCACCACAGGCATTCGAAGGCAAACTATAACCGATGTGGCCAGAATGCACCGGTGAGAAATGGAGCTGGCGAGAGGAATCGAACCCCCGACCGGCTGATTACAAAACTGGAAATAATACGTAACTGTTTGATTATACTAGATTAGTTAGTGCTCGGTACAGTTAGGCAAAATCAAGTCTAATCAACAGCTTGGCGTATTTTGGCGCAGTTGGCCGGAATTAAGCACTGTACCGTGAGTGTACCGGAGAATTGTTGGCGTCAGGTTCGTCGGGTATAGGTGACATTTCTTTCCGTCCTCCCTCCTCCTCCTTTGTTTGAGCCATCCACAAAACATCTGCCCGAAAAAAAAATTAAATTTCTTAAAGCCTCCGCCGGAAACTTTCATGGTGACTGACATCGGATGCCCGAAGTGCTCATGGGTCGCTGTCTGTGTGCAGTTTTGGTTGAGGTATTACCCCGATCATGGCCAAGGCAGGTTGCTCACCAGTGGATAGAGGGAAGCACTCTGGACAAAGTATAAATTTGAGTTGGACGTAGAGGATGGCACGAGTAATCCTGATCTGAATCAAAGTGCAGTGGATTACTCCCGCATTATGAACCCCAGAGCCGCACAATCAGCGATTAGCGGTCTACACTGACAAAATGACGCACAGAAAAGTGCGCCTTAGAAAATGTACTGGCGAGTTCCATGAGGTATCACGACGTACATGATTTACACACACGGAGGCATTTCACATGAAAAGCAATTTCTCGCGACTAGTAGTTTCGGTATTACTTTGTATTCCCCTTTACAGCCTTGCCGAGGAAAAGACAGCAACGACACCGGACGCTGCACCGACGCAGGCCCAAATGCAAGCCATGCAGCAGCAGATGCAGACGATGCAGGCTCAAATGAATGGGATGATGAAGGCCAAAACACCGGAAGAGCGTCAATCGGCCATGCAGGCACACTGGGCAACCATGCAGGAACATATGCAGTCGATGGATCAGATGGGCTGCTGCGGGCATGATGGCATGATGGGTGGACACATGCAGGGCGGAATGATGATGGGCGATTGTATGCATCAAAAGACCACGAACTGAGTGGTCGCGCGAGGCCTACGCCGTACGATACGCGCCTCATTCAATATCGATAGCAGGATTGCCAACGAAAGGAGACGGAACATGCCAAACCGCCTGCTCGCTCTGGTGGTTGTGAGCTCCCTGCTTCTTGTCCCTGTCGCCTACGCTGCGGATCAGTCCGCAGCCACGGTGCCGGTCGAATATGAGCTGGTCAACGATTTCGCGGCACGCCTGCAGACGCATCTGCAGCAGACCTCGACGATCCTGGAGCAACTGCGTCAGACGACCGACCCAGTCGAACGCGAGAAGCTGATGAACGCATACCTCGCAGCGGTGCGCACGACCGCACATATCACGCAAACCATGCAGCAGCTGCTCGATGGCGGGAAAGATATGGGCGGTAAGGGTATGAAGGGTGGCGGGATGATGAAAGACGGCGAGTGCGCGATGATGAGTGAGGGCAAGGGCGGAAAGGGGGACAAGGCCGCCAAGAAATCTCCGGCAGCAGGTGAGGGCTCCGCCGACCGTACCACGCCGGATGCCGACAGCGAAGATGCCGCCGACGAGCACGAGGGGCATCACTAACTCAACAATTGTCCCATGAACCTCTGGATTCCACGCTGCAGCATCTCTACCGCGATCGCGGTTAAGATCAAGCCCCTCAGGCGTTCGAGGGCGAGTAGTGGACCCAGCCTTTTTCGGCAATTTTGGCGTGCACCCAACAAGCGATTAGATGGAATACCGAACTGCTCTTTGGCGTGAGTGATGCTGCGCCCGATTACACTTTCCGCATGCAAGTCGAATACGAATTCTAGACGCAGTCTTATCTTCGTTCTATTGAAGTAGTAAGCAGACGCAGCCCGTTGCCGACCACCAGCAGGCTCGTGCCCATGTCGGCAAATACCGCCATCCACATCGTGCCCATGCCCATCAGGGTGAGTACGAGAAAGATGGCCTTGATACTGAGCGCCAGCACGATGTTTTGCACCAACACCGAGTGGGTCGCTTTAGACAGTCGGATAAAGCGCGCAACCTTGCCGAGGTCATCATCCATCAGGGCGACATCCGCTGTCTCAATCGCAGTGTCCGTACCGGCGGCGCCCATGGCAAAGCCGATATCGGCGCGCGCCAGTGCCGGGGCGTCATTGATGCCATCACCCACCATGCCGACCTTGCCAGTCCTGGAAAATGTTTCGACGGCTTTCAATTTGTCTTCCGGCAGTTGATCGCCCAATGCCTCGTCGATACCGACCTGATCGGCAATCGCCCGCGCCGTGTGTGGGTTGTCACCGGTCAGCATCACCGTTTTGATGCCTAATTCATGCAAGGACTGGATGGCCGCTCGACTGCTGTCCTTTACGGTATCGGCCACCGCAAAAAGTGTCAGCGCGCGCTTGCCATCGGTTAGTACGATAACGGACTTGCCTTGTACTTCGATCTGACCGAGTTGTTCTTCCAACGCCGGCGAGCAAAGGCCAAGTTCATGTATGAGCCGATGATTGCCCAGCTGATAACTCACCCCGCCCACGACACCCCGAACGCCACGGCCCAATACCGCGCTGAAATCAACGACGTCCAGTAACACGGTACCATTCAGCTTGCCGGCTTCGGCGATGGCGCGCGATACTGGATGATCGGAGCGTGCCGCCAGGCTGGTGGCGATCTGAACCGCATCGACGCCCGCGTCATTGTCCAAAATCACCGTGTCGGTCAACGCCGGCTTGCCATGGGTAATCGTTCCGGTCTTGTCGAGTGCCAGCCACTTGAGCTTACGGCCTTCTTCAAGATAAACGCCGCCCTTGATCAGGATGCCGTGTCGTGCCGCTGCGGCCAGGCCACTGACAATAGTGACGGGGGTGGATATCACCAGGGCACAAGGGCACGCGATGACCAGGAGAACGAGGGCTTTGTAAATCCAGTCGAACCAGCTGCCGGCCATCAGCAATGGCGGCAGAATGGCAACTCCAACAGCGAGGATGAACACCAACGGCGTGTAAATCCTGGCGAACTTATCGACAAAGCGCTGGGTGGGCGCGCGACTTCCTTGCGCTTCTTCGACAGCATGAATAATGCGCGCCAGCGTGCTGTTGTTCGCCAGCGCGCTCACCCGATAATCAAATGAGCCTGCCTGGTTGATGGTCCCCGCAAAAACAGTGTCGCCGATCGTTTTCTCCACTGGCAGACTCTCTCCCGTGATGGGCGCCTGATCCACGCTGGACTGTCCAGACACCAAAGTGCCGTCAAGTGCGATGCGTGCTCCGGGCTTGACACGAACGACACTGCCAATGCCAACCACGTTGGCTTCCAGTTCGAGCCAACTGCCGTCCGCCTGTTGCACAGTAGCTTGTTGCGGTGTGAGTCGCATCAAGCCACGAATGGCATTACGGGCGCGGTCAAGCGATTTTGCTTCGATCAACTCGGCGACAGTGAACAGGAACATCACCATGGCCGCCTCTGGCCATTGGCCGATGAGTAAGGCACCAGTCACGGCGATGCTCATCAACGCATTAATGTTCAGGTTGCCATTCTTGAGCGCAACCCAGCCTTTTTTGTAGGTGCCCAAGCCGCAGGCAGCGATAGCGGCCAGCGAGACAAGCGCGACCAGCCATACTGGTTGCTCAGCCCAATGCAGTGCTTCCGCACCAATTGCGGCGATTCCGGAGAACGCCAGTGGCCACCACGGCTTCGCCGTTTCGGCTTTGTTTTCTTTCACAGCGTCGTCAAGTAAAGACTCTGGCGTCATGCCAAGACCGCGAATCGCTTCTTCAACATCCGATTGTGCTCCGGTGCGATGCACAACGGTGAGCAGTCGCTGCATGAGGTTGAACTCGAGCGCCGTCACCTCCGCCATGCCACCGAGCTTCTTGCGAATCAGCGCCTCTTCGGTCGGGCAATCCATCTGGGCAATGCGCCACTGGGTTTGCACCCTTCCGGCAGGTATATCCAATGGCGCCGATTGCGTCGGTGTGCTCTGTGGTTGCGCGTTGCCGCTACAACACGCAACTTCATTTACCTCGACGTTGTGCTGTGGTTGATGGTCATGACCTGTGCTCGTGTGGTCGATGTCAGACGTGTCGGGTCGATCAGTGGCCATGATGCATAGTCCGATTGAAAAGGCTGTTGTAAATTAAAAACCCTGAAGTTACTCTAGGGTCAACACATTTCTTGAGCCGCACATGAAGATTGGCGAATTGGCCCAGATTGCTAAATGCACGGTAGAGACCGTACGTTATTACGAGAAGGTAGGACTGCTTCCTGCTCCCGCGCGAACGGCCGCAAATTTTCGCCGCTATGGGCCTGATCATATTGAGCGCCTGCGCTTTATTCGAAACTGTCGCGCGCTGGACATGAGCCAGGACGAGATTCGCTCCCTGCTCGAATTGACCGACCAGCCGGCTGAAAAATGCGGCTCCATCAATGCGGTATTTGATAAACATATTGCCCATGTTGATGAGCGCATGCGGGAACTCCTGAACCTTAAGCAACAGATGACCGCGTTACGCGAACGGTGTCAGGCCGAACAGACCATTGGAGATTGCGGAATCCTGCAAGGACTCGCGGCGATGGAGAATGAACCGACACACGAGCGCCACACTCATTTGTGATAAATTCGTGACGGGCATGGTCAGCCTTTGGCAACTGATATATTTCGTATCCCCAAAAAGTAGCCAAGTTCTCTCTCCGCACTTTTTTTGTTCTCGAACGGACCGACATTGTTACCTTCCCTCGTCAGGAAGTACCAATATCCGTTGGTGCGGTGAAAGCGATCCGTACGAAAATACATTGCCTGACGATGATCTGTGTGGCGTTGCATAGTGCTACCTCCATTACATTTTTAACCAATCCCGGTGTCAGGTCCGCCGATGGGCAGTGCCTGCTCTATGGGGCTCACATAAACCCAACCCGAAATACTTGGTCCGATACGTCCCGCCTGTCGAATGATCTCAGTCACCCGCGCGACCTCGTCGTCTTCGCAAACCAGTGAAATCCGCACTTCCGAGATAACGACAAGACCGGCCCTCACCGAATACTCCTGCTCGGACTCGGATAACGGTTTCAATGTGCCCTTTACATCGAGCAAGGTGATGTTTGTGACGCCCGCGTCCCGCAGCGCGTCCACTACCGGTGCCGAACGTATGTGGTGTACCAGGGCGTTGATCTGTTTCATATTTCTCTCCTCAAGATTTAAGCGTCACGGGTGAATCGACCACTGCTACCGGCTTGCGATACGCCATTCGATACAAGCCCGGGAGCACAATCAGCGTCAGTACCGTCGAGGACAAAATGCCGCCAATGACCACGGTTGCCAAAGGTCGTTGCACTTCCGCGCCGGTGCCGGTGTTCAAGGCCATCGGCAGGAAGCCCAGCGCCGCCACCAGCGCGACCATCAGAATCGGCCGCAGTCGCAGCAGCGCGCCGTCAAGTATCGAGCTCTCGATATCCTTGCCATTGGCGAGGCCATCGCGGAACGCTGATACCATCATGACGCCCGTCAACACCGATACGCCGCACAGCGTGATGAATCCGACGCCCGCGGTGATCGACAGCGGAATGTCGCGCAGCCATAGCGAGATCACGCCGCCAGTCAGTGCCAGGGGCACGCCGCTAAACACCAGCGCCGCATCTTTTGCGGAACCAAAGGTCATCATCAGCAGCGCGAAGATCATGAGCAGCGTGACGGGTACCAGTACGGCAAGTCGCTG
This sequence comes from uncultured Gammaproteobacteria bacterium, assembly GCA_963712135.1. Lineage (GTDB taxonomy): Bacteria > Pseudomonadota > Gammaproteobacteria > Pseudomonadales > Halieaceae > Marimicrobium. The sequence goes on from CAVQGV010000008.1 coordinate 163,683, forward strand.
AGACGCTGACTGCAATTGCTCAAACGTACCGCCGTAGCTCAACCAGTAGCCGGGAGGAATCTTCACCTGCGCATCCACTGCCTGCTGTACGTCGGTCACAAAACTCCCCAGATCGCGGCCGCGAACGTTGGCGCTTACCACCAGACGCCGCTTGCCATTTTCGCGGGAAATCTGATTCGGACCCGGCGCCAGCGTCAACGTCGCCACCTCTCCGAGTGGCACATAACCACCCTGTGGCAGCGGTACCGGCAACCTCTCCAGAGCGCTTAAATCGCTGCGCAGGTGTTCCGGCAATCGCACCACGATCGTGAAGCGACGGTCACCCTCGAAGATCAATCCCGCTTCCTCGCCGCCGGTGGCTGCGGCCACGATATCCTGGACGTCGGCGACATTGAGTCCGTAGCGGTATAACGCCGGGCGGATCGCCTCGACCGACAGAATCGGTAAGCCCGACACCTGCTCGACTTTCACGCCTTCCGCGCCATCGATACTGTTGATGACGGCCGCAATCTCATTCCCGGACTTGAGCAATTGCGCCAGGTCGTCGCCAAATATCTTGACGCCCAGATCAGAACGCACACCCGAGATCAGTTCGTTGAAGCGCAATTGAATCGGCTGGCTAATCTCAAAGGCATTGCCTGGTATTGATGCCAGTTTTTCTCGTATGTCATCCAGTAACTGCTTCTTGGTTTTGTCGGGGTCTGGCCAATCCTCCCTGTCCTTGAGCATCACGTAACCGTCGGAAATATTGGGCCCCATTGGATCACTGGCGACTTCGGCGGTACCCACCCGTGAAAAAAAGGCTTTTACCTCGGGCAATTCGATGATGGCGCGTTCCAGCTGAAACTGCATGTCGAGGGATTGGGTGAGGCTGGTACCTGGAATCCGTAACGCCTGAATCGCGATATCACCTTCGTCCAGGTTGGGGATGAATTCGGCGCCCATCCGGGTGGCCATCCAGCCGCATCCGAGCACGAATAGCACGGCTCCCAGCGCCACCGGTATGCGAAACCGCAGCGCCGCTGATAGCGTCGGGGAATAGATTTTTTTGGCCGCGTTAACAATGACATTGTCTTTTTCACTGATGTGTCCTCGTAACAGCAGCGCGACCGCCGCCGGTACGAAGGTCACCGACAGGACCAGCGCCGCCAGCAATGCGATAATCACCGCCAGCGCCATGGGCGTGAACATTTTCCCCTCCACGCCGGTCAGCGCGAGAAGCGGCAGATTGACCAAAATCACGACGAGTACGCTGACCAGGGCTGGCGTGAACACTTCCCGCGTTGCGGAGAATACGGTCTGGAACCGTTCGTCGAGCGTCAGGAGACGGCCCAGGCGGTGTTGACGTCCCGACAACCGTAGAATGCAGTTCTCGACGATGATCAGCGAGCCATCGACAATCAGGCCAAAATCCAGCGCGCCCAGACTCATCAGGTTGGCGCTGACCTTTGTCGCCACCATGCCGGAGATGAGAATCAGCATAGACAGCGGTATGACCATGGCGGTGAGCAGCGCTGCGCGGATATTCCCGAGCATCAATAACAACACCACTACCACCAATACTGCGCCTTCCAGCAGGTTAGTCTGCACCGTGGCAATGGTTTTGTTCACCAGCACGGTGCGGTCGTACACGGGTGCCGCCGTTACGCCTTCAGGCAGTGTTTTATTGACGGCCGCCAGCTTTTTCGCCACCGCTTCGGATACCGAACGGCTGTTCGCACCCAGCAGCATGACTGCAGTGCCCAGCACGGTTTCCTGTCCATCGAGCGTGGCAGCCCCGGTACGCAGTTGCTTGCCAAATCCCACCTGGGCGACATCGGCCACGGTTATCGGAACATTGTCGCGGTGCGCCACAATGACGCGCTCTATTGCGGCAATATCGGCAACCTGGCCCGGTGCACGAATCAAGTACTGTTCGCCATTTTTTTCGATATAGCCGGCCCCCACGTTGGCGTTGTTTTGCTGCAGCGCCTCCACCAGGTCATCAAACGTCAGCTCGTACGCCAGTAACAGCGCCGGATCTGGCATGATATGGAATTCTTTCTCATAACCGCCGATGGTGTTGATTTCGGTCACACCGGGCACCAGCCGCAACTGCGGCCGGATGACCCAGTCCTGCAACGTGCGCAGAGCTGTCGCATCGTACGGTTCGCCATTTTCCTGCCTGGCGCTGGGGTCGGCTGTCACGGCGTAGTGAAAAATTTCACCCAGGCCGGTGGCGACCGGCCCCATCACAGGCTCAATGCCCGAGGGCATTTCACTCTTGGCCTGCTGCAAGCGTTCATTGATGAGATTGCGGGCGAAATAAATGTCGGTGCCTTTCTCAAACACGACGGTGACTTGCGACAGGGCATAGCGTGACAGGGAGCGCGTCTCCTCCACGTAGGGCAAGCCGGTAATCGCCAGTTCCACCAGATAGGTGATACGTTGCTCTACTTCCAGCGGTGAGTAGCCGGGCGCCTCGGTGTTGATCTGCACCTGCACGTTGGTGATGTCAGGCACCGCATCGATGGGCAGGGTCTGGTAGTTCCAGACCCCGACTGCGGCCGCGACGGCGACCAGGAAGATGACCAGCCAGCGGCGGGCGATCGCAAACTGAATCAGCGCATCAATGCCCATGTTCAGCGCCCTCCTTGCCCAGCTCTGATTTGAGTACAAAGCTGTTCGCCGCTACATAGGATTCGCCGGCCTGCAGCCCGCCCAGTACCTCGCTAAACCGCCCGTCGCCGCGCCCTAGCTCTACCGGTCGCACCTCGAAGAACTCGCCCTCAGCGACAAACACCACGCGTGTGTCGTCCACGAACTGAATGGCCTTGTCAAGCACCGCGACCGGGACTTCTCGCTCCGACAATACAACCTCTGCGTGCACAAATTGCCCGGGCACCCAGCGCCCATCCGCGTTGTCGAGCAGGACGGTAGCCGTGGTCGACTGGTTTGTGGCACTGCCTACTGGAGAGACCGCAATAATCGTTCCCTCGGCAGTGGTGGCAGCGTCAGTACTGGTAACGCGTACCGTCTGGCCTGTCTGGATGGTTGCGCGATTGCCGGGAAACACGGATAGATTTACCCAGACGGTGCTGTAGTCACCGATGACAAACAATGTCCTGTCGCCGGTTTGCTCACCGATATTGGCTTGCCGTTGCACGAGGACACCGGTCAGCGATGCGGCTACGGAATAGGGCTTCAGGCTCTCGTTGCTCTCTACTGTTGCCAGCACTTCCCCTTGCTTCACAGGATCACCCACCTTTTTGGACACCTGCCGGATGAGACCTGGGTAGCGTGCTGACACTGCGTGCTCGCGCTCCGCATTGGGCACGATTTGCCCGTACAGCGGCAGGGTCTCCCGCAGCTTGGCGGGGCCGGCGAGCTCAATGGAGATCCCGGCATACTTGATTTGGTCGGCGGTGAGCTCTATGCGCTCCTCTTCGGCATGACCCTCCCCGACATGCTCCTCCCCGTGTTCCTCTGCCTCAGCTTCCGCCCATACCGCGTCAGCGGGATAGACCGTGGCGCACAATACGGCGATTACCAAGCATGATGGGCAGCCAGGCGTGCGCACCGCTAGTTCGTAGTAAATGTCTTCATTGGTTGGATTCCTGTGCAATGCCGCTGGCATCTGACGCCAGAGGTGGTAATAAGGGTTGGGCGGTGAGTTGTTCGATAATGGCGCCGTTCTGTAGCGCGTCCGCCTGGGCAGTGATCAATGCGTACTGGGCCGAGATCAATTCCTGCCGCGCCGCCGCCCACTCCTGGTAGCCATAGCGGCCGCTTTCATAGGCAGTCCGGGTAAGTTGCAAGGCACGCGTCAATGCGGGGATAACATCATTGCGCAGCAGTTCAGCAGTCTCGATGCCCAGCTTGCGCTGCTGGTACGCGTCAAAGAGCGTGGCCCGCAGGGCCAGCAGGGCGGATTCGCGCCGCACAGCCACTTCATCCCGCGCGGCCTGCGCAGACTGCAGTGCTCCGGTATTGCGCGTGGAGGAGAACAACGGAACACTCACTCCGGCGACCAGTGCGGTATCGTCCGTGTCCTGGAATTGTCGTACCCCCACGGACCAGCCGATATCCGCTCTCGACTGCGACTTGGCGAGTTGGAATTCCGCCTCGCGCAAGCGCTCCTCGCTGGCGAAGATTGCAATGGCAGGGTTCTGTAGGGTGCGTTCAAACAGCGCATTGAAATCGCCAGCAGCACCCGTGTTCTGTAGGTTGCCGTCCACCCGCACAAAGTCCGGTTCTGCATCCCCCCACAGCACCGAAAGAGACAGGCTTGACGCGCGCAAGCGGCTTTGTGCTTCGGTCACCGCCAGTTCCGCCTGCGTCATCTGCGCGCGTGCTCGATAGAGCTCAGCCTCGGGTGCGGCACCGGCCTGGATGCGACGTTCTACGGAGTTGAGCACATCGGTTGCAAGCGTCCTCGCATTGACCGCGAGATCGAGACGGGCCTGGTTCGCCACCACGTCCACATAACGGCGTGTCACCTCGCCGATCAGGTCAAGCGCACGCGCTTGCCGCTCGCCATCGATGAGCTGACGTTGCGCGCTGGCGGCAGCTAGCCGGGCATCTCTTTTGCCTCCAAGTTCTATAACAGAGGAGAGCGCCAGGGTGAATTCCGCTCCGTCGACACCGTTGGAATCGCCCGGTACCCGCGAAGTTCTCGGCCTCCGCGCTGAGGTCAAATTGCGGTGATAGGCCGGCAGTTTTTTCCAATCCCGCCAACCCGAGATCGCGCAGGCGATACACCTGCAGCTCAGGATTCTGATCCAACGTCTTTTAACTGCGGCTGCCAGGTCATGGGTGTGCCGAGCGGTTCCGCGGCACTTGCCGTGTCGTCAGCATCATCGCCAAGAGATTGACGACCAGCGCTGTTGCCAGATATGTGGTCGTGCGTTGCGGAAGCGGTATCCGCACAGGAACTGATACATGTTTGTTGCTCTTTTTCCACGTCTACTTGCTTTTGCCCGGCGCGCGCAGGCGCACGCAGGCTCGAAGCAGCGCAATTAGCAGCAAATCCTGAGCGTGTGGTTATTTCCAGCGGGAAGTTGAATCGGACATCAACGGATGCCAGAACCGGAAACTGCTCGGGATTAGCGCGCTAATCCGCCGCGAAAACGGCGCGATCAGGCGTGGGTGGGAGGTCTTAGCAGGGTGTTGGGAGAGAGCGAGGTGTATGCGTCGCCGCGTGCCATGGCGAGGCCGTGCGAGGGTGGAATCGAAACGCTGGCGACCTGCCCGGTAAACGCCAGCAAATGGCAGTGCCCGTGGGCGTGGCAGCAATCACCGTCGATCACGTCCGGGGTGACCGGTTGGCCGGGATCGAGACTGGCAGCAGAGTCATGCAGCAGCATGGTCGAGGTGCAGGCCACTCGCAACGTCGGCATCGGATGAATGATCCACATGCTCGTCAACGCCCGCCATGATGGATTGGCAGGTGAACAGCGCCAGGATGAAAATGGCGATTGCTCGACGGAATTTGATCATGACACCTTGGTTAACATCGAAAGTGATACTCGCGCTGAACTTAGCACAGTGCGACCGCACTTGCGACTGTATTTTTGAAGGTACCCAAGCTGGATGTCTTGACCTTCCCGCGACAAGAAGGTCTAACGTATGTTACAGGGCGATGGCCGCTCGCGGCGGCAAGAGTCTGCGTTTCAATGCCAGTTGCAACGGTATCGTGGCGTAATGAAGGTTGATTGAGGGAGGGCGGCGACAATGAGTCCGGATAGTTCCTATGTTCATGCATTGAAGTTCCAGACACTGAACGGGCTTTATGATCCGTTTGTAAGAGTGAGCACACGAGAGCAATTGGTCAAAACTACCTTGGTGGACAGATTGTCAGGCCGCATGGGCAAGGTGCTGGACCTGGCTTGCGGCAGTGGTACGTTGGCGGTATTGGTCAAGCAGAAGCATTCACAACTCACAGTGCATGGCGTCGACGGAGACCGGGAAATGCTCGGCAGGGCTGAACGAAAAGCAGCGGCGGCCGGTGTTGCGGTCGATTTCAAATACGGAATGGCCGACGCACTGCCCTATGAAGACGGCAGTTTTGATGTGGTCGTATCCAGCCTGTTCTTTCATCATTTAACCAGAGCGGGGAAAGCATCGGCTTTCGCCGAAATCAAAAGAGTGCTCTCGCCCTCGGGAGGACTCCTGCTTGCGGACTGGGGCAGGCCGCAGAATGTGCTGATGCGCGTCGCTTTCTTCCCAGTCAGACTGCTCGATGGTTTTACCAACACGCGAGACAATGTCAGGGGTGAGTTGTCCGCGCTAATCCGCGCGGCAGGCTTCGCGCGAACAGCAAAACTCGCCGACATTGCAACGCCGTTGGGCACGATTTCGATTTTGACGGCAGAGGTTGCAGCCTGACAGGACATTTTGCCGCAACCGGCCGCATTCATGTTCACATGGAGGAAGAGTCATCATGAACCCCATTCAAAAGGCTGGCTTTGATCTCGAAATCGCGCAGGCCAGGGCGTTGATGTCGCGGGGCGAACTGCAGGGTGCATTTAGACATCTTGAGCGGGCGCACGTTATCGGCCAGTCGCATGTCGTCCCGCATGTTGTCGCTCATTGGCTGATGCTGGGTATCGAGTTGCGCCGGTGTCAGTTGGTCGCTGCATGGGGACAGGTAGTGCGGATCGTTTTCGGCGCGCTGGGTTCGGCGGTGGGTGTTGTGCCCACCGGTAACACGGGTGGCAGCAACGTCAACATGTTCAAGCGCATTAAAATAGAGCCGGAGTTACAGGACCTCATCGCGGGGCGAGCGCCGGATCAGTCGCCGCGAGGAAGGCGTTACTGACCTACCGCACTGCGAGAGCAATCGGTAGGTATTTACTCGTCTACAACTGCTTAACGGTTCAGCGGCGCAAGCATTTCCAGCACGGCCTGGTCTGGCCCGCGCCCCTCTTCATCAGTGAGCGGCGCCTGTATGCACACGGTGGCACCGGCCTGCGAGTGTGCCTTGATGCGCGATTGCAGTGCCTTATCACCAGCTTGTCGCTGCTGCCATTGTCGAAATCGAACTGTTTCAGGTTGCTCTTGATAAACAGGTCTGCATCATAGAAAAGAGTCGCGGCATTTCCACTATACAATTGAAGAAGGGTCGTTATATCCTTCGATGCACACCCTGTCACTGAATTTTTCGTCGAAGCAACTGATACACTGCGGGAATCACCAGCAATGACAATATCGGCGCAGTGATCATGCCGCCCACCATCGGCGCGGCGATGCGAGTCATAATTTCGCTGCCCGTACCGCTTCCCCAGAACAGCGGAAGCAAACCCGCAATTATCACTGCGACTGTCATTGCCTTTGGTCGCACGCGAAGTACAGCGCCTTCGCGAATGGCCGCCAGTAAATCCTGCTCTCCGGTTTGTCCGGCATCGATACGCGCCTGCCAGGCGCGATTCAGGTACAGCAGCATGATCACTCCGAACTCCGCCGATACACCGGCCAGTGCGATAAACCCGACACCGGTTGCGACCGACAGGTTGAAATCCATGAGGTAGAGGAACCATAACCCTCCGGTCAACGCAAAGGGCAGAGTGCCCATGATGAGCAAGGCATCATCCACTCGGGCAAAGATCAGGTAGAGCAGTACAAAAATGATGACCAAAGTCGCTGGTACCACCAGTTTCAGGCGTGAATTCGCGCGCTCTAGAAATTCAAACTGGCCGGAATAGCTGATGCTGATACCGGGAGGTAGCTTGACATCGTTTGCCACGGCAATCCGCAAATCTTCAACCACCGAGGCGAGATCACGGCCCCGTACATCCACATACACCCAACCACTCTGACGCGCATTTTCACTCTTGAGCATGACCGGACCATCCGCTACTTGTACCTTGGCAACGGACCCCAGCGTAATTTGAAACCCGGCCGGTGTTAACAGTGGCAAGTCAGTCAGGCGATCGACTGTATTGCGCCACTCGCGCGGATAGCGCAGACTGATTGGAAAACGGGCCAGGCCCTCCACGGTCTCGCCGATATTTTCACCGCCCACAAGGCCGGCCACCACTGATTGCACATCGGCGATATTCAGGCCGTAACGTGCCGCCGCCTCGCGATCAACATCAATGTTGACGTAGCGTCCGCCTGTAATACGTTCAGCCAAGGCAGAGGACACTCCGGTCAACCGACTTGGCGACACGCTCAACCTCTTCGCTCACCTGGTCAATGTCCTCAAGAGATGCACCGGCAATTTTTACGCCGATCGGACTTTTGATGCCGGTCGCCAGCATATCGATGCGATTGCGGATCGGCGGTATCCAGATGTTGGTCAACCCGGGAATGCGTACAGCGCGATCCAACTCCTCGACCAACTTTTCCGGTGTCATTCCAGCGCGCCACTGCGTTTGCGGTTTGAATTGTATTGTGGTTTCGAACATCTCCAGCGGCGCCGGGTCTGTGGCGGTTTCAGCTCGCCCCGCTTTGCCAAATACTCGCGCCACTTCCGGAACCGTTCTAATCATGCGGTCTGTTTGCTGCAAGAGCTCGCTGGCTTTTTGAGCCGATAAGCCAGGCAGGGCGCTGGGCATGTACAGCAGATCGCCTTCATCCAGTGCCGGCAGGAATTCACCACCCAGTTGGCTCAAGGGCCAAATAGACGACACCAGAACCAGGGCAGCAATCGCCAAGATCAGTTTGGGGTGCGCCAAAGCCTTGTCGAGAATCGGGCGATACAGATTGATCAATGTGCGATTGAGTGGATTGCTGTGTTCATTCGGCAATTTTCCGCGAATCCAGAACCCCATCAATATCGGCACCAGCGTCACTGATAACCCCGCCGCGGCCGCCATCGCATAGGTTTTGGTATAAGCCAGCGGCGAAAATAGCCGCCCCTCCTGCGCCTGCAACGTAAATATCGGAATGAAGGACAATGTGATGATAATCAGGCAAAAAAACAGAGCCGGACCGACCTCAACGGCCGCCTCGGTAATGACCTGCCAGTGCTCCTCACCTTGAAGCTGACGATCGGGGTGCTGACTGTGCCATGCCTCCACTGCCTTGTGCGCGTTTTCAATCATCACTACGGCGGCGTCCACCATTGCGCCGATGGCAATTGCAATGCCTCCCAGCGACAAAATATTGGCGTTTATGCCCTGATAACGCATCACCACAAAGGCAATGAGTATCCCCAGCGGCAGGGTGATGATTGCCACCAGACTGGAGCGCAAATGCCGCAAAAAAAGGCCGCACACCAAGGCTACTACTAGAAATTCCTCGAGCAACTTGCGGCTCAGATTCTCTATTGCGCGATCTATCAAGCCGCTGCGGTCATAGGTGGTCACAATCTCCACCCCCGCGGGCAAACTTGACCGTAGCTCCTCCAGTTTGGCTTGCACCGCGGCAATGGTGGTCCGCGCATTTTTTCCCGAGCGCAAAATCACCACGCCGCCGACGGCTTCACCTTCGCCGTCAAACTCGCCAATGCCACGGCGCATTTCCGGGCCGAGTTGAATAGTTGCGACTTCGCCCAGCGTGATCGGAATACCCTCAACCAGACGCAGTGGAATAGCGCGGAAATCGGCGAGTGAACTGAGATAGCCGCTGCTGCGCACCATAAACTCGGCTTCACCGAGTGTGAGCACCGCGCCGCCGGTTTCCTGGTTGCCCTGCAATTATCGCTCTGCGAATCTCCTCATGAGTAATTCCCAGCGCAACCATTTTGACCGGGTCCAGCACCACCTGATACTGCATTACCATACCCCCAATGGTGGCGACCTCGGCGACATCAGGGAGTGTTTTCAACTCGAATTTCAGGAACCAATCCTGTAACTCTCGCAATTGCGCCAGGTCGTGCGCGCCGGTGCGGTCGATGAGCGCATACTGGTAAATCCAGCCAACGCCCGTGGCGTCCGGCCCCAGTGCCGATTTTGCTGTGGCAGGTAGGCGACTTTGTACCTGATTGAGGTATTCCAGCACGCGTGAACGCGCCCAGTACACATCAGTGCCATCTTCAAACAGCACATACACAAAGCTGTCGCCGAAAAACGAAAAGCCGCGCACGGTTTTTGCTCCGGGGACCGACAGCATGGTCGTGGTAAGTGGATAGGTGACCTGATTCTCCACAATCTGCGGAGCCTGCCCAGGATAGCTGGTGCGGATAATGACCTGCACATCGGACAGGTCTGGCAGGGCATCTATCGACGTGGTGCGCAGTGCCCACATTCCCCAGAAAGTTACGAACAAGGTTGCCAGCAGGACCAGAACGCGATTTGCGACTGACCATCGTATGATCCGGGCAATCATGGTTGTTCTCCTGTTTCTTCCCTAGTTTCATGCGGATGGGGCGCCTGGCCAGGTGCGGCAATGGCCGTGCGCGCGAGCACACCCGAGAGACTGGCCTCTGAATCGAGCAGGAATTGTGCACTGGCGACAACCTTCTGACCCTCCTGAAGTCCGGCGGTAACGACAGTGCGATCATCGATCTCGCGTCCCAGCTCCACTTCAACCGGTGCGTATCGACCCTCTTCCTGTACCGTCAGGACTACTGCGCGCTTACCGGTGCGAATGATAGCTTCCGTGGGCACCGCCAGCGCGAATTCACCTGCGCTCGACTCCAGTCGAACCTGGGCAGACATACCGGCGCGAAACTGGCCAAGAGGATTGGGTATTTCGATACGCACTCGCAAGGTGCGACTGGCAGCGGCCAGCGTTGGCAAAACGGCGGTGATCTTGCCCTCGATAGTTTTTCCAGGATACGCGGCCAACTGCACTTGAGCATGACCTCCAACCTGCACGGCGGAAGCGCGACTTTCCGGTACGGCGACTTCCAGCCACATACTGCTAATCCCCTGAATCCGCGCCAGTGTTTGGCCCGCCATCAGCGTCATACCGCTGCGCACGTCCAGTGATTCCAACATCCCGGTACGCGAACTCTTCAATATGAAATTTTGCCGCGCGCGGCCGGATTTCTCGAGTTCATCAATCAATGCAGTGGACATACCTTGTAGCCGCAGGCGCTCACGCGCGGCATCCACCAGAACGGGATCGCCGTCCGCTCGCAACACCAGAAATTCGGCCTGCGCCGCAGACCATTCGGGTACCAATAATTCGACCAGCGGTTGGCCCGCATCGATCACATCACCCGGGGCCAGCGGCCAAACCCTCTCCACTAGACCACCACTTCGCACCTGCTCAAGGGTTACATCGCGCTCATTGAAGGCGAGCAGCCCCGTCGCTTCAATCACCGATACCAGCGCAATACGTTCCACCACCGCTTTGCGCATGCCAATATTTTGCGTCACCTGCGCACTAATTTTTACATCGGTGGGAGCATCTTCATCAGACGCATTTTCGCTTGCATATTTTGGTACCAGATCCATATCCATAAAGGGCGATTTGCCGGGCTTGTCAAAATGGTGCTGCGGTACCATCGGGTCGTACCAATACAATACCGGGCGCTCATTGCTGCTGGTCTCGGCGGTTGCTTCCGGCTTGTCTGAGGGCGTGTGCCCCCACCACCAGCCTGCCAGTGCACCCAAAGCAATCAGAAATGCCCCGACTACAATAGTCTGAAACGTGCCTCGTGCATCTTTCATGGTTGTGCTCCTGTTAGGCCACTTGACTCGTTTTCGCTAATGTCCATGTAGGTGTAGTGCAATCGCGCCGCGCTTTGGCGTAGTGCCCCGGTAGTGGCGATTGCTCTCAATTGCGTCGAAATTCGTTCACTTCTCGCGCTAATCACATTGGTCAACGTTCCCGTGTTATTGCGCCAACTCGCGAGAGCCAGTGCTACCTTTTTCTCAGCTAAAGGCAACAGGACGTCGGTGAAGCGCTGTTCCGCCTGTTGTAGTCTTTGGTGCTCGGAAACTTCTGTCTCCAGCATCGCTATGTGCTCGCGCAAACTGGACTCACGGTTGGCGTCGAGGGCAACACGTTTCGCCAGTTGGCTTGCTATGGTCGGATTCTGGCGTGAGTCTGCGAATACCGGTAAGTCCACGCGCACCTCCAACATGACCATGTCGTCGTAGCCGGAGCCACGCTCCAACCACGCGAATTCCACATCCCAATCTGGATTTTTATCAGCGCGGGCCTCCGCAATGTCTGCGTTGACGGCCTGCTCCTGCGAGGCAAAGCTGAGCAGCTCGGGATGCTGATGCAAGCGGTTTCGCAGTTCGGCGCCATTGACCGGCCACTCAGGGACTTCGCCGCTTAAGGACAACTCCGCAGCGGGGCCGATCCAACGCCGTAGCTGGGCGATTGACTGTGCTTGCCCCGCAACTATTTCATCCCGCAGCGCCGCAATCTGCGCGGCCTCCTCTTGCGGCAATAGGACATCAGGTGCCGTTCCTTTGGCTGCGGCCAGCTGTGCCTGCACCACACCGTCCAACAGCGTATTCTCGCTCTGCAATTGTGAAACCAGCGCCAACTGCTGTTCCCAGGTATAGCGGGCTATCCACGCCAGAGCGGTTTCACGCAGTACGGTCTGTCGCTGCACACGCTTTTCGGCCCGCATCACCTCAACTTGCGCATTCGCCTGGTCGGTGCGCGCTTTGCGCTTGGCCGGATTGGGAAATTCCTGCATCAGCCCAATGCGCTGCATCGTCATGAAGTCCGCGCCAGTGCTGTAGCGGTCGTCGCCTTCAACCGGTACGTTATCCAATCCCAACACCAATTTTGGATCGGGCAGTTCACCCGCTGGGACAGTTTCGTATTCTGCGGCTTCAATGAGCGCGGTATCAGCGCGCAAGACTGGTGCTTCCCGGATCGCCACAACCAGAGCGTCATCGAATGTCAGCACTTGCGCATCTGCCACATTTAACCGTGTCAGAAGCAGCAATAAGAGTAGAACTATGAATGAGAGCGGTTGGTGCAACAGCGACCGCAATCGAAGCGCAATAGAGAACATGGTTTCAACTCCCGCAAGGCCAGCCGCGTTTCACCGAGCGTCTGGCACAGGCAAATCATCAAGTCTGTCTCACCGGAGTGGGCAGACAATATGGTTCAAAACAGGAATTAACTTAGGGTGGGAGGTCGCCAAACGGCGGAGGGAGAACCAGTCGGGGGGCTAGTGGATATTGGTGGCAATTGCCATGCTTCCGATGTGAATGCGACGTAAAACATGATTGGTGAAAATGTATAACTAAAGGAGGGCGAACATTCATGCCCTGTTTTGCACTGCTGGCCCGTTTTTGCAACGGTGGCCGCATCATTACAGCAACTGTGGTGCTCGTTGGAGTGTGTAGCCGACGACGTCTCCATAGACTGCATATGCGGACAGTGCTCGCCAGCCATCACCGCACCCGCATTTGCCTGAAACGGCAGTGAGACGCATATCAGCGAAAGTAGCATGACAAGAAATCGGCGCATATCTTAAGCCTAGCGAACCGTATTCACTTTGTCACTCAGATTTGTTGTGGTTTTAGTACCTTCCCGACTCGTTCGTAGGACATCAACGACTGAAGTCACCATGGTGATTGGGCGAGCCACTCGTGGCGCGAAAACAGAATCAAGAAATCAAACACACGGCCACTAGCGTGGCGACGCCCGTGCGTGAGTACAGCCAGCCTCGTCCGTGTTCGCAATGCACTTGATCATTCGCTGTATTCATGACATACCGACCTTTATTGAGCAGGGTGATGTTTCGCGTGATCGGCATCGTCTGCGGCGTTGGGAGCCTCGGACTTTTCAGCATCCGACGCCTTCATATCCTTCATTCCATTCTGCTGCATCATTCCGCCGTTTTTCATCATTTCCTGGCATTGAGCCATCATGTCCTTCGGCATACTGCCCATCATTTTGCCGTCCTTCATATGGCTCTGGCAGTTTTTCATCATATCACCCTGCATCATGCCGGCTTCCTGGTCGGGAGATATTATCATCGGCTGCATAAGCGGCGGACGCGAGGGTTAGTGTTAAAGCAGTAACTGCGACAAATTTATTCATGGTACGCTCCTTGTTGAAGTGATTAATCATGCCGAACAAAATGATACATTCTCCATGCTGCATATAATTACCCCTATGCGCATTGATCTTGGTCAAACATACCGCTGATATAGTGTGGCGCGGTATTCTGTAACTCCACAACCAAAGTGCTGCATAGCCAGCATAGGAGGTAACCGTAATGGCAACAAAACCCGGATACTGGACCAGCCTACACGGGCTGGCCACCTGACCCTGGTCGGCGCCGCTCTCTACTTTCTATTGGTGGAGCACGGCGCCCATACGCTCCCCTATCTTCCCATTTTTGATTATTCTGATGTGCCCGCTGATGCACCTTTTTATGCACAAGGGTCACGGCAACCACGATCATGGAGACCACAAAAACCAGAATGTGGAAGAAGCCTATCGTCGTGGACTCGAAGAGGGACGCATGGAATCCACTAAACGCCCTTAGTTTCAAACATAGTCAATTCCGTGGACAACGCGACGGGGCACCCCAGTCGGCATTTTGGAGTCAGGATGCATTGCGTAGCCTCAAGGCATTTGCGACCACGGAAACTGAAGATAAGCTCATGGCCAGGGCCGCTATCATGGGACTGAGGAGCAGACCGAAGCTTGGATAAAGGAGTCCTGCGGCCAAGGGCACACCGAGCGCATTGTAAAGGAATGCGAATGTCAGGTTCTGCTTCATATTGGCGACAGTAGTTCTCGATATCTCCCGTGCCCTGAGTATGCCTTGCAGGTCACCCTTCACGAGTGTTACCTGGGCGCTCGACATAGCCACATCTGTTCCCGTACCCATGGCGATACCAACATCGGCAGCTGCAAGTGCCGGCGCATCGTTGATACCATCACCGGCCATCGCAACGTGACGACCCTCCGTCTTCAGTCGCGCAACCAGTTCAGCCTTGTCCTGCGGGACGCACCTCGCCGTGCACCTCATCCAGGCCCAGGCGGCGCGCAACGGCCTCGGCGGTAGTACGACTGTCACCCGTGGCCATTATCAGGCGAAGCCCTGCCGCCTGCAGGGCACGGACAGCGGCGGGCGTGCTTTCCTTGATTGGATCTGCCACGGCAATCATGCCGGCAGCGCGTCCACCCACTGCCAGATACATCGCGGTGGCGCCATCAAGTCGCAGCTGCTCCGCCTCCGACGTTAGTTCAGCGATTTCTGCCCCAACGTCAGTCATCAACTTGGCGTTGCCGAGAGCAATCGTTAGCCCCTGAACGTACCCACGCACACCGAAGCCGGTGACTGACTCAAAATCGCTTGCCGGAGACAAGGCGAGTTCACGGCGTCGAGCCTCGGTGACGATGGCGTCTGCCAGCGGATGCTCACTGCCCTGTTCAAGGCTGGCAGCGAAACGAAGGACGTCTGAAACAGAGAAGTCATTGCATCCAACGACATCCCGGAAAGCCGGCCGGCCTTGCGTAAGGGTGCCGGTCTTGTCAACGATCAGGGTATCGATGGTTTTCAGCCTTTCGATGGCCTCTGCATCACGGAACAGCACACCTGCCTGTGCTGCTCGACCGGTAGCGACCATAATTGACATCGGTGTTGCAAGACCGAGCGCACACGGGCAGGCGATGATTAGCACCGACACCGCGTTGACTACCGCATAGGTCCAGGACGGGTCAGGCCCAAAAATCCCCCAGACCAGGAAGGTCACCAGCGAAATCCCCAACACGGCCAGAACGAACCAGAAACTCACTTTGTCCGCCATCCGTTGCATGGGCGCGCGGGAACGCTGGGCCTGCGCGACCAACTGCACAATCTGTGCAAGCACGGTATCAGATCCGACCTTGTCGGCGCGCATCAGCAAGGCTCCCACCCCATTGATGGTGGCGCCGATCACTTTCGCGCCCGGGTCTTTCTCGACCGGGATTGGTTCGCCAGTGAGCATCGATTCATCTACGCTGGAACGGCCCTCAAGTACCTCGCCATCCACGGGAACCTTTTCCCCCGGGCGCACACGCAGCCGATCTCCGACATGGACGTGGGTGAGAGGGATGTCGTCCTCAGTTCCGTCGTCCCGGACGCGACGCGCTGTCTTTGGCGCAAGTCCAAGCAAAGCCTTGAGTGCTGCCGAGGTGCTGGAACGCGCCTTGAGCTCCAGAATTTGGCCGAGCAGTGTGAGCGAGACGATGATCGCGGCGGCCTCGAAATAGACGGCCACACGTCCGTGTTCTCTAAAGGAATCAGGAAACAATCCCGGTACCGCAGTGGCAATGACGCTATAGACAAAGGCGGCGCCGACACCGGTTCCGATCAACGTCCACATATTGGGACTGCGGTTGGCGATTGATTGCAGCCAACGCGAAAAGAAAGGCCAAGCTGCCCACAGCACCACGGGCGCGGTCATCACGAGCTCAATCCAGCTGCGCGCCTCTGGCGAAACAAGGTCTGTGCCACCTCCGAACATCGCCAAGATCAGGACCAGCACCGACAAGGGGAGTGTCCAGAAGAAGCGGTGGCGGAAATCCGTCAGCTCGGGGTTCTCGCCATCGTCAAGACTAGGCATTACGGGTTCGAGCGCCATGCCACAGATCGGGCACGAACCAGGTTCGCTGCGGACAACCTCCGGGTGCATAGGGCACGTATAAGTCGTCCCGAGAGGTGGTACTTCCTTTGGCTCGCTGGTGGGCGGTGCAAGATAACGGCTCGGCTCGGCAAGGAACTTCGTACGGCAACCCGCCGAACAGAATCGGTAGTCGTGACCCTCATGCGTTGCGCGATGCGATGAATCGGCCGCTACTGTCATGCCGCATACCGGATCAACTTGTTGACCCACCACCGTAAGTCCATGGTGACCAGCTTCGTGCATCGTATGATCGTGCGTATTCATGACGTCTCTCCTTCGTTGAGTGCATTGAGGATTGGGCAGGCTTCGGCACGTCCGTGGCCCGGGCAGGCTGCAACCAGCGCGCGCAATGCGTTGCGAATTCGCTCCAGCTCGGCAAGTCGCTGTTCGACATCGGCTAGCTTGACCTCGGCTGCGCGCTTGACCTTGGCGACAGAGCGCCCGTTGCTCAAGCCCAATAGCTCCCGTATCTCTCCCAGAGAGAAACCGAGCGTTTTGGCACGCCGAATGAACCGCAGTCGCTTGAGCTCCGTCTCCCCGTAACGGCGATAGCCAGACTCGAGACGACTCGCCGGTTGCAGCAACTGGTTGCGTTCGTAGTAGCGCACGGTATCAATGGCAACGCCGGCGCGTTTCGCAAGTTGGCCAATATTGAACGTAGACATATCCGATCACCCTATTTGCACTCAATCTGCACTCTGGACTATAGTCCAGAGTCAAGGGTTATGTCGTTAATGAAGAATTTGGCCCTGTTTGTACACTATTGGAGAGCCAAGAAAAAAATATAAGCGACTGATTTAATGTTAAATTTGGAAACCTACCTACTGAACCCCGGAGTTGTATAGTCAGGCCGTGGACAGGTACCTGCACAGCGGCAAGAAAATTATTCTGGTCAGTGCCAGTTCAGGCGGCCCCACCGTGGCCCTGGCGCTCAATGATCCGACGATCGCTCACAACCCGCAACTGGTCGGCTGGCTCAATATTTGCGGTGTACTGCGCGGTACCCCCGTCATTGACACGTTTCTACCGTGGCCAAAGTCCCTGTTGCTGCACGCGGCAGCCTGGTATGAAGGCTGGAACTATGCCGATCTATTGAGCCTCAGCCGTGCGCATAGCAAACCCCGATACGACAGATTCAACCCGCCTGCACAGCTCACTATCGTGAACTACATCGGCATTCCGTTTTCCGGTCAGGTTAGTGAACTGGGACAAGGCTTTTACGGCATGCTCAAAGCGCAGGGGCCTAACGATGGACTGACACTGATTCCCGATGCACTGGCTCCCGGCTACACGATCATGGCGGTAGGTATGGATCACTTTGTGAATAATGACCCGGAGATCAATATCAAAACAGCGGCGTTGATCCCCGTGATGCTGAAGTTGATTGAAGAATGAGGGGAATACGATGCCCCGATCTTTTCCAATGTTTGGGCCGGCGGGTCTCAGTTGAGAAATCCAGTTCAGGGACACATATTTCCATCTGGAACAGGCCCAACATCAGGGTTTACCAAGACTAGAAATTTAACGGTAGAAGGCGGCATTTTTAGCATAGAGATTCAGCGACTGGGATAGTTTTTCGATCGGTTCAATCGCGATTGCGGGCGCACAGTTGTTTCAATTGGTAGTTCAGGTCGCGCATGTGTGTATTCCTGTTCGGTAAGTGTTTTTGACCAACCACAGGCTCGTAGCCTGACGGGTTCCGCTGACGCGGTACGGTCTCGGGACACAACTCCCGTTCAACCTGAGATGCCTGGTTGCAGGCGACGTAGCTTTTCTTCTGGGGAAGATGGCACTACGTGATCCAATAGACTCAAACTGCGAGCCGTCTGTCATGGTGAGACTTCATCTCCTATTTAGTTGGGCGGCACCATTGATCCGCGGGGTTAAAAGA
Source organism: uncultured Gammaproteobacteria bacterium (assembly GCA_963712135.1). Classification (GTDB taxonomy): domain Bacteria; phylum Pseudomonadota; class Gammaproteobacteria; order Pseudomonadales; family Halieaceae; genus Marimicrobium. The sequence goes on from CAVQGV010000008.1 coordinate 182,043, forward strand.
CACCGTGACAAACACGGCGGTACATGACGCGTGCTGAACATTCAGCGGCGAGTTGAAACGGCCATAGCCGTGGGGGAACATGGGCGCGTGGCCCGGGGATTGAACAAAGAGCAAACAGCCAGAGGCTGGTGCGTCATGGAAGCTCTGCTGACGCTGAGTACCGTTTTTACCAGTTTGGCTGGCGAGGGCGATGTTCCTCATCCACATTTCCGCTGTGGCCGCGTATAAAACCGTTGTTGGTGTTCAGTGGGGCCAGTCTAGCCAGAGCAAACTCGCGGAACATCCCTGAATTCGCTCGTCCTGCGCTGTCGTTCGGGGCTGCGCCGCCCTCGTCACTACCCCGCTACGCTCGCTAGTGACGAGGGCGTGGCCGAACAGTTCGCTGCAAGGGCCAATCTACACACGTTCCTCAGTCTGCGTTCGCGGTGCGCGACCCTTGCCGTTTCCAGTGGAAACGGTCAGCCGATCAGTCGGTACGCAATGTTCCGTCAGGAGTTATCTCGATCCTTCATTCAAGCCACTGCTTATCGCGCGCAGATCAAGAAAAAGCATTGGCGAGGTCTTGCTGGCCCAGGATACGCACGATGACAATACCCTGGCTTTCAATGCGGTAATAAATCGAATGTGAGCCGTAAACGCTGCGCCTGTAGCCGGCGCGAATATGATCAACGGTCGGATAAAGTTTGGGCTGTTCGGCCAGCTTGGCAAAACGCTGCATCATACCGTTTTGATATCTAGACGCTTGATCAACACCGAATGTATCGAGGCCAAACTCAAAGATGTTTTCAAAATCCTGGTCGGCGGCATAGGTTAGCTCATACCCCGCCATTATTGATTGCGCTTGCGCTCAATTACTGCCTTCATTATTTGGTCCGGTGTTCGTTTGCTAAGGCCGCTTTGTTCACCCTCGATCAGGGCGGAGCGGATGGCTTCGATGTCAGCCTGCGTTTCTTGCTCTCGAATTTGCCGCTCACGGATCAGCTCGCGGACGACTTCGCTTTCGTTGCCAAAATGCCCGCTCTGGATTTGCGCCTTGATCCACCTGTCCTGCTGATCGGTGACCGATATACTTTTCTTAACCATAGCCATGAGTGGCCCTCCAAAGGGGTTCGCTGACAATCCTACTGAGTAGGATATTTTACTCCAGATCAACCGGCAATAGTTTTTTGCTCACCTTTTTTGACCCGATTCGCACGATTGCCGACTAGTTGTCATGGGTAGTCTGCGCCCTATCAAAACGCGCCTCTACAATTTGGTCAGCGTAGTGGCAGCTGAATTGATTGCTGTCCAACCTGGCTGCCAGCTCATGCAGGTACCCCAGCTGGGATTTTTTAATCTTGCCTGCATTAATAGCTCCCGCCCATTCATCGATTAACATTTGTGCCAGGGCCGATTCAAATCTCGCGACTTTTGCGAAGGCTGCACGTTGCAGTTCAGGTGAGATCCAGTCGGGAAACACTATCAAATCGGTCCACTGATCAAAGTTCAAATATCGCTCTTTGGTATTGTGAGTAGTTGTAGTTGTACTTCGTAATAGGTCAACTTCGGTAGTAGGTAAAGCATCCGGATCTACCAGATACGGTGCCGCCGGTTCCGGCACATCCGTATCCGGCGATTCCGGATACGGTGAATTGGGTATTTCACGAACGATGTAGCACCCACCCCGGATGCGACCTCGCGTGTCCCTCCCCCGCCGAAATTCCACATAGCCCGCCGAGCGAAGTTCATTAATGAGTTTGTAGGTACCATCCCGGCCCAAGTGCCCGCGGCGCTGGAGATCCTTTACCCGCACTTGCCAATTGTCGGGGCGCGAGAGCAGGTAGGCCAGCATGCCCCTGGCCGCCCAGGACAGGCGGGTGTCATCAATGATACGTTGGTCAATGATCAGGTAACGATTGCGCCGGGGCGCCCGGATGATGGTGTTAGCCACCCCTGGCACCGCCCTCTATGATCTGCGCCACTTCCACGGCGGGGTAATACACCCGGCGGCCAATCTTGCGGCCGCTGGCCTTCAGGTCGCGGGTATGCTGATCACTGGGATAGCTCAAGCTGTAACGGAGCCCGCCGGGTGTTCGCCCCAACAGCTCCGCCAGTTGGGTTTGTGAGAGCAGAATGCCGTAGCGCGTGGTGATCTGTTGTTCGAGGCTTACCTCGCTGAAATGTGTTGTACCGTCCATTGCCTGCAATCTCCTTTGTCTGGCTGACCAGACACACGATTGCATAAGCCTCTACAATTTTTACTACAAAACCCGTTCTACCAGCGGCGAGCTTTTCTCTCACCCAGATCAAACCATCAGCTTATCGAGCCGCGCAACAAGATCTTCTGAGCGAAGGTGTGTATAGCGCCGCAGCATCTGCATGGTCTTGTGACCGGAGATCGCCGCCACCTCCTGGTCACCGAGCCCCGCCTCCACCAACCGCGACACTGCTTCATGGCGCAGGTCATGAAAGCGAAAGTCTTTCAGTCCGGCTCGCTTGATGGCGCGTCGCCAGGCCGGGTAATACTCATAGGGGCTGCGCTGCCCACTTTTTCCCGGCTCTCCCCAGAACACCAGGTCCGTATCGATTGGCCGCACACTGTGCTTCAACGCGGCGCGCGCCACCTGGGTGGCTGCCTTGGTCATGGGCACCATACGCGCACTGCCGTTCTTGGTCTTTGTCAGCAGAATCACCCGTTTGTCCAGGTTGATCTGGTTTCGCCGCAGGGTCTGGATTTCACCGGCGCGCATCCCCGTGTATAGCGCCATGCGGGTCATCCACCCCAGCATAGGATTCGTTGCCTTATCGCATGAATAAAGCAGCTTACGCTCCTCGTCTTTTGAAAGCCGTCGACTGCGACCAGCCCCTGACGATGGTTTACGCACAGCCGCCACCGGGTTATAAAACAGGCCGAGACGCCACTCCTGCAATGCCACTGTGAACAGGTGGGACAACATGGCCAACTCCAACCTCACCGTGTTATTGCTTTTACCCTTCTCTAACCGCTCATCCCGGTAGCCGGCAACCAAGTCGGGTGTAATGGCGACCAGCGAATAATCGCCCAGTTTCTCCAGCAGCGGTTTGGAGCGACCCGTTTCCCGCTTGAGTGTACCGGGGCTTTTGGTGGGGGTGACCTCCATCAGATAACGTGCCATGGCCACTCGCAGCGTGGTCTTCTCGGAGGGAGCACGATCGATATATGCGCCGCGGACCATTTCGTCTTCCACGCGACGCGCCCAGTCCTTGGCGTCCTGCTTGGTGCGAAATGTCTTGATGGTCGCGGGCCAGCCGCGCTTGCGGACCAGCGCTTTCCAGCTATTGGATGGGGTCTTGGTGATCGTTGCCACGGCAACCTCCGCGAGTGGAAGTGTACCGAAATTGTACCGCGTGACCGGCTGATTATATAGAAATCAAATGTGGTCAGTCGCAACCTGTTGATTCAATTGGAGCTGGCGAGAGGAATCGAACCCCCGACCGGCTGATTACAAATCAGCTGCTCTACCTACTGAGCTACGCCAGCCTTGATCAGATCGGAGCAGATGAACGCCTACTCCCGTTTTGAAGGTTGGGCAGTTTAGACAAAGAGCTATGGCAGTGCAATGGCATTCTCCTGGCAGTATCAGGAAAATACTTGTGTAGGCTGTGAACGGCTATGAAGGGCATAAGGCCGCGAAATATTTTGATCCTGGAAGTATCTGACGCGTGCTGCTGTGATGCCGTGCTCAGCAAGCAGGTAATCAAGCAGGGTACTTGCAAACGAATGGGAGTCCATATACGGTCGTCGGTGCGCAGTGGGCACGAATGTCGCATCCAGAAGCTGCCCTTCGGGCTATGCTCTGACGATGATAGAACAAGTCGATATCGCGACGCCGCCCATCCCAGCAGGCGTTAAATCTGCGCAACTTCGAGCTGGGGTAGTGCACGTTGTTATAGGGCGAGAGTTGGCTATCCTGCCCTGCCTGTATAATTCTCAAACCGTTGGAGTTAACTGCTTTGCGCGCAAACTCATTATTCGCATTGATTACCTGTTCGTTGTTCACCATCTCCGGAATGCTCTATGCAGCCGCAGGAACTACCGTGCCGATTTCGGCAGAGTTAAGCACCAGCATCGCCGGGGATCTCTTTCCGGTAACGGTCAAATTGACCAGAGGTAATCTTTTTCTTACCGAGCCGGTGGTACTTTTTCGTGACAAGGGACGCATCGGCATGCAAGTGCGATTCCAGGCGTACGATCACCGCCCGGCGCAGGGCGTTGCCATCAGCGAGATGGGGCGGGGTGTCTTTTCCGGAAAAATTGGCTACGACCTTGCTACACGGCAGATATTGTTATACGACCCAGAGATAGACAAACTCGATTTCGACCGGAAAAGCGAGATCACGCAGCGCATGCTGACGCAATTAAAAGACGCCTGGAACACGCAGGTGACCAACCCCATTCGCGCGGAACTTCCACCGCATCCGTACCTCATTCCATTCAAAAACAATATTCAGGATTTGTCCTATGACGGAAAAAATATCAACCTGACCATCTCTTACGAGTAGTGCTCGACGAAATTAGCAGGATGATCACGGCGAGCCGCAGGAGAGCATAGAGCAGGCGTTCTGCGACATCACCTCATGTGGTACCTTTACGAAACTAAAAATAACGAAGTCACTACCGTGCATTCAACTACTCGCGTCGTCTTGTTTGCAACCACGATTTTACTCGTTACCGCCTGCAGTGATGGTTCAAACGGTAACTTTACCTCGCAACCGGTGTATAACTTCGACGCAGTTGATGCGCAGTTGCAGCAGTTCCTGGATGAAAGTCCTGTGTTCGACGGCATTTCCATGATTGGTGGACGCACAGCGGGATATTGTCACGAGGCGGCTTGGCGATCACACGCTGGATACAGTGGTGATGCTAGCCTCTACCAGCAAAATGCCTGCGGTGTATCTGCTCATGGCGCTGCATGATGATGTCGCGCTCGATTACGATCGAAGCGCCTATCGACACTTACCTGCCCTGCGGGACAGTGTGTACGGCGATCGGACCACCGTGGATCTTGTCAGTAATACGTCCGGTATCCCCGGCCTGGCAGGGCTCGCGGATTACGGCCCACACCTGTGTCAGTTCATGAGCAATGTCACGCTGGAGGAATGCGCCGATAGCCCTTACACCGTCGAAGTGCCAGGGAGTATCCCGCCTGGCACCCAGTTCAGCTACGGCGGCACGCAGTGGCAACTGTCCGGCGCCATTGCGCAGCATGTCACCAACAGCACCTGGGGGCAGGCCTTTGACCAGTATATAGCCCAGCCCTGCCGAACTCGAAGTATTTGAATACGGCAATATGTGGTCCATGCTCGACGCCTGGAACAGCAGCCCCGACAGCCTGCGTGGTAGGAGAATGCGCACATCGAAGG
>CAVQGV010000009.1:0-6013 GCA_963712135.1 uncultured Gammaproteobacteria bacterium
CCGAGACATTCTCTACGAGATTTTTATGGGACAACATGATGCCCTTGGGCCGACCCGTAGTGCCGGAGGAGTAGACCAAAGCAGCAAGATCTGACGCATTTGTCACCGCCGTATCGAAGTGCGTCGAGCACTTCTGTACACCCTGCATCAAAGTGCCGGCTCCGTCGGCGTCCAGGGTACACAGATGTGCCACACCCAAACTGTCACACACCGCGCGCAGAACCTCAGCCCGATCGCTGTCACAGACCAGCACAGAAGGTGCGGCGTCCTCCAGAAAAAAGCGCAACTCTTCCTGCGTATAGGCTGGATTCAGCGGATGAAACACCAGGCCCGCACGGATTGTACCCAGATACAACCACAGGGCTTGAACCGATTTTTCCACCTGTACGGAAACGCGATCGCCTTTGTGAAGGCCCAATCCAACCAGGTAGTTTGCTATCTGCGCAGAGTAATTCTCCGCATCTTTATACGTGTAGGAAATTCCGGCGTCAGTAGTCAACAACACCTTATCGGGCTCAGGAAAGTGGCTCTGGTACGCTGAGAACAGATTTAACTGACTAACGCTATTCATGATTAGCTTGCACCACAGGCATTCGAAGGCAAACTATAACCGATGTGGCCAGAATGCACCGGCTCTTCATCATTAACGGGGGACACCGGCATTCATTAAACTGATTTTGCGACGATCAATTTAATGGAGAATACCGATGTCCCACGCAGGAATGATTATAGGCATACCTGGCTTGAAGTTGTACGGGTAAAAAGCAAACGGGGTATTGAGGTCTGGGCGAGGCCGTACCGTAGGCAAGTCAGCTGTCAGCATTGCGGGGGTTCCGAGCTAAGAATCAAGGCCACCCACAAGCGCACGGTGAAGCATACCCGGCGCGGTAACCAGGTGATGATCCTGCACCTGAGGGTGCCCAAATACCACTGCCAGGGCTGCGGGCGCTATTTTCGCCATACCTTTCCCGGTCTCAGGCCCCGGTATCGCTCCTCGGATACATACCGGATGGAGGTGTATGAGGCCCACGATGGTGGTGTGACGCAGAGCAAGCTGTCGCGCACCCACTTGATCAGTGGCGCTACAGTGGAGCGCTGGTATCGGGATCATCTGGGTATCAAACGCTCGGAGATGGATAGGAGGCTCTGTCCACGTGTGCTGGGCATTGATGAGCATTTCTTTACCCGCAAGAAAGGCTTTGCCACCACGTTTGTGGATCTCAGGAACCACACCGTATTTGACGTAAAGCTGGGCCGCTCAGAACCCAGCTTACGCGCGTATTTACAGGGTCTGCAGGGCCGCGGTAATGTGCAGGTAGTCGTCATGGATTTGTCGGAAACCTACCGCAGTATTGCCCGGCAGTACTTCCCCAGCGCCACCATCGTGGCAGACCGCTTTCATGTGGTTCGCCTGATCAATCAGCACTTTTTGAAGGTCTGGCAACAGCACGATCCTGAAGGCCGAAAGAACCGGGGGTTGATCAGTCTGATGCGCCGCCACCAATGGCACCTGAACGACGAGCAGCATGCCAATCTGATGAGTTATCTAACCGGCTATCCTGTGTTACAGCAGCTCTATGTGGCCAAGCAGAAACTGGTGAGTCTCATGCTGCTGAAGACGCTTACAGCGCGTCGCGCGAGGGCGAAGCTGCCGCAATTATTCGAGTTGCTGGACCAGCTGCGCGATAGCCCGTTACGGGTCCTGGCCAGGACGCTGAACAGCTGGCTGCAGCCCATTGTTGCCATGTGGCGATTCAGCAAAAGTAACGGCATCACGGAGGGCTTCCACAACAAGATGGAAATGATCTCGAGAAGGGCCTATGGTTTCAGAAACTTTGAGAATTACCGATTGAGAGTACTGACCCACTGTGGGTGGGATGGGATAATCAATCGGGTACGGATGAATGCCCGTCCCCCGTTAATTGGGTAGAGCCGAGAAATGGAGCTGGCGAGAGGAATCGAACCCCCGACCGGCTGATTACAAATCAGCTGCTCTACCTACTGAGCTACGCCAGCCTTGATCAGATCGGAGCAGATGAACACCTACTCCGTTTTGAAGGTTGGGCAGTTTAGACAAAGAGCTATGGCAGCGCAATGGCATTCTCCTGGCAGTATCAGGAAAATACTTGTGTAGGCTGTGAACGGCTATGAAGGGCATAAGGCCGCGAAATATTTTGATCCTGGAAGTATCTGACGCGTGCTGCTGTGATGCCGTGCTCAGCAAGCAGGTAATCAAGCAGGGTACTTGCAAACGAATGGGAGTCCATATACGGTCGTCGGTGCGCAGTGGGTACGAATGTCGCATCCAGGAGCTGCCCTTCGGGCTATGCTCTGACGATGATAGAACAAGTCGATATCGCGACGCCGCCCATCACAGCAGGCGTTAAATCTGCGCAACTTCGAGCTGGGGTAGTGCACGTTGTTATGGGGCGAGAGTTGGCTATCCTGCCCTGCCTGTATAATTCTCAAACCGTTGGAGTTAACTGCTTTGCGCGCAAACACATTATTCGCATTGATTACCTGTTCGCTGCTTACCCTCTCTGGAACGGCTTCTGCAGCCTCCAGGACTACTGTGCCGATCTCAGCGGAATTAAGCACCGGAATCGCCGCGGACCTATTTCCAGTAACAGTCAAATTGACCGAGGGCAATCTTTTTCTTACCGAGCCGGTGGTACTTTTTCGTGACAAGGGACGCATCGGCATGCAAGTGCGATTCCAGGCGTACGATCACCGCCCGGCACAGGGCGTTGCCATCAGTGAGATGGGGCGGGCTGTCTTTTCCGGAAAAATTGGCTACGACCTTGCTACACGGCAGATATTGTTGCACGACCCAAAGATAGACAAACTCGATTTCGACCGCAAAAGCGAGATCACGCAGCGCATGCTGACGCAATTAAAAGACGCCTGGAACACGCAGGTGACCAACCCCATTCGCGCGGAACTTCCACCGCATCCGTACCTCATTCCTTTCAAAAACAATATTCAGGATTTGTCCTACGACGGAAAAAATATCAACCTGACCATCTCTTACGAGTAGTGCTCGACGAAATTAGCAGGATGATCACGGCGAGCCGAAGGAGAGCATAGAGCAGGCGTTCTGCGACATCATCCTATGTGGTACCTTTACGAAACTAAAAATAACGAGGTCACTACCGTGCATTCAACTACTCGCGTCGTCTTGTTTGCAACCACGATTTTACTCGTTACCGCCTGCAGTGATGGTTCAAACAGTAACTTTACCTCGCAACCGGTGTATAACTTCGACGCAGTTGATGCGCAGTTGCAGAAATTCCTGGATGAAAGTCCTGTGTTCGACGGCATTTCCGTGATTCTGGTGGACGCCGAGCAGGATATTGTTCACGAGGCGGCTTTGGGCGATCACACGCTGGATACCGTGGTGATGCTCGCATCCACCAGCAAAATGCCTGCGGTGTCTCTGCTCATGGCGCTGCATGATGATGTCGCGCTCGATTACGATATCGAAGCGCCTATCGACACTTACCTGCCCTGGGACGGTGTGTACGGCGATCGGACCACCGTGGATCTTGTCAGTAATACGTCCGGCATCCCCGGCCTGGCAGGGCTCGCGGATTACGGCCCACACTTGTGTCAGTTCATGAGCAATGTCACGCTGGAGGAATGCGCCGAAATCCTCTACACCGTCGAAGTGCCAGGCAGTGTCCCGCCGGGCAATCAGTTCAGCTACGGCGGCACGCAGTGGCAACTGTCCGGCGCCGTTGCGCAGCATGTCACCAACAGCACCTGGGGGCAGGCGTTTGACCAGTATATAGCGCAGCCCTGCGAACTCGAAGTATTTGAATACGGCAATATGTGGTCCATGCTCGACGCCTGGAACGGCAGCCCCGACAGCCTGCGTGGTCAGGAGAATGCGCACATCGAAGGCGGGGCCATCTCCAATTTGCATGACTACGCGAAGATACTACTGATGCATCTGCACGGCGGTCGCTGTGGTGACACGCAGGTGATGTCCGAAGAGTCGGTCGCCTTCATGCAGGAGAACCGCGCCGGCAATCTTGGCGTGGCTTACGGCATGGGCTGGTGGATACTCCCAAGCGATGCGGAAAATACCACGATCGTGTTTGATCCGGGTGCATTCGGCGCCGTCTCCTGGCTGGATATGGAGCGCGGCATCGGCGGCTACGTGGCCATCGATGACTACACCCGAGCCGAGCCAGGGGCCGTCTACGAGATGGTACTGGCGCAGATCATTCCTCTGCAGCAGCAAGCCGTGGATGAGGCTCGCGCTGCTGCAGTTAATTAGTGCTGCTGCTATAAAATGAGATCATCGCAAGGCGGCCATTGCCTCGAGACCTTCAAACACCAGGTCCGGCAGCCACTGTCCGCCGCGATCAACCAGCTGCCGGAGCGTTTCACCAGCACCACCACAAAACAACAGCGCCATGGACTCAGTGCCGGCTCTTTCTAATGCCAGAGTCACCGCTCCGGCCTGCGCCAGCATGATACCGTGTCGCACCGCAGCAGCTGTAGAGGTGCCCGGCGCAAGGTCGTAGCCGACCTCTTCCGCAAAGCGAACCCTGATCCGTATCCAATAGCAGTGCGCGCTCCATCAATGCCGCCCCGGGAATAATGTAACCCCCCTCATGCTGACCTGCAGCGCTGACAATATCGATGGTCAGCGCGGACCCGGCATCAATCACGCACAACTTGCCCCGCTCCCGTTCCCGCGCGCCAAGCATGGCCAGCCAGCGGTCGACACCCATGCGAGCGGGATCGTCATAACTGTTGCGAAGACTCCCTGTGCGGGCCTGGGTGCGTGCAAACCAGGGCGCAATGCCCCACTGCTCCTGCAATAACGCGGCCAGCTCGGTTTCCGTCGCCGGCGCTGCCACACTGGCAATCCAGATGTGATCCAGAGTGTCTGTGCAGTGAAGCAATACTTCCTGCTCGCTTTCGTCACCGCGATGGTAGCTGCCACGGTGGCTGATTTGACCGCGCCTCACGAGACGCCACTTCACGCTGCTGTTGCCGACATCCAGCTGCAGGCAGGCGCCAGTGACGTTCACGGCGCCGCTCTCAGGGAAATTTCACCGCCATACACTGACTGCACCCCGGTGGTGGTTTCCAGCTGCAATGCACCGCGCTCATCCACGCCCCGGGCAATACCGCCCAACTGTGCGGAGCCAGTGTTCAGCACTACCGCTGCACCGTCAAACGCATCCAGTGACTGCCATTCATCGCGCCAGTGATTGAATCCCTGCCGTTCAAAATCTGCTGCCAGCGGCAGCAGCTCGTTCAGCAACGCTGCCAACAGTCGATTGCGCCCCGGATGCTGGTTCGCGGTGATTGTTTTGATATCGGTCCAGGCCTGGTCAATGGCACCTGCGGCTGCCGCGGGCATGGCGACATTGAGGCCCACCCCGATGACCACCTGACAACTACCGGCGGTATCGCCGCGCATTTCCAGCAAAATGCCACCCAGTTTGGCGCCCCCGTACAACACATCATTAGGCCATTTGAGCTGTACGTTGGGCACAGCGCAAGCGCGCAGGGCCCGGGCCACCGCGACACCCACTGCCAGGCTAAGTCCCTCCAGCGCGGCCGCACCCTGGCTGAACTCCCACAGCAGTGACAGATAAAGGTTGCTGGCATAGGGACTGATCCACTGCCGCCCACGGCGGCCACGACCGGCCGTCTGTTGCTCCGCCGTGCATACCAATCCGGGGGAACAGCCCTGCTCGGCGCGGCGCATGAGCTCAGCATTGGTGGAGTCTACCGTATCGAGAATTTCCAGCCCGGTGAGCAGCGCGCGAGCGCGAGGATCCAGAGCGGACATCACCTGTTCAGCGTCGAGCAGGTCAATGCCACCCGGGATGCGATAGCCCTTGCCCCTGACAGACTCAATGGCAAGCCCCATGTCTGCAACCAGCCGATTGACCTGCTTCCATACGGCGGTTCGACTCACGCCCATGGCATCCGCCAAATCCTGGCCCGAGCGGAACTCGCCCTTCGCCAGCAGCGGCAGAAGTTTTGC
>CAVQGV010000010.1:0-229079 GCA_963712135.1 uncultured Gammaproteobacteria bacterium
CGCCTGAGACTCGAAGAGTTGCCCAGCGATAACGGCACCGGTCTTGAGCATGATTTTCAGATCAAGCAGGATCGACACGTTTTCGAGATAGAACAGATCCATCGCGATCATCTCGTTGAACGTCGTTTTGTTTTTGCCGTTTACCTGCCAGTATCCGGTCAGGCCCGGCAGACCGTTTACGCGTTCCCGTTGCCACGGCTCATAATGAGCAAATTCATTTGGCGTGCAGGGCCGCGGACCGACCAGACTCATCTCACCGCGAAGCACGTTGAAAATTTGAGGCAACTCATCCAGACCGCTCGCACGCAGAATTCGCCCGAAAGGGGCCAGCCGTGGGTCGCCGTAAACATCCAGTTTCGTCATCGGACAATCGACCCGCATCAATTCTTCGAAATAGCGCTCGTGAATTTGTGTCTCCGCGCTCAGCTTCATTGTTCGGAACTTCCAGATGAAAAAATGTCTTCCGCCAAAGCCGATGCGCTCCTGCCGGTAGAAGATCGGACCAGGCGAGGCGATTCGCGTCACCAGCATGAGCAAAATCATCAGCGGCAGCCAGACCGGCAGCGAGAGCAGAATGCAGGTAATATCGAGAGCGGATTTCCAGCCAGGCCTCAGAATGCTTCCGTTTGTGGTGCGGATCGACATGGTTACCGACATGAACCCGCCCTGCGCCGCGACGTTGCCGAGAATTCGCTCGCAGCGTGAGGAACTCTCTTGCCGAAAAAGGGTAACCCCCGCACTCGAAAAGCTTTAATGCGCAGCGTGCGGTGCATGGCCCAATTCAGGCTGCTGCGTGTTCTGCGAGCCTTCATCGAGTCGGGAACGCCGTATTTCACCGCACCGTTGCGGACAGTGTGGAAGCCGTGTTCATCCTCGTAGCCTTCCGGCGCTTTGCGCAGTTCTCGGATAATCAGCGCGAGAGAACAACCCACTCCTGCAACGAAAAAGCCTGCGGCTACGATCATGACTAAGATCGGACCGTAAGAACCTGTGATTTTCATGCAAGCACAAATTCGCACATTTGAACAACAAGTTTCGTCGGCGACAATTTGGCGCTTTTTTTCTCCCGAAGACAGCGTAACTGTTCATTTGAACATGAGCGAGCGCGAAAACGGTCAGATTGCCACGTAGTCGAAGCAAACGGCATGTAGCAGAGTTTCTTCAGAGCGTTGGGACAGATCAAAACCGGTTACGCCTCGGATTGGTCTGCGCGAAATCGCGCGGAACATGGATATGCCGGAGGGCACCGTGCTCGCCCGCGCAAAACGTGAAGGGTGGACACAGCAAATTGCTGCAGCAAAATTGCCCTTCCCAGCCGCGGCTTGCAAAAGAATGTGAGCGGACGCAATCAATGCAATCACGCCAATGCAATCAATCGCGGCAGTGATGCAAGAGCGCGGAGAACGTTATCGCCAGCGCATCGCTGGCGTGGTGTCAGCGAAAGAGGTTTTGCGGGACACTAGGAGACAATGGCCGCGGATGACGAATTGACTCGCGTGCTTCTCAACTGGAAAGATCGACACCGTCGGCGCGTCGTACTTTCGGCCTGGGACAATGCCAAAAGGGGACCGGGACGCTCAACCTAGCCGTGCTCTCCCGGTGGACGCGCAATCGTTTCAGATCGCGCAGGGACATCATCCAAAGGCCCGTAACGCTCTGAACCGCGACATTCACTGAGCGGATAAAGTTTCACGGTCGTTTTCTACGGTCTGAAAAATTTTTGGCTGCAAAACTGCGCAATTCTGCGTAACGCGGTGCGAATGCCGAATGCCTGAAACACCTAGCATCCGCAATGCTGTGCAACACAGCGAAAACGTGCGCAAAAACTCGTTTCTTGAATTAGAAATCCGTTGCTCTATCCGGCTGAGCTACGGGCGCATTCGGCGGAGCGAAGTTGCCGCTACCGACCCTGCGATGCAACTTCTCCTCACCGAAGTAAGGCAAATGAAATCGATCGTGTTTGTGGTCGCGCTCGTGGTGATTGGGCTGGTCGTGTGCATTAGTTTGCTGCGCTCGGAACATCGAAAAGAAAACAGTGCGATGAATTCGTTGATGGTGATTGTGCCTTACAAATACGAGGGCCTCTGGGTTTTCGACGATGCGGCGGTTGGCCTCAGCAAGGAGCCGTTCATTGCCGGAATTGATTCGTTGATTGACAAGGCGACGGCGAATATTCCGGACGCGCAGCACGGATTTCGCGCGATCTTTAGCGCCAGACAATTTCCCGGCGCGAGCTTCAAACTGGAATGGCGTCGAGCGGAATCGGACGGCAACTGGTATTACAGTCCGGAATTCAATCAGGAAGGCTGGCTGTGCCCGGCGTTATTCAAGTATTTCAGGAGTGCGCCGCGGGAAATTTACGTAAAGGTCGAGCCGCGTAGTTGAGGCTACTCGCTGACGCGATGTTTTTAGTTCCCACACCCGAAGCGCTGCGACAAGCAGGCGTTGCCGATCTTGCGAAATGCTAACCCAAAATTGCAGAGGCGGCTTGCTTCTCCAGCGCGGCGTCTTCTTGGTCAGCGCGCGAGATGCGTCAATAATCGCTGACAATCTCAGTAAAGCCGGATGGATACGAGGTTGTGTCTGGGCCGTGAATTCTTCGGGGCGAACGATCTTCGTCGTTCACGCGCATCGCGGCGACGGAAAGCGTTTCGTGGACGGACGAGAGAAGAAATCTCAACGAACTCTCCTTCGAGAGCGACCGCCGCGAGTAGGACAAGAGAAATCTGCTCCCCTTTCAGTTCCATTCGCGCAGCTTAATCGGAAAACGTTGAGATGGGAAGAAGTTAGCCAGGCCTTATGCGTCATTGAAAAAAGCCAGGCCGGAACACGACCTGGCTTTTTGGGCGAAATAAGCCCCCAATTGAAAGTACGGCGTGCTCGATCTATTTCCCCCCCTTTGGAGCTGGAGCGACGGTCTCCGCGTGTTGTTGCGTGGGCGAAGCACAAGCTCCGAGTCCCAAAGCGGTGGCCAGAACGGCCACCATCATGATCATTTTCAGAAATTTCAATCTATCTCGCCTCCTTTCATCGCAGGTTGCTCCGCTCCGTTTAGGCGGGGAATCAAGGAGAAGCAATGCTTTTCTTCACTTTTTTGAGCCGTCACAAATTGGCCGGCCGGTTTGTTTTGCGTAGCCGGCGGTGCCTGCGCCTGTGGTCACTACTTCCTTCTTTTGCTGCGCACAAACTCCGCAATCCCAAAGCAGTTAGACTGTTGACCAATCAGTGAGCGCATTTGTACCACTGAAGGAACGCGCAGCCCTTTGCGCGTTGAATCATCTGTGATTTTGGTATAATTCGCCCGTTAACCTATGCCAACTTTGCTTCGAACGGTTGTTTTCATCATTGCATTCGGCGTTTGCATAAAAGCGGTTTGGGCCGGAGACGAGAGATCAATCAAGAAGTTGCGTGACGCACTCGTGGCGCTCGCCCCAGACGTGGATCCAGGCGAAGCCGAGTTGGTCTCAGTGACGGCGCACACCACCTCGCGCAGCCTTGCGCGTGAGTATCGCGTCGTCTGGTGCGCAGGGGTTCAGAACATACTGATCAACACGGGTAGGCGACAACGTGGCTTTTGCGGCCATTATACGCGTGATATTGGCGAACGTTTGAAAGAGCTCAGGCTCAAGACGCTGGTGCTTCACTGGGGCGCTGCTTTTGCAGGAACCATGGACGAAAACAATGGTCTAGTCGTCACCGCCATTAACCAGCCTTTCGAAAACGGCATCCTTATGGATGGCTGGCGTAATGGCGGTCGATTATTCTGGTGCGCACTCAAAGAGGATTCTGCGTACGATTTGCGACTGCATCCCCCACGTAGGCCCGAACCGCCCGGCCATGCCGGGACCACGGCATGGAGAGAAAATCCGCTCTACACCGCTTGGTTGCAGGACTACAAAAACGCTTACAAATGGCAATGGCAATCGACGGTGCGATAACTTGTCAGCCACGCTACCATTCTTTGAAATCGCCAGCGCACTCGTGGATCTCGATCACACTACCAGTGACATCGTAAACGCGAATCACAGGAAATTTACGTGAAGGTCGAGCCGCGTAAGTAGGGTGATCGCCCAGTTTGACGTCGTGCGGCTGCCGGAACACAGGGCTCTGCCCAGCGGACATGTTGTCCGCTGTCTTCGCTTCTGTTTGCTCTTATTCTGGTTCAGCGGGTTCCAAACCCGCTCGGCGCACAGACTGTGCAAGTCTATGTTCCGATCCTTACTCGCTGACGCGATGCTTTAATTCCCAAACCCGAAGCGCTGCGAGGAGCAAGGCCTTAGTGCGGGCGAGGGTGCCGGCAGCCGGGAGTTCGCGGGAAACCACTTTTGTTGCGCCATTACCGTTGCCAGAGCGTGTTTTTGGCCTCCGGCCGTTCGATTTGGTTCTGCGGACGCGTTTAGCCGCTGGCGTGGTGACGGTTAAATGTCCGTTTCCATTCATGATCCGCTTTCTAAGCAGCTTCCAAGCCCAGGCCATTGCCGGAAGGCTGGTTTCGCCGGCCTCGCAGATAGAGTCCTATATACTTGGTTTTCAAGTTCTTAAACAAATTTAAGAGATTCAAATGGGAGGAAGAAAACGGGTATCCTTACTTCGTTTTCCAGTGGGATTTTGGATTCTAGTAATTTAAGCTAGTTGCTGATATTTATCAAGCCACCGGCAGCCGGAGTTTCCGCTCTGTGGACGGTTCTGCTCTACGGATCGGAAGTCATCAACGGGGAGGATGCCCGTTGTCCCCACAGGTAAGATGTCCGTGCCACGCGAAAACCGCTTGTTTGCGTCCCACTTTTCCGCCAGTTTCAGGCGGTCATGGCAAATCGTAAGCTGGGCTGCCTTACGCTCTTTCTCTTCGTCGCGCTGTGCGCCAGTGCCATCCTTAATATTTTTCTCGCCATTGCCGTTCTTGGACGCGTCAGCACGGGCACCGCGCGCGAAGAGCCGATGACGAAGTTCCGCGAAATCATCGTGCAGCGTGGCGGCAGCGGCGCCTCCGATCGGATCGCAGTGATCGTCCTGCGCGGTTTGATCAGCAGTTCCATTCCCGGCAGCGCCAGCGACAATATGGTGGACGACCTGCGCATGGCATTGCAGCAAGCCCGCGACGACGATCGGGTCAAAGGCGTGGTTCTGGAGGTCGATTCTCCGGGGGGCGAAGTGACTGCCTCGGATGTGATTTACAATGCGGTGGTCAAAACGCGGGCGCGCAAACCGGTGGTAGTTTACATGGACTCACTGGCTGCATCCGGAGGATATTACGTTTCGTGTGGCGGGAAATATCTCATGGCTAACGAGACGACGATTACCGGAAGCATCGGCGTGATTATTCAGACCCTGAACTACGAACAACTCTTCAATAAGGTGGGACTCGCTGCCGTCGTTTTCAAAAGCGGTAAGTTTAAGGATCTGCTCAACGGCGCGCGTCCGATGACGCAGGAGGAGCGTGAATTCGTGCAGAACTTTGTGATGAAAACGTACGATAAATTTCTAGGTATCGTCGCCAAAGAACGCAATCTCCCGGCCGACGGTTTGCGCAATTCGATTGCCGATGGCCGCATACTTTCAGGGAAAGAAGCACTGGAAAACAAGTTGATCGATGGAGTGGGGCAGATCGAGGACGCGTATGCCAAAGCAAAACAATTGGGCGGTGCGCCCGAAGCGACAGTAGTAAGATATGCTCCGCCGTTTACTCTGGGTCGTTTCTTGCGCGCATTGGGGGAGACCAACCAATCGAAGCTGCAAATTGAATTGCCTAAACAACTCCTGCCGCAGCTCGAGAGCGGCCGCGCCTATTTCCTCCCGAGTTACTACGCTCCTTAGGAGCCTGTCGAAGAAACTCAAACATGGGCGGCGACGATGTTCTCAGCGCACTCGGTTCGCTTACGAATGCGCTGTTCCTGATCGCGAGCGTTTACATTTACATTGCGCTTCTGCGCCAGATTAACCGTCGCGATCGTGAGGTGCTGGCAACCGAGCCCGAGTTCGGGGTCGCTGAAGTAGCGCTGGCGACTTTTCTTATCGGCGTCTTTGGTTTCAGCAGTCTTGGCGCAAGCTCCGTCCAAATTGTTCGCCTGCGCACGTCCGACCTCATCCTCAATGCCGTTGTTTCGATCGGCATTGTTCTCTTTGTGGTGGCGTTTCTGAAACTGCGGCGGTTCAACATCACGGAACTGACCGGACTGGCCAAGCTCAGTTTTGCCAGGACTTTTATCACCGGCCTGGTTCTCCTGATTTTTGCTTATCCGCTTATCATCTTTGCCGATTGGTTGACCGCCCGCATGCTCGGATCCGGTTCGAGTCGGCAGGGGATCATCGAGTTGTTCAGCGGATCGCAATCGATGGATCAACGGATAATCATCATTTTGCTGGCGACAGTGGTGGCGCCGGTCGCAGAAGAGTTCATTTTCCGATTCTTCCTTTATGGAGTGATGCGCCGCTATCTCGGGCGCAGCATCGGGCTCATTGTTTCCGCTCTGCTTTTTGCCGCGGTTCACGCTCACCTGCCCTCATTCGCGCCGCTGTTTGCTCTCGGAGCTTGTTTTACTCTCGCATACGAGTGGAGCGGATCACTGCTCGTCTCAATGACGATGCACGCAATCTTTAATGCAATCACCCTTCTCGCGCTCGCCTTCCCTGGCACATTGCAGCCATGATGCGGTCGCTGTGGGAACTCGGCGAAGATCGGCTCCTCGCCCAGATTCTTCCGCAACTGCAACAGAATTCGCGGGTCGTTACTGGAGCCGGCGATGATTGCGCGGTGGTGAAATTCCGCGGGGCAAAACAGTGGTTGCTGCTAAAGAGCGATTGCGTCGTTGAAGGAATTCATTTTGTCGCGAGAAGCAATGCCCGTGCGGTCGGCTGGAAAGCGATGATGCGAGGGCTGAGTGATTTCGCCGCGATGTCGGGGGTCCCGCAGTTCGCTCTTATCACCCTCGTCATCGCCGGTAAAAAACAAGTTATGTGGGTTCGCGATCTGTATCGCGGTCTTGATCAGGCCGCGCGGTATTTCGACATTGCCATCGTTGGTGGTGAAACCAGTGACACAGATGGCCCAACCGTAGTCGTCGTGAGTGTCGTAGGGTCTGTCGAGCCCGACCGCTGCATCTTGCGCAGCGGTGGAAAAGCCAACGACGACCTTTTTGTAACCGGAAAATTGGGTGGCTCGATTCGCCGGCGGCATTTGAATTTCGTCGCCCGGATTGAAGAAGCGCGCTGGTTGACCGCAAATTTCAAGGTGCACGCGATGATGGATCTGAGCGACGGACTGGGCGCCGATTTGCCGCGGTTGGCACGTGCAAGCAGGCTCGCGTTCTCGATTGATGAACGCGCGCTGCCGGTTTCGCGCGGCTGCACCGTGCAACAGGCAATATCCGATGGCGAAGATTATGAACTGTTGTTTGCCGTTTCGCGGCGCGATCGCGCTCGCCTGGAACGAATGTGGCGCAGGAAATTTCCAAAACTGGGGCTTAGGCGCATTGGCTACTTGCATCAAAGATCAAAGATCAAACATCAAACATTCCTCCGCGGTTATGTTCATTTCCGTGAGCGCCGCTGAAACGGAGGGGGCCGGGGCGCGCCTTGCGGAAAAAATAAAAGTCGGGGACGTGCTGGCTTTGGTAGGAGATTTGGGTGCGGGCAAGACCCAGTTCGTAAAGGGATTGGCTAGGGGATTGGGCTCAAACGAGGCCGTGACGAGTCCGACGTTCACCTTGCTGCATGAATATCGCGGTGGCCGGTTACCCATTTATCATTTCGATTTTTATCGAATCGAAAATTTGACGGCCCTGTGGACGATCGGATTTGACGAGACTGTCTTCGGCGATGGCGTGAGTGTGATCGAGTGGGCCGATCGATTTGGCGACGCGATTCCGTCGCAAGCTCGTTGGATCAGGTTTGAGATCGTATCGGAAAATCAACGTCGAATCGACCTCTCTTCCTTGGCATGAAATTACTCGGATTCGATCTTTCGACTCGCCGCGGCTCGATCGCGCTTGTTAACGGCGGTAAAATTTTGTGCGCGCGTGATTGGCCGAATGATCGACGAAATTCCGCACCATTTTTTGCCGCGCTCGATGGAATCATCCGCGAGCATGGCGCACCGGAGGCGATCGTCGTTGGTCTTGGTCCGGGTTCGTACACTGGAACGCGGATCGCTATTTCTGCAGCCATTGGGTTGCAGGCGACAACTGGGGCCGCGCTCACAGGACTTTCATCCCTCAGCAGCATCTCGGAGGAAAACGAATACATTGTGATCGGGGACGCGAAACGCGCATCGTTTTTCTTCGCCACGATTAGCGGGGGTTTGTTTGCAACCGAGCCAGACTTGCTTTCCCAAAACGAAATGAATGAGCGAATCTCATCGATCACAACAATTCCGATTTACACTTCGGACGAATTGCCACAGTTCACGGAAGTGCAGCTGCGTTTTCCTTTGGCCAGATTGCTTTGTCTGCGCGCGCAGAGATTCCCGCAGAATCTTGCTCGCGCGCCGCTCGCTCCGATTTACCTCCGTGAGCCCCACATCACTACCCCGCGGCCTGCGCAAATACGATGAAAGAGAACCACCGTTGTTGGGCTGAGATCGATCGGAGCGCACTGCGTGGTAACGTAGCGTTTCTGCGCCAGAAATTTGGTCCCGGGGTGGAGTTTCTGGCAGTCGTCAAAGCAAATGCATACGGTCATGGAATGATCGACGTCGCCAGGACCATCGCCGATCAAACGAACATCTTCGGTGTCGCCAATCTGGAAGAGGCAACTGTGCTGCGCGGCGCGGTCCAAAATCCAATTGCGATTCTCGGACCAGCCTTGCCCGAGGAACGGCCGGTGATCGCGGAGCGTGCGTTCATCCCTTCGGTTTCAACCTTGGAGGAGGCACGGGATTTTGATCGCGTCGCCGGCGGTCGGAAGGTCCCGGTCATTTTCAAAATCGATACCGGCATGGGACGGATGGGCGTGTTAGAGAGAGAGGCAGTCGCCGTTTTCAAGGAAGTCCACGCGCTTTCGAGTGTCGAGGTTCACAGCGTTTCGACCCATCTCACTGTGTCTGATCAGGACGAAGAATTCACCCGCGGACAATTAGACCACTTCGCCAGATTGATCAGACAATTACGCGCCGAGATTCCCGGTGATTACAAAGCGCATGTGCTTCAAACCGCGGGTGTGCTCGCCTTCGCCGAGGAGCCGTTCGAAATCGTGCGGCCCGGAATGTTGATCTACGGCATTTCATCGTTGCCGGAATTTCAGAGCGCCTTGCATCCAGTAATGAGGTGGAAGGCTCGGATCGCCCTTATTCGCGACATGCCGGCTGGACACGGCATCAGCTACGGCCGCACTTTTATCACTCCAAAAAAAATGCGTGTGGCCACTCTTTCCTGTGGTTACGCCGATGGATACCCGCGTCACCTTTCCAATCGGGGAACCTCAGTACTGGTTCGCGGTCAACGCTGCCCGCTCCTGGGTCGGGTAACGATGGATCTGATGATGATCGACGTTTCGCATCTGCCTGCGGCGGCGGTGGGCGATGAAGTGGTGTTGATGGGTCGACAGGGCGACGAAGAGGTTAGTTGCACCGAATTGGCCGATCGCGCTCACACCATCACATGGGAAATCACGACGCGAATTGGCGCGCGCGTGCGGCGGGTTTATGTGTAGAGCGTTGAAACGATCAAGAGTTGAAGCGATGAAGCGGACAACCATCCGATCGCGGTGCGCGAATAAACTTTGAACAGTTCAACGCCGTAACTCTTTAACGCTTCAACCCCAACCAATGTTCCAAATCATTTTCAACCAGCTGAGCGCGGCCGAGATGTCGGCGCTGCCAAAAACATTGCAACTCGATCTTCTGGCTGAGTTTCAGATTTTGCCCGAGGATCTGGAAAATCTCGACAGCAGCAGGTTTGGATTGCTCGAGCGGGACGGAAAAAAACTTTATCGCTATCGTGCCAAAGATTATCGCATTTATTTCGAAAAGACGCCGGAAGGCATCACCGTGCATCGGGTCCTTCACAAAAACACCCTGCGCGATTTTCTCTTCCGCACCAAGCTACCGACGGGTGAAGACGAGCAACTCAAAGAAAGGCGCGAGTTTTGGAAATTGATCGAGCAAGGCGAACGCACCCGCAAAAAGACGTGATCGCCCAGCTGGATACGAACGAAGACTTTCGCCAGCGCGAATTCCCGATTTGCGCGCGGAAAATCTATTGCGCGCACGCTGCCGATGCGCCGCTGCCGCGTCGCGCGGCTGAGGCGATGCAGGATGCGATTGAGGACGCTTCAACTAACGAGAAACAGTTCGACAGAGCACTTGGTTTCATCGCCGATACTCGCCGGTTGCTCGCGGATTTTTTGGGAGCAGAGACGGAGGAAATTTCCCTTAGCGGACCGACTTCGAGCGGTCTGAACGCCGTGGCGAACGGCTTGGACTGGAAGGTAGGTGATGAGGTCGTCTGTTATCTGGATGATTATCCTGCTGACGTTTATCCGTGGCTCGGCCTCGAGCGAAGCGGCGTTACCCCGGTGTTACTTCAAACGGAACGACTCGGCGAGATTACGCCGGAGATTGTGGAGCGCGCTCTTACGAAACGAACGCGATTGGTCGCACTCGCGAGTGCGAATAACGCCAGCGGATACCGAATCGACGTTGAGACAATTGGCAAAATGTGCGCAGAACGCGGCATCTTATTTTCGGTCGATGGGATTCAAACGGTTGGTGCGTTTTCCATCCCGCTAAGGAACGTCGATTTTCTTAGCGCCGGTGCGCAGAAGTGGATGCTCGGACCATCGGGTGCCGGGATCCTTTTCGTTAAAAAGAGCCGGCAGGAATTGCTGCGACCGATGATGGTCGGCGGATGGAATGTGGCGTCACCGAACTTCGTTGCGCAACGCGAAATCAGATACGAAAACGGCGGACGGAAATTTGAACCCGGTGGCTACAATAATATTCCAATCGCCGGAATGCAGGGAGCGATTGCGCTCCTAAGCGACGTCGGCCTTTCGAAAATTTCGGAGCGAATTTTGTCGTTGGTTGCGACTCTGAAAAGCAAACTTGATCCAGCAGATTTTGAATTCCTAAGTCCAGACGGAAGCTCAGATCACGCCAGCTTCCTAACCTTTCGTCCGTGTCGCGTTGCCTCTGAAAAATTCATCGACGCACTCGCGAAAAACGACATCGTTGTTTCGTTGCGCATCGACCGCGCGAATCGGGGCTGGATTCGGGTGAGTCCGCATTTTTACAACACTTTCGCAGAGATGGAACGGATCGCGGAGGTGCTAAATCAATTGTAGGCGTTTCTGCGAAAGGCCATTGCGTCTCAAGGAGCGGTTTCTCTGACTGCCGACCTTTGGCGTGCGGCGGCTTCCAAGCGCCGACTTACTAAACTAAACGGCAGTTTGGAAACAGCCGTTCCTTGGTTTTCCAGCCCGTGCGAACCAGCTATTTCATCAGCAGCACGGAACGGCTGCGTTTGATTTCGCGCGTGATCTTACGGTGCATGTGTGCCGGCATGCCAGTGACACGACGTGGCAGGATCTTGCCACTCTCGGTCACGAATTTTTTCAGCAGATCCGGATTCTTGTAATCGATTGCTTCAGTCGCGATATCGATCCGACGCCGCGGCATGCTGCGATTGGCGCGCCGGAAAGCAGAGCGGCGTTTGGCGGTCTTCGGTTGCATCAGATCAGCGGACCTCCCGGTGAAGGGTATGTTTTTTCAAAAACGGATTGTATTTTTTCTTTTCCAACCGGTTTGGCGTCCGTGGGCTCTTCTTGTTCCGGGTCGACATGTAGCGCGACGGCGGTTTACCCAACGCTTTGGCCTCGGTGCATTCCAGTGTGATGATTTCCTGCGCCATAATTTCGTAGCGAAATGCTATTCCTTTTCCGCCGTTGGCGCCGGTTGCTCTTCTTCCTCGGTCTCAGGCGCGTCTTCTTCGGTTAAACCGAAAAGCGAGGTGACCGATTGCCGGACACGCGAGGCTTTATTTTGTTTCTCCAATTGTGACTGACATTCGACGGTGAACCGAGCAAATGGAATTGCTTCCAAACGCGCCCGCGGAATCGATTTGCCCGACATTTCGCAGATGCCATAGGTGCCCAGCTCGATTCGCTTAAGAGCCTGATCAATCTCGTAAAGCGCGTCCTGTTCCTGTGAAAGCAGACTGAGCGCGAAATCGCGATCGTACGCGTCCGATCCGGCGTCGGCCTGGTGCATTCCGAAGGCGGAGGCTTCGCTTCCTTCTGCACGCGAACGCAACGTGTCTTGCGCGACTCCAGCCATGGAATCGACCATGGCATCGCGCAATTGCAGCAATTTTTCCTTTTGCGCTTTGGTGAAAGCGTCAAGTCGTCGCGGTTTGTGGTTGTCACGGAACATTTCTGTCGGCGAATCCGACGTCTGCATGCGGCCCGCTCTTGGCCGGGCTGCGCCGGGCTTCGCTTTGACTTTAGCCTTATTTCCGGCCGGACGCTTGGCAGCCTTCTTCGCGAGCTTGGCAGGCTTGCGGGCAGCAGGTTTTTTCGACTTGTGAGGGGTGGCTTTTTTCTTCGACTTGGCCATAAAAATCAAATCTCGCGACGCGTTGGCGGCGCGAGGAGAGCGCATAATTAAGAACAAATCTACCGTGGTGCAAGGGAAGATTTAAGGCCCCCCAAAGGCCTTTTCGTCTAGGAACTTGCGCTGGAATAGCGCTGAAGGGCGAATCGCCAAAAAACGCGTGACGACCAGAAGATGATCAGTGACGCCGCAATCATTTGCAGCATCAATGGCAGCGGCTGCCCGAGCGACTTGATCAAGACTCGCGCTGGAATATTGGCGACAATTACGACCGGGATAATCCAGCTAAAGATCAGTCGGAAGAGGCGCGGATAAATCACGTCTGGATAGCGGGCGATGTTGAGGAAATTGAAATAACCGTAAACCAGTCCCTGGGCCCGCACGATCCAGAAGCTTATCGCCGCCAAGTTCAACATGATGGAATAATGGATTGCGATTCCAAATCCGATCGCGACCAGATAGAGCAGAATGTGAATGGGATGCGGCACCACTCCGAGACGGGTCAGCGAAATCACAACCACGACCCCGCCGAGCACGGCGTTGACCACGCTGTCGAGTCCAAATTGTTTCGTTGAAACCGCGAACTGGCTGTCGATCGGAAGGACCAGGAGAGAGTCCAGTTTTCCGGTGCGCACCAATTCCGGAACATTAGCGACGTTGACGAAAAAGAATGCCTGAAAAAGTTGCGCGATAATCTGATGCGTGCCGACGAGCAGGACGACTTCCCACTTCGACCAATCACCGATGTGATTGACGGAACCAAAAATGATACTGAAAAAAACGATCTGACCGAGGAACCAAAGCACTTCCACTAGCATCCAGAGAAGAAAGTTGGCCTTGAAACTCATCTCGCGAATGAGCGAGTTGCGCAGCATAATGCCGTAAATTTCGATGTAACGCCGCAGGCCTTTCACTTGTCATAATAAACATGTGCGCACGCTTCGAAGCAAAATGACGAGTCGCCGCAATCTTGTTATCGCGGCGATAGTCCTTTTGATCGCCGCGTTTTTTGTGTTTAGCCGATTTGGAAGGTCGAGTGCTGCTCAGTTTCAAACGGCGACGGTAACGCGCGGTCCGATCACGCAAACTGTGACCGCCACCGGCACCTTGAACCCGGTCGTGAACGTGCAGGTGGGCAGTCAGGTTTCGGGGAATATTCAAAAACTTTTCGCCGATTTTAATTCCAAGGTGAAAGCGGGTGACGTTGTCGCACAGATCGATCCGGTACTGTTTCAGGCGACTGTGACGCAGGCCGAGGGCGATCTGGCGAATGCCCAGGCAGCCTTGGAATTGGCCAAAGTGAATGCGACGCGGATCCAGGAATTGTTCGCGAAAAAAAATTCTGCGCAGGCTGACGTCGATCAAGCGACGGCGAACCTGCATCAGGCCGAAGCGAATGTGAAAATTAAACAAGGCGCGCTCGATAAAGCGAAAGCCGATCTCGATCATTGCACGATTACATCGCCGGTGGACGGCGAGGTGATCTCCCGCAACGTCGACGTCGGACAAACGGTCGCGGCCAGTTTGCAAGCGCCGGTGATTTTTACGATCGCGAATGATCTCACGAAAATGCAAATCGACGCCAACGTCGCCGAAGCTGACGTCGGTGCGGTAACGGTAGATCAGAATGTCGACTTCAGCGTTGATGCGTTCCCGAGCCGCACCTTTCACGGCAAGGTGGTGCAAGTGCGTAACGCGCCGATCACAGTGCAGAACGTGGTCACTTACGACACGGTCATCGGCGTGAATAATGCCGATCTGAAACTCAAGCCGGGAATGACGGCGAACGTCTCGATCGTCATCGCGCACAAGGATGATGTGCTGAAAATTTCCAATGCGGCGCTGCGTTATCGGCCGGCAAACGCTCCCACTCCGGAGCGTTCGGCGTCTGGTCAAAATCGCGGGGGCACTGGTGGTGGCGGGTCGGCTGGTCCGCGGGCGACGGATCGCACGGTTTATGTTTTACGCGGGAGCAAAGCCGAGCCAGTGCAAATCAAAACCGGCATTAGCGATGGAACGACCACGGAGGTGTTGCAGGGATTAGCCGAGAAAGATCGTGTGATCACCGGACAACTCAACGCGCCCAACACTGCCACTTCGCCGCAGCAGGGAAATCCCTTCGGGGGACCACGACGCTTCCCATGATCACATTTACGTGGTGGAGGGACGATCTCCGTATTGTCCAAATAGGTTAAGAGGCGGGATGAACAATGGCGCGGTCGTTAAATTAATCGACGTTCACAAGACCTATCGCACCGGCGAAGTAGAAGTGCAGGCCGTGCGCGGAGTGTCGCTCGAGATTAAGCGCGGCGAATTCGTTGCCTTGATGGGTGCAAGCGGCTCCGGCAAGTCAACCCTCATGAATCTGCTCGGCTGTCTTGATCGGCCGACGCGTGGACAATATCTT
This sequence comes from uncultured Gammaproteobacteria bacterium, assembly GCA_963712135.1. Lineage (GTDB taxonomy): Bacteria > Pseudomonadota > Gammaproteobacteria > Pseudomonadales > Halieaceae > Marimicrobium. The sequence goes on from CAVQGV010000010.1 coordinate 14,952, forward strand.
CTCGATAACACAGACGTCTCGCATTTGAATCGCGATCAACTGGCCGATATCCGCAACGGCAAGCTCGGGTTCGTTTTTCAAAGCTTTAATCTCCTGCCGCGTACTTCCGCGCGCGAAAATGTCGAGCTTCCGTTGCTCTACGGACGGCATCAGCTTAGCAATCAGCAATTGCGTGAGCGTGCCGACCGTGTCCTTGCTTCGGTGGGCTTGCAAGGCCGCGAGGAACATCATCCCAGTCAGCTTTCGGGCGGACAGCAGCAGCGCGTCGCCATTGCGCGGGCGCTCATTAATGACCCCGAGGTCTTGCTCGCGGATGAGCCGACCGGCAACCTCGACAGCCGAACCAGCATTGAAATCATGGGAATCTTTCAGGAGCTGAACGGTCGAGGCATTACGATCGTGATGGTCACCCACGAGTCGGACATCGCCGCCTATGCCCAACGCAATGTCGTCCTGCGCGATGGTCTCGTCTTAAATGATCTTGCCGTGGCAGAGCGTCGGAATGCCGTGGTCGAAATGGAACGACTCGCAACATCGGTAAGGGATGAGAGCGAATGAACCAAACTGTGTAGCGGCGGTTTATGACCGTCGCTACCGCAAAAGATGAGAGTTGGATCCACGATCAACGTCGCGTTTCGCGCCCTGCGGCGAAACAAACTTCGTTCCGCACTCACCGCGCTCGGCATTATCATCGGCGTCGGTGCGGTCATCGCCATGGTTGGTATTGGCTCGGGCGCCAAAGCTCAGGTGGAAGCGCAGATTGCCAGCCTAGGGCAGAACGTCATCGTTATTTCATCCGGCAGTACGACTTCCAGTGGCATTCGCACCGGCTGGGGCGGGGCTGGAACCTTGAAAATCGAAGATGCCGAAGCAATCCGGCGCGAAGTGCCAAGCGTTACGGCGGTCAGCGAAGAAGTTCCGTCCACCGCGCAAATCGCGGCGGGCAACCAGAACTGGTTTACCCGGGTGATGGGCGAATCACCGGATTATTTCGATATTCGACAGTGGCCTCTGGCCGAGGGTGCTCCGTTTACCGCACAGGACGTGCGCAGTGCCAACAAGGTGTGTGTGATCGGACAAACAACCGCCACGCAAGTTTTCGGCAACGACGATCCCGTTGGTCAAACCTTGCGGATTAAGAACGTACCATTTATCGTTAGCGGCGTGCTCACCCCGAAAGGACTCAGCATTCAGGGGACCGACCAGGACGATGTCGTGGTCATGCCTTATACCAGCGCGATGAAGCGAGTCGCGGGCGGCACGACCTTGCGCAACATTAATGTCCAGGTGGCAAATGCGACCGATCTCGAACCGGCGCAGCAGCAAATCACCTCCTTGTTACGGCAGCGACACAACATCCGGGCCGGTCGCGATGACGACTTTACCGTGCGCAATCAGCAGGAAATCGCGGAGGCGGCAACGGCGACGGCCGACGTCATGGCGGGATTGCTGGGTGCGATTGCGGGCGTGTCGCTGGTGGTTGGCGGCATCGGCATTATGAACATCATGCTCGTGAGCGTAACGGAACGAACCCGCGAAATCGGGACGCGCATGGCGGTGGGCGCGCACGGCCGTGATATTCTTACCCAGTTCTTGATCGAAGCGGTTTCGCTCAGTTCCGTTGGCGGATTGCTCGGCATTATTCTCGGAATTGTGGCCTCGAAAATTCTTTCCGCGATCAAACATTGGCCGTCGCTGATTTCGCCCGGATCAATCGTGCTGGCATTCCTTTTCAGCGCCGCCGTTGGAATTTTCTTTGGCTTTTATCCGGCGCGAAAAGCCGCCGCCCTCGATCCGATCGAGGCGTTACGCTACGAATAAACGAAAAATTTTAGACAGAATTTAAGATTTTGTAGGATTGATTGAAGGAGCTTCGGTTTCCTATCCTGAATAATCTGTAAATCCCAAGAAATCTGAGGAAATCTGCGAAATCTGCGGATAGTTTCAGTTTGATGGCAGAACACACTCGATTCGAAAAACTGGTCGCAGAAGCGAAGAAAAATATTCAGGAAATTTCCCCGCAGGAAACCGCGGCCGTGCTGAAACGCGGCGACACGTTGCTCATCGACGTGCGCGATCCGGATGAATGGGCAGGAAGGTCACATCCCCGGCGCGAAAAATTTCAGTCGCGGAACGGTCGAACTGGAGATCGAAGAAGCCGCGCCCGATCTTTCGACGCCGATCATCACTCATTGCGGCGGCGGCGGTCGCTCCGCCCTGGCCGCTGAAAGCCTACAACGAATGGGCTACAAAAACGTGAAATCGATGGCCGGCGGCTTCAAAGCTTGGAAAGCCGCGGGGTTGCCTGCGACTCGCGATTAGATTTTACCCGCCGACGGCCTGGTAATGGCCAAGGCCGCGTTTCCACATGAACTGGGCGACGGACCAGGTGACGACGAGCCAGCAGGATTGAATAGCAAAGGCTTGGACTAGTTCGGCGCCTTGGAGACGGCCGAGGAAGATTGCAATCGGACAGAATAGTTCGTAGTAGAATGGAAGCCATTTCATGACGGCTTGCACGCCGACGGGCATGATGTCGACAGGGAACATCTGGCCCCCGAGGAAGTACTCGAATGAGTAGACGATGAAGACAATGGTAGAGATTTCGAGGATCCAGAACGCCATCATCGCCAGCGAGTAGGTGATAAAAAATTGAATGAACGCAGCCATAATTAGCGAACTAATTGACAGAAAATAGGTGGCGACGTCCGAAGGCAGTCTGATGTAGTCGCGAAAATAAAAGAAGATTAGCGCGATCGGGATAATCGTGACGGTGGTGTAAACCAATCGGCCGGCCAGAAAGATGCCGGTGCGATAGCCGAGATAGTTCAGGGGTTTGGTAAGGAAGGAGTTGATCTGGCCTTCACGGATATCCGCGGCGATTTGCCAGTCGTCTTCGGTGGGTGTGACGAGATTCGATACAAGGATCGTTAGTAAATAATAGTAGATCATCGAGCCGTAATCGTAGCCACCAAAGCCTTTGCCGCCCGACTCTTGAAAAATCGCGCGCCAGAGAAAGACGGTGCCGGCAAGCGGAATCAGGCCAAAAAGGGCACGCAGGAAGTAGTTCCAGCGATAAACAAAGGTGTTCTGCAACCCGATATTAAAAACGCTGACGTATTTGGTCAGGTTCATGATGATAAAAGTAATCCGCTAAACACGTAAAAGGACGCTAAAGAGAAAGGACAATGTTCTCGTCGAGACACACTCGCGGCCGCGTGCGCCGCCGCTACGACCTGTTTCGTGTGGTTCGTGGGCATTAGTGGCTAAGTATTTTGAGCACGCAGACGATTGATCGCGCGATCCTGGACTCGCGACAAGAGAGCGATGGCGGCAATGGCGCCGAGCAGGGCGCAACACATATCCTCCTGCGTGTCCCAGGGGTCGCCTTGCGTTCCGAGAAAACTGACTGCGGAATCGCCACTGACCGAGGCTGTCCACCATTCGATCAGTTCATAGAAGGCGCTGATGGCCAGACAAACACAAACGACGAGGAAAGGTTGCCAGCGTTTTCTGTTCAGGATTTGCAAACGAATGAAGACTTCGCGGGTGACTATGGCAGGCACAAAGCCTTGCACAATATGGCCAAGGCGATCGTAGTGGTTGCGGTACCAGCCAAAGATCGGCTTTAGCCAGTCGAATAGTGGGACACGTGCGTAGGTATAGTGTCCACCGACAAATAACACGCACATATGCAGCGCAATCAAAGTGTAGGTTAAGGTTGTGAATTCAAAGCGTCGATAAGTCGCAAATAAGATCACCAGTGCGGCCAGCGCCGGGAATATTTCAAGCCACCAAGTGAGACGATCGTGTGGCTCGATGCTGGACCAGATCAAGACTGCGAGAACTGAGAAGAGCAGGGCGAGATGAGAAATTTTCAAGTCATTCTGTTTTTCGTTTTCGCGAGTTCCGCCGCGAGCTTGATCGCGGCAATCATGCTATCGGGACTGGCGATGCCTTTGCCGGCGATATCGAAGGCGGTGCCGTGATCGGGACTGGTGCGAGGAAAAGGTAAGCCGAGGGTGACGTTCACGCCGGAGTGAAAAGCGTGAAGCTTTAACGGAATTAAACCTTGATCGTGATACATGCAGAGAGCGGCGTCCCACTTCCGGTTAGCGAGATGAAAGAAGAGTGTGTCGGGAGAGATGGGGCCGTCGAAATAGGATGGTTGGTAGTTGATGGTTGATGGTTGATGGTTTAACTCGGTGATAGCTGGGGCGATGATTGCAAGTTCTTCGTGACCCAATTTCCCGGATTCGCCGGCGTGCGGGTTCAAGCCCGCCACGGCGATGCCGGGCTGTGCGATTCCACGACGGCGGAGGAAATTGTCGAGCAGTTTGCCGACCCGGATGATTTCAGATGTTTTTAGCAATTCGGGAACGTCGCGAAAGGGAACGTGAGCGGTGACGAGCGCGACGGTAATCATACCTCCGGTGAGGAGCATGGCGTAGTTTATTGTCCCCGAACGCGCGGCGAAGAATTCAGTCTGGCCGGGAAACGCGAATCCGATTTCGGCCATTCGCGCCTTGTGGATTGGGCCAGTCGCGATGGCGTCGATTTCGCCGGAAATTGCCAGAGCCACGGCCTCTTCCATCGCCGCGAGCGCTATCCGAGCCGAATCGGCTGTCGGCGTTCCGGCGACTGCATTTCTTACATCGCCGATTACCTTACAATCGACATCACGCGGGAGTTTTTGAGAGGCGAGGGCGGCCCCGATAATTTCCGGGCCGACTCCGGCGGGATCGCCGAGAGTAATTCCGATGCGGAGAGGCATCGTGTACTTTCTTGGAGGTTCCGGTCGCGCGCAACGAGCGGTTCGTTAAGGAATTCTTATCAGGAACTGTGATTGGACGTGAATCGGAAACACAGAACGCAAATCGAACACCGACCGCCGAATGGGCGTGAGGCTAATACGAGGTGTCGGAGGACTACGGAACCTCAATACATCTTAATGTAAGCTTTCTGGCGCAGACTGGCGAGCCAGCGTTCCTGCATCGCTTGTGCTTCTTCGCTGGTGAGTTTTTTCTCAATTTCATCGCGAACCTCGGCAAAAGGTCGGGTTACGCCGCCCTGTCTACCTTCGACTTTGAGAATGTAATAGTTACCGCCGACCTCGACGATGTTGCTGACTTTACCGAGTCGTAAGCTGAACGCGACTTTCTCGAGCGGGGCGGTCAGCGTGCCGCGGTCAATCCAGCCCCAGTCGCCGCCGAGATCCCGCGTGCTGTCTTCTGAATAAATCTGCGCCATCCGGTCGAATTCGGCGCCGTTGACGAGCTTGCTCAGAACCTCTTCCGCCATTGCCTTCTGCCCGGCCCGGTCGGAAGTGCCCGCCGAGATCATTATCATGCGCAATTTAACTTGTTCCTTGCTGGTGAATTCTGCGGCATGTTTGCGGTAGTAATCCTGTATCTTGTTAGGCGAAATGATGGTGTTGACTTCCACATTCTTGTGCCGCATTGCCTGCACAATCATTTTTTCGGTCTCGAGCTTCCGAAATTCACCAAGAGTAAAAGTCTGGGCCTGCAGCGTTTTGATAAAGGTGTTGCGATCGCCATTGAAATTCTCGCGAATAATATCCTGCACCCGCTGGTCGAGGTAATGATCGGGAATCTGGTAGCCTTCTTTTTTGAACGCCTGAACGATGAGCTGGCGGTCGATCAAATCCTTGAGGGCTTCGGCCCGCGCCTCCTTGATTTTGGTGACCAACTCCTCGCCCCGGTACTGGTCGCGCAGGAGCTTTTCCTTTGGGGCGGACACGTCGCGCACCTCGGAATAAGTGATAACGTCTGCACTGCTCGCTTCGTTTAATTTTACGACCGCAGCGATGCCATCAATGACTTCGGGTTCAGCGGCCAACGCTCCGCGACAGAGCGGTGACTCTGACAGCAATGCTGCCGCGGCCAGGACAGATACGAGGGGACGAACCATATTTTTCAGAGTTTGCGAAGCAGCTCGAGAATCTCCGGCAAGCGCTTTTCGATTTCTGGAGCTACTAAACGAGGGAATTTGCCCGCTACAAGTATGAAATCTCCTCGTCGTGTCAACATCAGTTTGTCCTCACGTGTTTCCACCCGGGTAACCTCCTCTGCGGCGGCGGCGAGTTTGATCCGGGTAAAGGTGACGAGATTTTCCACGGCTTCGGGAAACGAGCCAAAGCGATCTCGCCATTCCTTAATTAATCGTTCTAATTGTTCGGCAGTCGTGATTTCGGCGATGCGTCGATAAGCCTGGATCCGTAAAGTCGTATCACTGATGTAGCTGCGAGGGAAAAAAGCGGAGACGCGGCCAGCCCCTCGGACAAACTCGGCTTCGTTGGTAGCGACGAAATCGAGCCGTAAATCCACTTCGAGGCGCCAACGCGCTTTTTTCCCTCTAATCTGGGCGACAGCCTGTTTGAGCAATTGACAATATAAATCGAATCCTACCGCCATGATGTGGCCGCTTTGGGCGGTGCCGAGAATGCTCCCCGCGCCGCGGATCTCGAGGTCCCGCATAGCCACCCGGAATCCAGCGCCGAGCGAACTATACTGTTTGATCGCGCTGATTCGTTTGCGCGCGGCACCAACCATCATTAGTTCGCGCGGTAGTAAGAGGTAGGCATAAGCCTTGTGCTCGGCGCGCCCGACGCGGCCGCGCAGTTGATACAGATCCGCCAGGCCGAAACGATCGGCGCGATCAATGATAATGGTGTTGGCGTTTGGAATATCCAAGCCGCTTTCGATAATCGTGGTGCAGACCAGAACGTCGATCTTTCCGCCGACAAAGCGATGCATCACCGCTTCCAGTTCATCAGAATCCATCTGGCCATGGCCAAATTCCACCCTGGCATTTGGACAAAGATCGGCGATGCGATCGCGGATCTTTTCGATTGTTTGCACCCGATTGTGCAGGAAAAAAACCTGGCCCTGTCGTTCGAGTTCGCGATTGATCGCGTCGCGAATGATTCGTTCATCGTAACCACAAACGACTGTTTCGACCGGAAGCCGGTTTTGCGGTGGCGTTTCGATTGTCGACATGTCTTTCACACCGACTAACGAGAGATAGAGAGTGCGCGGGATCGGAGTGGCCGAAAGGGTGAGAACATCGACCAGTTTGAACAGTTCCTTGAACTTCTCCTTGTGCAGGACCCCAAAGCGCTGTTCTTCGTCGATCACTACCAGGCCGAGATCTTTGAAAGATACGTCGCCGGAAATGAGCCGATGCGTTCCGATGACAATGTCGACGCCGCCCTCGCGCAATAATTGCAGAATTTTTTTCTGCTCCCCCGGCGAACGGAACCGGCTCAGCATCTCGATTCGGATCGGATAATCGAGCATTCGCTGCCGAAAAGTTTCGAAATGTTGCTGTGCCAGGACCGTGGTCGGGGCGAGAACCGCGACTTGTTTTCCATTCATCACCGCTTTAAAGGCGGCTCGGATTGCAACTTCAGTTTTGCCGAAGCCAACGTCACCGCAAATCAGGCGGTCCATCGGCTGTGGCCGTTCCATGTCGGCTTTGGTATCGATAATGGCGGTTAGCTGATCGGGCGTTTCACGATACGGAAAAGAATGCTCGAATTCCGCCTGCCATTTGGTATCGGCGCCAAACGCAAGACCGGGGTGGGTCTGCCGCTCCGCTTGCAGTGCCAGCATCTTTCCGGCGTAATCAAAAATGGAGGCAGCGGCGTGCTTCTTCGCTCGCGACCATTTCGCATCGGCCAGTGAACTAAGTGGCGGGGATTTTTTGCCAACACCGACATAACGCGAAACCAGGTAGGCCTGCTCTAACGGGACGTAGAGTTTCGCTTCGTCGGCGAATTCGAGGACGAGAACCTCCTGGGCACTTTTCTGTTTTTGTAAGGCAAGAGCTTCGCTGGTCAATTTCTCGGCTGGCAGGCGGTGCGCCTGCCCTGCAACGGTTACGCTTGGCATTTCGATCAGGCCAAGAAACCGGCCGATCCCGTGCTCGAGATGAACGACGAGCTCGCCTTCATTGAGTTCGCTGAAATCAATCTGCGCACGATTGCGTCGCTCTGCCCGGCGAAGTTGCCGGCGGCCGTGAATTGGGAAGCGCCCCAACAATTCGTTAGCGGAAAGGATGACAAGATTCCCCGCCGGAAAACAAAATCCGCGGCTTAGTGTTCCTTCGAGCAGATTGATGTCGGCCAGAGCATCGGACGAAATGATCTCGCGGAAACGTTCGATCTCGCCCTCGGTTTGAAAATAGATTGCGACGGTTGCGTGTTCGTCGCGCCACTGTTTCAGGCGTGCGATAAATCGTGCGCGCTTCGTTTCTGCGAGCATGAAATCGCCGGCTGCAAATTCACCGATGTCGCATTCGACGAATGCGCCTGAGAAATCTTCTTCCGGAGCTGCCGGGCGAAGCGCTGTCCCAGGCTTCGCTTACTCGAATGTGGAATGGAGAGACAAGCTTTCCAGGTCCGAGCGGGACTGGCGTTTCCGGCGTCGCAGGAGCTCCGCGCTCCACCGCGGGATCGAGTTCGATCACCAGCGCGTCATCAGCAATGTAGTCTCGAACGTTACCGCTCGTGTCGTCAGCCGCGCTCAGCAGGATGCTGGCTTCTTCGCGTCTGCGTACCGATGTCTGCGTGTCGAGGTCGAATTCGCGCAACGATTCAATTTCGTCGCCGAAGAACTCAATCCGGAATGGCAGCGTTGTTTGCCATGAGAAAATGTCCACAATTCCGCCACGGACCGCGAATTGACCGCGGGTCGTGACCTGGACCACGCGCTCATAGCCTGCACTCGACAATGCGTTCAACAGGTCCGCCATTCCCAAGCTTGCTCCGCGTCGAATTTCGACAAATGCGGAGCGCAATTTGCCGCGCTTCGGAGCAGGCTGATCTAACGCCGCCCGAGTCGTGACGATCAGTTCGGATGCACTCCCTTTTTCAATTTGGGACAATAGCGCCAGTCGTTCCGCTGCGATCTCGGGATCGGGCAAAATATTCTCGACCGCCGCGAACTCCGCTTCCGGAAAAAACGCGGCACGGGAATTCCAATTGGAGACGCTTTCGAAAAAGAGTTCCTGCTTACGCACGGTCGGGCAGATGACCCAAATTGCGGAATCCCGATGCCAGATGCTCGCGATGGTGGCGACAAGGAAGGGCTGTGCGCTTTCGATGACATGGTTGAAACGGACCGGAAAATCCGCTGTCGCGATCTGGCGCAGTTTCCGGTCGATCGGCTTGGCCGCTGCGGCAAGTTTGAGGAAATCCGTGCTGCTTTTTTCCACTAGAAGCTGTCGCCGAAAAGCACGTCAACTTCAACGCGGCGTAGCAGAGATCCGAGCCGGACTGGCGTTGGATGGCTGTGCTACTCAGTTAATTCGTGATCGTTACCGGCGTGCCGACGCTGAGCGACTTGAAAAAATTTTCGGCCATGAATTCCGGCATCCGAATGCATCCGTGCGACGCCGGATAGCCGGGTAAATACCCCGCGTGCATTCCAACCCCGCCGTGAATGCGCATGAAGAAAGGCATGGGCGCACCCTTAAAATGGGAACCAGGCGGCATTGGGTCTTTGCCGAGCTCGACGTTCGGCTTCACGACGTTGTCAGCCGCATCAACATAATCGCCGTATTTGGTCGATACGTGGTTCACGTCTTTTTGCTGAATCGCGAAATGTCCTATCGGCGTATTTAACCCCTCGCGGCCAGTCGATAGCTGTGAAATCCCGGCTAGTTTCCCGCCTTTGTAAAAATAGGCGCGCTGCTCGCCCAGACTGATCTTCACGCTCGGTTTTCCGCTCATATCGTCGCCATCCCAGTAAGAGACATTGTCCTGCGGGGCCGCCGCGGAGACTGGTCCCGGGCCGTAAGCGCCGCCCAGATACTGGGTCTGGCTGGAAAACCGTGCGTCTTCTCCACAACTGCTAAGAAGGATGGTGGAAACCGCCAAAATCAGCCCGGTGACGGGCCCTTTGCTCCTGTTTTTCATCAATCGGTCAGGACGTTCCTTATCACGCGTCTGAAGTCAAGAAATGGCGGAGGGTTGGATATCATAAGTTATCGGTGCAGTCACCCCTTCGCGGGCTTGAATTTTGCTTTTGAACGCATCTACTTTGCAGCTCCCAAACCTTTCCATGCCAACCTACGAGTACGCCTGCGCCAAGTGTGGCCAACATTTCGATGCTTTTCAGTCGATGCGGGACCAGCCGTTTCGCGAGTGTCCGAAGGAACTTTGCCGGCTGCCGAAGTGGGGACGGGGCAAGGTGAAACGACTGCTCGGCACCGGCGCCGGAATCATCTTCAAAGGATCTGGGTTTTACAGCACCGATTACCGGAGCAACTCCTATAAGGAAGCCGCAAAAAAGGAGGCACCTGGTTCGGACAAGCCGAAGGCCGAGGCAAAAGGCGAAAGGGCGACGAAGCCCCCGACGCCGGAGAAAAAGAGCGAATGAAGACTGCAACTTCAATGCAACTCACATGTCCGGAATGCCAGCGCGGGAACGAGGCGGAGCGGATCTATTGCCATGATTGCGGCGCTCGGCTAGATCGTTCGGTTCTGGCTAATCGCAAGACCGCCAAGATTGAAACGGCCGAGGAGTTACACAAGCGGATGCGAGGAATGTTCAGCCAGCGCCGGATCAAGGCACGACTGGCCCTTTTTAAGACTGTCAAGATCCTCCTCGCTGCCTGTGCCGGGGCTGCCCTGCTGGAGATTTTACTTCCGCCCGATGTCCCGCCAGCGGTGAAAACGGAGACATTACCGCCCCAGATTAACCTGAGCCTGGAGACCCTGACGGAATCCCGGCAGCCCCAGACGATGCAATTCTCGGAGGAAGATGTTAACGCCTACCTCGGCAACGTCATGAAGCACAAAAAGGAAAAGCTGGAACATCCTCTACTCGGTTTTGAGCGTGCGATCCTTGGGTTCACCGAAGGGAATTGTCGCATGACAATGGAACGATCGATTTTCGGCTACTCGATTTTTACCTCCGGCGATTACGACGTCCAAGTTAAAGACGGCAAGGTCAGAGCTACGCCGAAAAGCGCAGCTATCGGACGCATGCCGATTCATCCCAGCGTGCTTCCGTACGCGGGATTTCTATTTAGTGACGCGGTCGCGGCCATGGATCGCGAGCACAAGTTGTTGAACAAGGTCGGATCGATTCAGATGCACGACAAAATGGTCGAAGTCAGCTCAGCGGCGCAATAACGAAGCCTGCCGCCCTGCGCGCGGTGCTGGAAGATAGGCATCCAACGCCAGGCTCAGACCCTGCCTCGGCCGATGGGCATGTTGCCCATCGATTCTCCGGCGACAAGCTGGAACCTTGTCGGCCGAGGTTCCGAGCAGGGCTGACGAATCGCTGCAAGCCTAACTTCGACAGCCGTAGCGAAAATTCGCTCGCTTAAGCAAGCCCCATCGTCCTGAGCAAACGGTTATCGATAATTCCATCAGCCGGCAGACCGTGGTTGCGCTCGTACGCTTGAATGGCATATCGAGTTCGCGGACCGATTACGCCGTCGATCGAGCCGCGGTAATATCCGGCGCGGGCGAGCCGTTCCTGGACGCGAATCACGACTGAATCGTTGTGGTTCCGATAGGAATATCTGTTGTAAGAGTACGGATAACCGGAGCCGTAGTAGGAGTTGTTGTAACCGTATGGATAATAGCCGTATCCGTATGGATAACCGCCGTAGTAATAGCTACTTCCGTAATAGGGATAGCCCGAGGAATAACCGCCGTAGTACGGGTACCCGCCATAATATCCTCCGTAGGACGGAAACCCTATTCCGACGTTCCAAAAAACCTGGCTACTCCGCGAATCGTGTCGATGAGTATTGACCACAACCGCCCGGCCGTTTCGTGTTTGGACAACCCGGTGTTTGGCAAACGCCGGAGTCGCTACGCACAATGCAGCAATGGCTGTAAGAATGAGTAATTTTGTCTTCATAAGTCCTTTACAAATTAGACGGTTGCCCGACAAAAATCCTTCGATTTTTCCGTAATTTTCGGAAATGCCTTTAAGTGTGCTGGTTATTCGCCCGCTGAGAGATAAATTGGTGACGGAAGAGTCGAATGCGGTAACAAAATCGAGAAAAAATGTGTCTCAGTAAGTTGAATCTTTCCTTCAGTTACAGTGCTTTCGCAATCAACCGGCAAGGCGCCCGTCGGCCCCACAGGGTCCGAGCCGGACTGGCATTAGATGCCTGTGTTATGGTCGCCATTCGTGTCGTCAAATTGTTGAGTTTGGGCCTGCTTTGTTCTTCAAGCACTCTCCTCGCCGCGCCGCTCGAGCACAGTGTCAGCCCTTCGAGGCAGTTCATCATTTTCGGTGGAAACAGGGTCCTGCGCAGCGCCGTTTCTGATGCAGCGGAACGGACGAAATCAAAAGTGCTCACTTTGCTGCAGGTGCGGGACCAATGGAGCGTCCCCATTTTGCTCAATCTCCAGCGGCCGCAGGCGAATATTCCCGAGATTCCCCCGGTGTTGCTCGACTTCAGTCAGACGGGTGCTGGGCTCAAAATTCAACTCGACCTTCTGGTAACACCTGACTCTCAACCGGCAGTCCTCCAGCGCGAAATATTGCGCGCGGTCCTTCTGGAAATGAGTTACCGGTCGCTGCCTTCGTTGCCGGCTGGAACGCCCTACATCGCCCCGCCGGATTGGCTGATCGACGGAATTCTGACGCTGGATAACGAAAGTCCCGAGATATTTGATGGTCTCGACACTGTGGCCGCAAATCCGCCGACCTTGAAAGACTTCCTGACTCAACGCCCCTCTCTGCTCGATTCTCCGTCGCGCACTCTCTACCGTGCTTGTGCCAGCGCGCTGTTGAGAGTGTTGTTAGAGCATGACAGTGGTCACGCTCAGCTTGCGCGCTATATCGCCGATCTGCCTCGTGCATCGACCGACATGCTCGCCGACTTCCAATCGCATTTTCCGTGGCTCGGAAGCGATTCGGGCGCGATGGAAAAAACCTGGCGCGAGAACATCCCGCGGGTAGCCAGCGAACGGCGATTTGCGCTGCTTACCTTTGCCGCAACTTCGGAGCAACTCGACGAATGTTTGCTGACAAAGATTGCGCAGGATCGGGACAAAAAGGATTCGTTAACTTTGGATGAGACGGTACGAACGAGCCGATCGAATATTGATACCGTGTCGGCAAAAAAATTGGGCGAGCGTCTCATGCTGTTGACGACTCGTGCACATCCGCTGTTGCGACCAATCGTCGTTGATTACCAACTGGCCGCGGAATCAGTTGCGCGGAAGAAGAGACATGGACTTGCGAAACGCCTGGCCAACAGCAGAGCACTGCGCGAAAAGATTGCCGCGCGCATGAGCGAGGTGGATGATTTCATGAACTGGTATGAGGCGACGCAGGCGAAAACTGCGTCGGGCGCTTTTCGCGATTACCTGCACGCTTCCGCGAACAACGATGCAATACCACGCCGGCGCGACGCCCTTTCCGTCTATCTTGATGTTCTCGAAACGCAGCTCCAGTGATAAGTCGGCGTGTGATTTGCTCGAGCGAACCTTGCCCTTTATCGTAAGACGCGCTCCGACGCAGGATTTATTATGCAAAAGATTGGATTTACCGAAGCCCTCGATTCGATTGTAGCGAGCGATCCGCGTTATCAGCGCGACGCTTACATTTTTCTGCGGGACGCCCTCGATTTTACGACTAAACAACAGAAAAAACTCAAAGGTGCGTCAATTAAGCATGTGGCAGGGCCGGAGTTGCTGGAAGGCGTTCGACAGTACGCGCTCAGGGAATTTGGCCCGATGGCACTGAGCGTTCTTTCCCACTGGGGGGTGAACTGCTGCGAGGATATTGGTTGCATGGTTTTCAATCTGATCGGGGCCGGGATTTTTGGGAAAACCGATGAGGATTCGATGGACGATTTCAAAGCGGTCTATGATTTTCGCGATGCGTTTGTGAAACCGTTTCAGCCCGAGCCGCCTTCCACCGGTAAGGAATTATCTCTTCCCGCACCCAAGGCCGGTTGAGCCGCTTGCGCCTGAGGCGGCCTTTCCTCTTTCATGCATAACCGCGCAAATCTTAAGGCGATGAGAAAGATGGAGTCGCCGGTCATCAGTTTTCCACCCAATACTGCGCAACGCTGGACGCTGGCGAACGGACTGACCATCATTGTTCAGGAAGATCGGAGTGCGCCGGTGGCAAGCGTGCAAGCGTGGTGCGTGGCCGGCAGTACCACCGAGGATAAGCATCTTGGCGCCGGCCTTTCCCACATTCTCGAGCACATGCTCTTTAAGGGAACGAAGACGCGATCGACTAGCAAGATTGCGCAAAAAATTCAGGACGTTGGTGGTTACATCAACGCCTATACTTCGTTCGATCGCACGGTTTTTTGGATCGATGTTCCAAAGGACGGGGCGTTGACCGCACTCGACATCCTGGCGGATGCGATGATGAACTCAACGTTGCCGGCACGGGAATACGTCAAGGAGCAAGAGGTCATCCGGCGCGAGTTTGCCATGGGAATGGATGATCCAGGTCGCATGGTGACACACCTTCTTTTCGCGACCGCCTATCAACGACATCCTTATCGGCTCCCGGTGATCGGGCTAATCGATATCTACAATCAGCTGACGCACGAGCAGGTAATGGAATACTACAAGACTCGCTACGTGCCCAACAATCTCGCCTTTGTTGTCGTGGGAGACGTCAGCGCTGCCGAAGTCCGGAAAAAGGTGGAAGAGTTTTTCAAAGACCGGCCGGCAAAATCCCTCGCTCCAATTTATATCCCGGCTGAGCCGCCCCAACTTGGACGGCGCGAAGTGCATCAGGAGTTCGCAACGGAGTTGACTCATTTTGCCATGGCCTGGCACGTCCCGGAAATTTCTCATCCCGATGTTCCCGCGCTTGATCTTCTGACGGTGATTTTGGGCGAAGGCCACAGCTCGCGTCTCTATCGCAAAGTGCGCGAGGAATCGGGGCTGGCTTTTGCTATCTCGGCATTTTCCTACACCCCGGGCGATCCCGGAATTCTCGGGGTCGACGCTATCCTGGATCCGCAGAATCGCGAGGCGACCCAGGACCTGATCTTGCAAATGATCGAGGACGTTCGGCGTGACGGTGTCACCGCTGAAGAATTAGCCAAGGGCAAGAAGATTGTGCTTTCGCAGGAACTAGCTTCTCTCCGTACCATGCGCGGTCAGGCAACCGACCTCGGCACCAACTGGTTTCTCACTCGTAATCTGAACTTCAGCCGCGAATACCTCGACAAGATTCAGAAGGTAACTCTCGATGATATCAAACGTGTCGCGGTTCAATATCTGACGGACGAAAATCTCACCATTGTTTCTCTTAACCCCAAGGGGTCGCTCAGATCGAAAAGCGAGACGGCGGTGCCGGCGGTGATTGGGCAAATCCAAAAATTCGAGTTGTCCAACGGCTTGCGTGTGCTGGTGCGGGAAGATGCGCGCCTGCCTCTGATTGCGATGTCGGCGGTGTTTCGGGGCGGCTTATTAGTTGAGACCGAGGCAACCAGCGGAATTACCCGGCTCGTCGCCAAGTCGCTTTTGAAGGGAACCAAAACGCGAACAGCAGAGCAAATCGCGAATCACCTGGAAGCAGTGGGCGGCGAGATCACAGCCGAAGGTGGTAACAACAGTTTGGTAGTGAATCTCGATGTCACTCAACCGGATCTCGCACTCGGCACAGATATTTTGGCCGACGTGTTGCTCAACGCTACCATGCCGCCTGACGCAGTGGCGCGCGAAAAAGAAATTCAATTGGCTAAAATCAAGGACGAGGATGAAAAGCCGACTGCAGTTGCCCGCAATCTTCTCAAGCGAACTCTCTTCCTGAACCATCCGCTTGCGCTTCGATCGGAAGGCACGCCGGAATCAGTTGCGCGTCTGGATTCCAAAGACCTTCTCGCCTTTCGGGATCGTTACATCGTAGCACGGAATGGCGTCATCGCGGTTTTCGGGAACGTAAAAGCCGAGCAAGTGATGGAATTGTTCGAGCAAAAACTTGGCGCACTGCCTCCAGGTGAACTCGCGTTAAAGAGCCCGCCAGTGTCGCCTTACTTAACGGAAACAAAAGTGGTAGAAGCCGAGCGCGAAAAAGCGCAAGCGGTCCTGGTCGTAGGGTTCCGCGGCACTGATGTTTTTGATCCGGACCGTTATGCTCTCGAGCTGATCGACGAAGCGAGCAGCGATCTCGCTTCGCGTTTCTTTATTCGCATTCGTGAGCAAATGGGCCTTGCCTATTATGTCGGGGCTTCGCAAATCCAAACCCTTGCTCCTGGTCTGTTCGCTTTCTATCTGGGCACCGATCCGGAAAAAATCGAGTCGGTGAAGAGCGCCTTTCTGCATGAAATTCGCAAACTATCCACCGAAGGCCTGACGCCGATTGAGCTGGCGCGTGCGAAAAAGAAACTGATCGGCCAGCAACAAATCCAGAATCAGAGCAACGATGTCTTTGCTTACATGACGGCGCTCGACGAACTTTATGGATTAGGCTTTAATCATAGTCAGGAGCTGGTAGCCAAAGTGAATGGAGTGACATCGGGCGACATCAAGCGCGTGGCGGCGAAATATTTCGCGAAACAACCCTACGTTCTCGCGATTGTGCGACCGCCAGCAAAGCCGGCAACAGCGAAATCTAAATAGTATGGCGGAAGTTCAAACCAGCACGAATGCGGGAGAAATGACTCAGCGATTTATCGAATTCGTCCTGATGCAAGCGCAGAATGCCGCTCTCTTTCTCGGCCAGATTCCAAACCCGCAGACCGGAAAAGGGGAAGTGAACCTGGAAGTGGCAAAGATGTTCATCGATCAACTGGCGATGATTCAGGAAAAAACGCGCGGCAATTTAACCAGCGAAGAATCAACGGTGCTGCGGAACGCGCTTTCTAACTTGCAGCTCGCTTATGTCGAAGTAGCCCGGGCAGGTGCTTCCGCTGCTCCTCCAGAGAAGAGCGCCCCGGCGACCGCTCCGGCTGGCGAGCCGGCCGCTCAGGAACCGGAATCGCCCGTGACTGGTGCCGAAGGCGAGTCGCGCAAGAAGTTCACCAAAAGTTACGGCGCCTAATCGGCTCGCTGCACGATAGCGGCGCCGTGCACGCTATTTCCCAGCTGCATCCGATTAAACAACGTGAGGAAAGGCAGTCGGAAGCGTTCCGATATTGTTACTGATCCCGCTGACGCTGCGGAAGAAGCCGGGCTTCGTTATGTCAGCGACACGCGCCCTGGTTACACTCGCAAACGCAACGGTGAGTCCTTTCAATACTTTGATACCGAAGGAAAATTGATTCGGGACGAATCCCGTTTGCTTCGAATTGGGCGGCTTGCCATTCCGCCGGCTTATCACGACGTCTGGATTTGCCCGTTATCCAATGGGCATATTCAAGCTACGGGACGCGATGATCGCGGCCGAAAGCAGTATCGCTATCATGAGCGCTGGCGGACCATTCGCGATGAGAATAAATATGACCGCATTTTGACCTTTGCCGCGGCGCTGCCAAAAATTCGGCGGCGGGTTCAGGCCGATTTGAAGTTACCGGGACTCAAACGAGAAAAGGTATTGGCAGCGGTCGTGCAATTACTGGAGCGCACTTTCATCCGTGTTGGCAACGAGGAGTACGCCAGACAAAACAAGTCTTTTGGTCTGACCACGATGAAAGACCACCACGTCAAGGTACGAGGAAAGAAGTTGCGATTCCGGTTCCGCGGCAAAGGCGGCAAGGAACACGAAGTAGATTTCATGGATCGCCGGGTCGCGAAGATCGTCCGCAAGTTACAGGATTTGCCGGGTCAGGATCTTTTTCAGTATTTCGACGACGACGGCAAACTTTGCAACGTCACCTCCCAGGATGTGAATGATTATCTTCGGGAAATAACGGGCGAAGATTTCACCGCCAAGGATTTCCGCACTTGGGCGGGCACAGTTCTGACGGCAATGGCGCTTAACGCGCAGGAGAAGTTTGCGACCAAGAAGGAAGCGAAGTCGAATGTCAAAAACGCCATCGCCGCAGCGGCAAAGCTATTGCGTAATACGCCGACGATTTGTCGGAAATGTTATGTTCATCCGGCAATTGTGGAATCGTATCTCGACGGCGATTTAATCGAAGGATTAAAAACCAAGCTTGATGAAGCTGAAGAAATTCCGGATTTTAGTGATGATGAAAGAGCTGTTCTGAACTTCCTTAATTTGCAGAAATAAAAAGACCGCGCAGCGAGCTACGCGGTCCTTTTGAATTGTTGCTTTCGATTACTTTATTTTCCAGCTCTCCGGCGCGCGGCCCAGCGCGCCTTCATCATATCGCTGAGTCTCTTTCGCGCTGCCGGAGACATACGGCCGCGACGGCGAGTTTTCGTTCCGCCACCTCCAGCTTTACGTTTGCCCCGAACCCTGGCCCAGCGTCTGCGCGCAGCCGCCGCAATCTTGGCTCGTGTTGCTGCCGACATGGTGCGACGTCGGCCACCTCCAGTTTTTCTCCCCGCGCTGGTAGTAGCGCGTCCCCCACCAACTAAACCCGCGAACCTTCGTTCGAGGACATCGATCTGGCGACGAATAGAAACCGCTTGTTCCAACTGCCTAAGTGATAAGTCCATGACGACTTTCCTAGCAGTCTGTCAATTATGTGCAAACTAATTTCGCAACTATTTTTGAAGTATTTTTTAGCTATCTGGAAGCTCCGCGCTCCGGAGTTGGACTAGGCCGTGGAGATCGGTTCGACTTGGCGGCTTTAACATTTTGTCCAGCCGCAGTTGCTGGTTGGGCTTTTTCCGGATACTTCTTTGTGCTCGGCCAGACCAGACGCCATGGTTGCGATTTCAACGTCGCCGTGGCGTCTTTCACGTTCTCTGCGCTTTCTTGAAGAGAAGGTCCGAGCGAAGTCAGAGTTGACTTCAACTTTTCCGAAGAACCGCGAAGGTTTTGCAGAGTTACCGCGATGTTGTCGTTCTTGGTCAAATCGGTGGTGATTTGATTCAAGTTCGACAGTGAACTGGAAAGGGCGCTCTCCGGACCAGTCAGCTGATTAAGATGTTCGCCCAGATTCTTGAACTGACCGAGGGCAAGATTCAGTTCCGAGGTTTCGTCGGTGATATGACTCAGGTTTTGCGCAGTTAATTCGAGTTGTTTGAAAGTAGCGGTCGCTTCCGTCGCCACCGGCGCGATAATATCGAGCATTCTGGCGATGGCCTCCCCGAAGTCCGGCACACGTTCGCCCGCGAATACTTCGCCGGATTTTGCGCGGCCGGAAGACTCTGTCCCTTCGGTGAAGTCAATCGCAACTTCGCCGAGAAGCCCAAGTGTAATCATGCGCGCCTTGGAATCGCGATAAAGCAGGGCACCGCGATCCACTTGCACATCGACCCGAACTTCATAGCGCGGGGCCTTCTCGGGTGCGGGAGTGGCGTTTGCCTCCGCCTCGCGCAGAGATTTTGCGACGTCCACCGCGCGTTGACTTTCCTCCTTTGAAACGGGGGAAAACAACTTCGCGACTTGCCCGATCTTGCGACCAGCCAGCAAAACCGGCGCGCCCAGTTTAATACCGGCAGCATTATCAAAATATATTTTGTAAGTAGTCAGCGGTCGGAAGAGCCCCGGCGCTCCCAATAGCACGAGAATCCCCGTCAGGACCGCGAGGGTGGCAACGACTAATAATCCAGTGAGAACTTCGTTACGCCGTATCTGCATGGTTTATCTCATCGAGAATGGGGCCTTCGGTGCTGCCGCTTAAGAATTGTGAAACCACCGGGTTTTTCGATTGCTTCAATGTTTCGGGTTTACCTTCCTCGATTATCTTACCCTGATACAACATAGCCATGCGTGTGGCGATGCGAAATGCGCTCTCCATTTCGTGAGTCACGATGATCGAAGTGACCCTCGCCTTTTCGCTGAGAGTGATAATTAGTTCGTCAATCACCGAAGACATTACGGGATCGAGTCCGGCGACGGGTTCGTCGAAAAGAATCAGCTCGGGCTCGAGTACAAGCGCCCGCGCCAGACTAACCCTTTTTCTCATTCCGCCGCTCAGTTCCGATGGCATCAAATTTCTGGAGTCCTTCATCCCAACCAGTTCCAGCTTTTCGTCTACGATTGTATCGATCTCATCCTGGCTTTTATCAGTCGTTTCCTCCAGAGGAAGGCCGACGTTGTCGCGAACTGTGAGCGAACTGAGCAGGGCGGAATATTGATAGACCATTCCAATGTGCCGCCGGATTCGTTGCAGCTTTCTCCGTGGCAGCCTGGTGATCTCAAATTGTTTGAAGAAGACCGAGCCGGCATTTGGATAAAGAATGCCGAGAATAAGGCGGAGAATGGTACTCTTGCCGCTGCCGCTCTGCCCGAGAATGACAAGTCGATCCTGCGGCTGAATCTTCAATGAAAGATCGTCGAGGACGAGCTTGTCTTCGAATCGCATCGTTACATCGCGCAGTTCGGCAACGTATGAATTTGTCATGTCGGAAAGAAAACGGTGTAAACGATATTATATAGAGTATCGAATCCGATTACGGTGGCGATGGCGGTAACCACGCTTGAGGTAGTGGCTGTCCCAACGCCGGCCGCGCCGCCCTTCACGGAAAGACCCCGATAGCAGGCGATCCCACCAATTAGTAGACCGAACAAAAAGCTTTTGAGAACGCCAGTGATAATGTCACGGATGAGAAGAGCGTCACGGACCAGATCAAAAAAATAGACGAACGCGATGCTGAAATAAGCGCGCGAAACGAGACAACTCGCGAAAATGGCCGCCAGGTTCGCAATGGTGGAAAGACAGGGCATCAGGAAGAAAAGCGCGAGCATGCGCGGCCCGACAAGGAATCGTAACGGTCCGATCCCCATTGCCTCAATCGCTTCAACTTCCTCGGAGACTTTCATCGTTCCCAATTCCGCAGTGAAAGCGGCTCCGACTCGGGCAGCCAGCATGATCCCCGTGATCAACGGCCCGAGCTCGCGGGTAAAAGCGATTGCCACCAACCCGGGAACGAGGCGCTCGGTGCCGAAGCGCTGCAATTGATAACCCGTCAACAAAGCCATGGTTAGGCCGAGAAAAAACGAAACGAGACCGACCAGCGGAACTGAACCGACACCGGCACGCTCGCAGTGCTCGAAAAAACTCGCAGCGCGAAATGGAACGCGGCCTTCCCGCATCCGCTCCACCATTTCGTCCAAGGTGTGAACCATGAACCAGAAGAGACTTCCCACTTCGCGCATAAATTCGCGGCTGAGATGTCCGACTCCTTGAACGACAACGACCGGATTAGCCGGAATGGTCGCGCTATCTGCTTCCCGGGTCGGCATGGTTACGGAACGTGCCTTAGTTCCTCAGACGGAAAAGCGGAAAATGCGTCGGTGAACAAATCGCTTCAATGGCCGCAGTA
Organism: uncultured Gammaproteobacteria bacterium; assembly: GCA_963712135.1. Classification (GTDB taxonomy): domain Bacteria; phylum Pseudomonadota; class Gammaproteobacteria; order Pseudomonadales; family Halieaceae; genus Marimicrobium. Next base: position 36,265 of record CAVQGV010000010.1, read on the forward strand.
GCCATTTGTGAAAGCGAATAAAATTTCGCATCCGTCTCGAGATTGCGCGCGGATTAAAAACAATCACGTTGTTTCTTTCCTATCATGAAGTTGACTTCGCTGGCAATTGGTTGTTTGGCTTTGGCTCTTTGCGGATTAGCTGCGCCCGCCCAGGAAAATTCGCCAACAATGAAACAAAAGGCCCATCGAATCGCACTCGCGGTCCATGGTGGAGCCGGCACGATCGAGCGCAGTAAAATGACTGCGGAACGCGAGCAGGAATATCGCGCTGGAATCGAGCATGCTCTCCGCGCCGGTCGTGAAATTCTGGACCGCGGCGGATCGAGCCTCGATGCAGTCGAAGCTTCGGTCCGAGTGCTGGAGGATGATCCGCATTTCAATGCCGGCAAAGGCTCTGTCTTTACCAGCGCCGGCACACACGAAATGGATGCCGCGATCATGGATGGAAAAACCCTGAGCGCCGGCGCGGTCGCCACGTCAGAGCATGTCCGCAATCCGATCGTCCTGGCGCGCGCCGTCATGGGGAAATCGAAGCATGTGATGCTGGTCGGGAGCGGCGCTGAGGAATTCGCTAAGGGAAACGGTATCGAATTGGTAGACGCGAAATATTTTTTCACGCAGCATCGCTGGGAGGAGTTGCAAAAGGCGAAGGCGGACGCGGAAGGCGGTAAAAAGTTTATTATCTCCGAGGCGGAGTCTCACGGAACCGTCGGCGCGGTGGCGCGGGATACGCAAGGGAACATGGCCGCCGCAACTTCGACTGGCGGGACAACCAATAAACTTCCGGGTCGGGTGGGTGATTCGCCCATCATTGGCGCCGGCACTTATGCGAACAACGCGACCTGCGCGATCTCCTGCACGGGCGACGGCGAATTTTTTATTAGGGCAGTGGTCGCGCACCAGGTTTCTGCGTTGATGGAGCTGCGCGGGATGTCGTTGGCGGAAGCGGCGGAACGCGCCTTGGCCGATGCGCAAAAACTCGGCGGCACAGGTGGTCTGATTGCAGTGGACAAAAACGGAAATGTGACACTGCCTTTTAATACCAGCGGGATGTATCGCGGTTATCTTGGCGAGGACGGCAAGTTCGTAATCGAGATTTACAAATGAAGTAGGACGAGCTTCTGGCTTGCGAATTCCGCGGTCACAACCGACACACTTTGATAGCGATTCATGCTTCCTCCAATTTCCGTCGCCATTCCCGCGTTTAACGAAGCGGTGCGCATTGGCGATACTGTCGCGGTAACGATCGCCTATCTGGAAAAGGAAAGCCCGACAAGCGAGGTGATCGTCGTCAATGACGGGTCGACCGATTCGACCGGCGAAGTGATCCGCAAAGTCTCGGCGGTGCCTTCGTCGGTAGCGATTCGATTACTGGAGAATTTTCCAAATCGCGGCAAAGGCGCAGCCGTGCGAACGGGATTGTCCAGCGCAACCAAACCGATCGGAGTTTTTTTTGATGCCGATCTGTCGACGCCGATTGATGAGCTTCCAAAAATTGTCGAGCCAATCGCGCGCGGGGAAGTGGACATCGCGTTTGGTTCACGCGCGCTCGATCGCAAACTAATCGGAAATCGTCAGCCTTGGCGGCGCGAGCAAGGCGGCCGCGTTTTTAACCTGGTGGTGAGGGTGGCAACGGGTCTGCCGTTCTGGGATACGCAATGTGGTTTCAAAGCCTTTCGAATGGAGGCGTGCCGGCCAATTATTGAATCGGCGAAGGTCATCGGCTTTGGCTTTGACGTGGAACTGCTTCTTCTTGCCCAACGTGCCGGACTACGACTCAGGGAAATTCCGGTGCGCTGGAACCATCATGAAGGCAGCAAGATTCGGCTTGTTCACGACAGTGTGCGAATGCTGCGTGAGGTGCTGTCCTTGCGCGCGAACAAGCCCGTGATCCCGAACCGAGCTGCGTGACGTAACTTGCAATCGGGAGGTCTCTCAGCGTCTACGCGCGCTTCAGGATGAAGACAGGTAGAGGCGACGTCCCCGTGGTTGGGCGCAACCGAATGCCGGCAAACAGCATGGCTGAAAACAAAAACGGCGCGCACTTTTCGACTGCGCGCCGATTTAATTCTTAACCCTAACTATTGCTTAACGATCTCGGCGTTCTCCAGCATGGCGACGCCACCGCGCTCCGCCATTTTGCCTTTAACCGTGACCGTTTTGCCGGCGTATTCCGCCAGCTGATCGTTCATCGGCTTATGATCACCGACGATCAGATAAGCTTTGCCATCGGAAACAATGCCGACCGGGCCGCCGCCTTTTATGCATTTGGCCGCGCAACCCGCATGTTTATCACCCACCGCGTTGTGATCGACGTAGCACATCATATCAACAACTTCGCCGGTAATCTCTTTGGAGGCCGAGGCGTCGAGATTCTCTTTCCCTTGCTCGGCCGCGAGCGCGACCGGCGATAAAGCAAGCGCGGAAATAAATCCAGCTGCGACCGCCACCTTCAAACTTCTTGGAATTGTAGAATTGAACATGTTCTGAAACGTCCGCCTGAAATTGGTAACGGTCAATTATAGCCATGGCGCTCAGCCGCCGTGTCTTTGCCTCGACCGAGCGAGGCGGCTACATCCCGGATTGAATTCGCAATTAGACGACGGAACTTTGGAAGGGCGAGCTCCGCGAGAGCCCAGACGGCCGGCAATCACCGATGCCGGCTACAGCTTTTGTCGATCGATCAATTGCGCGAATTGCTCGAAAGAAGTAACTGGCGTCGTGTGGGCCCGGCGCGGCTTCGGGGTGATATTGTACGCTGAAAATCGGGAGCTCCTTGTGTCGCATTCCTTCGACCGTGCCGTCATTCAGATTGATATGCGTGACCTCGATCTCTTTTGGTAAGGACTCAGGATCGACCGCAAACCCGTGATTTTGCGCGGTGATTGCCACTTTGCCCGATCGCAAATCTTTCACCGGCTGGTTTCCGCCGCGATGTCCGAATTTCAGTTTGAAAGTCCGCCCACCGTAGGCAAAGCCAAGCACCTGGTGCCCGAGACAAATTCCAAAAATCGGTTTACGGCCGATCAGACCGCGAACGCTTTCATGGACATATGGCAGGGCTTCGGGATCGCCGGGTCCATTGGAAAGAAAAACGCCGTCTGGATTGAGAGCGAGCACTTCATCTGCCGTGGTTGTCGCCGGGACAACGGTCACGCCGAATCCCCGCTGGCGGAGCGAGCGCAAAATGTTGCGTTTCATCCCGTAATCAAATGCCACAATGCGATGACGAACGGGCGGGAGTTGCGGCGCTTGATCGCCGGTTTGTAACGTCCATTGCCGGCTCAGTTGATCATCTGGGTCCCATTGAAAAACATTCGGCGTCGTGACCTCGCGCACATAATCCATTCCGACCACGCCTTCACCGTCGACCGCGCGTCGAACCGCCTCTTCGTGCGAAGTGATTTCGGTGGTAAGACAGGCCTTCATCGCCCCGCGAGTGCGCAGATGCCTAGTCAGCGCGCGGGTGTCGACGCCCTGCAGGCCGGGAATTTCCCATCGCCGCAGATAATCATCGAGCGATTCTTCGGCGCGCCAGTTACTCGGAGCTTCACTCAGCTCTTCGATAACGAAACCGCGGACATGCGGCTGGCTACTTTCCTGGTCGGTCGCGTTCGTTCCGTAATTTCCGATCAACGGGTAAGTCATCGCCACGATTTGTCCGCGATACGACGGATCGGTCAGCACTTCCTGATAACCCGTCATCGACGTATTGAAACAAATCTCGCCGACGCACGTCACGGTGGCACCAAACGATTCGCCCTCGAAAATTCGGCCGTCTTCAAGGGCGAGCAGAGCGCGCATTGTTGGTGGGGATTGTCGATCGTCGTGAAAGAAATTCAAATCCGCAGGCAAGGGGCGAGCGGTTAGGGTTGAAGCGTTGAAGCGGATGGAAGCGTTGTAGCGGCGCTTGTGGCAAGCGCCTCTACATCTCCCTCGACTTCGCTTGGGATGACGGGATTGCGAGAACAAAAAAAGCCGAATCGAAGTCTTCGACCCGGCTTTTTAAAGTATTACCCCGCAGATGCCGTTTAGGCGGATCTCCCGTCCCTTTCGGTAACGGGCGGATGACCGTCGCGAGAGCGTCTGACTTCCAATTAAGGCGTGCCATATTCCCCAAGACGCGACCAAGCCTCCTTAGTTAAATGTATCGGTTCGGGAATCTCACCTGTATCTCGAACAACGCAGGGTAAAGCACTGAGAATTGTCAGTTCAGAGTTGAGAGAAAAGCACTGGTTTCCTGCTCAACTCTCAACCAACAACTCCCAGTTATGTCAAAAGAACTACTCGCGCAATTCCGCACCAATATCGCTTCGCAACCGCTCACGAATCCGCGCGTGCGCCGCGCTCGCTTCTTCGTTAGTCAGTGTGCGATTTTTGTCGCGATATGTCAATGAATAGGCCAGCGACTTTCGTGCTTGCGACAGTTCTTTGGCATCATTTTCCATAAATAAATCGAATAGCTCCACCTTCTCCAGCAAAGCCTCGTTAGCCGCTGCGATTACTCCAACGATTTCTGCGTGCGTGACTTCCGGGCCGACAAACATCGCCACGTCGCGTGTCACGGCCGGATAGCGATCGATTTCTTTGAACCGTTCCGCGTGTTCGGTTGCTTGGGCGATAGTCGCGAGATCGATTTCTGCCACCAACACCGGTGTGGTTGCGCCAAAAGAACTTGCGCTGGAGAGCTGCCCGCCATGGCCGATCCGATCTCGTCCGTGAAAAATTTCCGCACTCAAAGCGAAGCCTGATTGTTTGCCGCGACGAAACTCGAACGTGCCCAATGCATTGAGCGCCCCTCTCAGATCAAAAAAATCGAGTGCCCGCTTCTTTTGGGCACGCCAGTTTTTGGCTGAAGCGGCCTGGCCGCACAGCGCCATTGCCAGCTTGCGTTGTTGTTCGCCGGTCGGCGGGGCAAAAACGTTGCCGATTTCAAAGATCGCGATCCGCTCTGCGCCAGCCCGGATGTTTCGCTCGACCGCTGCAAGCAAACCCGGAATCAGAGTGGTTCGCAGGGCCACATGATCTTCACTTAGCGGATTACGCAACTCGATTGCGCCGTTGGCCCTCGCGACTTCCGAACGCGCGATCAACGATGAGGTACGCGCTTCCGACAAACCGAGGGCGACCAGGTTGCGTCGCAACTTGGCCTCGAAATCGTAATTGCGGTCTGCTGCGCTCAGCGGCGTGAAGCGGCTACGGTCCTCGCTCGGAACTTTTTCAATGCCATGCCCGCGAATGACTTCTTCGATCAAATCGACTTCACGCTGAAGATCGCGCCGGTAGCTTGGAATTTTCCATGACGAACCTGATTCTCGTCGGTTCGCTGAATCGCCTCTGCTTAGTCCAAATCTCGTTAGAATCTCATCCGCCGTTGCGGGCTCGATGTGAATGCCCAGGAGCTCATCGGCGCGCCCGTAGCGCATTGAGACATCCGGCGGGTTCGGCGGCACCTCGCCCGCGACCGCAATTGTGCGCGCTGGCGTCGCGCCGGCGACTTCGCAGATTAGGTCTGTCGCCCGTTCTGAGGCCCCAAAAATCATTTGCGGGTCAACGCCGCGTTCAAAACGGTAACTGGCATCGCTCGGCAAATTCAAGTCCCGCGCGGTTCGTCGGATGCTTGCCGGCAGGAAATACGCGCTTTCCAGTAGCACATTTTTCGTGGAGTCGGTCACCCCCGTTTCCTCGCCACCCATTACTCCCGCGATTCCAACGGCGCGTTGATCGTCGGCGATGACCAGGTTGTCGGGGGTCAGCGCGTACGTTTTCCCATCAAGGGCGAGAAACTTTTCGCCCTCGCGCGCCAGTCGCACGTTGATGTCGCCGTCGAGTTTTTCCGCATCAAAAGCGTGAGTGGGCTGGCCCAGCTCGAGCATTACGAAATTCGAGACATCGACGACGTTATTGATGGAACGAATGCCGACGCTTTCGATTTTCGCGCGCAACCAATCCGGACTTGGCCCGACCTTGACGTTCTCAATTCGGCGCGCGGAATAAAATGGACATTCGCGCATTGCTGAAATGACGACGCCCTTCTTTTGCAGGGCAGGCGCACCGCCTGCCGACGTGGAAGGCAACCGAACCGGTTTGTTTGTTAGCGCCGCGATCTCGCGCGCCAAACCGAAATGACTCAACAAATCGCCGCGATTCGGCGTGATTTCGACATCGAGAACGGTGTCCGGCGGGAACAAATCACGAATCGGCGCGCCGATTTTTACTTCGGGCGACAGAATGAGCAGCCCGGCCGCGTCCTCGGCGATGCCAAGTTCCTTGGGGCTGCAAAGCATTCCTTCGCTTTCGACTCCGCGCAGTTTGCTCGCGCGAATCCTGAGGCCACCGCTCAGCTCCGCTCCGGGTAACGCCAGCGGCACTTTGTCGCCCACTTTGTAATTTTTCGCGCCGCAAACAATCTGGCGTTTCGTTCCGCTCCCGTCGTCAACGATGCAAACACTGAGTCGATCCGCATTCGGGTGCGGTTTTGAGTCGTCGATCCGCGCAATGACGACGTGGTCAAAATCGGCGCCGCGTTTTTCGATGGCCTCGATTTCAACGCCCGACATCGTGAGCAATTCCGCCAGCGCTTCGATGCTTGGCGGCAGCTCCACAAATTCGCGCAGCCAGTTAACGGAAAATTTCATTTTGCGCTTTTATCATTCCGAGCCCCGATCCTTCGGGGTCGAGGAATCCCGTTGCGCAACCTGTACGTTTCGCGGTGGGATCCCTCGACTTCGCTCGGGATGACATGCTATTTGAAGTTTGGGGCGAATGTTCATGCGAATTGTCGCAAGAAGCGCAGATCATTTTGCGCGAACAAGCGGATGTCAGGAATGTCGAACAAAATCATCGCCAACCGGTCCATCCCAAGACCGAAGGCAAACCCGGTCCATTTTTCCGGATCGTAAGCGTTGTCGCGGCGGGATTGGTTGACCGCTTCGAAAACGGCCGGATGCACCATTCCGCAGCCGCAGACTTCAACCCATTGTTCGCCGCCTTTCAGCGCGCTCGATTTCACATCAATTTCAAAACTCGGTTCGGTGAACGGAAAATAATGCGGACGAAAACGCACGGCGGTGTCGGCGCCGAAAAGCTCGCGCAGAAAGAATTCCAGCGTGCCCTTGAGATCGGCGACACTGACCTTTTCATCAACGTAGAGCCCTTCGATCTGGTGAAACTGTGCGCCGTGCGTGGCATCGACTTCATCGCGCCGATAAGCCGCGCCGGGAGCGATCACGCGAATGGGCGGTGGCGCCGATTCCATCGTGCGGATTTGCACGGTCGAAGTGTGGGTGCGCAAAAGCCGGCCATCCGGAAGATAAAATGTGTCCTGCTCGTTGCGTGCGGGATGATCAGCCGGAGTGTTTAGCGCGTCGAAGCAATGCCATTCCGTCTCGATGTCGGGGCCTTCGGCGAGCGCGAATCCCATCCGGCGAAAAACACCGATACTGCGATCGAGCATCTGCGTAAGCGGATGAATTGCGCCGCGCTCATGTGAAGTTCCCGGGAGCGAAATGTCGATGTTCGCAACCGCGGCTGATTCTTTTTCGGCGCGAAAATTCTCGGCACGCGTTTCAATCGCCACTGTCACTGCGGTGCGGATCTCGTTTAGCAGTTTTCCGACAGCCGGCTTTTCCTCTCTCGGCAGCGACTTCATTTTGTCACTCCATTCGGTGACGGTTCCGCCACGGCCGAGGAACTTCACCCGTACCGCTTCGAGGGCGCGGCCGTCTGGTGCCGACGCGATCTGCGCCAGTGCTTCCTCGCGCAATTGTTCGAGCGGATGCATGGTTGGAAGGGTTAAATTGTTAAAAGCGTTACATCGTTACAACGGAAAGGCACGTTCCGCCCAACCGATTTAACGTTTCAACCTTTTAACTTTTTAACGAGCAGCTTAGGCTGCTTTTTTCGCCTTCGATTTCTTTTCCAGCGCGCCTTTCGCCTGTTCAATGATGGAGGCGAAAGTTTTTTCGTCGGTCACGGCCAAGTCGGCGAGGATTTTGCGATCCAGAACAATGCCGGCCGCTTTCAAACCTTCAGCCAGGCGGCTGTACGTCATGCCATTGGCGCGAGCAGCGGCATTCAACCGCTGAATCCACAGCATGCGGAAATTGCGTTTTCGTGTTTTGCGATCGCGGTAGGCCCAATATTGACCTTTCATGGTCGCGTCTTTGGCGTAACGGAAAAGTTTCGATCGGCGTCCGCGATAACCTTTCGCTTTTCTTAACACCCGGCGTCGCCGTTCGCGACTGGCCGGGGCGTTTGTTGCTCTCGGCATTTTGTTATTCCCGAATTTTGGTTCGGGCCTCCTTTCAGCGTGCTGTTCTTATTATATAGGTGATCTGCGCGACCTCGCGCGCTGATGTAATCCCGCATTGGCGGGATCAGGTGTGCAGATCTTACGACGCATCGTACGTCGGGCGGGGAAAATAGGCCGTCCCTAGTAAATGACAAACAATTTCCGAGGTGGAATCGAGCAGTTCCCTCGCGGACGCCGCGCCGCCTGAAATTTTGGGACACGACGAAGCGTGTTCCTCCAGCCTAACAATTGGAGGGCGCCGCTTCGTTGGCGCCCAAACGTCTATTCGCCAAATGGGCGAAATGATCAATTCGACGCCTAGGAAGATGCTGTTCCTTGGTTAGAGGCAATCAACCCAGAGCTTTTTCTGCAGACTGCCCACGCCGCCAGCCCGACCGCGGCGCCGCCCAAATGCGCAAATGACGAGACCGAGCTGATTCCGATCTTTTGCTCATACGCGCCGATAATTTGAAAAAAAATCCAGAGCACGAAAACGAACCAGGCCGGCAGTCGAATCCAATGGAAGTTAAAAAAGTAACGCCATAGGAATCCGACCTTCGCCTCCGGAAATGCCAAGGCGTAGAATGTGATCACTCCAGCAATGCCTCCGCTCGCCCCGATGCAGGGAATCGTCGAGTTTGGTTCCGATGCAATATGGATGAGGTCGCCGACAAAAGCCGCGATCGCAATCAGCCCGATGTAACGCAGCGGACGCAGAAAATTTTCCACGTCGTCGCCGAAGACGAGAAGAAAATACATGTTGCCGACGAGGTGAATGATTCCGGCGTGCAGAAAAAATGACGTGACGAAAGTCAAGCCGTGCATTCGTGTCGCCTGCGCTGGAATTAATCCGAAAAGCTGCACGGCTTCGTGAAGATGAAAAAAGGAGTGAACGCTTGCCGTGATGATGACTGCGGCCAGAAACCAGGTGACAACCGGACGCCGTTCCTCCGCCGGCGCGTCGAATTCCACCGGCATTCCGAGAAACGCGGCGATCGATTTCCACCATTCGTCGGGTGGCGCGCTGTCGAAATCGGGACCGCGCGCCTGCTCGGCGAGTTGCTGAACTCTTGCCAATGCGATCGCTTCGCGCGCTTTTTGTGGGAGTAGTGCTGGCGGCGGCTTGGGCGGTGGACGCACTTGCAGCGGTTGTGTTTCGCCCTTATCGAACCAGACAAATTCGCAAATTTTACAGACTTCAAGTTTGATTCCACTGCTACTATCCAGTGCGACTTCGATCATTGGGTTACTGCACGAAGGACACGGCCGGGCACTGCTTCCCTCGTTATGAATGGCGTGGAGCCAGAGCGGATTGATCGATTCCGGAGTGAAGGTGCGACGCAACAATTGCAGGCCCACTGCGCGCCCATCGCATTTTTCGCAACGCCAGATGATGCCCGTGCCCGTGCGCATTTCGGTCAATGGAATCCGACAGGCCGGGCAAAGAAGTTCAGCTTCCATCGCGGGAACCTGTAGCGGCAGCTGTACCGGCTGCAAAGTTCGCGTTTCCAATCGGGCTGCCAGAGCTCACCCCTCCAACGCGTGTCGTCGATACTTCGCGAGACGTGCTCTGGAGGTCAGGCTGCTAGCCCGACTCGGCCTGCGGGTATCCTGCCATCGAAATGGTAAGGCGAGTCGACAAGCTGGAAGCTCGGCCGAGTCAGGCTAGCAGCCTAACCTCCATTGGCTGCAAGCCAATGCCACCTTTCGGATTGGCGGTTCCTGTGCAATTTTCTAAAATCTTCGAGTGAACTGGCTCGCACGCCATCGTCGTTTGGCCTTTGCCGCAATCTGTCTGTTTTGGACGGTGGTGGTTTTTGCCGGCTACTTTTTCCCGGCGTTGCCATTCATCTCGATGCCATGGCGGGGCGAACAAAGTTTTGAGGATTTGCTGCGCAAAGAGGGCTGGAAAACTCCGACGCACGACGACTTGATTTTTCTGGGAATCGATCAGCAATCGTTGCAACTGGATGCGACGATCGGGAAGGAAGAGATCGCGGGTAATCGCGCGTTTGAATTGATGACCGAGCGGCCGTTCCCGTGGTCGCGAGAGGTCTGGGCGCTTCTGCTGGATCGCTTGTTTGGGGCCGGCGCGCGCCTGGTCATGTTTGACATGGTTTTCAATAACCCGAATGACGGGGACCCGGCCTTTCGGGCGGCCTTGGATCGCTATCGCGATCGGGTCATCATCGCAATGAATGTGGATATGCAGGATACGGCGGAGATGCGAAGACAGGAAGGAACGGCGCCCACTGTTGTATTTCCAAATTCGCAACTGATTCCCGAGCCCGCGCAAAAGGATGATCGCGTCGGATTCATTAATTATTGGAATGACGTGATTGACGGGAAATTGCGGGCGGCTCGTTTTTTTACGTCCGATCGTCAACTTGCCGGGAATGCGTTGTTCGCCGACGATGATCTCTACGTTTCGCTTGCCGCGCGGGCGCTAACGAAACTTGGACACAAGGCCGATATTCCCCAGGACCAGCGAGATCACCTTTTTCGTTTCAGCTCAAATGATGCCTACGTTCCCTTCCCGCTGTGGGAGGTTTTCCACCCGAGCTATTGGAAAGCGAATTACGGTAACGGCGCAAAATTTAAAAACAAAATCGTAGTCGTTGGCGGATCCGCGCAAATCCTGCACGACGTCATCGATACCCCGATGCATCCGGCGACACCGGGACCGTCCGTCCATTTGCAAGTAATCGCAGCGACCGTGGAACACGAGTTTTTGCGCCAAACACCGACCGGAATAATGCTCGGTTTGGTCCCGTTGGCGGGGCTGATTGGATGGGGCGTCATTCCGGTTTTGCGTCGTCCCAGTCTTTCACTGCTTTTCCTAATCACGGTTAGCGTGATTTATTTCACGGCCGCGCGTATTGCCTACGATCAGTCCGGCTTCTTTCTCGCAACTGTTCCCGTGCTTTCCACTTTGCTCCTCTGCGGCGGTAGCACTCTCGGGATCGATTACATCGTCGAGCGCATGGAAAAGCTGCGCACCCGACGCACGCTCGAGCGTTACGTTTCCAAGAATCTGGTCAAAGAAATCCTCGAGAATCCCGGCGGCTACTTCAATTCGTTGAAAGGTTCGCGCATGCCAGCCACGATTCTGTTCTCCGACATTGTCGGATTCACCACTTTGAGTGAAAAAGCCGATCCGGAAGAATTGGTCCGGCATCTTAATGAGTACCTGAGCGCCATGACCAATCTCGTTTTTCAGAATGGCGGCACGCTCGATAAGTTTATCGGGGATGCCATCATGGCGGTATGGGGGAATGTAAAAAGTCAGGGTAAGGCGAAGGATGCGAAGGCGGCTGCGCACACCGCTCTGGGGATGCGACGCGAGTTGGCGCGACTAAACAACGCGTGGCACGCGGAAGGCCGCATGCCGCTGGGAATGGGCGTCGGCATTAATCAGGGTGATGTTCTCGCTGGAAATATCGGTTCGCAGGATCGCGCGGATCTCACGGTCATCGGCGATGCCGTCAATCTGGCGTCGCGTCTGGAAGGGCTGACGCGTGGTTTCGGTGTCGACATTCTGGTCGGCGCGACGGTGGCGAATTTGATTCGCGATGAATTTTATTTGCGCTCGGTGGCGCGCGCGCAGGTGAAAGGCAAAACCGAGCCGGTCGAGGTTTTCACCATTGTCGAAGCACGCGATAGCAACCCGGATCAGGAATTATTGATCTGGCTGGAAACCTACGAGGAAGGCATCCGAAAGTTTCGCGATCGCGATTTCACCCAGTCCAAAATCTTGTTCTCACGTTTCCTCGAATTTTACCCGGAGGATCTGCTGGCGAAAATGTATCTCGAGCGCTCCTTGGAATACGAGCAGACCCCGCCCGACCAAGAGTGGAATGCGGTGGAGGTGTTCGAGAAGAAATGAGCAACGACAGCCTCCGAATGCTCAAGCTGCGGAGGTCGTTATTGGGATTTAACGACCGGATTAGTCGCGTTACTTACCCAGTCGCGGTCAGTTGCTGCACCACCATCATCACTTTTGCCTTCGGCGTGTGTGCCGTGCTCGTTTTTCAAGAGACCATCCCCAGTGAAAGCTGGCTTGGTATTTGGAAACGCTGGGATGCGTCGCATTTTCTCGATCTCGCGCAGCACGGTTATCCACATCAAGCGGGGAATCGCGAGCATTTGATCGTCTGGCTGCCGGTTTTCCCGATGGCGATCCGGGTTGCGCATCTGTTCATTCCCGAATGGCACGCGGTTGCCGTCGTGCTTTCAAATTGCTGCTGCGCGGCCGCGTTGATTTATCTCTTTCTGCTTGGTGCAAATGGAATACGACACCGTGGTGGCGCGACGCGCCGTGCTCTTCTGCGCCGTTTTCCCACTGCCTATTTTCTCCACATCGCCTACTCGGAGAGTATTTTTCTGCTCCTTACCGTCGGCCGCATTTTACTACGCGCGGCGTGGACAGTGGCTGGTCTGTGGAGTCCTCGGCATGCTCGCTACTGGCACAAGAATACCGGGCTTAGCCATGCTGCCGCCCGTGGCCTTCGAATATCTCCAGCAACGTAATTTTCGATGGCGGGCAATCACCGCAGATGGGGTGCCACTTCGTTTAGATAGGATTCCTTATCTTTGAAGAACATGGGCTTTCCCTATACCGATCTCGTTTCACAGAAATTTATTGGCGAGAAAACAGGTCCGCTTCAGCAGGCGCTGCTGTACAGCACATCATTGATGTAGTTTTCCAGCAGCTCCTGCTTGCCGCTGCGTTGTTCAGGTTCTCCCGTAGCGGCGGCGTGGTCGCGCAAATGTTCCAGGGACATTTTGCCCCGCTCGAAATCCTTGCCCTTCCCGCCGTCGAAGCTGGCGTAGCGCAGACGCTTGAATTCCTGCAGCTTGCCGTCGGCGATGACGCGCTGGGCAATGAGCAGGCCGCGTGCGAACGCATCCATGCCGCCGATGTGGGCGAGGAACAGGTCTTCAGATCGGTGGATTCGCGGCGCACCTTGGCGTCGAAGTTCAGCCCGCCGGGCTGAAGCCGCCCTGGCGCAGCACCACCAGCATGGCTGCCGACGGCTGTCGTAGAGGTCGGTGGGGAACTGGTCGGTGTCCCAGCCGTTCTGCGCATTGCCGCGGTTGGCGTCGATGCTGCCGAGCAGGCCGTGCGTCGGCTGCCACCTGCAGGTCGTGCTCGAAGGTGTGGCCGGCGAGCGTGGCGTGGTTGGCTTCGATGTTGAGCTTGAAGTCCTCGTCCAGGCCGTGCTCGCGCAGGAAGCCGATCACGGTCGGCGCTGTCGAAATCGTACTGGTGCTTCATCGGCTCCATCGGCTTGGGCTCGATCAGGAAGTTGCCCTTGAAGCCGATGCTGCGGCCGTAGTCGCGCGCCATGCCGAGGAAGCGCGCGATGTGCTCCAGCTCGCGCTTCATGTCGGTGTTGTAGCAGCGTGGCATAGCCTTCGCGGCCGCCCCAGAACACGTAGTTCTCGCCGCCCAGTTCCACGGTGGCATCGAGCGCTGCCTTGACCTGCGCCGCCGCGTGGGCGACCACGTCGAAGTCGGGATTGGTGGCGGCGCCATTCATGTAGCGCGGGTGCGAGAACAGGTTGGCAGTGCCCCACAGCAGCTTCATGCCGGTGGCCTGCTGGCGCTCTTTGGCCAGTGCGACCATGTGCCGAGATTGCTTCTCGTACTTGGACAATGTCTGTCGCCCTCCGGCGCCAGGTCGATGTCGTGGAAGCAGTAGTACGGCACGCCGAGCTTGGTGAAGAACTCGAAGGCGGCATCCAGCTTGTCGCGGCTGCGTCCATCGGTCGGGACGTTCCTTCCAGGGATGCATGCGCGTACCCGGGCCGAAGGGATCGTGCACCGTCACCGCAGAAGGTGTGCCAGTAGCACACGGCAAAGCGCAGGTGCTCGGCCATGGTCTTGCCGCCGACCTTGCGCGTGGCGTCGTAGACCTTGAAGGCCAGTGGGTTGTCCGACTGCGGGCCCTCGAACGCGATGCGGCCGATGCCGGGGAAGTATTCCCGGTTGCCGATGAATACCAGATTGCTCATGGGGCTCCTCAGTCCTGTTTCAATATTCGGTCATTCGGTCATTCGAGAGGGGCTTGTACAGCGGTGCCACGTGGTGCAGTACGCGCTGGTACTGAGTGTATGCCTCCCTGTAGGGGCCTGTCATGGCTTCCTGCGGTGCACAGCTGTGCTCAGTGTCGAAACGCACATGCTCGCCGCACAGTTGCTGCAGGGTCAAGCCGGGCCGGGTTTCCTTTTGCAACAGCCACAGCGCCTGCAGTGCCGCGCCGAAGCAGGCGCCTTCTTCTTCCGCCAGGATGCGTACCGGCATGCCGAACAGGTCGGCAATGCACTGGCGCCAGACCTTGCTGCGACTGCCGCCACCGGTGAGGGTGATGGCCTCGGACTGCAGGCCGAGTGCGCACAGGATGTTGAGACCGTTGAGCAGGCCGAAGCAGGTGGCTTCCATGGTGGCGCGCAAGAGGTGGGCGCGCGTCGCGTTGCTGATGTCCATGCCTAGCACGCAGGCCTTGCCGTGGGGCAGGTCCGGTGTGCGTTCGCCATTGAAGAAGGGCAATACCACCAGGCCATCGGCGCCGGGGCGCACGGAGTCGGTCAAGGCATCGAAGTCTCTGAGCGGAATGTCCAGCAAGGCGCGCATGCGTTCGGTTGCCAGGGTACAGTTCATGGTGCAGAGCAGCGGCAGCCAGCCACCGCTGGAGGAACAGAAGGCGGCAATGGTGCCGTCGGGGTCGACGATTGGCGTGTCCGAACAGGTATAGAGCGTACCGGAACTGCCGAGGCTGATGCTCAGCTCACCGGCCACGACGTTGCCGGTGCCGATGGCGCCCATCATGTTGTCGCCGCCACCGGGTGCCACCGGAACACCGGTGCGCAGACCCCAGCGTTCCGCTGCCGCCAGGGAGGTCCTGCCGATAAAGGCGTCGTGCGCGTGCAGGGGCGGAAGGCAGCTTTTCAGGTCGCGCTCGACATCCACGGCCTGCAGCAGGTCGGCGCTCCACAGGCGACGACGGATGTCCAACAGGCCCGTGCCGGAGGCATCGCCGTACTCCATCGCCAGCGTGTCGCTCAGCAGGTAGTTGAGGTAGTCGTGCGGCAGGAGGATGTGCGCCAGGCGTGCATACAGTTCCGGATGATGGTGCTTGAGCCAGAGGATCTTCGGCGCCGTGTAGCCGGCCAGCATCGGATTGCCCGCCAGGCTGATGCAGCGCTCGCGTCCGCCGCAGTTGCGCGTAATGAGTTCGACTTCCTCCTGCGTGGCGGTATCGCACCACAGCTTGACCGGCGCCAGCACCTGGCCGCCGCCGTCCAGCGGTACGAAGCCGTGCTGCTGGCCAGAGACGCCGATCGCCTGCACGGAGTGCTTGATGTCGGCGTCGACGCGCGCGAAGCCCTCGTCCAGCGCGGCCAGCCACCAGGCGGCGAGTTGCTCTGCCTTGCCGTGGGCATCGCGGTCCACCTCCAGCGGAGCCGATACCGCGGCTGCCGTTCGACCCTGCTCGTAATCGTAGAACTGCAGCTTGAGGCTCTGCGTGCCGAGATCGATGCCAAGGACTGTCTTCATGACCTCAACTGCGCTCTTTGTAGTCGAATAAGGCAAAGTCGCCAGGACAACATGTCGGAGCCCGGCAGGCGGATCCTGGTGACATCGATGGCGTTAGTGACGTTGATGCCGCCCACGCTGCATGCAGCTCTCCCCTGATTGAGCCTGGCCCAGCCTATACCCGAGAATTCCTTGTGGATACTCAACCCTACCGGTAAAGTCACCCATTGGCTATCCTAATTTTCCAGCGCTGCGGGCGTACCGCCACAGGGGGAGTCCATGATTGCCGCGCTCGAAGAAATACTCTTCCGACACAGGGGTTTCGTGCTGGCGCTGC
Source organism: uncultured Gammaproteobacteria bacterium (assembly GCA_963712135.1). GTDB lineage: Bacteria > Pseudomonadota > Gammaproteobacteria > Pseudomonadales > Halieaceae > Marimicrobium. Next base: position 52,435 of record CAVQGV010000010.1, read on the forward strand.
TCGCGCTCTTCACGCTCGTGAGTGTCGGGTTTTGTACCCGGCTTGACCTCGATACCGCCGTCGAGACCCACCTTCCGGCCGAACACGAGTACATGCGCACCTTCCTCGACTATCAGGAAGCGCTGCTCGGCACCGACCGGGTACTGGTGGTGTTGCGGGCCAGGCAGGGCGACATCTGGAATGTCGCCTCGCTGCGCAAGCTCAAGCAGGTGACCGACACCCTGGCCGCACTGCCCGGCATCGACCGTCGCACCGTGATGTCGCTGTGGACACCGAACGTCACGTATATGGAGCTCACCGAGGAAGGGCTGCACACCGAGGACATCGTCGGCGCCGAGTTCAACGCCGCGAACCTGACGCAGGAGGAGGTACAGCGAATCCGGAATCGGGTGCTGCGCGGCGGCCTCAACGGTCGCCTGGTCTCGAGCGACCACACGGCGGCGCTGGTAGTCGGCAGCTCTTCTGCAACAGATCCGGAAACAGGTGAAAAGCTCGATCGTCTCGATCTCGCGGCTCGACTCGAAACCGAGCTGCGGCAAAAGCTCAGTGATGACGCCTACGCAATACATTTGATCGGCGTGCCGACGATGATCGGTGATATCGCGAGCGGCGTGAAAAACGCCCTACTGTTCCTGTTCCCGCTTGGGCTGCTTATCTTCGCGCTGTTGTTCTATTTCTGGACGCGCTCCTGGCGCCTGACGGTGCTGCCGCTTGCCTGCTCAATGGTTTCACTGATCTGGCAGTTCGGCTTTGTCGGCCTGCTGGGCTACGGGCTGGATCCGTTGACGTTTGTTATCCCCTTCGTGGTTTTCTTGCTGGGCGCCGCGCACGGCATCCCACAGGTCCAGGTGATCGCGGAGCGCATGGCGGCTGGCGATAACGCCATGGCGACGGCGCGGGAGACGTTTCGCCGCCTGTTCCTGCCCGGTTCGCTGGCGCTTGTCGCCACCGCGGTAGCCTTCCTGGTCATGGCGCTCATACCTGTTCATACGGTCAGGGCCCTGGGTGTCGCGGCGGCCTTCGGTATTGCCTTGAAGATCATCTCGAATCTGGTGCTGCTACCTATTCTTGTTTCTTACGGGGGCATCGACGGCGGCGTCGCAAATGGCGCGGCCCGCGTGCGTGAGCTCAGTGCGCGGATTGCTGGCGCCTTCGACGCTTTTGCCCGGCGGGGCCCCGCGCTCACCACGCTGGTGGTCTGCGTTGCGCTGGCGGCTGTTTCCGTCTGGCAGGTCCGCAGCCGCCACTTCGGTGACGAGCACCCGGGCGCCAACGAGCTGCTCCCCGACTCGCGCTACAACCGCGATGCAAACCTGTTTACAGGCCGCTTCCTGCACCGTATGGATCTGCTGAGTCTGATCGTCGAGGTGCCGCAGGATTCCTGTATCGACTACGAGGTGATCGAGTACGTGGACCGTCTGACCTGGCACATGCAGAACGTCTCGGGAGTAGACTCCGTGATGTCCGCAACCCCGGTGGCGCGGTACCTCACGGCAATGTGGAACGAGGGCAACCCGAAGTGGACGGGTATTCCGCGCAACCGCTACGCGCTGATGCAGGCCATGAGTTCCATACCGGCGGCGCTCGAGGTCTTCAATGCCGACTGCTCGGTGCTGACGGTCCAGGTCTTTACGGACGACCACGCGGACCAGACGGTCCGTCGGGTGACGGCCGCCGCGCGGGCCTTCCGCGACCAGAACCCCTCCGACCGCATCCGGCTGCGCCTGGCGAGCGGCGGTATCGCCGTGCAGGCGGCGACCAACGACGTGCTCGAGGCCGCCGAACGTCCGATGCTGTTGTGGACCTGCGCCGCCGCATTCCTCCTGGCATTGCTTGCGCTGGCGGAGTTGGCGGGCGGCGCTCGCCTGCTGCGCGCCCCTGGTACTGGGAACGCTGCTTGGCTATGCCTTCATGACCTGGCTTGGGATCGGCGTGATGACGTCGACGCTACCGGTGCTGGTGCTGGGAATAGGGATTGGCTCGACCTTCGCCTTCTATCTCTGGGACCGCCTGCACCAGGGCCTCGCGCAGGGCGCCGACCTTCCACAGGCGTGGCGGCTGGCGCTGCGCCAGGCAGGCGGCGCGGTGATCTGCATGACGCTTACCCTGGCGCTCGGCTGCGCGGTCTGGTGGTTCTCCGCGATTACCGGGCAGGCAGAAACGGGACGCTTGCTGACCTTCCTGCTGCCGTTGCACGCGCTGCTGGCCCTCACCGTTACGCCGGCGGTCGCCGTGGTTCTCAGTGTGCGCTCGTCGAACGCCAGGCGGAGGACCGCACCATGAAGCGCTCCGGTCTGGTAGTCGCGCTGCTGGCGTTGTTGGCGCTCGGTGCCCCAGCAGCGGAGCGGTCAGTGCCGGAACTGGCGATTGCGTCGGAGCAGGCGGTGAGCTCGCTGCTGCTGGGCGTGGCCAAGGCCGGCCCGCGTCTGGTCGCCGTTGGTCACCGGGGCCACGTGGTGCTCTCCGACGATGGCGGCAACAGCTGGCGACAGGCGCAATCGGTACCTGCTCGCGTCACTCTTACAGCGGTACATTTCGTCGACGAGCGCGAGGGATGGAGCGTCGGTCACGACGCCGTGATCCTCCATACCACCGATGGCGGGGACACCTGGGAGATTCAACACCGGGACCCCGGGCTGGAGACGCCGCTGTTCTCGCTGTGGTTTGAAAATTCGCGCCACGGCCTGGCCATCGGGGCCTACGGCCTGGCGTTGCGCACCCGCAACGGTGGCGAGAGCTGGGAGCGCTTCCACATCGATGAAGAGGAGGACCTGCACCTGAACCAGATCTTCGCGGCAGCAGACGGGACGTTGCTGATAGCGGCGGAGCGCGGCACGGTCTACCGTTCGCGCGACCGTGGCACCTCCTGGGAGGCTCGAAGCACTACCTCTGCGGGCTCCTTCTGGGGTGGACTGGCGCTGCGCACAGGCCCACTGCTGGTATTCGGAAATCGCGGTCACCTCTACCGCAGCGAGGACGGTGGCGACAGCTGGGCCGGAATCGAGAGTGGCACCCGGCAGTCGCTCACGGCCGCGGTCGAGCTTGAAGACGGTCGGATTATTGTCACTGGTCTGGGTGGAACCGTGCTTGAGAGCCGCGACGGCGGGAAAAGTTTTCGCGCCGACACCCTACCGCAATTGCACAACTACACCGCCGTTACGGGCGACGCCAAGGGAGGCCTGCTCCTGTTCGGCGACGCCGGGGTTGAGCGAGTGGGCGGGGATGTGGCGTTTCGGTAGCGCACTGAGCTTGAATATCCATTCTCATATGCTGTTCCTGGACGGGTTGTTCTAACACGCGAGGCTCTAAGGATCTTTTTTAGGTCCGAGAGGTATAACTCATTTAACTCTTAAGATATAACTAATAGAAATTTCATAATTATTTATCAATTCATAAATGAATACCTAGTCGATATTTGTTTAAACTCACCTAAAGGAGTCTGTAACAAGGCCTTGCCAAGGCCTGCGGCACAAAATCAATAGTCCAACGGGGGCATCAGGTGAATAGGGGCGTTGGAAATAGCGGGACACTGCATGGCATCCAATCGTGGGGCGACCACAAAAAGAGCCACGACTGTCTTGCTGTGCGCTCGAGCGGCGGACGGGTAGGAATAACAACGCTACTGGTAATTCTCTTGAATTTTGCGGGTCTCGCTTACGGGCAAGGTTCTATGAGTTCAGCGTCAGTGTCCGGGATGATAAATTCCATTGTGTATACCAGCGCGCCGCGAGCGATGCACGCTGTGCAGGGCTGGCAGGATGCGTCGGCGCTGCAGACGTTTACAGACGTAGCGTTCATCAACTCGGGTTTCAATGAAAGCGATATAGAAATCCGGCATCCAGACAAATCCATTGAAGTCGTATTCAACTGCACCAGGTCGCCTGTAGCCTGCGCGGCGCAGGAAGCGAGCGTCAGCCCTGACGGAAAGCGCATCGTGTTCAGCGTGTCGTATGGGTCGTTGTGGCAGCATGAAACTCTGATGACCTGGCAGCTGGGGGACATTCAATACGCCAAACTGTATATCTACGACGTTGCCACTAAAACTGTCAAAGAAATCCCACATCAGAGCTCGAAGGTGATCAACCGGATGCCTGACTGGATAGACGACAATACCATTGTCTATGCCAGCAATGCAGCAAACCTCTACCCAGTTCGGGATCAGTGGAACTGTCACGCAGGGAGATACCCCGACGGTACGCCAAGAGGATACTCCGGCGGCCAGTGCGTGAGTCAGTCCTTCCCCACGTCACCGGCTGGCAAGGCGATGCAAATCTGGCGCATGAATGTCGATGGCACGGGAAAAAAGAACCTTACAAAACAGGAGTCCATGGCTATACGCCCGAAGGTGCTGCGGAATCCCAAAAACAAGGGTCGCATCGCCTACTCCAGCTGGCAGAACTCCGAGGATGAGGGCTTTTACGCAGGCGGCGAAGGCCCTGGCACGGTGGTTAATCACTGGTGGCTGATGACGATGGCGCCTGATGGCACGGCGCCAGCATCGCTGGTTGGGGCGCATCACAGCACCTACATTAATAAGCAGCCGGCTGAACCGCAGTACCAGCAAATCGAGGAGCTGATGGCGGTGCGGGCGCCGGCCGAGGATCGCGATGGCCGTGTATGCTTCACCAACTACTACCGCGGCAACCATGAGGGAGGACTGGGTACGCCGTATTGCGTGACTCCGCCACTGGGAGATTTCCAGGTTGAAGGTTGCTCTACGCAGGACTGCTATCAACGCACCGTTATTCCCGGTAGTGTACCCGGCTCAGGTCAGTACATCCCACCAGACATGAAAGCGGTATTCACCGCGGGTGTCGGCTCTGACAACAACCAGAACATTGATTCGGGGGGCCGCACTACCGGCGTCATGGGCTACTTGTCTTTGTTGTCTAACGGGCACCTTTCCGGCACCTGGGGGCAGGGTTGGTGCATGTCATACTACGACGAAACCTCGACGTTCTATGGCTTCTCCTGGTCAATTAGTGGCCAACCACTCTGCGACATGCAGATAGTCGAGCTGCTGGTCGATCAGGTGGGAGATCCATTCGACCCGGCGCAGATGCGAATCATTGCAGGTGATAAAACCAAACACGAATTTGATGCATCGGAGATTTATCCGCGGCCCATCGCGCATGTGCAACCACCACTTGACCCTGCGCGAGGTTGCTTTATAGAGGTTGCCGATCTGCGGAATGCGGAACTGTATCCCGCGGATCCGGAATTCAAATGGTACCTGCGTTCTCAGCTGGTCGGCGTGCAAGGCAACTCAGTCAAGCCGCACGATCCCAACTTCCACAAGAGCCGCGTCAAGAGCCTCGCGTTCTATGGCGTCAAACTTCACTCGACGACGTATCCAGAGCCCGCGTTTATGAAGGCTGTGAATTACACCGGGTATGAGGATGTCTGGTACATGGGTCGCCAGGCGATGCTGGCGGATGGCTCACTGAAAGCGCAGGTGCCTTGCGAGCAGCCTCTGATTATGGCGGCGACAGATGCGAACGGTAAGTGGATTACCCACGACTCCATGCTGCACTCACTGCAGAAGGGCGAAACCAAGACTTGTTTCGGTTGCCATGACGGCCACTCTGTCGAGCGCAGGACCGCCATTGGTAAAGAGCCGCAGGCGGCCTTTGCAACCACGGCTGCGGCGAACACTACCCCACCGCTTCTGAGCCTCACCGAGCGTGTGACGTTCGCCCAGGTCGCTCCGATCATCAGCAAGGCCTGCAGCGGATGCCACAAGGGGTTTGATAACGATCTCTTGCTCTGGTCACGGGTGTTCGCAGACCAGGAGCAGTTGGATTTCCCCTGGACGAAGCGCATGAAGAATTTGAATGGCCAGTACTGGCTACCGCGTCCGTATTTCAGCCCATGGTTTGCCAGGTATCTCGACTGGTCGCCGTGGTACTGGTATGCGGTTGGTCGGCGGACTGACGGCTACACAAATGAGGCCCACCCGGATGACGTCGACTTTCACGCACCGCACCCGACGGTGCCAATCACGCCAGATGAATTATCGCTGGTGGTTAAGTACGTACAGCTCGGAGCGCCAGGCTGCTGAGGGCCGCCGTGTATAAATAAAACGCAACCATATAGGCTGAGCAGATGGGCGTCGCGGATTTGCTCAAGGCGTGCAATTTTATACAGTTCATAGCGGAGGTGAAGTTGAATTTGAACGCCACAACCTGTAAACAAATGGTACGGTGGCGCGTTGTGGCGGTCCTCAGGCGCACGTTCCTCGCTGTCGCCACGGGGGTCTGCGTGACCAGTGCTTTTGGTATGGCCCCTGTCCCGCCAAGTGATATGACCTGCGTTGGCTCGTTCCCGTTTGCAGACAATTTCCAGCATGTTGAGTGTACGTTCCCACCGCACATTTCTAAATTCGTTACTGAGAACGCCAACTGGTATTTCAAAGGCGCAATGCTGGTACCGTGGCCGCTGACTAAAAAGATTCCGATACGCGCACACTTTGATGGTTATAACGCAGATCTCACAGGCGATGGCGTGGTTCACAATTCCTGCTATGGCTACGACTACTCGGACGAGAACGCTATTGTGACGCGCAATTGCCCGGGCCACTATCCGCACCTGTATTGGTATCAGGGCATGCCCCTGGATTGGGGCGGCATTTTTAATGGTGAGGAAGCGTACGGCTGGCGCATTGCGGCGATGTTCACTCGCGCCAACGAGCTGTATGGAAAGTACATCGACTGGAACGCGGGTATCACACTGGAGGGAGTGAGCTATGGGGGTTCCACGGCGATACTCCAGAGCATGTTGCTGCCTGACGTGTGGTGGCGTTACTCGATTACCGTGGTTGATGCCAGCCTGGCTCCGACGATGTTTGTCAAATCAACCCAACCTATGGGCAACTACTGGCTCGATGAGGCCGTGCGTCTTGCCTGGGGCGACTACGATATTCGCAAAGCGGATATTACGCAGGCCGACGTCAAGCACATTTACTACAGGGTAAGGGGGCAATCGCAGGATTCCGGCGTCGTATTTGATCTGGAGTTTTTCCGTAATTGTGACCGCAGGAAACTGGCATGCTATGGCAGTTGGGGCAGGGGTGATCACGAATGGCCCGATCCTGAAGCACCACCCGCCTACCAGGCGGTGATGGACCAGTTGTACAGCGGGCCAGATTCACTGGTACGCCTGGACAAGATGCTGCCGGTGTTTACCAATAGCACAGCAAACTACTGGGGCGCGCGCGGGCATTTTAATCTCGGCCTGGAGTGGAAAACCTCGGGCTTCGTCGATACCGCCTCGCGCGTCGAAATTCCTGTGAGATACCGCCGGCACACCAACATGGGCGTGGATCTGCCCAATCAGCCAGGGTCAGCGACTTTCGACTTCACCGTGCGGCGTCTCAAAAACTTCTCCGCGCAAGTCGGAGATGAAATTCATTACCGCATTAACTCGCAATCTGGTGATGTGTTGGTAACTGAAGCTGGCGAGGTGACTATTCCCAATATCAAGCTGGCAAGTAGTCCAAATTACACGGGCATACTTCTGACGAGGGCTGCGCCATTACAGGGGGGTGAAGTTACGGCGATTACGCCGATAAATTAGTCTCGCCTGTTGCATTTGAGTGTTGGCTTTTGTGTGCGGCTTGACCTCGATGCCGCCATCGAGTCCCATATTCCGGCCGAACACGAGTACATGCGCACCTTCCTCAACTATCAGGAACAGGCAGCGCTGCTCGGCACCGAACGGGTGTTGGTGGTGCTGCGGGCCAGGCAGTGCGACAATAAACAACAGGGCGAAACGCTGCGTGAACTTGCCGATAAACCTGGCTGATTGCGCGACTCACACACTTCGACAGGACAGCAACATGCAGGACAATCTGGGTTCCAAGTATCTAAGACTTGAACGTGACGGACCAATCGCCTGGTGCATCATCGATCGCCCGGAGGCAAAAAATGCATTAACGCCGGCCATGTACTTTGGCATTCAGAAGGCCATCAAGCTGGTGACACATGACGCCGACCTGCATGCACTCATCATCACCGGCACAGGTGATTCCTTCGCGCCGGGTGGCGACATGGGAAAGGAAACCGATCCCGAGGAGTTAAAGATTGGCGGGCTTCTAGGTTCCGGCGTGCTGCCCTTCAAGGCCATTTTAAATTCGACTGTACCCATAATTTCCGCTGTGAACGGCCACTGCCAGGGCGGCGGCCTGGTCATCGCATTGCTTTCAGACGTGGCAGTCGCTTCAGAACGGGCGAAATTGAAAGTGCCGGAGCTGCTGCGAGGATTTGCCGATAGCTATTACGCCTCCATCCTCACCGCCCACGTCGGTGTCGCTCGCGCCAGGGAATTGATGTTTACAGCTCGCGAATTGTCCGCGGCCGAGGCGGTGAGTATGGGGCTTCTTGCGCGACTCTCCGATCACGATAGTTTGCGAGTTAACGCTCGAAGTGTTGCGCTGGAAATTTTAAGAACCGCTCCAAAAGCCCGGCTACAATACAAACGCATGGTGAACGCCAATTACCCGGCGGTAGACGAAATTACCTTCGAGCAATCGATGGGTTCCGATGAGGTGGTTGAGGGGTTTAGTGCCTTTATCGAAAAACGAACGCCAAATTGGGTTCCCCCGGAGTAACTGTGGCGCTCAAAATGCGCTACCTGCTTTGGGAACTCCCATCACGATATCCGCCAGCAGCCGGCGCTGGTATGCCGCGTCACCCATCGTCACCTGGCTGTGTTTCTGGCGCTTGGCATACAGGTGCACAAAACTCTCCCAGGTAAAGCCAATACCACCGTGCAGCTGCACTGATTTTCTGGAGGCGTAAGATGCCATATCCGATGCGGCAGCTTTCGCCATGCGCGCGGACTTCTGCGCATGCACCGCATCGGCGGGGTCCGTCTGGTGATCAATTGTGCAGGCGGCGGCATACACCAGCGCCCGCGCCTGATCGACCAGCACCATCAAATCCACCAGGGGGTGCTTCACCGCCTGGAAAAACCCGATGGGATGATCAAACTGCACGCGGGTTTTTGCATACTCTACCGTCGTTTGCAGCTGCCATTCGCCGGCGCCTACCATATCCGCCGCCAGCAGTGTCAGCCGCGCCGGCTCTGACTGCCGCAAAATCAGATCGCCCTGTTCCGCCAGTAACGTTGCAGCAGCATTCTCAAACTGTATATGCGCCTGATCGCGCGTGAGATCCACTATATGATCGGGCACAATCGTCACCCCCGGCGCGTTCACGGCAACGGCATAGAGGCCTCCCGCTCGCACAATCAATACATCGGATTTCGCGGCATCCTGCACAAAGAATGCGGCGCCATTGAGTACGTAGCCGCTGTCCGTTTTACCTGGCGTCACGCTGCCGGATTGCAGGGTACCCCTGTCGTCCAGCATCGCGAGTGTGACGGCAGAGCCTTGCACCACTGTTTCGAGCACAGCATGCGCAGCCGGCGTGCCACAAGCCTTTAGTACACAGGTCGATTGCAAAGTAGTGAGCAGGGGTGATGGCAGCGCCACGCGTCCCGCTTCTTCGATCAACGCGGCTCCCGCCACCAGCGGCATTGCTACACCACCGGCCGACTCGGGAACGGCAAGCGCATGCCAACCCAGCTGTACCATTTCCCGCCACAATGCCCTGTCCCAGTTTGCGGCGGGTGCGCGGAACGGGTCAGGGTCTCGGGCCACCAGCTGGTGAAGCACGTGGGTTGGAAACTTTTTCTGGAAGAAACTGCGCGCCGCCTGTTTCAGCTGGGCGCATTGTTCATCAAAGCCAAAATCCCTGGGTTCTTTCATGTTCATTTACTCTTGGGCATATCGAGTACGCGTTCACCCAGGATATTGCGCTGCACCTCGCTGGTTCCCGCTGCTATGGTGTTGGCGAATGAATTGATGTAAGCCTGCGCCCAGCGACCGCCAGCTGGCGCATTTTTGTCGGCAATATACAGCGTGCTGCCGGCGCCTTCGATTTCCAGTGCCAACTCCGCCACTTCCTGGATCAATTCCGTCACCACGAGCTTCCCCTGCAGGGGAATTCGCATGGGATGCTCCCGCAATGCCGCCACCTGGTGCACGCGCATGGCTTGCATCATGCCTTCGTCGCGTATCAGCAGGCGCATCAATTGATCACGAATCCACGGATCATGGGATGACAGCCCGCCATCCGGTCGGCAGGACTGTTGCGCAAGTGCAATGACCTCGTGCACACCCGCGATCGAACTGTAATCGGAATCGGTCTGACCGCCCGATGAAGGCATTACCAATTGGCCCGCACCGCGTTCGTGCGTGAGCGTAGTCATCGCGACCTGCCAGCCCTTGCCCACGGCATCGAGACGAAAGGCGTCATCGATTTCCAGATGTTCAAAAATGACTTCGTTGAAGCCGGTTTCGCCGCTGGCTTTTATCAGGGGTCGAACCGTAACCCCGCTGCCCAGTGCAGCCTTGATCGGCACCACAAAATAGGTCAATCCATGGTATTTGTCGGATTTGTCCGTGCGCGCCAGCAGAATCATCCAGGAGGCAAAATGTGCGAGCGATGTCCATACCTTGTGGCCATTGATAATCCATTTGTCGCCTTTTGGCTGCGCAAAAGTCTGGACGCTGGCCAGGTCGGAACCGGCGCCGGGTTCGCTGAACCCCTGGCACCAGATTTCCTCGGCGGAAAATAATCGAGGAAGTAGTTTTCGTTTCAGTTCATCGGAAGCGTGATAGAAAATAGTCGGCGCCGCCATGCCCAGGCCGATGACATTGGGAAAATACGGCAGGTTTACTTTTTGCATTTCGTCGTTGGCAATCCGCTGGCAGTTATTGCGTCCACCGCCGCCACACTCCAAAGGATAATCGCAGCCCACCAAACCCGCGTCATAGGCTGATTTCTGCCAGCGTTGCAGATACTCAAGCTGCTCGCGCTCCATGATGCCGATTGCCTGTTGCGGCAGGCGCATGGTCGGCGCCGGCGGGATATTGTCTTTCAGCCAGTCACGGCAGTGCTGGCGGAATTTTTTCTGCTCGTCTGTTTCCTGTGCCATAAAGGGACTTCTCCGTGCGTTCTGGATAGCACTGCGTATTACTGCTGTGTGCAATCTGGCGGCGCCGCGCTCATATCGTCAGCGCATGCCATTCATTTTTTTGGGAATACCAATGCCGACAGTACTTTTTTGACGTGTTCCTTGGTGCGCATACGCAGTTCTGGATTATCGAGATCGGTGCCATACAGGTCCTGGTAATGCCGCTGCGCAAGGATATGGTTATTCAGCACACCTTCAACCGTGATCATCAACAGGCCCAGGTCCAGGTCCGGCCCCGCAAATTTGTGGTCGCGCAAGGCTTCGTCCATAAACCGTATCCAGCTGTCCTGTTTCCGGCGCATACGGCCGGGCGCTCCGCCAGGCTGGCCGGCGCTGGCAGCGGCGCGTGCGGTAAGGGCCACCCAGTCGCGCTTTTCCAGCATGAAATCAAACAACTGGTCCAACACCACTTCGACGGCGCTTTCCAGATTGCTGTGCTCACCGATGGCCGCGAGTAACAATTCCTGCACCCGGTAATCCCAGCGGCACAGCACCGTTTGGTAGAGCTGTTCCTTGGCGCCGTAGTGGTGCTGGATAGTGCGATGGTGGACGCCCGCCGCCTTGGCGATCTCCCGCAGCGATACCCCGCCGATCCCCAAACGCGCAAATAAATACTCCGCCTTATCCAGGATCCGGTTCTGGGTGCGCAAAGATTCATCTTGCGAGCGTTTTCCCGCTGCGCTAGTATTATTAGCCATTCGGCTAATAAAACATAGGCATCCGTTGGGCAAGTCAATATTTGCGGCCCGGACTGCACTTCACAGGCGCACAAAGCCGGGAGGCGCTAATGACTATAAAAAGCAGCAGTATGACGATGGACGACATGATCCTCGTGAGCGTGGACGACCATGTGTGCGAGCCACCCGACATGTGGGACCGGCATTTACCCGCCAGATGGAAGGACAAAGCGCCCAGACTGATCCGGCAAAACGGTGCGGATCTCTGGCTGTATGACGGACGGGTGATGCCGAATATCGGCGTTAACGCCGTGGCCGGTCGCGTGCCGGAAGAGTACGGCATGGAACCCACCGCCCTCGACCAGATGCGCCCGGGCGCCTACAACGTGAATGCGCGCGTCGACGACATGAACGCCGGCGGCATGCTGGGCGCCATGTGTTTTGCCTCGGTGCCCGGCTTTGTGGGCCAGTTGTACAACATGGGTAAGGACAAGGAACAGGCGCTGGCCGTACTGCAGGCGTACAACGACTGGCATATCGATGAGTGGTGCGGCACCCATCCCGGACGATTTATCCCCCTGTCCCTGCCGGTCCTGTGGGATGCCGATCTCGGGGCCGCCGAAATTCGCCGGTGCGTGAAAAAAGGCTGCCATGCAGTAAGCCTGCCCGACAACCCCATTGCCCTCGGTTACAAAAGTTTCCACGACAGTTTCTGGGAGCCCATCTGGCAGGTGTGCCATGAAGAAAACGTCACCATCTGCCTGCACATCGGCTCCGGTACGCAAATCAACTTGCAGGACATGAACGGGCCGGCGGAAATTCTGATTTCAGGTTTGCCGGTCACCCTGTACAACGTCGCGACAGAATTGGTCTTTGCGGAATTCATCCGCAGGTACGATAACCTGAAATTTTCGCTTACCGAAGGTGGCGCCGGCTGGATTCCCTATTTCCTGGAGCGCGTGGATTACACCTACCGCCACCACAGCGCCTGGACCAGACTGAATCTGGGCAAGGGCAGGCTGCCGAGCGATATTTTCCGTGAACACATCCTGGCCTGCTTTATCGATGACAGATCCGCCGTGCGCAATCGCGACGTCATCGGCATAGATAATCTGTGCTGGGAGGCGGACTACCCCCATTCGGATACGACCTGGCCCCACACAGCCGGAACGCCTGTGGGAATCCTTTGCCGGGCAGGATATCTGCGACAGCGACATCAATAAAATCTCCCACGAAAACGCCCTGCGCTGGTTCAACTACGATCCCTTCAAATACCGGGCGCGGGAGCGGTGTACCGTTGGCGCGTTGCGCGCGGAGGCCAAGCACGTCAACGTGGATCTGGTGTCATACAATCGGGGCAAACCGCCATCGGACTACAAGAAGGGTTACGCGACGATTGAAGATATCGTGACGCAGATGGCCGGCGCGCTCGCTAACTGTGAAAGTCAAATAGCCAGGAAACCCGTATGAAGTTCGGTTTGTTTTACAGTCACGCCTGCCCGCGCCCCTGGGATGAGACTTCCGACCAGGTGAAATTGCAGCAGGCGCTGGAACAGGTGGCCTTTGCCGACAAACTCGGTATTGATTATGTGTGGGCGGTGGAGCATCACTTCCTGGAAGAGTACAGCCACTCCGCCGCGCCGGAGCTGTTTTTAACCGCCGCCGCCATGCTGACCAATAACATTCGCCTCGCCCATGGCATCGTGCACACAATTCCCGCCATCAATCATCCGGTGCGTGTCGCCGAACGCATCGCGACACTGGACCTGCTATCCAACGGCCGCGTGGAATTCGGCACTGGCGAGGGTTCATCCTTTGCGGAACTGGATGGCTTCATGGTGAATGCAAAGCAGAAACGCGAAATGTGGGAGGAAGGTGTCCGCGTCGCCGTGCGGTGTATGACGGAGGCGCCTTTTACCGGATTCAAAGGTGAGTTCGTCACCGTGCCGCCCCGCAACGTGGTGCCCAAGCCCCTGCAAAAGCCGCATCCGCCGCTGTGGGTGGCCTGCTCCCGCCGCGACACCATTCACATGGCGGCACAGAATGGCATGGGCGCCCTGGCTTTTGCCTTCTTTGATCCGGAAGAAGCCCAACACTGGGTGGACGATTATTACAGCACCCTGGAACATGAAGGGGTACCCATCGGTGATGTCGTGAATGCCAATATCGCCACCGTTACCACCTACTTCTGTCACCACGATGAAGAAGAGGCGATACGACGCGGGTCGGAGGGCGTGAATTTTATTGGCTACTCCCTCGGCCACTACTATGTCTACGGCAAGCACAAGCCCAACGAGACCAATGTCTGGGACGAATACCAGGCATTGCGCCGTGAAAAAGGCTTTGACCCCGATGCTGTGAAGATGGCCCGGGATAACCAGAGCGTGCTCGGTGCGAAAGCCGTTGAAGAGGGCAGCAGCGGTTTGCGCGGAGCCATGGGCACGCCGGCGCAGGTTCGGGATTACCTGCGCCGCTACGAAGAGTGCGGCGTCGACCAGGTGATCCTCTCGCTGACCGCCGGCAAAAACAAACACGAACACATCATGGAAACCCTGGAATTGTTTGCGCACGAAGTCATGCCGGAGTTCAAGGAGCGTGAAACGGAGGCGGCGGCAAAGAAAGCGGAACGCATGAAGCCGATCATTGAAAAGGTGATGGCCCGCAAACCCGCAAGCGATCACCCGGCCATGCCGAAGGATTATGAGATTGTCGCAACCCCGCGCGCCATCGCCGAAGGCAAAGGCTCCAGGGAATTTAACAAGTGGCTGGACGATTATGCGGTTGACGTGGCAACCGGCAAAGACATCAGTGAACGACTGGCCGGCGCCAGGACCGGTCTCGATGCGGGCAGTAAGGCGTGAATACAGGTATGAGCGCGCAGGAGATGGTGGAGTTCCTGGAAAACCAGCGCACTGCGGTGATCGCCACCTCCCGGGAATCCGGTAGCCCGGTGATGCATGCAGTCTGGTTTGTGTATCTCGACAACGCTATCTATATCAACGTCCAGCGCAGCAGTTTTAAATTCAAGAATATCCTGCGCGATCCCCGCGTTTGCGCTCTCGTAGAAGACGGGGAAAGCTATTTTGAGTTGCGCGGGGTCAGTGCGGAGGGAGAAGCCGCCGAAGTGACCGACGACAACGAAATCCTGCGCGTCCAGGATGCCCAGGACAGAAAGCACCAGCGCATCGGCAGTGGCACCGAATCCATGCCCAACTGGTTCGAGAAGAGCCGGGAGGAGCGTCTGAAACGCGGCGACCGCGTGCTGGTCAGAATTCCCATGACACAGGTTCGCAGCTGGGATTTTGGCAAATCCCGTTCTCACTACAATGAAAGAGGTAAAGCATGACTGTCAGTTTTAAAGATAAAATCGCCATCGTTACCGGTGCCGGTGGCGGCCTCGGCAGATGTCACGCCCTGGAACTTGCGGCACGCGGCGCCAAGGTGGTCGTGAACGATCTTGGCGGGAGTGCGGAAGGGTCCGGACACTCCGCCACGCCCGCCCAGCAAGTTGTTGATGAAATACTGGCCGCGGGCGGTGAGGCCATCGCCAACTACGCGTCCGTGGGCGATGAGCAGGGTGCTGCTTCTATCGTGCAGGATGCGGTCGACAAATGGGGTCGCATCGATATCCTCATCAACAATGCCGGCATCTTGCGCGATAAAAGCTTTGCCAAGGTGAGCATGGACGATTTTCGCAAGGTGATCGATGTGCACCTGTGGGGCAGCATTTATGTTACCAAGGCTGCCTGGCCACACATGGTTGCGCAGCATTACGGGCGCATCCTGATGACCACCTCGGCTTCCGGATTATTCGGCAACTTCGGACAAACCAATTACGGCACGGCCAAAATGGGCGTCATCGGCCTGATGAATTCCCTGAAGCAGGAAGGCGCCAAATACAATATCCGTATCAATGCCATCGCACCGGTAGCGGCTACACGCTTGACCGAGGCGTTGATGCCCGACGAGATGAAGAAGGCGCTGGAGCCCGGTACGGTGACACCCGCAGCATTATATTTATGCAGCGAAGACGCACCCAGCGGCATGATCCTGCAAGCCGCCGGTGGTCACTACCAGCGTATCGCGATCATCGAGAGCAAGGGTAAAAATCTTGGGCCCGCCGCGACGGTTGAGGACATTGCCAGGCATTTTTCCGAGATTACAGAGCTGGCGGGTGCCCGTCATAAGGATTCCGCCGTATCGTAGCCTGCGGATGGCACGTTGGTTAGACGGAAGTCACTCGCCGAAGTTATAGCGGATGCGCACCCCGTACCTCGGCGGAAAACGCGACGGCGCCAGCTTCAGTAGCGTCCGGGCCGAGCGCGGGGACCGTAACTCCGGCACTGAAAGACACTTACTGCCAATTGCATGGTGGGACATCGCCAGTCTGCCGCAGCAGAAGTTCTCCTGATTACCAGTATTTTTTACCGACATACTGACGCGCTGTTGCTTATACAGGTAATCCGCCGGCAGACCCAGCCTCTGGCAAGCCAGCGCGGGCGGCGCCTCGCGCAGCACGATGCGATCCGCGAGTGCGCCGCTTTTCTGCACCAGTTTGCGCTGCCAGCCGAACAGCCGATCGCGTCCGCCCAGTTGCAAGCGTTCCAGGACATTCGCCGGGAGCAGTGACACGGCAGCGCGCAGGTACAGCGGCTGCAGGGGCTGCAGCGCCAAGGGCAGGGCGCGGGTGCGGTGCATGATCTCCAGGAATTCAAACACGATGGAGGAGGGCTCCAGTTGCGGCAACATCGCCGCGAATAGAGTTTCCTGTTCTGCTTCGCTCATGGGCGCACCGGGCGCGCCGTACAGTCTCGCGCCGGTTTGGGCCTCGGCGTAAAAACGGTCGCGGTCGGCATCGGAAAGCGGCGCAACGAAACGGTGATAGCCCTGCAGGAAGCCGTAGGAGGCGGTGACCTGCACCCAGTTCATCAGTTCCGGCTCGAGCGCGCGGTAGCTGCGCCCGTCCGGCGTCTCGCCGCGCACGCGCGCATGCATTCGGGTGATGCCCTTGATCATCTCCTCGGCCACGCTGCGCGCGCCGTACACGGTGACCATGGCCGCAAGCCCGGTGCGTTTCATGCGCGCGATCGGGTCGACGCGAAACGTGGTGTGATCCCAGACGCCGGAGCGCACGCGCGGCTCCGCCAGCTCCAGCAGCACCGCCGCGATGCCGCCGATGTACAGCGCGACCGGATTCTTGAAAATCCGCCAGGACACGGAGTCCGGCCTGATCAGCGCCGGTTCGCCCGCCGGTTGCAGAAAATCGACCGTGGGCTCCGCTGCCGCCTGCGCTGTACTTGTAGCCTTCGCCATCGCGTTTAACTCTATATTCAGAAACGGTACGTCAGGGATGCGCCATAGGTGCGCGTTTTGCCCGGGAACCGAATGACTGTATTGGCATTCTGCGTGACTGACAACCAGTAGTATTCATCGGTCAGGTTATTGCCCCAGAAGGCTCAGGTCCCATTTCCCGTCCAGCGTGTGCACGCCGATGGAGGCGTTCAGCAGCGAGTAGCTGTCGATCTCGGCCGCCCTCCGAGCCCTCGAGATCGCCGTATGACTTCGACTGGTAGTGCCCGTTCAGGCTCGCTGCAAAGCCGAGGTTGTCGGCGATCGGCCGGTCGTAGAACAACGTCGCGCTGGCGGATTGCTCGGGGCTGTAGAGGAAGTCGGCTCCGTTGAAATCCGTCGGCTGGCCCAGTGCATTGATGCCCTCGTAGTTCCTGACCTCGGTGTGCAGCAGCGTTCCTGCGAGGATCGCGGTGAGATCGCGTGGTCAGCCGCCAGGTCAGTTGCGTGTCGAGGCCGTACGCCTCGGATTCGGGCACATTGTCCAGCCGAGCCAGCACGGTAAAGATCGGGATCGGCGAAATACACGGCGAGCTGCTTGTCCGGTGTAGTCGTAGTAGAACGTGGACGCGTTGAACTGCATGCGCTGCTCCAGCAGGGTGGCCTTGACGCCCAGTTCATAGGCCAGCAGTTGCTCCTGCTTCACCGGCGAGTTCTGCACGGCCAGGTTGGCGGCGTTGACCGGCGTGACGCCGGATTTAAATCCCTCGGACACCGAGGCGTACAACAGCGTGTCGGCGTTGTACTGCCAGTTCAGCGCCACCCGCCAGGGCACGTTGTCCTCGTCCAGGTGCGACACCACCTCGCCGAACTCGCCGGTGTCCTGGTCGAAGGTGATGCAGTCGCCCTGTGAAATCGGGTCGGCCAGCAGGCCGTAGAAATTATTGAACAGGAAGCGGCTGGTGACGTTGACGTTGGGCAGCATGTTGCCGTTGAAGTCCGTGGAGCAGCCGTTGTAATCCTGCTGGTCCTGCGTGTAGCGCAGGCCGGTGGTGAGGGACAGCTCGTCGGTCAGCGTCCAGTCGGCGCTGGCGTACACGCTCCACGAGTCGGCATCGATGTCGGCGCGGTCGCGGAAGGTGCGAAACGACTGGTTCGCCTCCTGCTCGGTGTAGCCGCCCGAGTTGAACGGCGTGTCGAGCAGGCTCACCGTGGTCGCGCGCACCAGTCCGACGTTGGCGTTCTGGCCCAGCAGGGTGCGGTTGGAGTCGTGGAGCTGGTCGTCGGCGTAGTAGAGCGCCGGCCAGCCAGCGGACCCGGTCCGCCGAGCCTTCGAGGCGCAGCTCCTGCGAAAAGCTTTCGATCGAGCCGTCCAGGTCCTGCAGCAGGATCTCGTAGGGCGCGCCGCTGAAATCGGTCAGGCCCTTGCGCTGCATGTCCTGGTAGCCGGTCAGGGACACCAGCTTCAGGTCGTCGGCGAAGGCGTAGGTCGCGTGCAGGGCGAAGGCGTTGAGGTGGCTGTCCTCCTCGCAGGTCGCCCGGCAGGCCGAGGCCGGTGCCGACGTCGACGCCGCGCGTGGACTGCGGCGCCCAGTCCGCCTGGTCGGCGCTGTCCGGCTGGTTGTTCGCCAGGTAGTCGTCGAGGCCCGGCGTGTTGTATGGCGCGGCGGGGCCGGACGTGGTCGCCGGGCTCAGGGCGGTGGCCTGCCCCGCCAGCGAATCGGATTTGATTTTCCAGCCGTTGTAGGACAGGTCCATGTCCAACTCTTCAGTGGGCTGGAACGACAGGATGCCGCGCAGGCCGTAGCGGTGCACTTCGCCGAGCTCCTCGTCGCGGGTGTTGGATTTCTGCCAGCCCTCGTTGCTGTCCTCGGTGCGAAAGGCGATGCGTCCGGCGACGGCGTCGCCCAGCGGGCCGCTGGCCATGCCCTCGGAGTTGTAGGTGTCGTAGTTGCCGGTCTCGCCGCGGAACATGGCGTCGAATTCCTCGCTCGGCTTGTTGGTGACGAAGTTGATCAGGCCGCCCGTGGTGTTGCGCCCGAACAGCGTGCCCTGCGGCCCCTGCAGCACCTCGACGCGCTGCATGTCGAAGATCGGCCCGGCGTTCAGGATGGGATAGGGATAGGCGACCTCGTCGAGGTAGACGCCCACGGTCGAGGTCGCCGACATGTTGACGGCGTTGAAGCCGATGCCGCGCAAGGTGTAGGCCGGCACGCCCTGGTAGCTCTGGGTCAGGGTGAGGCTGGGCACGATGGCCGTGAGATTGCTCACGCTGGTGATGCGCAGGCGGTCGAGCTGCTCGCCGGTGAACACCTGGATGTCCATGCCGACTTCGTTGGCGGTCTGCTCGATGCGCTGGGCGGTCACCACGATGTTCTCCAGCACGGGTCCGGTGTAGGCCTGGCTCTGGTTCGCTTCCTGTGCCCGGCCCGGCGTTGCCTGCGCCAGCGTGACGATGGCGCAGGTGATGGCAATGAGACAGCAAGTCACGCGGTTTCGTAATGTGCTCCATGTCGTCCTCACTCCGTTGTTAGTGTTATCCAAGTGCCCTCAACTGATTCCGCTGTAGCCGAGGGTGACAGGATGCATCAGGACAACGAACGACCCGGTCATGCGTCGCCGAATACCCAATCACTCTGACATATCGGATTCCGCGACTTTTTGGCAACTATAACGATGCCGTTTGCGCCGAGAATGCCGTGCACAGTGGAGTGCAAAATGTGCAGTGTTGCATCGAACCCACAGGCTTCCAGTTGGCTCAAGAGTTCGGGCGCAAAAACCGTATATACCAGCACGCCTTCGCTTCGCATAGGGTCGAAGTGGAACCAGGGCTTACACAAGTGTTTTATTTCGCCCTGGTCGCTGATGATAGCCCGGGTCTCGTTGGAAAAGCGGTGTTGATAGAATGGCACTGTAAAAATATGGCAACCGCCCGGTTTGAGTATTCGGTATGTTTCTTGTATTGCTTGTAAGGGCGAGGGAACATGCTCCATCACATCGCTGGTCAAAATGTAATTGATCGAGTCATCCGCGAAATGCGTCGCCTGAATATCAATGTGAAGACTATTGTCTCGCATTTCGCCACTGTCCAGGTGAGGTGAGATGTATTCACTTGAAATGTAACTCTCGCCGAGGTGTTGTCCGAGTTTTGTATGCAGCGCTCGAGTGGATTCTGCGTTCCAGATGACAGTGCCCGCTGGTATGTCTTTGAGGCTGGAAAAAGGCGGCACTCGGTTTCGTACGGCCAGTACCTGCGATAGCAGCACTGCAGCAATCTGACGCTGTCGGTTAACGCTTTTGCAATTTATGCAGTCAACACCTTCCCTGAAGTTGGCGTTCTTCAGCCTGAAAACTGTCAGATGACCGCAAATGTTGCAGTAGCCGGGAATTCCGCCGATCTTCAACAGTGCACGATCCAGCGCGCTGTCATCGGCATTTCTCGGCCATAGTCTCCCAAGTTGCATTACACTGCTAGTCCTTACGTCAGCTATATGCAGCATAGCAAGGTTGCTAAGATAGCCTGCTGTGATCATTACAGGAAGTACTATTGCCCTTGCTGGCTGTTGTGCACGAGCCGCTGGCGGTTGGACCCCGCTTGATTTGACTACGGTCCAGGCTACCCTACAGGAAATTAAAGCGAGGCTGCGCCGAGTTTATTTCCCCGGCTTCTTCGAAGTAATGTCTGATTTGCGTGCCACTGTATTCCTGACTATTTTTCAAGCACTTTTCCAATCAGGCCTTACACGCTTGTGTCATACACCGGTGCCATGATAAAGATCAGTAGATTCACAGGAGGACTCCGGAATGGATAAAGTTAATGTTGTCGCGTCACTGGGGCAGATGCAGTTGCTGCGCCCGGCCTGGATTACCGCTGCCCTGGCGGCCAATGATCGGCTGAAGCTGTATCTGACGTTGCTGCAGGCCGCACAGGCCCACGCAACGCAACCGAACACTGCGCCGCTGGATCTGTCCCGCGAGATGGCCAGTGCCCGGATCGCCACCCCCTGGCTCAAGGATCTGGTCGGCACGTCCTACCAGGAAGACCGGTTGCTGTATGTGCCGGAACTGCTGCGTCTCGTGGCACTGTTGAACGACGATCTGCGCACCATGGCGCGGCCGCTGGTCGATAGCGATATAGCCGCCAGGAATGGACTCGAAGAACGAGTGCAACACTGGTGCGACTGGCTCAATGCACTGACCGAAGACAGCTTGACCACCGAACAACTGCAGATGCTGACCCGCGGCAACCGCGGGGGGGAAGACAGCTTCCACCTGCTGGTGATGGACCTGCACAAGGCGCTCAATGGCATGGCCGCCGAAATGTCGAGCGAAAACATCGACGGCGCTCATGTTTGGCAGCTGGAGGATACAGACCGGCCACGCGTCGGCGCTTTCATGCGGGGCATCAATCGAACTCGCGCACTCAAGTTCGACCATCCCGGACTCGATACCGCGGCCACCCGTGATGGCGACCGCCTGCTGTTGCAGAACGATATCGGCACCAACGATGCACACGTACTGGTCATACAGGTGGAACACCTGTGTATCAACCTGACCTATTCAGATCTGCATCGGCAGCGCTTCATGTTCTTCCAGACCCTGCTGGCAGAGGTCGGCGCCAACTGGTGCACCCCTGAGACGCGAACCACGACCGGTCTCAATGACGGCGATGCCTATTTCGTCGGCACTGCGACCTTCGATTGCAAGAACGAGGAGTTACTGCAGGAGGCGCTCGAAGGCATAGGATCACGCATCGTTTTTTTGATCGACTGGAATCGCGCCCGCAAGCGTCTGGTGCCGTTTGTGAGCAAGTCCGATGCGGTGGCGATACTCACCGAAACCGCCCGGCGGGAGGTAGGCCACATGGCCTGGCTGGTGGCAGGCGGAACACGCCTGATCCACGATGCCATGCAAGCGCTAGGTGCGGACTATTTCCATATCGGCGACCGCCTCGATCAGGTGATGGGCCAGGCACAGGCGAAGGCCTTCCTCGTCGAGACGCTGGAACTCGCCAGCCATTCACTGCAGAAACGCCAGAGTTTTGCATTGATCGCTGATGAGACTCGACTGTTGCTGGTGCGACACATGCGCCGCCAGCGCGACGAGTTTGATCTGCTGAGCGAACATGCCGCCTATTGCCACACGCTGGCTGAAGGGATACGCGATGCCCTGGCGCACGGCCACCAGTCTGACAAGGTGGCTGCGCGCAAGCTGGCCGAACGCGCCAAGGAATGGGAACACCAGGCTGACCAGCTGGTCATGCGCTCACGCGATCGCGCCGAACGTCATCCGCGCTGGGTGCCTTTCGCGGGAATGATCGAACGTGCCGATGATGTGGCTGACTACCTCGAAGAATCGGCCTTTCTGCTGTCAATGATTGCAGAGGATCACCACCAGGGCTGGAATCGTGAAGTACGCAGGGTAATGCAGCTGTTGGCGGATGAAGTACTCTCGGCGGTTCAGGATCATGTCAAGGCGCTCGTCATCGCCTGCACCTTTAATGAACAGAGCAGCGGCGAAGACCACGAAGATTTCGTGGCTGCCCTGTGGCGGGTACTGAATGCGGAGCGCCAGTGCGACAGCCTGCTGCGCGATGTGCGCCGCACGTTGGCGCAACACATCTCCGATGCCGCGACGCTCACTCTGAGCACCGAATTCGCCGTTTCGCTCGAACGCGCAACCGACGCCCTGCTCGCCACGGGTTATCGCTTGCGAAAACTGGCACTCAGCCGCGCCGGAGACAGGCTGTGAGCAATCGACATGAACACATAGCCGAAGCGGGCGCAGATGACTCGCGTCGACTGATCCATTTCATCGGCGCTGGCACGCAGTTGCCTGCATCGGCATACGCCCTGCCGCTCTGGGTTTCAAGGCCTGGAACCTGGCGCGCATGGCAGCCTTGGGGCTACCCGTGCCCCCGGCATTTGTTATAGGCACCGGCTGGTGTGACCAGACGGAACTCGATCCACTTCTTTGGCGGTCGCCGCTGCAGGAGCTGGAACGTTTTACCGCGCTCGGTCTCGGCGACAAACGCCACCCGCTACTGCTGTCGGTGCGTTCGGGAGCTGCAGTTTCCATGCCGGGCATGATGGAGACGCTACTCAATATCGGCCTTACCGACGCGACCCTGGCAGGGGTGGTGCGTCTCACCGGGCATCCGCGCCTGGCCTGGGATGCCTACCGCCGCCTGATTTCAGGTTATGGCGAAGTCGTAGCCGGGATTGATGCCCGGCATTTTGAGAACGACCTCGATATTGTGCGCGCGGGCAACGCGGAGCGTGAGCTCGATTTCAGCAAAACTGCGCGAGGTAGCCAGGCGTCACCTGGACACCTATGCGCGTGAGGCTGCGAGAAGCTTTTCCGCAGGATGCGCATGCTCAACTGCACGACGCGATTGCGGCGGTCTTTGCCTCCTGGCGCAGCGATAAGGCTCATGCCTATCGGCGAAATGCATGGCCTGGCGCACGACATGGGTACGGCAGTAACCGTACAGCGCATGGTATTCGGCAACGCCGGCGGGCTGTCGGGCGCCGGCGTAGGCTTCACCCGCAACCCGAGCAGCGGTGAACCCCTGCCCTGGGTTGATTTCCTGTTCAACGCCCAGGGCGAAGACGTGGTCAGTGGCCGGCGCAGCGCCCAGGGACATGATGAGCTCGCCGACGTTGCGCCGCGTGTCTGGGAGGAGTTGCTGCAGGCTACGGCGCAACTCGAAATGGCCTTCGGTGACATGCAGGACTTCGAGTTCACCGTGCAGGACGGCCGGCTTTATCTGTTGCAGACGCGCAACGGCAAGCGCACGCCGCAGGCGGCGGCGCGCATCGCGCTGGACTTTTTTGAACAGGGCGTGATCGCAGCCGAGCTAGCCCGCGAGCGAACCCAGGGCCTCGACGCGCAGGCACTGGCATTGCGGATTGTGGCAGCAGCCGAAGACGGTCAGGCACTCACGCCTATGGCTCACGCGGCCAGTGCGGCCAGCGGCGTGGTATGTGGAGAGATTGCCCTGGACGAAGCGCGAGTGCGCGAGCGCAAAGCGGTCGGGGCCAGCGTGGTGCTGGTGCGGCGGGATGCCGAGACACGCGACATCGCTGCGCTCAATCTGGCCGATGGCTTGCTGACCCGGCATGGTGCACGTACGTCACATGCCGCCGTGGTCGCGCGCCAGCTCGGCAAGGTGTGTCTGGTCGGATGTGAGAGCCTGTCCATTGATGAGCGGGCACGCACTGTGACTATCGGCAACGTGGTGCTGCACGAGGGCGACATCATCACCCTTGATGGCAACGAAGGCGTGCTCTACAACGGAGCTGCTCGCGTTGAAGAGCACGTACCACACGAGCTGATTGACGCGGCTCGAGAGGCTGCGTCGCATATAGCCGAAAGGTAAGGCGATCCAGAAGGACAGCGACATGTAGAAGGCATTGGATGTCCTGTCCAGGCAAGTGGAAATCTTCAAGCGACTATCCTGGAGGAAATTACAGCGAGGCTGCGCCGCGTTTATTTTCCCAATTTTTTTCTCATCGCTTCAATGGTCACCTTCTTCACTTGTCTGCGCATGAATTCGGGCGCAACCGCATTCACCGGATAACCTGCGGAAGGTAGAAAGGGATATGTGGTGTCATGCAGGCCCTTGGCAAGCGACTTGAAAATATGGTCCACCAGTTTGTTGGGATCTCCCATGCCATTTTTTGCCACGGGGGGCATGCGCTCCAGGTCCGCCGGTTTAAAGAAGGGCGTGTCGAAGGCGCCGGGATTGATCGTGCTCACATACACGCCATCGTCTTCCACCTCCAGACCGAGTGCGCCGGCCAGACCGACCACGGCGTGCTTGGCGGCGCAGTAGGCAGACTCATCGGGCGTCGACAGTTTGCCCGCGACGGATCCGATAAAAACAATGCAGCCATTTTTCATGGCGATCATCTGCGGCAGCAGCAGCTTGGTGAAATACACGGAGCCGAAGTAATTTACGCGGACAAGGTTTTCGATATCCTCCAGCGGCCAGTCAATAAACGGGTGGTGATTGCCGTATCCGGCGTTATTGATCAACATATCGATATTGCCGTAGTGCGCCATGGCCTGGCTTACACACTGTTTTACCTGTTCGAGCTCGCGCACATCACAGGGAATAACGATGGCCTCGGCGCCCCTGGCCTCTACTTCCTGCCTGAGCGCCTCCAGCTCGTTGACGCGGCGAGCAACCAGCACCAGGCGGGCGCCTTTCTCGGCCAGGCGCAGGCAGAGCAGCCGGCCGATACCACTGGAGGCTCCCGTGACCAGCGTGCGTACGCCTTTAAACTCGGAGATACTCTTCATGGAATTATCCTCCCTGTCTGTACTTATTATCGCTTAGTTGCTTGATATGGATGCCGTTGAGCTGTCTGCCAGATTGATGAGTTCATGCAGCAACGAGACGCTGCGCTCAATTCCTTTGCTGGATAATCGATCACGCGAATCGTGTTGCGAATGCAGGTCGCGCGGGAACTGGTCATTATCAAAGGACCTGAGCGTGATGGCTTCAATACCGTGGGCCAGAAAACTGCGGCCATCTGTCAGTACACCAAAGGGCAGTTCGCGGGCCTCCAGGGGCTTCCCATATACTTTTTTCGCGCCGCTGTTTACGAAATCTATCATGGCTTGCGAACTGAAAAAGCGCCGCGTGGCAAATCCGTCTTCGGGGATGTACGCCAGTTCATCGCTCGTTCCGATCGATTCAAGGTTGACTACCATCAGGCTGGACGGCGATTTGCCTTGCTCGTGCTGCCGGTCCTGCATCGAGCAGGCTCTTCGCGTAGGCCCAGGACCCTAAAGTGCGTTCTTCCTCCGCAGCAAAAAAGACCAGTTTTACGTTGCTGCCTGTTCCCGCCGGGCGCTTTTCCAGTTCCTTCGCCAGCAGCAGCAATGCAGTTACCGAGCCGCCGTTATCAATCGCGCCAATGCTCGGTGTGCGAACCAGCGGACCAATCGATTGAAACCAGAACATCGCCACGAAAGGTGCGGCGGCAAGTGAAATGGCGACAAGGGTGGCAGGCAGGGGGATGGCCCTTCCTCTGCGGCGCAGCCACATCGCCAGCAACGGGAAGCCGATGGCGATACCGGTCGCCGGCCCCTGCAGCTTGCCCCAGCGCCCCCAGCTGAAGTGGTCACCAAAATGCGTGGTAGTGTCATAGTGTGCCGCGAGTATGAGTGTCGGCCCATCGGCGCTGCCGGGATAGGTGCCGATGATGTTGCGCTCCTCGGTATTGGAGAGAGCACTCACCGTCGACACCAGGTATTCAAACTCCAGTAACAGCAACACGGCGAGCACAACGGGTATCAGCACCGCCGCGAGATACCGCTGCTTCACCAGGCAAACACTGTAGGCGGCCATCATTATGATCGCCATGCACCACATCAGCTGGAAGCCGTGGCTGGTCGCCGTAAAACTGTGCTCGCTCACCAGTGCGCCGGCGTTGGCCAGACTCTCGCCGATGTAATGCGCGACCTTGTCGAGATTGTCGCTGCCATTGGGTCTCGGGATCAGAATATTGTCGAATATCTGTTCCGTTTCCATTCAGTTTCGACCTCAAAATCAGGCTGGTGGATTGCACGCCGATAATGAAGCCTTATTTTTGACATGCTGTCAAACGTTTGCATGGCGGGCGTATTGCAAGCAGCGCCGCACTCACTCTTCGATCAACTGCGTGCCGGGTTCGCCGGCGAGAACATTTTTCATAATTTTTCCCGCTGCGTTGCGCGGCAGCGGCTGGTGGCGCACTTCCCACTGGCTGGGAACTTTGAACGCCGCCAGACGTTCACTGCAGAAGGTATGCAGAGTCCCGATATCGGCGCTGCATCCCTCGGCGACTACGATGACGGCCTTTACCTCCTGTCCCATTTCCGGATGCGGAACACCAAGCACCGCCGCCTCGATGATCTCGGGGTGCAGTTCCAGGCAGTGCTCAATTTCGACCGGGTAGATATTTTCGGCGTTGCGCAGGATCAGGTCGCGGGCGCGGGAATTGATGTAGAGAAACTCACCTTCAAAATGACCGATATCGCCGGTGCGCAGCCAGCGACCGGGCGCGATAGCCTTTTCTGTCGCCTGTGGGTTGCGCCAGTAGCCGAGCATCACGCAGCTGCCGCGAATACAGATCTCACCCTGTTCGCCGTTTGGCAGCGGTTGGTTGTTGTCGTCGCGGATGCTCATCTCAATGCCGGGAAATACGCGACCCACAGAATCGGGATGCGTCTCCAGCAGTTCTCCCCAGTTGTGCGTGCCCACGCCGGCCGATTCTGTCAGGCCGTAACCCAGCGCCATGCGGCCGCCGGTGCCCTTGAAACCGCTGGTCATGCGCTGTTGTGTGGCCGCGCTGGTGGGTGCGCCGCCGGAGCCCAGCCGGGTAACACTGGACACGTCGTACTGATCAAAGCGGGGATGATCCAGCACACGGGCGGCCATGCTACCCAGTGAAGGCCAGGTGGTGACCCGTTCCGCCTCGATCAGCTGCAGGATTTTCTCCGGCTCGAAGCGCCCCAGCGTCCACACGGTCTTCATGCCGACGGCGAGGCTGGTAATCACTCCCGTAAACAGGCCGGAGAGATGAAACAGCGGCGCAGAGAAAAGCCCGCAGTTGGGCAGGGAGCTGCTCGTCAGGGATTTTCCCGACTCGGCTTCCATCATCATCATCCGAAAGCCGCTGAAGATCGCGGACGCCAGGAATGTGATCAGGGCGCGATGACTGATCAACGCACCCTTGGCGCGCCCGGTGGTGCCGCTGGTGTAGAGAATCAGGGCCGGGTCATCCTCCGCAATCTGGCAGTCGGGCAGGGCACCTTCTCCTGCATCCCAGCCCTGCTCCAGCGTCGCAAAGTCGTCCTCAATGCAGATCACGGGAAACGGCAGATCGACACCCGCGATTCGCGCCAGGCGCTTGCGATCACCGATCAGCAGCTTCGGCTGTGCATCTTCGAGGGCGTGCAGGATTTCATCACGGCTCCACCAACCGTTGAGCCCGGCACAAATCCCGCCGATGCTCACCGTGGCCCAGAAGGTGATAATCCACTGCGGATGGTTGTCCGCCAGAATCGCCACACGGTCACCCGGGTTTACGCCGTAGGTGTGGCGCAGCTTATGGGCTACCGCGCTGACCCGCGCCAGGTGCTCGCGGAAGGTGATGCGCTGTCCCTCACAGATGATGTATTCGTTATCTGCGTGGTTGGCAGAGTTCTCTACAATCTCGCGCAGGGAACGGTTGCGGTTCTTGAACACCTTGATCCGCTCGCCGAGCACCTCTTCGACGCCTATTTCAAAGGCGCCGCCGGGGCCGATCAGTTCTGCCTCGATCTCATCTACAGAGCGCACGGATTCATGTCTCCTCCAGGTCTTCAGTCGC
This sequence comes from uncultured Gammaproteobacteria bacterium, assembly GCA_963712135.1. Taxonomy (GTDB): domain Bacteria; phylum Pseudomonadota; class Gammaproteobacteria; order Pseudomonadales; family Halieaceae; genus Marimicrobium. The sequence continues at coordinate 80,807 of CAVQGV010000010.1, forward strand.
ACCCGGCAGGGCATCGGGGTCGCCGGGTGCCTGCAGCAGTTCAATGCGCAGGCCGTCGGGGTCGGTGACAAATACCGCCTTGCTGCGCCAGGCGTCGTGGTCGATCCGTGTTGCTGTCGAGGCAGGCGCCGTCCAGGGACACAACCGCCGCCACCACTGCGTCGAGGTCCGCCACGCGCAGTGAGAGGTGGGTGAATCCCAGCCGGTTCATGGGCGCTGGCGTGCGCGCGCCCTGGTGGCCGGCCTGCGGATAATAGAGCAACTCGATACGCGTGCCGTCGCGCTGCAGGTATACGGCTTGCACAGCGCCTCCTTCCAGTTGCAGCAGGCGCGCGGACTCCGGCCCGCTGACCTGCAGGCGGGAGATTTCCTCAAAACCCAGCGCGTCGCGGTAAAACGCGACGGAGCGCTCCAACTCGGACACGCAGATTCCGATATGCGAAAGTCGCTGCACACTCATCTCAGGCGCTCCTCGCGTGACGGTGCTCTGTTGGTGCCCCTCTATCAGGCGACAATATCGCCCAGCTTGCGAAAATAGTCCACGGCATCCGCCGGCAGCACTGGCGGCTCCTTGCCCACCGCGTGGCAGCCGAGTATCACCTCCGCTGTGCGCTCGATAATTTCGACCATGTCCGCGGCCCGGCGCAGGGTACGGCCGGCAACCACGATACCGTGGTTGATCATCAGCACCGCCCAATCGTCAGTCATGGCGGCGGCAACGGCCTCGGCCAGTTCCGGTGTGCCGGGCATCAGAAACGGCACGCGGGGAATGTTGCCGAAGAAAGCCGCTTCGGTGGAAATGGGTAAGAATGGCAAGCCACAATTGGCCAGGATTGTCGCGTTCGGCGCATGGGCGTGGATTACCGCGTTGGCCTGGGGCTTTTTCTCCAGAATCTGCGTATGCATGCACCACTCGCTGGAAGGCGAGCGCGCCCCGGTGTCCAGACTTTTGCCGTCGAGGTTGATGCGCACCATGACATCGGGGTGGAGGTCGCCCTTGAACAAGCGGCTGGGGGTGATCCACACCTCATCGTCACTTCCCGGAATGCGTACGCTGACATTGCCGCCGGTGGCGGTGATGACCTGCCCCTCGTAGAGTTCCTGCACGATCTGCACCAGGTCTTCGCGGATATCGCCGGCATCGACATTCCGGGGCGCCGCCGCAGCGCCCGGACGCGGCACCGCGCTGAGGTCACCGGGGTCGCCCACCGCAGCCCTGGCGGACTGGTAAATGCGCTCCATATCGGCCTGGATCTGGGTCAGCGTCATGGCCTTGGCCGCATCGCCCATAAAGGAGATTTCGCCGTTCATGGCGCACTCCATGGCGTCGACGGTGCCGGTGAACATGCCGTCGAGGATTTCGCCGCGCATCTGCAGTTCCACTTCTGCGGGCAGCGGTGGCGGTCCCAGCGCGCTGAGCACCTTGCCCTGTTTCATACCGAGATGGAAATCGAGGCCCAGGTCATGGGCGTTGAAGTGCAGTGTGACGTCCTGGTCGGCGCTGAAGGCAATCAGTGTCGGGTCCGCCGCCATCCCGGCGCAGAATCTTTCCAGAATGGCCTTCATCTTTTCGACCACGTCCGACGAGGCTGCAACAACCGTCGGCGCAGGGACAGTGGCAGCGGACTCGGGCTTCTTCGCCTTCGCCGCCTTGGCGTCGCGTTGCAGGTCGGTGACGGCGGGTCCGCTCTTGCTGCTGAGCCGGGCCAGTTCTTGCTCGTCGGGCTGGGGTTTGGGTCCCTGCCAGTCGAACGCCGCCAGTGTTTGCGGATTTAGCACGTTGCGCGGGGTCTCGCCGCGCAGCAGTTGCAGCAGTGCGGCGGAGACGCTTTCTCCCTGGTGTTCAGCAACTTCGACGGTGTTGCCCGCCGAGTGTGGCGTGGAAATCACACCGGGGTGTTGTATCAGTGGGTGATCGAACCCCGGCGGTTCCACCGCGAACGTATCCAGTCCCGCGCCACCCAGTGCGCCACTTTCCAATGCATCCACCAGCGCCTGCTCATCGATCAGGGCGGCGCGCGCGGTGTTGATGAAGAACGCCCCCGTTTTCATTTTGGCGAATTCATCCGCGCCGATCATGCCGCTGGTCGCGGGCGTGACGGCGGCGTGCAGGCTGACAAAATCGCTGCGTCGCAGCAAGGTGTCGAGGTCGGTCAGCCGACAGCCCGCCAGCGCCGCCTGCTCGGGCGTCACGAAGGGATCGGCTACCAGTATCTCGGCCTCAAAACCGGCGAGGCGTTTGGCGACGGCGCGACCCACGGCGCCCAGTCCCACCAGGCCGATGGTCTTGCGCCACAGTTCGCGGCCCTGCAACTGGCTGAACGCCTGCCCCATCTTGCCCATATTGCCCGCCGTGCAATCCTCCTGTCGCAGGAACGGGTGGCTGCGGGCAACTTGCGCGCGAGGTTGATCATGAATGCCACGGCGAGATCGGCCACCGCCACGGCGTTGCGTCCGGGCGCAAACAGCACTGGAATACCAAAGGCGGTACAGGCCTCCACGTCGACATTGACCGCATCGCCGCGACACGCCGCGACCACGCGCAGATCTGGCAGCTGGCGCAGTGCATTGGCGTCCACCACATCCACCTCGGTGACGAAAATCTGCTTACCCTGCAGGGCCTTCACCAGGTCCGGCCCGGTGAGCAGACGCTTGACCTCGCGAAAGCTGGCGTACTGCACGTCCATGTAGTTGCGCAGCCGCTCCAGGGAGCCCGCATCGAACGAAGCCGATACCAGCGCGTGCAGGCCAGTCGGCGCAGCGGCGGATGACAATGCATGCTCCGGCTCCTTCAGCACCCTGGGCAACAGGTGGTCCACGGCGATCGGCACGGTGGAGATTTCCGCCTGCTCGCGAAACCGCGACCATGTGGCGTAGAGTTGCCCATTCACAGCGGCGTGTTCCTGTTGTGCACTGAGCCGTGTGCGTACATGGCACAGGGCCTGGCAGGCGCTGGCAAAGTCGGGATAGTCTCCGGTAGCAACCGCTGCACAAATCGCCGCGCCCAGCGCCGAGGTCTGGTGCGTCAGCGGTACCACTACTTCCCGCGCAACGATGTTCGCCAACAGTTGGCCAAAGACAGCGCTGCGCGACATCCCGCCGCACAGCGTGATGAAGGCGGGGTTGGTGCCTCCCAGGTCGGGCGCAAGGACAGCATCCAGTTGTTCGAGGTTGGCGCGCACACCACAGGCGCAGCCTTCCACCAGGGCGCGCGCCAGGTGGCGACGCGGTGCAGGATCATGTGCACCCGCCATGTGGCTCAGGGTGAGGTGGCCCATCGGCATGGATGGAGCGCGCATATTCATCACCTCGGCGCCCATCGTAGAGAGCATCCCCGCGGCGCCGGGCTCCGACTGCGCGGCTTCGGCCAGCAGTCGCAGTTCAGGTTCCGGGGCCTCCGGGAACAGCATCCTGGCCATCAGGCTCAGCGAATAGCCCATGCCGCCGCCGTTGCTTTCCAGCACCCAGCGCCCGGGCACGACGTGATAAGCTGCCCAGCGATTTACCGCTGGGGTCATAGGAAGGTTTGTCCAGCACCACCTGCACGGGGGCTGTAGTGCCCGCAACGACGGCAACGTCTCCCGGCGCGATCACCCCGCCGCCGAGCAAACTGCACTGGGTGTCAGCGCCGCCCATTGCGACGATCACACCTGGCGTCATTCCCAGGTGTGCGGCGGCGTCAGCGGTTAATTCTCCGACGGCGCAGCCCGCGTCGATCAGCGGGGGAAAGATCGCCCGCGGCAGGCCGAGTTCGTCAATTAACTGCCAACACCATGCTTTCTCGGTGAGATGGAACAGGCCCGTCGCGCTGGCCAGGGTGGCGTCGATGGCACGTACGCCGCTCAAGCGCCAGGTGAGCCATTCACCCATGCCGAAGACAGTCTGTGCCTGGCTAAAGTTGTCCGGCTGCTGCTTTTTGAGCCATAGCAGACGGGCTGATGCGTGCAGCGGCAGGGGCCAGCAGCCAGTGTCCTGCAGCAATTGCTGACCCATTTTTTCAGCGACTTCGAAGTATTCGCCAGCCGCGCGCGCGTCGCGGTTGTCGACGGCCAGCAGGCTTTTCCCGTCCGCGCCGAGCACCACCGTGCTGAAACGCATCGCCGACACGGCGATGGCCGCCACCGCGGAAGATTCGATGTGCGCCTGTTGCAGGGCGTCGCGACAGGCCTTTGTGACCACCTCCCATACCAGCTCAAGGTCGATATCGTAACCGGTGCCGAAGGTGCCCGGCGCAGCGGCGAATTGCCAGCTGCCACTGGTGCTGACCTGTGTCCCGGATGATCGGTCTACCAGCAGGCAGCGCGCACCGCTGCCACCGAGATCTATCCCCATTAACCACGGTTTGTCCATCAGCTGATTCCTTGATAACTCTTGCTAACACAAGCGCGGCATTTTCAGAGGCGCGTGCTAACTGGCGCATGCAAGTTTATCATCAGGCACCCGTCTTATAAACATGGCTAGCCCCGGAAAGTTCGGTTATACTTTTTTCACAATAACCCAGTGTTTTCCGCTATCTGGTCGCGTGTATTGCAGCGGATAGGAGGCCGATTTTATGAGTGAGCGAATCCCCCTTCCCATGCCTTTCGGTTGGTTCAGGATGACCGAGTCCAGGGATCTGGCGGCAGGGGAGGTGAAGACAGTCCAGTACCTCGGCCAGGAATTTGTCGTGTTCCGCAGCATGGATGGCCAGGCCAGCGTCATGGATCCGTACTGTCCGCATCTTGGCGCACACCTCGGCTACGGCGGCACCGTGGAAGGCAACGACATCCGCTGCCCGTTTCACCACTGGAAATTTGACGGCAGCGGGCAGTGTGTCGAGGTGCCTTACGCCAAGCGCATACCCGCCAGGGCTCAAATCAAGTCCTACCCCACCTGTGAAAAGAACGGCATCGTCTTTATGTGGCACCACCCCCATGGCGACGCGCCGAAATGGGAAGTGCCCGAGGTGCCCGAATGGTGCACTGAAGGCTGGATGGAGCCGATTTACCACACGGCGAGAGTGCGCAGCCACCCGCAGGAAATGGCGGAAAACGTGGTGGACTCCGCGCATTTCAAGTTTGTACATGGCACACCCGATATCCCCGAGAAAACGTTCACTTTCGACGGCCACATCATGCGCGCGTTCCAGGGACTGACCTTTACCACCCCGACGGGTGAATTGAAAGGCAGCGTGGACATTGAGTCACACGGCGGCAGTGTCGGCATCACCCGCTTCCAGGGGATTGGCGAGACGCTGATTATCGTCACCGGGACGCCGGTGGATAGTGAGTACCATGAGACGGTGATGCGCTTCAGTTTCAAAATCATGGACGGGAATCTCAAGGCCACGGAGGGATTGGCGAAAGCCTTCATCGGTGAGGTCACGCGGCAACACGGCCAGGACGTGCCCATCTGGGAGCACAAAAAATTCCATGAGAACCCGGTACTGTGTGACGGCGACGGCCCGATTCACCAGATCAGGAAGTACTACCAGCAGTTTTATGCTGAACCCGCCTGATGGGACCACGCCGCCATGAGTGATGACCCTTATATCGTCATTACCGCCGATACACATGCCGGCGCATCGATCGACGCCTATCGCGATTACCTGGATCCACAGTACCGCGCCGATTTCGACGCCTGGCGGGGCAGTTACAAAAACCCTGCCAAAAGCCACGTCGGTTCCAAGAAAAACAAAAACTGGGATTCGCAGGAGCGTCTCGTCCGATCTGCTGCGCGACGGCGTGGTCGGCGAGGTGATCTTTCCCAACACCGTGCCGCCCGTTCTATGACGCGGCGTTTCATATCTCGGCGCCACCCTCACCGCAGCAGTACGAACACCAACTCGCCGGCAGCCGCGCGCACAATCGCTGGCTGGCCGACTTTTGCGCCGAAGCAGCCAGCGCGCCGCGCCGGGATCGGGCTGATCCACCTGAACAACATCGACGATGCGATCGAGGATGTGCAGTGGATTGCGAAGAACAATTTGCGCGGCGGCGTGTTATTGCCGCTGCCATCGCCCTCGGAAGTGCATCTGCAGCCGCTGAACCATCCGGACTACGACCGCCTGTGGGCCGCCATTCAGGATTGCGATCTGGTGATCAACCAGCATTCGGGACAGGGCTCACCAACGTTATGGCGGAGGCGCAGGGTTCCAAGGCATTGTGGGCGATGGAGATGCCGTTCTTCATCCAGCGCGGTTACACCCACCTGATCATGGGCGGCGTCTTCGAGCGCTTCCCGAAACTGCGCTATATCCTCACCGAGTCCGGTTGCGCCTGGGCGCCGCGACTGATGCAGCAGATGGACGCGATGTACATGGCCTGGAAAGCGGGCTACATCGGCGAGATCGACACCTCCAAAGACCCGGCGCTGAAGGAAGCACCCAGTTTTTACGCCCGGCGCAACTGCTGGTACGGCGCCAGCTTTCCCTCGGTGGCCGATATCAACGGCCGCGATGCGGTGGGCGTTGACCGGGTACTGTGGGGCAACGACTACCCGCACTATGAAGGCTGCTATCCGTACTCCAGGGAGAATATGCGTTTCGCGTTTTCCGACATCGACGAACGGGAAGTGCGCATGATGTTGGGCGAGAACGCCGCGCAGCTCTACAATTTCGATCTCGCGGCGCTCAAGGCGCTGGCGGAGGACGTCAACATCAGGCCGCAGGATGTTGCCGTGCCGCTGCCGTTGTCCGAGATTCCCGCCGATTCCACCTGTATCACTTTTCAGCGGGCTCGCGCCAGGGAATTGCTGGGCACAAAGTAGGGCAGGGTGATCTCCTCGGTCATTTTCCTGAAGGCGACCTCAACCGGCAGGTCAACTGCCACAGCAGCAACTGGACACTCCAGCACATTCGACAGCATGTGCCAGCCCTCTTCCAGTTCAATAACCGCGACGATATACGGCACCTCGAACTGCGGACGTGGCGCACGGTGTACCACGGAAAACGAATACACCTTGCCGCGCCCGGAACTTGCCACCCATTCCAGCTGGGTTGACTGACACCTGGTGCAACAGGGCTGCGGAATAAACACATAGGCCGCACACTGCCTGCAGCGTTGCACCAAAAGCACACCTTCGCGGCAGGCGTCCCAGTGCGGCCGTGATAAGGCGCTAGGGTGGGGCAGTGGAATCATGTTATTGCGCTGGCTGTCACTCACAATTCAGCCCTCTGCGTCCCCAAAAGAAGTACATCGGTAAACAGTGCCCCCGATCCGCCGTTGCTGGTCAGCGCCACCTTTGCGTCCCTGACCGTCAGTTCCGCCGGATACTCGCCGCGCAACTGCTGCACCGCGCTGATCGGTTTCTGGATCAGTTGCGCCAGGCCCGCGTGACTGAAGGACATGAGTCCGCCGTTGGTGACCGCGGGAAATTTCCCGTCCATGCGCAGGTGCCCCTCCATCACGAAATCGCCGCCCTCGCCGAGACCGCAGAATCCGAACACCTCCAGTTGCCGGATGATTTCGAAAGAAAACGGGTCGTAGAGCTCCAGTACATCCACATCGTCGGGTGTAAGTCCTGCCTGGCCAAAAGCCTGCTGCGCCGCGCGCCTGCCGACCTGGCCGTATTGGTCCCACACGGGCGCTGCAACATAGGCCATGCCCTGCTTATCGGTGCCCCCGCCCAACAGATAGATCGGCTGCACATCGAGGTCCTGCGCACGCTCCACCGAGGTCAGCACCAGGCCGGCCCCGCCCTCCGAGGTCATCGCGCAATCCAGCAGATGGAAGGGATCCGCTACCATGCGTGAATTCAATACGTCGGCCGGTGTCACAAATTTGCCGTAATGACAGGCCTGCGGATGGCGTGCGCCGTTGTTGCGAATCGTGGCAGCGATTTCTGCAAACTGGTCTTCGTTGGTGCCGAACAGGTGCATGTGGCGGCGCGCCATCAGTGCGAATTCCGCCGGGGTGAACAGCCCCCAGCATTCGACAAATTCATTGCCCGGGCGCGTCCACGGCGCGGTTTTCTGCTGGTCGCGGTGGGCTGCTACCTGTGCGGTTGCAATAACGGCGGTTTCACACAGGCCAGCACTGATGGCAAGGGCAGCCTCGATGACGGCTGGAATGCCTATATCGCTGCCGGTCCAGCTTGGGTATGCACCGAACAACATGACAGCCTGGCGTGAGTGGAAGCGCTGCGTCGAGGATGTCACGTTAAAACCATCTACATCGGACAGGACCATTCCGGCGGAGGCAAGCGCACCGTGCACCGCGTCCAGCAGGACATCGATTTCATCCAGTTCGATCCGTTTTGCCTGTTTCGTGTTATAGGCGCCAACGATCACGACATCGTGCAGTGGCGACCGCCTTGATCGCTTTGGTCATGCCCTGATCCCGTAAAGCGCCGCGGCATTGTTATACAGCACGTTATCGCCGCTGGGCGTCACTCATACCTGCGGTGACATCGGCCATGACCTGGCGCGAGTGGGGGTAGGTGCCGTCGCTGTGCGGAAAGTCAGTGGCCCACATGACGCGCTCCAGATTGAGGCCGTCCTTCACCTGCTTCACGCTGTAATCATCCTGGAAGGTCACAAAAATATTGTTGTCAAAGTAGGTGCTCGGCATCTGTTGCAGGGTTTCGGCGCGCAAATGGAAACGGTGTCGTTCGTACGCGTGATCCATCCGAAACTTGAAATGCGGCACCCACCCGGCATCGGATTCGACACACACCACATGCAGTTTGGGATGGCGGTCAAAAACGCCGCCCAGAATCATCATCATGATGATATTTTGCAAACCGCGCACGGTGACGATCTGGTGCACCAGTCGCGAGCCGCGCACCCGCTCCAGTATCCCGTCTTTCGTCGTCAGGATATGAAAGCTGACCGGCATGCCCAGCTCCACGCAGAGGCGCCAGAATTCGTCGTAGCAGACATGATCGTAATCCTCGACGGCGGGGTCGCCCGGCAACATCACGCCGCGAAAGCCCAGTGCGTGGACAGCACGCAGTTCGTCCACGGCCTCCGGAGGGAGTGCGCATGGAAATAATCGGTATGCCGATCAGGCGCTGCGGGTCCACAGCGCAGAACGCGCCCAGCCAGCGGTTATAGGCGGCAAAGCAGGCCTTTTTATAGTGGATGTCCGGGTGGTTGCACAGCACCATTCCCAGGCTCGGGTATAACACCTCAGCGCTGATGCCCTCTTCATCCTGGATAGCCAGGCGCGCCGTTGGGTCGTGCCCCGCCGGGTGCAGGTCGCGCCAGTGGACGGGGTCGGAAAACTGCTCGGGCCTGCGACCCGCCGTACAGATAATCCCCATGGGCACCTTGACGCCCAGATCGGCAATTTCAAGAATGGCGCCACGCTTCTCATCATAAATTGCGCGCGGCCTGCGGTCCTCAAATTCCGGATCGATATCCCTGAAGCAATCCTCTGTTTCGGAGATATGGGAGTCGGCCGAGATTGCCGCTCTCGGCGCCAGTGCTGATGTGCGTGTCATAGCTGTCTCCGTCGAGCGCAGGGAATCATTGCCGCCATCGCTCTCGCTTATGATGGTTGGCGAAACGGGCTTCCTCTACTGCGTGAAAACATTGTAGAGTAAGGTAGCACAACACGAGGCAGGGCAATGATCGACAAGAGCGATTTATTCCACGATTTTCGCAGCATTGACTATCCCGTTATTGATGCCGATGCCCACGTCCAGGAGCCGGTCGACCTGTGGACCAATAACGCCCCCGCCTCCCTGCAGGGCAGGGTGCCCCGGGTCAAGCATACGGAGCAGGGTGATTTCTGGCTGTTCGATGAGAACAAGCCACCCGAAGCGGTGAGCTTTACCGTCTCTGCTGGCAAGAGTTACCTCGACTACTATCCCACCGGCGGCAGTTACGCCACCATGCGTCCCGGCATGTGGCAAACCCAGGCGCGCCTTGCCGATATGGCCATCGACGGTATTTATGCACAGGTGCTTTACCCCTCCGTCACCCTGAAGGGCGCTGGCACCTATTCCGATGACCGCGAGTTGCAACTGTACTGTGTGCGCAGGTACAACGAGTGGCTGGTGCAGGATTTCTGCAACAACACGCAGGGCCGCTTGATCGCGCAGGCTATCATCCCGACCACCGGCATTGGCGACGCCCTCGCCGAACTGGACTGGGCCATCGCTAACGGTCACAAGGGCGCTGTTATTTCCCGTATGCCCAGTGGCAGGTACGAATTCAGCGAGGAGGATGAGCCCTTCTTTGCCCGCTGTTGCGAGGCAGCTATGCCGGTAGTCATCCACATAGGCAGTTTCCTGCGCAGCAAGGGTGGCGGCGCTGGCGGCAAGCCGCCTGATTTCAGGAATCTTGCGTTCCTCGGTGCGGCGGGCGCGATCAAGGCGGGGTCGCATACCATACCGGTGGTCAGCGATCTGATGTTCTCCGGCATGTTCGGTAAGTTTCCCGACCTGAAGATCGTGCTGGTCGAAGCCAATATCGGCTGGATCCCCACCCTGCTGGAGCAGTGTGACGACATGTTTTATCGCTATCGCTTCTTTACCGAAGCGAGCGGCAAAATGGCCATGCCCAGCGAAGTGTTTCACCGGCATTTCTGGGCGACCTTCCTGATCGATTCGGTCGGTATGGATTTACGGCACCGGCTCAACACCAGCCATATCATGTGGTCAACAGACTATCCCCATACCGCGAGCAACTGGCCCAATTCACGACAGGTCATCGACAAGCAGTTTCACGGGCTGCCGCATGCGCAGGTGAAGAAATTCCTGCACTCGAACTGCAAGACGCTGTACAACCTGCACCACATTCCTGACACGCTATAGGCCTGTCAGGGTAATCAACAGTCGGGACGAATCCTGCCGATGCTGCATGGCCTCAACGACCTTCGTGTCATAGATTTCTCGGATAACATAGCCGGTAGCTACGCCACCAAGCTATTCGCGGATGCCGGCGCGGAGGTTATCAAGATCGAGCCGGCCGCCGGTGATCCGATGCGGCGGTGGTCCGGCCGGCGCCTGCGCTCGGACCGGGCACAGAGTGATAGCGACTGTGCCCTGTTCCAGTTTCTCAATACCACCAAGAAATCGGTGATCGGTGAGTTCGGTGATGAGCATGTCAGCGAACTCATCGGCACAGCGGATATCGTTGTTAATACCTTTGCGCCGGGTGTAATCGACGCGGACCTGTTGTGTGCGCGCTTTCCACACCTCGTGTTGCTTTCCATTACCCCCTTCGGCCATACCGGTCCGTACCGCGAGCGCGCCGCAACAGAATTTATTTTGCAGGCTGAATCGGGTTCGTTGTCCACTCGTGGCCTGCCGGACCAGCCGCCGGTGATGGCAGGAGGGCGCATCACCGAATGGGTCGGAGGTACCTACGCCGCTGTTGCCGCGCTGGCCGCATGCCGCAAGGCCCGCGACTGTGGCGTCGGTGACCATATTGATTTTTCGCTGCTTGAGGTGATGAATATCGCCGGCACCAACTATGTTGATCTCATGGCCAGCCTTGCGGGCAGGCCCGCGCTGACAGCGCCAGTGCGCACCGTTGAGATTCCCTCTATAGAGCCCACCAGCGATGGCTGGGTGGGATTTACCACCAATTCCTTCCAGCAGTACTCCGATTTTCTGGTGCTCATTGGTCGTACCGACCTGCTGGCTGACAAGGAGCTTGCCAGTATCTACGGGCGCACGGCGCGCATGGAGGAGTGGAATGCGATCGTGCGCCAGTGGACGCGGCACAGGACAACCGCCGAGGTAGTAGAGGCGGCAGCACTTCTACGCATACCCGTCGCGCCCGTCAACAACGGAAAAACCGTGCTGGAGCATGAGCACTTGCTGGCCAGGGGTGTGTTCGTGAAAAACCCCGGCGGCGGCTTTTTACAACCACGGCCACCGTATCTGATCAACGGGCAGTCGCCCGGCACCTTGCTGGCTGCGCCCGCCATCGGTCAGCATGATCACGCCATTGCCGTAAAGCAGCCGCGGATCTTTCCGCAACAACTACCGAAGGCAAGTCGACCGCTGGCCGGCATTCGGGTGCTGGATGCGACCGCATGGTGGGCCGGGCCTTCCGCCACGCAGATGCTTGCCCACCTCGGAGCTGAAGTGATTCACCTCGAAGCGATCCAGCGTATGGATGGTATGCGTATGCTCGGTGGCCGCTTCATGCAGAAACCCCAATGGTGGGAATACAGCGCTATGTATCTGGGGGCCAATACCAACAAGCTGGGCCTGACGCTCGATCTCGACCATGAGTGCGGGTATTAAGGTCGCGAAAGAACTGATCGCGCAATGCGACGTCTTTGTTGAAAACTATTCACCGCGCGTCATGGAAAAATTTGGCCTGGATTGGGATGCAGTCCACGCACTGAACCCGCGCACGATTATGGTACGAATGCCGGCCTTTGGACTGAGCGGGCCGTGGAGGAATCACGTGGGTTTCGCGCAGACCATGGAGCAGATCACCGGCATGGCCTGGATCACCGGCTTTGCGGACGACCAGCCCAGAATCCAGCGCGGTCCCTGCGACCCGCTGGCCGGCATGCATGCCGCCTACGCCACACTGGTGGCACTGGCAGAGCGGGACAGGACAGGCCTGGGCAGCTTTATCGAGTGCCCGATGGTGGAAGGGGCGCTCAATGCGTCTGCGGAACAAATCGTCGACTACAGCGCCTATGGCAACATTATGCAGCGCGCCGGTAATCGCTGCTCCCGTGCCGCGCCGCAGGGTCTTTATCCCTGCCAGGGTCACCGGCCCGAAGCGGAGCAGTGGCTGGCGTTGTCCATAGAAACCGATGCACAATGGCGCGACCTGAAACATTGTCTTGGCAATCCCGTCGTGCTGGAAGACGCGATGTTTGCATCGCATGACGCACGCTGGCAGCACCACGATCAGCTCGATGCGCTGTTGATCGAACTGCTCAGCAGCCACAGCCTGCCAGCGCTGCTGGACAGACTGGTGCAATGCAACGTGCCCGCCGGCAATGTCTGGCCAGGCACCCAGACCAGCCAACACCCGCAATTGCTCGCACGCAATCTTTATGAAGAGCTGGAGCATCCGGTGGTTGGCAGGCATAGCCTTGTCACCACGCCCTTTTTGTCGCGGCATACGCCGTGCTGGCTCACTATGCCGGCCCCGGTGTTGGGGCAGGATAATCACAGGATACTGCAAGGCATGCTGGGCTATAGTGATGAGAAAATCAAAGAACTGGAAGCACTTGAAGTCATCGGCACAACACCCAAAGGAGTACATCAATGACGCAGCCTTTTCCGCATAACCCATTTTTGTCAGGTCCAACTGCCCCTTCGGGCATCGAGTGTGATGCGCCAGATCTCATTATCGAGGGCGAACTACCGGCTGACCTGCAGGGCGTGTACTTCCGCAATGGCCCCGACCCGTTGTATCCGCCCAGGGATGGCGAGGAGTACCACTGGTTTCACGGCGACGGCATGATCCAGCGCTTCGAGTTCAGCAATGGCCGTGTGTCCTGGAAGAACCGCTGGGTGCGCACGGAAAAATATGAGCTGGAGCGCGCTGCGGGAAAATCGCTGTTCGGAGTGCTGGGCAACCCGATGACGGCCGATCCATCGGTCGCCGGAAAACACTACAACACGGCCAATACACACGTGGTGTGGCACGGCAATCGACTCGATGGCGCTGATGGAAGGCACCATCGCCGTCGAGCTGGAACCGAAAACTCTCGCCACGGTGGGAAATTTCAATTACGACGGCAAGATCAACGGCCCGATTACGGCACACCCCAAGTTTGATCACAGCAGCGGTGAAATGGTTTTTTTTGGCAACCAGGCTAAAGGTCCCTTCAGTGAATTCCTGCGCATGAACGTGGCGGACAAGCACGGCAAGCTGATCAAGGACGAGATGATCGAAGCGCCCTTTCCTTCATTTGCCCACGATTTTTTTGTGACTGAAAAATATGTCGTGTTCCCTGTGTACCCGCTGGTCTTCAATCTGGAACGGGCTATCTCCGGCGGTATACCCATGGCCTGGGAGCCGGAGCGGGGCGCGCATTTTGGCGTGATGCCCCGCACTGGCACCGCCGCCGATGTGACCTGGCACAGCATGGACCCGCGCTGGAGTTTCCACATGGTGAATGCCTGGGATGAGGGCGATGCAATCAAGGTCGATATATGCGCCTCGAATGCCACCCGTTTCGCCCCCAAACTCGATGGCTCGATGGCGAGCGCTGAGGAGGGCCTCACCCCGATGCTGCGTCGCTGGACTATCGATGTGGGCGGCACCACGAATACCGTCGCTGAAGAAATGCTGGACGACATGCCCTGCGAATTTCCACGCACGGATGATCGCTACATGACGCGCACCCATCGCCATGCCTACCTGGTGGGCGGGCACGATGCGCAGCTGATGTTCAATCGCCTGCTGCATTACGATATGGCAACGGGGGCACGCAAAGTCTGGGGTGAGGACCGGTACCTGCTGGGTGAGCCGGTATTTGCGCCGCGTTCGGGCGCTGCCGGTGAAGGGGATGGCTACCTATTGGTACTGGCCTATGACCAGACCACCGCGCTCAGCCAGTTGCTGATTTTCGCGGCGGCGGATATTGAACAGGGGCCGGTGGCCCGGGCCCTGCTGCCGCTGCGTATTCCCTCGGGGTTTCACGGCACCTGGGTGGGTGCGTGAGTAGGCCCCTGGATTACTGCGCCCCGAAACGGTAAATCAGGTCGATGCCGTAGGTGCGCGGCGGGGCATAGCCGATGGTGGTGGTGCGCGCCACGCCCACCACGGGAACCCCGCCCTGGCTGTGGTCATCAATGTCCGTGAGGTTTTTACACCAGGCCACCACCGTGGTGCGCTCATCCGGAAGTGCCCAGGTAATGCGCGCATCGTAGAAGGTTTCCGACGGTATGCTCACGGCATCCGCAACATAAAAGCTGTCGCGGTCGAAGCCACCGTAGGTTTCATCGCTGTAGCGCACCAGGAAATTCGGCGTGATGGTACCCATGTTGCCGGTCTGGATGTTGTAGTCGACGGAGAGATAGGCCGTCCATTCCGGCGCTCGCGGCATCGGCTCATCCGCTCGATCTATCACTACCTGCTCGCCGTCGATGGGAACCTCGGACAGGTATTCCTTGAACTCGGCGTCCAGATAGGCAACGCTGCCCATAAAGCGCAGGTTATCCGTGGGCAGCAGCGTGAATTCGATTTCGACGCCTTGCATTTCAGCCTTGCCGGCATTTTCGATCGCCGGCAGGGGAATGCCGAAATTGGGATCTGGCTTGGTGGTGGTCAGCTGGATATCGGTATAGTCCTCGTAGAAAATGGCGACGTTGGTGCGCAGCATTCTATCGAGGGCGTCAATCTTGAAACCCCATTCCCAGCATATCGACATACTCGGGCTTGAAGTTTTCCAGATCGATGATGTTGTCGCCGTCGAAGTCACCGTTGCCCACTGCAACGCCGCCGGAGCGGAAGCCGGTGCTGTACGTCAGGTAGGTCATCGCATCGTCCATATGCAATGTTTCCAGCACGGCATCGGTGGCCAGGTACTTGATGCTCGCCATCGGGCTCACATCGTCATCATTGCGATCATCGCTGGACTCACCAAAGGCGCCGAGCTCGAAGGGTGCGCCACCTGCCCCGTCGGGATCGAAACCGTACAGCCAGGATGTCACCGGTGTGCCGCCCGGCTGCGAGAAGGGATGCAGGATATTGGCAGTGTAGATAGTGTCCGAGCGCGCCCAGATAGTCACCGTTGCCGATACTGGGCAGATAGACACTGGCTTCGCGGTAATCGGTTTTGCGCTCTTCCCAGGTGTAGCGCAGGCCCAGGGTCAGAATGAGGTCGTCCCTGAGGTTGTAGTCGGCCTGGCTGAATGCAGCATAGGCGGTGTTTTCGGTTTCGCGTTCGGTCAGGTTGGAGCGCGCCAGCATGATGCTGTTGGGGGTCGTGGTTGTCTCCACGTAGCCAGCGAAGTCCTGCAACCAGTCATCATTGGTTTGCTTCATAGAATGCGTAGGTGCCCACGGTGTAATTGAGGCGCTCATCGAGCGCATTACCGATGAACTGGAATTCCTGCGAGTACTGGTCGGTGTCGTTGTATTCCGGCGCCAGGCGGCCGATGATGACCGCATCCATGCCATCGAGATCCTCGTCGGCCTTTTGTTGGGTATTGCGGTAGGCACTGATACTCTTGAACTGCAGTGTGTCGTTAATTTCCCAGCTGACCGTGTTGGATGCCATGCTGGTGTCTACTTTATACACGCCCTGGTAAAAAATGTCGGAGCGGGAGTTCTGCTCCCCGAGGAATTTGTCAATCGGCAAATCCTCACCGCTGCGGTTGCAATTTTCCTCGACGGAGATGGGCGATAGGGCGTTGTAGATGCCTTCGAGCGAGCCCGGGTCGGTACGCCCCACTGCGGCCAGTTCATCGCCCAGCCATTGACACTTCTGGCCCCTGGGTTTTTGATCGATCGTTGTGTAATTCACATTCAAATCGACAATAAGCGAGTCGGTGGGTAGCCAGCGCAACTGGCCGACCACCATATCGCGGTCTTCATCGGTGTAGGGAGTGCCGTCAATATCGTTTTCGATATAGCCGTCTCGATTCACGGTTGCCAGCGACAGGCGCGACAGCAGGGTGTCTTCAATCAGCGGAACGTCGACGGCGAGAGACGCGTCCTTGCGGTCGAGGTTGCCGTAGGTGCCCCTGGCGGTACCGCCGAATTCCGTGGAGGGTTTGATGGAGGTATACAAAATAGCGCCGCCGGTGGTGTTTTTGCCGAACAGCGTGCCCTGCGGCCCGCGCAGCACCTGGATGCTCTCGATCTCCACAGCATCGAGCAGCGCCCCCGAGGCGCGGCCGATATAGACTTCGTCAAGATAGATACCCACGCCGGAGTCCGTGGTGACCTGGGTTTCCCGCTGGCCGACACCGCGTATATAGGCGTTGCCATCCCCCTTTACCCCGTTGCCGCCGCCACCCAGGTTCAGCCCCGGCACCAGCCCCTCAAAATCCCGCATGTTCGTGATGCCAAGCGCTGCCATGGTCTCGGTCGTAAATGCCGAGACGGCAACCGGGACGACCTGTAGCGATTCCTCCCGCTTCCTGGCGGTGACCACGACTTCCTCAAGGGCAAGGTCTTCCGCCAAGGCGGTTAATGGCAGTGGCAGGATGACGAGACTCAGTGCTACCAGGGCGGGCAGACAATTAGGGCGGGGCATGTAATTTCTCCAGAAACCACTATTATTGTTAATTGCGTGTCCCGCTAGCATAGTGTGCCTGCCAGAAGGCGTCTAGTTAGTTTCGTTTCGATAAGGTATCGAGAGACTCCGGGTAGTGGATAATATTAGACTCTGTAGCTCAATATCGAGCGGTTCGAACTAAGAGAGCGAATAATTTATCCGAATGCGTTTTTAGAAACTCTCAACACGTGAAGTAATTGAAAATGAAATATCGCAGACTTGGAAAAACCGAACTCTCAGTGTCCGTCATCGGTATTGGCACCTGGCAATTTGCAGGGGTATGGGGTAAACGATTCGAGCAGCCTGAGGTGGATAGCATTTTGTCCCGCGCCCGGGAGCTGGGCATCAACTTTATCGATACGGCTGAGTGTTACGGATACAACCACCTGTCGGAGACCTTCATTGGCAACAGCATTGTCGAGCATCGGGACCAGTGGATTATCGCCACCAAGTTTGGTCACAACCACAGCAATGACCTGGGCAATGGCAACTATCAGCCCGCGCAGGTGTTGATTCAATTGGAGGAATCGCTGCGCGCACTGCGCACGGACTATATCGACGTCTACCAGCTGCACTCCGGCGAAGATGCTCTCTTTGACAACGATGAGCTTTGGACCATGCTGGACAAGCAGGTGCTGGCAGGCAAGGTGCGATTTCTGGGCAACTCTATAGGTCTGCCTCATTTGAATTGCCAAGTGGAAAAATCGAAAGAATTCGGAATCAGCGTTATCCAGACAATTTACAATGCCGTAAAGACCAAGGCTGAGGAAACAGTGTTCCCGGTTGCCGAAGAACAGGATCTGGGCGTGATAGCGCGAGTGCCCCTGGCCAGTGGCTTTTTAACGGGCAAATACCAACCGGGTCATGTATTCGCTAGTGATGATGTGCGCGCCATGCGCCCGCAACAGGGTATCGACCGGGAAATCAATGCCGCGCTCAAAGTGCTGCAGGAAAAGCCGGCGGATATGGCAGCTGCAGCCTGGGCCAATGCCTGGTGCCTGAAGCAGTCACGCGTTGCCGCTGTTATTCCGGGTATCAAATCGCTGGCGCAACTGGAAACGAACGCTCTCGCCGGCAGCCTTACTCTGTAGCCACGACAGCACTGCCGCCGGCTAAAACTTCCACCGCAGGGTCAGCCCAATCGTGCGCGGCTTGTTGACAGTCACCCGCTGCGGTGTCCCCCAGCGATTGTTGAAGAACTCCTCGGCCACTTCATCGGTAATGTTAGTCACATAGAGAGTGGCATTCCATTGCTCGGCGTCCAGGCCCATGCGCAGGTTGCCCAGATCATAGGATGGCTGCTCGGTTGGGCCCTCGCTGAATATGACAGACTCGGTGCCTTCCAATGAATTCACAGAATCACCCACGTAGGCCCATTCCAGCAGCACAAAGGGTTCTGCGTCCAGCAGCGATTGCTGGAAGGTGTACTGCACGGAGATACTGCCTTTTTCCTGCGGCGTGATAGGCAACTGGGTGCCATTTGCAACCTCTGCTATCAGTGGGTCGCCGCCGGGGCCGTAGATGGTGTTGTCCTCGGAAATCTCTGCGTTGATCAATCCCATATTGGCGGTGACGTCCCAGCCTGCCGCGGGAATCCAGGTGACTTCGGTTTCGAAGCCGTCAATCTCGGCCTGCGAAAAGTTGATGACGCCGGTGGAGAAGACCGTGGGGTCAAACACCTGGATCTGGATGTCGTCCCACCGCATGTGGTAGGCCACGGCATTGAAGCGCAGGCTGCTGTCAAACCATTCGCTTTTCAGGCCCAATTCGTAGTTCTTCAGCTTGTCCGAGTCGTAGTCGTCGGGCAGGACGGAATTCGCGCGCAGGGCATTGGCGCCGCCAGCGCGAAATCCCTCGGAATAGGTGGCATAGGTCATGACCTCGTCATTGATCTGGTAAGTCGCATTGAGTTTCGGTACCCAGTCGTCCTGGCTGTAGTGTTTAGCTTCGTTGTTGAACAGGTAATCGGTCGCGACATTGACCTTGTTTCCTGCCAGCAGATTGCCCTGCTGTATCGCGAGTTCCTGCTCCTGGTTAAACCAGCGGGCGCCGCCAGTGAAACTCAGCTTGTCGGTTGCCGCAAAGGTCACCTCGCCGAACAGTGCCGTCTGCTCTATCTCCAGGTCGTAGGCGCTAAAGAAAAAGTTATCTGACGCGGTGTTGTGGAAGGAGGCGTAATTCGGGTTGGAGTCGGGCGAGTTGGCAAGGTAGTTGAGGTAGGTGTAACCCTGGTTGGCGTAATACGCCGTATCGCTGAAGTCGCGCACTGTGGATGTGTTGGATTGTGTGCGCTCAAGCTTGCCGTAGAAAAATCCCACCAGGCCGCTCCAGCGGCTGCCGGAGTCTTTCGGTGTCGTCAGGCGGCCCTCCATGGTCCAGCGCTCATCTTCCTGGTCCTGGATGACATAGCCGCGGGGTACGCCAGTGAAGTCGTAGATGGCGTAATCGACCGGGTTGAACTGCTGATCCAGGCCGTGCAGGTAGTTGGTGGCATCGGCCTCGTAGGTCAGGTCGCGGTTAAAATAGCTGCCGGTCAGTACAGTATCGGCAAAGCCCAGGTTGCCCTCCAGGCCGAGGCTGAGCTGATACCAGTTATCCTTCAGGTCCTCGTCTTCGAACCGCCCCTGCTCCAGCTCACCGAGACCCAGGTCGACGTCGCCGAAGCCGTCCACGTCGGTGTTCTGCACAATACCGGAGGCATCTACGGTCCAGTCATCGTTGACCAGCCAGCGCGCGGCGGCGCGTCCGCCGACAGTTTTGGCTCGAGTTGACGTCGTCATCGACATTATTGGCATTGTCAAAGGGCACGCCGACGGGCAGGTAACCCGAGGCGATGCGCGCGTCTACCCACTTGTCGGGCTGGCTGCTCACCAGCACGTTATCAATATACCCGGCCTCGTGACTTTCAAAGCCTACGAGGCGGATCGCCAGCTTGTCCTGGATAACAGGGATATTGACCATACCGGACACATCCCTGTCCGTGTCGTTGCTGTGCTCGACATAGGCCATGTCCCCCTCGATCCAGCCGTCCATCTCGCCCGGGTCGGCCTTGTTGGTGATGATGCGCAGCGTGCCGGACTGGGAAGCGTCGCCGAACAGCGTGCCCTGGGGTCCGCTCAGGGCCTCGACACGCTCGATGTCGATCAGGCGCGGGTCGGGGTTGAGGCCGGCCTGGGTGATCGGCGCTTCATCCAGGTACACACTGGCCGAGGGATTGGTGCCGTACTGGATCCCGGCGGCGGCCACGCCCCGGAACACAATCGAGGTGCCGGCCGGTTCACGCCGCGCAAACGCCAGGCTGGGAATATTGTTGGCGTAGTCATCCAGTACCGCGAAACCCTGGCGCTCGATATCGGCGGTGTTGAAGGCGGTGATGGCCTGGGGCAGGTCCTGCAGGTTGGCCCTGCGCTTGGTGGCAGTGACGATGACTTCTTCCAGCGTCTGGTCCTGGGCATAGGCCGCTGGCGCAGTGCCCAGTACCACCGAGACCATGAGTGCCAGCGTTTTTTTCCGGGCGGGAATAGCCGGGCTGGTCGCAAGCAGCGACGGGTAGTTCTTGTGATTCATGGCCGTTGCCTTGCGCGTAATTTCTTATGGGCAAATCCTAATGTAATAGAACGCAATTGCAAGGTTTAATCGGAGAGTGCAGGCAAAAATCTTCATCGACCTGTTGCCGCGTGGCCGCTGGTTGACGGGGTCCGGGCGGCAACCTAATCTGGCGCCGACTCCCTCGCGGCGACTGGACGGAAAACCCTGCAATGGATATCGGCGTTCCCCTGCGCGAACTTGGCGCGTACGACATCGGCGCACTGCGCGAGGCCATCCTTTCCCAGCCTGAGGACGCCTGGCTGAACAATACCTTCCGCCAGCAGGAGTACGATGTGCACCAGATGACGCACTCGCTGGTGATGATCTTCACCGACGGCTCCGGCTGGCCGCAGATCGAGGTGCAGCGGCAGGCGGGCTGGGATGTGCTGGCGGCATCGGCCATGCCCCTGATGCACCAGATCCTCGCCGACCACTATCCGCTCGGCGGCACGATCATCCGCGCCATGGCCGCGCGACTGCAGGCCGGCGGCGTGATCAAGACCCACCGGGACACGCACCCCTCGTTCCACTACGGGCACCGCATCCATCTCCCCATCGTCACCAATCCCCGCGTGCGCTTCATGATCGACGGCCGGCCCTACAAGCTGGAAGTGGGCAAGGTGTACGAGATCAATAACCAGCTGGTGCACAGCGTGATGAACAAAGGCACAGAGGCACGCATCAACTTTATCTTCGACTATGTGCCGCCCCAGCACCTGGGCCGGGAGGTCGCCAACGCGTGACCACGCTGATTGCGACCTCGGTGGTCCGGGGCAGCCATCAGGGCGAGAGTCACGGCGGCGTCTATCTGGTGGATTTCGAGCGGCAGTCGGTCACACAGGTTATCGACTGGAACAGCGCCGATATCGACTGGCAGGGCCGCGGCTGGGACCGCGGCCTGCGCGGCATCGCCTTTGACGGCGAACGCGTGTTCATCGCCGCCAGCAATGAGCTGTTCGTGTATTCGCCGGACTTCGAACTGCTGGCGTCGTATCGCAACCCCTACCTGCGGCACTGCCACGAGATAGCGGTCTACCAGCGCCGCCTGTACCTCACTTCCACCGGCTTCGACGCACTGCTCGGCTTCGACCTGGACGAGAACCGCTTCTGTTTCGGGCTGCACATGGTCGCCGTGGGCAGGCGCTTCCAGGGAAGCCCATTCGACCCGCTGCGCGTGAACGGCCCCGCGCCCGGCAACCTGCTGCACCTCAACAATGTGTATTGCGATGCCTCAGGACTGTATATCAGCGGCCTGAAAACCGGCGCGCTGGTGAAGTTCGACGGACGCACGTTGCGGCGCGCGGCGGGATTGCCCAGAGGAGTACACAATGCGCGTCCCTTCGGCGACGGCGTGTTGTTCAACGACACCGCCGCGGATCGGGTGCGCCTGGTGCAGCCGGGCAGGGAGATCAGTTTTGCGGTGCCCAGTCATCGCTGACGCCGAGCTGACGCACACCGATCTGGATGATTCGCGCATCGCCCGCGCCGGTTTCGGGCGCGGCCTGTGCGTGATCGACGACACGCTGGTGGCGGCGGGGTCATCGCCCTCGACCATTGCCCTGCATGACCTGGAACAGGCTCGTACCCGCAGCGTGGTCACGCTGAGCCACGATATCCGCAACGCCATCCACGGCCTGGAGGTGTGGCCTTTCGACCCGGTCTAGTGGTCGTCGCCCAGCACCGGCGCCAGAATCTCCCGCAGTTCGTCCAGGTGAGGCGCATAGTGCCGCCAGAATCCCACGCTTGAAGTCGTAGATGGGCTGGCGCACCTGTTCGGAACTGGCGGTGCGCACGGCGCGCTCGGTGTCGTGGAAGCGCAGGCAGCCATCCTCCCAGGGCAGCTCCAGGAAATCGAGAATGCGCCGCACCTGCGTTTCCAGGTTGGCCACCACGTCCTCGTACTGCACGCGCAGGATTTTCCCCGGCAACACCTCGTCCCAGTGCGCCATCATGCGCAGGTACTGCAGGTAGTACTCGCCGATATCGCACTGGTCGTAGCTGAAGGTCTGACCGCGTGCATACAGTTGCCGCAGGTTGCCGACGCAGGCGTCCATGGGGTGGCGGCGCGCGTCGATGATTTTTGCGTTGGGCAGGATACTGTGGATAAAGCCGACGCTGGGGAAGTTGTTGGGCATCTTGTCGATAAAGCGTGCAGTGCCCTCGACGCGGTGCCGTGCGGCCATCTCCAGGTAGTCCTGGCCAAGGCGCTGAAAATGCCGGGGCTGCAGTTCCCCCAGCACCTGCGGATAGCGCATGGCGTCGGCGCGGTTGTGATTCAGTGATTTGGTGAGGCGGCCGATGTAGGGCAACTCGCTGGTGCCCTCGACCTGGCTGTGACTGGCGATGATCTGCTCGATCAGCGTGGAGCCGGAGCGCGGCAGCCCAACGACAAAAATCGGCGCAGGGTCCGGGTGACCATGGCCGGCGGTTGCCTGGAAAAAATCGGCATTGAAAAACGCGATCAATTCGTCGTTGATGGTTTCCGTTTGCACCGGATCATAGCTGACCAGCATGCGCTGTGTGGCGTTGCCTTCTTCGTAGTAGCGCCAGGCCTGAGTGTAATCCTTGCGATCTTCAAACGCCTTGCCCAGGGCGAACAGGAAATTGACACGGGAGCTGTCATTGAGCGCGGCGCGCTCCAGTTGCCGTTGCATCTGTTCGATGGCGGCGTCATCAAAACGGTAGGTCTTGAGGTTGGCCAGACTGTAATACGCCTCGCCGAAGTCCGGCTCCAGCTCGATGCAGCGCCGATAGGCGGCGATACCTTCCTCCTGCTCCCCGAGGGTTTTGAGCATATGCCCCAGACCCAGCCAGGCCCCCGCGTGTTTGGGTGCCAGTTCCAGGCAGCGGCGGTAGGCAGCGGCAGCGTCCTCGTTCAGCGCCGCCGGCGCCAACGCTCCGGCCAGTCGATAATGCGCCTTGGGGTTGTCAGGCTGCAGGGCGAGCAGCTCACGGTACACCACGATGGCGTCTTCGGGGCGCTCCAGCTCTTTGAGCACCCGGCCCAGCTCGAACATTGCCGGCGTATGGTCCGGGGCGGACGCAAGCGCCTGGCGCAGCAGGTGCTCCGCGTCGTCCAGGTCGCCAGAGGCGGCGGCGATCAGGCCCAGCATGCGCAGCGCGTCGACGTGCCGGGGATTGGTCTGTAACACCTTGCGGCATAATTGTTCCGCATCCTGCAGGCGACCGGCTTTGTGGTGTTCCGCCGCCAGCGCCATCATGCGCCGCACCGGCGACAAGGCAAAGCAGCGCTCGAAGGAGGCGTCGGCGTCCCGCCCACGCCCCAGCTGGGCCAGTGCTTTACCCAGCTGGAAGTGCGCCTCTTCCAGTTGCGGGTCCAGGCGCACGGCTTTTTCCAGCAGCGGCAGTGCCTCTTGCGCCTTGTGTTGCTGCATCAACAAGGTGCCCAGATCCTCGTAGGGTTTGGCGAACGTGGGCGCCAGGTCGATGACCTTGTGGAGAATTTTTTCCGCCTCGTCAAAGCGGCGCGCATCGCCCAGCGCGGCGCCCAGCAAGCCCAGGATATTGATGTCATCGGGATAGCGTGCGAGCAGTGCCTGGCAACTGGCAATGGCCTGCTCTGTCTGGCGCGACTGCAGTTGCGCCACGATGTCGTCAAACAAGCGGCGCGGAGCGCGGGATTGTTGCATGCTGCCTCGTGCGTACTTGTGAGTAATAGCGGCCGGGGGTTGTTATGGTAGGGCGAAACCGGGCGCGGCTCCAGTGGCGCAGGCGCAACTCAGAAGAGGTTAGGTAGCTTTCTTTCCAGTGCTTTACCAATCCTGAGCTCACGTAACTGGTGTTCGGATCTATCTCATCTCGCAGTTGGGTATACGATCAATCGTGATTTTAGACTGGATGTCCGCTTTGTGGCGGGAAAGGGACAATTGTAGCTGGCTGTTTCGGGCTAGCTGAACGCCCACGAAGGGACCTAAGCGCTTCCGTATTTCAGTCTACTTTAGGAAGCCTGAGAGCTGCTGACTTGGCTCACTCTTCAACAATGAGAATTGGTCCATCGCCAAGGCCCTGAGGTCGAACGAGTTGGGGTCAACAAAATCGTCACCACCGCGTTCAATCTCGAGCCAGTGTTGGTCAACAACGACTCTTCTAATAAGTCCGGGGGCAACTATTGAAGCAAGCATTGCTTCGACAGCCAGTAAATGACTTGGCTTGTTGTCAGCTTGCAGATGCCTTTCGAAACCGCTGGTGATCAATTTCTGTGCTTGCTGAGACCCCTCGAGAGCGCCATTAAGATATTTTGATATCAGGATATGCAAACATGCGTAGTCTTCGATTATATAAAGCGCACCAGGTCGAAGTAGCGGAAATAGCGCCTCGAACGAGGTACGACATGGCGCGAGAATGTGTGAGGCGTCATCGATAACCAGGTCGATACAACGGCCCGTGCCCAGATGCTCGGTTGCCAGCTTGCGGACAACAGCAGTATTTGCCTGATCGACGCCATATTCAACTCTGAGAGACTTATCAAGCCCTTCAGTCTTTATAAAACGGTCCAGGATTTCCACCCTGGGGGAAGATAGTTCAAGTGCGAGCAGACGCTCTGGCTTTGCTATTAATTGGAGAAAGGCCGCACTACCTCCACGAAAAACACCCAGCTCCAGGACATTGCGAAGTTCTCGTTTAGCAAAACGATTTATATAGCGCGAAACAAGGTCGGGAAATTTTGCGAGATAAAATATTTCTTTATCTATCTTCTCGTCAATAGCAAACATATCCTCAAATGAAGTTGGAATCCTGAAGTCGTGACCGCGCATATGAAACGAATGCTTTGACTGCCACTCAATGCCGCAGCCACGAGGATACCCTTGGGGTATCTTCTTATTATCTGTACTTTTAGCTGTATTTGACATGTGATCACTTGCCTCGACTGATCATGAAAGTGCCGCGCAGTTCGGAGCCGGCCCTAAATTGACTGTGAACTGTAACAGTATAAGTGTTTATGTCTCAAGGTGGGGTGAGTGATGTAACCTACTCTGCTACGATCTGAGACATTTTTTATTTCGATTCTGTGACAAGGCAGACTCAATCCAAGCCTCAATACTTCGCCGCGAGGTGCAAGCCTTGCTTCTTCGATCTTTCCTGGCATCCTAGGAGGCCAGACAGTGGCGGAGTGAGAGCCCTTTGGCCCGCAAGCGCGGATGATCGAACAGAGTGAGCGGCGACACGCCCGTTACAGCCATATCTTTTCCCTACAACGCGGTGGACGATACAGTGGCCCCAACTCCATCTGGCCTTGCAGAAAAACGCAGTTTTGATGAAGCACCATACGCCGTCGATGAACTTGTGGAGAAATAAGGCAGAATAAGGCTGTTGCCGTGATACCTTGCGTTCGGAAAGGCCCCTAGCGCATATCTGCGTCTGTAGCGATCACCGGTAAAACATTTGAGGAGAGCGACTCGCTTTGGAGGTGCGGGACGTGGCATACGCCGAATGACGTGACGCTGCCAGAAACCGATTAGTCCAATACGATAGGCGTAGTAACTTATCCAGCCGGGCATTAACGAGAAATCCATGAATTTTAAATGATTGATCACCTTTTTTCCAAAGAAGAGAGCTCGCAATAAGAGACCGAGACGCGGATATAGTGGCTGGGGTGTCGTGCTGGCTTCGACGCGCTTCAGCAGCCGATCGAATAGCCAACGAGGCGGTCCCCACGTAGCCAGTAAGTAGAGTATAAGATTTGCCATGCGTGGCGGAATCTGCAAATAACTGGCATCGATCTGTTCTAGATCTATCCCGCGCTTGAGCATCTCTTTGGCGAGCCCTGTATTTGGAATCACCTTCAGCGAGAAGATTATTAGCGTGTATGGACGTGGCATGGCGTAGACCAGTTCAAGGGTGTCGATGACATCCTGTCGCGTCTCTATAGGATTATCCATGATAATGTCGTAGGAGGGTGCCACGTGATACTTCGACGTGAATTCTGAAATAACCTCAGTGGCTTCCCTGATCTTCTCGGGCGGAGTCGGACGTTGGTAGAATTCCAGTATCGCCTCGCTGCCGCTCTGAACCCCCATCCGGATTCGATTCATACCCGCCCAGGTAAGAATCTCAATTTTATCCCTTCTAACGTAGTTGGGAATTACACCGTAGACGGTAAACGGAATGGCGAGTTCATCGTGCCAAAGCTCAGCGAACTCCTCAAGCTGTCGATAAGGAATCGCCATAAAGCTATCGTCATGGAAGCTCACATGACTAACGTGGGGAAAGCGCTGGCGCACACTCTTTACCTCATCGACTATATAACGAGCGCTGGTGTGTCGAATTTTTGTGTAATTTGGATCGTTCTCGATGAATTTGGTGTTTCCACAATACGAGCAGCGGAAGGGACATCCGATCGACCATAACGTCGAATAATCCTGACCGCCATGGACGACATAATCGCCAAGGGTCATCGGCTCGAAACCCTTTCCCTCTCGATAAATTTTCTCCCCCACACCGTACTGGGGAAACGGGAGCGACTCCATTTCTGCTGGGGTCATCAATGGCAGAAAACCATTGCGAATGACGTCCTCGCCACGCTTGAACCAGAAGTTTTCTACATTGGTGTAGTCGCGGCCCTCCTTCGCTAGCGAGAGAAACTGCTCGAATGCAAACTCGCCTTCACCAGTGCAAATTGCATCGACATCTGCAGTGATTGCGTTCTCTGGTTCAATGATTGGATGGATTCCGCCCCAAACCATAAGCATGTTAGGACGCAGTTCGCGTACGCGGTGGATTACGCGGCGAGTAAGGTCCGCGTAACCGGTCATCGAAGAAAAACCGATCAAGTCTGCGTCAGTCAGACCCTGGGCGATTTCATCAACTGCATCGTCACCGAGTGAGCCGATGCCGTGGCTGCCAAAAAGAACATTACGAAGACTAGAGTACCGCTTCGTTGTTATGTAGTAGGATTCCGTATCGGGATTAATGCGAGTCGCAAACGCGGCAATTTTTCGAAAGCCGCAGGACACCGTACCGTCTTCAAGTGATACCATTTTGATCCGCATTATTCATGCCTCCTGGGCCGCTGCCACCCAAAGTCAATGACAATCCTGCTCAGTATGGGCGGTAATTCATAGCTTCGCAATATTTGAGAATTTATATGCACAAGGCTACTGGAAAAGTGAGACCTAGGTCCTTTTTTAGGCAAGGCTTTGCGAAAGCACCTCGTCGAGATAAAATCTGACTCTCTCTGAAGAACTACGCCTATGATTGGATTCATCGAGAACGAAAGCCGACCTCAGGCCACTCTGTTCTATGAGTTTGCAATCAGAGTTAAAACTCCGACCCCAAACTTCCAAAATATTCTTCCATTATCCCGATACTTTAAATGAATTGAGTCGAGCGATGGCCACCGAGCGTGCTGAAATCGCGCTTGCATGGCTCCTATTGCGAAAGCGGCTATCCTGCATAGCAGCCACATCCAGACCGCATCCAGGTGCGGATTCAACCGATCCAATCCAGAAGATTTTCGGCAGTGGCTTCTGGCAATAGCTTGCTCAGTCTGACGCGACTGCAGCTGCGCCACAATGTCGTCAAACAAGCGGCGCGGCTCCAAACGCTGTGCTGACCAGGTCCAGCATCTCGTCCGCCTTGGCCAGCGCGCGCGTACGCCGCTCATGCTCCGGTACATTCTGCAGGATGACATACTCGTTAACCAGTTTGCCGAAGCCGTGCACAACGGAGATGGCAAGCAGCGTGGAGGGGTTTGCCTCCTTGTCGGGTACGAGCGCCTTGCCGGTCACCGCGCTCATCGTCTCGATGAGACCGGCAGTCATGCGTTGCAACACCGCCTGCAGCGCGGGATCGGAGCGGTTGATCAGATTGTCGCGCCAGCACAGGCCCTCCAGGTGAGGGTGGGAGATCAGGAAGTCGATATGCGCCATGCCGCAGGCCTTCAGCTGGTCCAGGGGATCGGAACCGGCGGCGCGCTGTGCGGCTTCCACCTGCTCCACGCGGTCGAGCATCACCTGCGCCGCGAGCGCCGTGAGCAGCCCGGTCTTGTCGCCGAAATGATGCGCCGGCGCGCCGTGGCTGACGCCGGCCCTGCGCGCGGCCTCGCGCAGGGTGAATGCGTCAGCGCCCTGCTCTTCGACAATATTGCGTGCCGCGACCAGCAGCGCCGCTCTCAGGTCACCGTGGTGATACGTCCGTCTCGACAATCGGTTGCATGCTTGATCTTCCTTCTTATTATTCCCTGGCCGCCAGTGCGACGGCTGGTATCCCCGCGGGTGCGGGAGCTGCATCGCGCGGTGCCAGTAAAAGATAACAGGCCGGGGTCACCAGACGCGAGAGCAATGTGGAGGTAATGAGGCCGCCGATGATGACGCAGGCCAGCGGCGAGTAGAGTCCGGAACCCTGCAGGGCCAGCGGCAGCATCCCGCCGATGGCGGTTATCGAGGTCAGCAGGATGGGCAGGAAGCGCACCTCGCCAGCAGTTTCTATCGCCTCGCGCAGCGGCGTGCCCCGGGCGCGCAACTGGTTGGTGAAATCGACCAGCAGAATGGAGTTTTTGATCTCGATGCCCACCAGCGCGATCATCCCGATCATGGCCGTGAACGACAGCGTGTAACCGGACACCCACAGTCCCAGTATGCCGCCGAGAATGCCGAGCGGGATAACGCTGGCGACGATCAGCGAGGTTTTGAACGAGCGGAACTCCAGGATCAGCACCGCAAAGATTCCGAATAGCGCCACCAGGGCAGCGCTGGCCATGCCGGAGAAGGACTGGGCACTCGCCTCGGACTGGCCGCCGGCCTCGATCTCATAGCCTGGCGGCAGGTCCAGCGCCTGCGCCCGCTGCATGATGTCGGCGGTGAGGTTCGAGGTCAGGTATCCCGATTGCGCATAGGCCGTGACTGTCGCCGAGCGCAGCCGAGCGTAGCGGTCGATGCGCGCCGGGCTGGCGTCAAAGCGCAGCGCGGCGATCTGCGCCAGGGGTACCGCGGCGCCGCTGGCGGTCGGGATATAGATCTCGTCCAGGATATCCGGCGCATGGTGCGCAGCCAGCGGCAGGCGCAGCGTGATGGGATACGCCTCGCCGTCGCTGTCGAGAAAGTCGCCGACCGATTCACCGGCCACCGCGAGGCGCACCACGCGGTCGACCGTGCCCGGCGCAATCCCGAGCAGTGCGGCCTTGGCCTCGTCCACATCCACTTTCAGGTCGGTGCGCGTGGCGCGTGACGGGTTGTTGACATCGCGCGTGCCCGGCACCTGGCCGATCAGTTCCTCCAGTTGCGCCGCGATACGCCGCACGCCCTCGACTTCGGGACCGCGCACGCGGATCGCGATCGGGGCATCCAGCGGCGGGCCGTTCTCCATCGACTTCACCAGAATCTTGCTGCCGGGATAGGCGTCGAACGTGGTGCGCCACTCATCCAGCATCGCGGGTGTGCGGTTCGGCTCGTAGGCCTTCAGCAGCACGAAGGCATCCGCGATGTTGCTAGCCAGTTCGCGCTGGTTGACATTGTAGTAGACGCGCGGGTTGCCGCGCCCGAGGTTCGCCATCACGTTCTCGACTTCCGGGTACTTCTGTAATTCCTCTTCGACAGCCTCCAGCACCTTGTTGGTTTTGGCAGTCGAGGCGCCCTCGGGTAGTTCGATCTGTATCATCACGATGCGCGAGTCGGCGAGCGGAAACAGACTGAAGCCGATGCCGGGAATCAGTGTCAGTGTGAGCGCGAACAGACCGAGCGCAAGGAGGCAGGTGACCAGCGGGCGGGCCAGCGCCCGGTGCAGCAGCGGGCGATAGAGCGCGTGGATGCCCTTCATCAGGTTGCGCAGCAGCCAGTTCCCCTCGGCGTGCGGTTCTTCCTTCAGTACGCGGCTGGCGACGAAGGGAATGATGGTCAGCGACACGAACAGCGAGGCGATCACGGTGAATAGCACTGCGGCCGGCAGCGAGCGGGTGAAGGCGCCCGCGCCCTCGGGGAGGAACAGCAACGGCAGAAAGGCCAGCATCAGGGTCGCCGTGCAGCCGACCACCGCGAGCGAGATCTGCCTGGTGCCTTCGATTGCGGCGGTCACCGGTGTCTTGCCCATGCGCAGATGCCGGGCGATGTTTTCGACCACCACGATGGAGTCGTCGACCAGCAGCCCGAGCGAGAGCACGAAGCCCGAGATCGACAACTGGTTCAGCGTGAAACCGGCGTAGTGCAGCAGCCAGATACCGAGCGCCAGCGACATCGGAATCGAGAACATGACGACCAGTGCAGCGCGCAGGCCCAGCGGTAACAGTGTCAGCAGCACCAGGCTGACGGCGATCAGGAAGTCCTTGCCGAGCTGGCTCAGGCGCTTGGCGACCGCCTCCGTCTGGTCGAAGCCGGTGACCAACTGCAAGTCGCCCGGCAGTGTGGCGCTGAACGCCTGTACCTGCTTCATAATGCTGTCGCGCACATCGAACACGTTCTGGCCGTCGCGCTGGTTGGCAGTGATAAACACCGCCCTGGCGCCGTTGAAGCGCGTGGTGTAGACGTGCTCCTCCTCGGCCCAGGCGACATCGGCGATATCGCGTACATGAACGACAGTGGTGCCCGCGGCCGCGACGATGGTATCCGCCACCTCATCGAGGCTGTCATACGAGCCGGTGGTTTTGAGATTGAAGCGCATGCCGCCGGCTTGCAGGGCGCCGCCGGGGATTTCGGCGTTCTCGCCCTGTACAGCGCGCGTGACGTCATCGATGGACACGCCGAGCCGACTCATGCGCGCGAGATCCAGCGCCACGCGCACCTCGGGCTCCGGCGCGCCCCAGACCTCGACCTGCCGCACGCCGTCCACGCCCTCGAGCAGGTCCTTCAGGTCGCGCGCGCGGTCGGTCAGTTCGCGGTAGGAGACATTGCCAACCAGCGCAAACTGCACGATGTTGGTCAGTCCCGGCTCGCCCTTGCGGACGTTACGCTGTTCACGGCCTGCGGCAACTCCGGCCGCAGGCGGTTCATCTCGCGAATGATCTCGTCGTACTTGCGGTCCATGTCTGGCAGAGCCCAGTCGAATTCGACGTGGACGAGCGAAACGCCGGCATTGGTGGTCGATTCGATCTCCTTGACGTCGTCCAGTTCGTTGAACGCGTCTTCTATCCTGTCCGTGATCAGCTTCTCGACCTCGGTTGCCTCCATGCCGGATGCGATGGTGATGACGGTGAAGAACGGCGCGTCAAAACTCGGGTCCTCGGCGCGCGGCACTGACTGGAATGCGTTGTAGCCCAGCGCGGCGAACAGCAGGGTGAGCACCAGCGTGAACTGCCAGTTGCGAACGGCGAAGCCGGCGATATTCATGGCATTACTCCGCGCTGGCTGTGGAGATAAGGACTTTCTCGCCGTCCGACAGATAGCCGGCCCCATCGATCACGACCTGTTCGCCCGCCTTCACGCCGGACGTGACGGCAACCATATCTCCCCACAGGCGGCCGGTGGCAATACGGGTGCGCCGCGCGGCTCCCGTGGCCGGGTCGACCACGAAGACAATCGCCTGGTCGCCGTGGCCTTCGAGGATGGCGTCCACCGGAATCGCCACATCGACGCCGGATGCAGTGGACGGCGTGATCGCCGCGCGGCCGACCAGTCCACTCTTCAGGTTCGCTGTGGTTGCGCTGATCCTGAGCTTGATCTGGAAGGTGCCGGTGCGCTCATCCGCGTCGGCGCCGATCTCGGAGACTGGCGGCGGCGAAAACCTGGTCGGGGAAGGCGTCGAAGGTGACTTCCGCGGTATCGCCAAGAGCCACCCGCAGTGCGTCGCGGTCGGCCAGGCCAGCCGCGAGCACGAAGGACTCACTCATGTCGGAGAGGGTCATGACCGGCGCTCCGGCGGCGACCACCCCATTGGCTTCGACACTGCGCCTGAGCACGATGCCGTCGGAGGGCGCGACAATGCTGGCATAGCTGCGATCAGAGAGCGCTGCCTGCGCAGTGGCGCGCGTGGACTTGGCGTTCGCCTGCGCATCCTGCAGTTCGGCATTGGACGCGAAGGCTCTGGCGTGCAACTGGCGGATGCGAGCCAGTTCGCGGTCGGCCTTGTCGGCGGCTTCCTGTGCCTGGCGCAACTGCGCATTGACGTCCCTGGGGTCGAGTTCAGCGAGCACCTGGCCTTTCCTGACTGCGTCGCCCTCCTGGACGTGCAATGCGGAAACGACGCCCGGGGTTTTGAACGCGAGCACGTAGGTGCGATCCGGCTCCACCCGCCCGACTGTCCTGATCTGGCTGAGAAACTCGGCCGGGGCTGCGGTCGCCACCCGGACCGGGGCGGGGCGTTTCGCAACCGCCTCCGGAGCGGCGTTCGAACCACCGCAGGCGGTTACACCCAGGCCCAGGCTCAGCAGAACTGCCGGGAGAGTGGTATAAAAGCTGGAATAACGCATGGGATGCACCGAACTAGACGCTGTCTAGATAAGTGTGGCACTGCATCTATGTGCTGTCTAGATAAATCTTCACACTAGTGGCGCAGGGTTTAGCGCGGTGACGTCAACGCGCGTTGCTGGCGCACCATGATCCAGCCGGCGATCACCACGCCCACCGTGACTGCCGCGATCACCAGCGTGGTCAGGGCGTTGATCTCCGGGGTTACGCCGAGTTTGACTTTGGAGAAGATCACCATGGGCAGCGTACTGGCCCCGGCGCCGGAGGTGAAACTGGCGATCACCAGGTCGTCCAGCGACAGGGTGAAGGCCAGCAGCCAGCCGGAGGCCATGGCCGGTGCGATCAGCGGCAGGGTGATATCGCGGGTGACGGCGAAGGGACGGCCGCCCAGGTCCATGGCCGCTTCCTCCAGGGATTGGTCCATGTTGGCCAGGCGCGCCTGCACGATCACGGCGACGTAGGCCATGGAGAAGGTGATGTGGGCGATGGTGATGGTGTTGGCGCCGCGACTGCCGGGCCAGCCGGTGAGTTCCTGCAGGCTGACAAACAACAACAGCAGCGAGAGGCCGGTGATGACATCCGGCATGACCAGGGGCGCGGCGATCATGCCGGTGAGCAGGCTGCGACCGCGAAAACGTCCCACGCGATTTAATGCAAGCCCGGCCAGGGTTCCCAGTATCGTGGCGCAGGTTGCGCTGACCAGCGCGATCTCCAGACTGAGCAGGGCCGCGCCCAGGATCTGTTCATTCTCGAACAGGGCGCTGTACCAGCGGGTGGAGAATCCACCCCACACGGTTGCCAGGCGGGCATCGTTGAATGAGTAAGCCATCAGTACGAAGATGGGAAGGTACAGAAAGGCAAAGCCAAAACAGAGCACCGAGTACAGGGTGGTCGACGGCGTTTTCAAATTTCAGCCTCCTGTTGCTGGTGCTGGAGCAGCAAGTTGGGCATGGCCAGGTAGCTCTATCCAATAGCGTTGACTGATAAGTAAAGTTTACCCACTCGTTGTGGTCCTGTCTTGGGTCACGTTATTTATGAGCCAATTCGCCCAGGTCGAGACAGGCTGGCCATGAGCCGTGGCGATGCTATAGTTAGGCGAATAAGAGGGTACGAAAATATGCAGCCCGATAAGACTGTCGTCGCAGTTCCATTGCTCCTTGCGCTGATGCTGGTCGCCTGTTCCGGCGGCGGTGGTGGTAACGCGGCCGGAGGGGGTGCAATGAGCGCAGAAAGCCTCGCCCAGACCGGCGCGGTGCTGCCCCGCGAGGCGCAAATCGCAGGCGACCCGGCGCGCGGGCGCGAGGCTCTGCTGAGCGGTAGTTACATGCAATGCGGCGTGCCCTACAAAGTGATGAAGATCCCTGGTGTGGCCGCACTGGTGGCAGCGCAATGGGGTAATGCCGGCATTACCGACCCCCTGCCGGGCCGCGCAGGCAACGGCGCTGAATTGCCCTATTGGATGAACACCTTTGTCAACGATGACGGTGCCGAAGTGGTTAACGCCAATTGCCTGCTTTGCCACGGTGGCAAATTTGACGGCCAGTTCGTCATGGGCCTGGCGAATGCCAACGCTGATTTTACGGGCGGAGCAGGCGGTGCGGATGTTCCCGCGTTTCCACAATCGCTGTTGGATATGCTCGGTCTGAGTGCCCCCGAGCAAGCCAGCCTGGATAAATTGTTGCAACGCGCGTCGATAATTGGCCCTTCCACGCGCATGCGCACAATCGGGCATAACCCCGCGGAGACGCTGGCGGTAACCCTCATGGTGCATCATGATCGGAATACACTGGCCTGGAGCGACGAACCTTACAGCGAATTTGTGGTGCGCGATCGCGATGGCAATATCAAGACAACGGATAATACTGTCACCTCAGACCCCGGACCATGGTGGCGGGTGAAGAAGAAAAATGCCTTGTTCTATAACGGCATGGCGCGCGGTGATCATCGCGGCACCATGGCATTGGCGACCTCGGTATGCGTGGACGACGTGGAGACTGCAAGGAGAGTGGATCAGCTTTTTGTCGACATCCAGGCTTTTATTTTGAGCATCGAAGCACCCGTCTACACTCGGCACATCGACCCGGCATTGGCAGAGACCGGCAAGGCGATATTTGCAAGAGACTGTGCGGCCTGCCACGGTACCTATGCCACAGAGGCGGAGCGCGCCGCGGGAATCGAAGATACCTACCCCAATCTACTTATTCCTCTGGATATTGTTGGTACCGATCCGGTGGTTGCCGAGGCGGGCGTAGTGCATTCGCCCGAGTTGGTCGAGTGGTATAACGACTCCTTCTACGGGCAGATCACCAGGATGGTGCCGGACGATCCCTTCCCCGGTTATATGCCGCCACCGCTGGATGGAATTTGGGCGACTGCGCCATTTCTTCATAACGGCTCGGTACCCACGATGGAGTTGTTGCTCAACAGCAGCGCCCGACCCGCTGTCTGGAAGCGGGTAAGTATGGACACTACCGTGTTCGATGAAGAGGCTCTGGGTTGGCCCTTTGTTGCACTCGACTATACGCAAGCCGAAGCATTGCCCGAGGAGCAGAAGTACATTTACGACACGAGTTACTGGAGTCAATCCAACGCGGGCCACACCTTCGGCGACCATTTATCAGCCACCGAACGCAGGGCGTTGATTGAATACCTGAAAACGCTGTAGTGACGTAAGTACAGGAAGGTCGACGGCTGTGTCAAATCTCAGCCTCCTGTTGCAGGTGCTGGAACAGCATGATGGGCAGGATGAGAATCAGCAGCAGAATAATGGCCACAGCGCAGGCCAGCGGCCAGTCGCGGTTGACGAAAAACTCCTCGTACAGTGTGCGGCCGATCATCAGGGAATCCAGTCCCCCGAGCAGCTCCGGAATAACGAACTCCCCCAGCGCCGGAATAAACACCAGCAGCGAGCCGGCAATAATGCCGGGCAGGGCCAGTGGCAGTGTGACATCGTAAAACACCCGCAGGGGTTTGGCACCCAGATCTGCCGCGGCCTCGTGTACATCAGGATCGAGCTTCTCCAGGCTGGCGTAGAGCGGCAGGATCATGAAGGGCAGGTAGCTGTAAACAATCCCCAGGTACACGGCGCCATTGGTATAGAGCATGGTCAGGGGCTCGTGAATCAGTCCGAGGGACAGCAACAGGTGGTTAATCAGCCCGTGCTGGCCCAGCGTGACCATCAGGGCGTAGATGCGCAGCAGGAAAGATGTCCAGAAGGGCAGCACCACCAGCAATAACAGCAGGTTGCGCCAGGGTTGCGGTGTGCGGGCAATGGCGTAGGCCATGGGGAAGCCCAGCAGCAGGCACAGCACGGTAGAGACCAGGGCGATCTTGATGGAGCGCAGGTAACTGACAAGGTACAGGTTGTCTTCCAGCAGGAAACGGTAGTTGTCCAGGGTGGCCAGCACCCGGTGGCCTGCGTGCGCGGTCCAGTCGAAGAACGGTGTAAAAGGCGGCTGCGCCACGATCGGGTCGGCAAAGCTGATCTTCAAGACGATAACAAACGGCGCCAGAAAGAACAGTAACAGCCATGCATAGGGGGCGCCGATGACAATCCCCCGCCACAGGCGGTCGCCCCGGCCCGGATGGACGATACCGTTCACCCGGTGAGCACCACGCTGCAGTCGGAGGCCCAGCTCAGGTAGACCTCGTCGTCCCACTCCAGCGGCAAGCGGGCCGAGCGTTGCGAGTTTTGGGCGCTGACCTGGATCATCCGGCCATTCTTCGCGCGCACCCGGTAAATGGATCGATTGCCCTTGTAGGCCAGATCCTCCACCACCCCCCGGGTGACCGTGCGCCCGTCCGGGTCGGGAGGCTCTGTGCTGATCAGCAATTTTTCCGGTCGTACGCCGATCATGCAGTGGCTGCCGACATCCAGCTGCCCGTCGTAGCGGGTACTGATCTGCGTATCGCCGCCAGCGAGGACCACCGTCAGCTGCCCCGCCGCGCAGCTCTGCACCGTGGCGTCGAATATATTGATGCTGCCGAAAAAGTTGGCGACAAACTGGTTGCGGGGAAACTCGTAGACTTCGCCCGGGGTGCCGATTTGCACGAAATCACCGGCATCCATCACCGCGATGCGACTGGCCAGGGTCATCGCTTCCTCCTGGTCGTGGGTCACCACCACGAAGGTGATGCCCAGCTTGTCCTGCAGGTTCATCAGCTCGAACTGGGTCTGCTCGCGCAGTTTTTTGTCAAGGGCTGCCAGCGGTTCGTCCAGCAGCAGTACCTTGGGCTGCTTTATCAGCGCGCGGGCCAGGGCGACACGCTGCCGCTGGCCGCCGCTGAGCTGGTGCGGTTTGCGCTTGGCCAGCGCCGTCAGCTGCACCAGTTCCAGCATCTGGGCGACGCGTTCTTTGATCTCCTTGGCCGGCAGCTTTTCCTTGCGCAGGCCGTACGCGATGTTCTGCTTCACATTCATGTGCGGGAACACCGCGTAGGACTGGAACATCATGTTGACCGGGCGTTGGTAGGGCGGCAGGTCGGTCACGTCCACGCCATCGATGCGGATACGCCCCGCAGAGGGCTTCTCGAATCCCGCCAGCATGCGCAGCAGGGTGGTCTTGCCGCAGCCGGAGCCACCCAGGATGGTGAACAGTTCACGCCGATAGATTTTCAGGTCAACGTTGTCTACCGCGATGAAGTCCCCGAACCGTTTGCTCAGTGACTCGATTTCGATAAAGGGCCGCTGCCCGGGGTCTTTCCAGGGCGTGCTGGCCAGGTTGGTGCCGTTGGTATCCGCTGGGCTCATAGTCCGCTCTTGATTTTGATCCAGGTGCGGGAGCGGCGCCGTTCCAGCTTGGGCGACAGTATTTTCGAGGCGTGCAGGCGCCGCTGGGTTTCCGCGTCCGGGTAGATGGCGGGGTCGCTGGTGATCCCGGGATCCACCAGCGCCGTGGCGCTGCGGTTGGCATTGGCGTAACCGGTGAAGTTGGTGGCCCTGGCGATGACCTCCGGTCGCAGCATAAAATCCAGGAACAGGTAGGCATTGTCCGGATGCGGAGCATCCGCCGGGATGTACATCAGGTCGTACCAGTCGATGCTGCCCTCACTGGGAATGGTGTAGCCCAGGTCTATGTCCAGGCCCGCTTCGGCCGCCCGGTCAGTGGCCACCGAGTAGTCACCGGACCAGCTCATGGCGACACACACTTCTTCGCTGGGCAGATCCAGCAGCGCCTTGGTGGAACTGAAGTATTTGATGTAGGGGCGCACTGATTTGAGTAGCTGTTCCACGTCCCGCAGTTGGTCCGGATCTACGGAGTTGGCCGGATAACCCAGGTAGATCATGGCCATGGGAATAACAGAAGTGGGATCGTCGAGCAGGCTGACCCCGCAGTCCGCAAAGCGCGACACAATGGCCGGATCGAAGATCATGGCGGCGCTGGCCAGCGGCGCATCGGGCATCCGCGCCAGCACCAGGTCCCGGTTGTAGGTGAAACCGGTAGTGCCCCACATGTAGGGTACGCCGGCGATTTCGGCACCGAAGTCCGCGGTGATCTTGTCCACCAGGTCTGGTCGATGTGATGCCAGTTGTGCAGTCGCGCGGTGTCGACGATCTGGTACACGCCAACAGGAATGAGCCGCGCGGAGAAGGAGCTGGCGTGGATCACCACGTCGTAGCCGGTGTGTCCCGTCAGCAGCTTGGTGTCCACCATCTCGCTGGAGTCGTAGACATCGTAATTCACCTTGATACCGTACTCGCGCTCAAACTCATCCAGCAATGCGGGATCGATATAGTCTGCCCAGTTGTAGATGTTGAGTGTGGATGCTGGTCCGGCCACAGCGCCACAGCTGAAAATAAGTAAAAATAGCGCGAGCAATGGCCACAGGGGCATTCCAGTCTGTCCGGGCCGTGTCCCGAAATGGCGCTCATGGTGGCATCGATCAGCAGGCAGCTGCGCTGCGCCTGGATGGCCCGGTGTGTGCCTTATTGTGGATCTCCCCCGCGTGGAAACCTGTGTGCCGCTGTCCTGAGTCAGGCTTGGAACGCTGTTATTTAGCTGGCATTATAACGACATTAAAATTTTTGGATAGAAATACGGGAAGGGAGCCCGC
Source organism: uncultured Gammaproteobacteria bacterium (assembly GCA_963712135.1). Classification (GTDB taxonomy): domain Bacteria; phylum Pseudomonadota; class Gammaproteobacteria; order Pseudomonadales; family Halieaceae; genus Marimicrobium. The sequence goes on from CAVQGV010000010.1 coordinate 119,940, forward strand.
CGCTATTCCAATGAACTCCCCGCAAGCGCATTGCTCCTCCTATTATGCGGCAACGTGCAACGAACCCATGGCGTATCCATCCCTGCGCACCGACGTGAGCTGCGACGTCTGTGTGGTGGGCGCGGGCTTTACCGGCATCGCCACCGCCCTGACCCTGGCGGAGCGCGGCTACAGCGTGACGGTGTTGGAGCAGAACAGGGTCGGTTGGGGGGCTTCCGGTCGCAGTGGCGGGCAGATGATTGGCGGACTGCCCGGTGAGGCCCGTCTGGAGAAACACTGGGGCGCTGCCCATGCCGATACCCTGTTCGAGCTGGGCTATCGCGGGCACGATATCATTGCCCGGCGCGTGCAGCAGTACGCGATCGACTGCGACCTGAAATACGGCTACATGGATGTGGCGCTCAAGCCGCGCCATCTGGAACAGCAGAAGCGGATGCATGAAGCGCTCTGTGCCCGGGGCATGGAGGGCCAGGTGCGCCTGGTGCCGGGCGCAGAGTTGCCCGAACTGCTGGGCACGGATAAATACCTGGGCGGCCTGCTCAATAACCGCAACGGCCATTTGCATCCCCTTAACCTGTGCCTGGGAGAGGCGCGGGCCGCTGCGGAGCTCGGCGTCTCCATCCACGAGGGCAGCGAAGTCACCGGCATTGAGCACGGTGCCCGCCCTCTGGTCACGACACGCGCAGGGCAGTGTGCGGGCGGATTTTGTGGTGCTGGCCGGCAACGCCTACCAGCACCTGGAGCCCGCCGTGTTGTCGGGCCTGGTGTTTCCCGCCGGCAGCTATATCGTGGCCACGGAACCGCTGAGCGCAGCGGAAGCGGCGCAAATCAACCCGCTGGATCTCGCGATCTGTGACCAGAACGAAGTGGTCGACTATTTTCGGCTCTCCGCGGACCGCAGGTTGTTGTTCGGCGGGCGCTGCAATTATTCCGGTCGCGAGCCCCGCAGCATTGAGCGCGCCATGACGCCGCGCCTGCGCCGGATCTACCCGCAGTTGGCCGACAAGCGCGTGGATTACGCCTGGGGTGGTAAGATTGGTATCGTGGTGAACCGGGTGCCACTGCTGGGCCGAATTGGCGCCAATGTCTTCTATGCGCTGGGCTATAGCGGCCACGGCGTCAGCCTGACGCATGCATGCGGTGAGATTATGGCGGATGCCGTGGCCGGTACCTTTGAACGCATGGATGTATTCGCCAAAGTGCCGCATCGCCGAATACCTTTCGGCCAGACAGTTTGGCAGCCAGATGGTGGCGCTGGGCATGCTCTATTTTCGCCTGCGCGATATGCTTGTGAGTCAAAGACCACTCCGCACCGTAATGGTGCGGCCCCCGCACTGAAGTAGGGCTCATCCGCATTGTGATGAGACCGCTGAGCCCTAAAAATGCCATTCAGACTGTGGTACGAATATTGCTGGTAGTCGCAGATACTCGAAGATAGTCGAAGTTAGAAATAGTGCATAAGCTAAAACCAGGGCGTATGAATCAGTACTCTCCACAAAATGGTCCCACCCTAACGATCAAGTCGTCCATCCAGTCCTACCTGGAGGAGTTACATCGGCAGTTCGCAACTCTTTTTGAAGGCGAGATTGCGAGCTATATACCGGAACTGACCCGGGCCGATCCTGCCTGGTTTGGTATCGCACTGGTGACCGTGGACGGTCATGTCTATCAGGTCGGCGACAGTTTACAGAGTTTTACCATTCAATCCGTTTCCAAGGCGATTACCTATGGTCTCGCGCTTGAGGATAGAGGCGTTGATGCGGTGCTGGCAAAAGTCGGTGTGGAGCCTTCCGGGGAGGCTTTCAATTCCATCAGCCTGGACAAGGACACCGGTCGTCCGTTAAATCCGATGATCAATGCCGGAGCAATTGCCACCACCGGCCTGATTAACGGCAGCGATGGCGAGGAAAAGCTCGAGCGCATTCTGCGGCGCTTTGAAGATTACGTCGGACATCCCGTAACAATCGACAAGGAAGTTTATGCTTCGGAGCGCGATACCGGGCATCGCAATCGGGCGATTGCGCACCTGCTGCGGAACGCCGACATCATCGAAGGCGTCCCAGAGGACGTTGTCGATCTCTATTTTCGCCAGTGTTCGATCAATGTGACCGCGCAGGATCTCGCCTTGATGGGCGCGTGCCTGGCCAATAGCGGGGTCAATCCGATTACCTCCGTGGTCGCCCTGAAAAACCAGTACGTCGAGAAAGTGCTCAGTGTGATGACCACCTGCGGCATGTACGACTATTCCGGCAGTTGGGTTTATAGCGTCGGTATGCCAGCCAAAAGTGGCGTGGGTGGCGGCATCATGGCGGTGCTGCCAGGCCAGTTCGGTCTGGGTGTGTTTTCGCCCTTGCTGGATCCCAAGGGCAACAGCGTACGCGGCTTGCGCGTGTGCGAGGCGCTGTCGCGGGATTTCGGCCTGCATTTGCTCAAAGTGGCGCGCGCCACGTCCACCTCGGTGGTACGGGTGTTCTATGACGGATCCATGATTCAGTCCAAGCGCCGGCGCTACGTCGAGCAGCGCCAGATCCTGAAACGCGAAGGGCACCGCATCCAGATCTACGAACTGCAGGGCGAACTGATGTTTGCCTCGACCGACGCCCTGATTCGAGACGTTGCCGATCACTGGGATAAGACGGATTTCCTGATACTGGATTTTCATCGTGTCGTTGATATCGATGCCGCATCAACTCGTCTGTTGTCCAGCCTGTTGGCGAATAATATGACCGGTGATAAATGCCTGCTGTTCACCGGTACCGAAGACAAGTACCAATTCCGCCGCGCCTTGAAAAAAATGGTAGGCGAAAGCCGAAATAATGAGATGCACCGGTTTGCCGAGGCGGATCGTGCGCTGGAGTGGTGTGAGGATCAGTTGCTGCAGAACCAGAGCATGGAACCGGGCGATGTGACCATGTCATCGCTGGAGCGGCAGGACCTGTGCTACCAGTTCTCGGAAGCGGATTTTGAGTTCATCCGTCGCGTCGGTATCCGCAGGCACTATGCCGACGGTGAAATCATATTCCAGACCGGTGCCGCCGGTGACTCGCTGTTCTTCCTGTTCAGCGGGCTCGTCGATACGGTGGTCAAGACCAAGGGCGGCGAGGAGTTGCGGCTTATAACGTTGTGCGCCGACATGTCTTTTGGCGAGTTTTCACTGGTGAGCGGAGAACCTCGCTCCGCGGCTGCGCGCGCGGTCGGCGATGTGCATTGCCTGGAGTTGCCGTTTGCAGCGCTGGATATCGATATCAAACATAAGCTGACCTGCAATCTGGCGCGCGAACTGTCGCGCCGCCTGAATGACGAGACGCGGGCACTACGCATTATCGGTTAATGCATCATGGCTGAGCGTCGAACTCACTGCGCCAGCAAACCATCACGCAGAAGTCTGCGCCTGCTGCTTGATGCGACGGATATTGTCCGGGCCCATGCGCAGCAGCTGTTTTTGTACTTCGGGCAAACTCTCCAGCGCGGGAGTTGCATAGAGGTACATCACAGATTTGGGTTTCAGCGCAATGGGCTCTCCTATTTCCGGTGTTGCCAGAACCAGATCCAGCGTACGGATGACGGCGTTGTCGAAATCGTCCGGATTGAGTCCGAGATATCCGTAGACCTGTTCATACACCGGGCGCAGCATGTGAAATGCGTTCACCAGCACGCCAATGTCAAGCGCTGCGATGGCATCTGCAAAAGCGTCGTAGCGCAGATAGCTGGTGGGACTCATATAGATGCCATCGTCCTGCGTCACCACGCTGAAGGCTTCGCTGTGTAGACTGCCCGACAAAAATTTACGCAGGATTACGCCGTGCCCCAGGCCATCGATCAGCGCCGCGCTCACTTCCAGCGGTTGCTGCTCGCTCAGCATCTTGAGGAGGATTGGTTTTGCTCCCGCTGCGGCCAGTTGCTGACGCAACAGTGCATCACCCTCCTGCGGCGTAAGCGGTGTCGTCCTGGCAGGCTCGGCACCCGCTACCACGCCAGTAGCGTCCGGCACGACCGCGGTGACAGGCTCGGTACGTTGCGGAATATCGGGTGTCGCGGGTAACTCGGGCGGGGACGCGGCAACCGCGACAGGAGGTGCTTCAGCAACGGTCGCCGCTGGCTTTTGTTTATCCTGTGTATCCGTCCAAAACCAGAAAATCAGCAGCCCGGCGATGAGGGCCACGGCAAGCAATAACTCGACAACAGGCACCCTGCTGCGCCGTGTGTCCGGGGGCACATATTCTTCGGGATCTGCTCTCATTTGCCGTATTCCTCTGCCGCGTGACGCACTGAGTCATGCTATCTGGATGTCGCAATGATAGAGGCAAAAGAGCGCTCAGGCTATACAGGGCAGGTCGGGACTGGTCGTTGGGTTAGCGGGAAGCAGCGGGAAGCAGCGAGAAGATCAAATCGGGCACGACTCAGGGCAAAGCCGTGTACGTTAACTGTGAGTGGGCAGCGGTCTAACCGTTGGACGCATCTTTATGCAGTGCACTTTCGAGCGCGGCAACCATGCTGATTTTCTGCCGCACCATGGTCTTTTTCAGCGCCGCGCGGCGCGCTTCTTCCACCAGCACGTTAGCCGAACTGAACAGCTCATCCAGCGCCTTGCCGGTGTCGGTGTTGCACCCGAAGGACTGCCTGCCCTCCTGTATCAGTGCCATGACCAGCAACAATTCACGCTGGTCCAGGCGGATGCTGGCGCCCTGGGCGTCGTGTTCAATGATGTTCATCAGGTCTTTCTCCTCTTGGCTGAAGCCATTTTTCGACCAGTGCCTACACGTCATCGTCCGGATGTAGCGACAGACAACGGGCACTGGTCTGTAGTGTTTTTAACAGCGGCCGGAACAAAGACAAAACAAAAACTGGAGAAAAGTAGAGATAATCGGGGCGGGCGGATCGCCCGGTGTAATTGGCGATGGCGCATTGATGGTGCATTGGCGTATCGCTTCAGTGGTAATTTGACACTATTATGGCGCCTGGCCAGCACACTTACCGGAGAAATCGTGGCACAACAGCTAGAGGTGGATATCGTCTCGGATGTGGTGTGCCCCTGGTGCATCATCGGCTACAAGCAGTTGATGAAGGCGCTGGCAGCGCTGCCCGGACAATTCGATGTGACGCTGCGCTGGCACCCCTTCGAGCTCAATCCCCGTATGCCCGGGGAGGGGCAGGACCTGCGCGAGCACCTGGCGCAGAAATACGGCACCTCGGCTGCGCAAAGCCAGGGTGCACGCGCGCGACTCGCGGCGCTCGGTGAGTCACTGGGTTTTACCTTTGATTACTTCGACGGTATGCGCATGGTCAACACGTTTCGCGCCCATCAACTGCTGCATTGGGCCGGCGAGCAGGGCAGGCAGACTGAACTCAAGTTGGCCCTGTTTGAAGCATTTTTCAGCCGCCGCGAAGATGTGAATGACCCCGAGGTGCTGGCTGCTGGTGGCCCAGCGCGCTGGACTGGACAGTGCGCAGGCGGGCGCGGTCCTGACCGATGCGCGTTATGCCAGCGCGGTGCGGCAGGAGCAACAACAGTGGCTGGACCGGGAGGTCCATGCGGTGCCCACCTTTTTTTTCCAGCAGCAGTACGTGGTCCCCGGTGCGCAGGAGGCCGAGGCCTTTGTGCGCCTGTTGCAGAAGATTCACGCCAGGGGCGACCGGCTTGCCACCTGAGATCCTGCCAAATTTCGACAGTAATGACCTTGAGTATCTAACATGACTGACAGCAGCACCCTGTTTCGACCCTTTTCGCTGGGCTCCCTGACACTGCCCAATCGCATTGTCATGGCCCCCATGACACGCAACCAGTCACCGGGCAACGTCCCCGGTGACGCGGTGGTGGAGTACTACCGGCGACGGGCGGCCGGGGGTACGGGGCTGATCATTACGGAGGGCACCTGTATCGACCATATCGCCGCCAGTGGCTATCCCGATGTGCCGTATTTCCATGGCGCGGCCGCACTGGCGGGATGGCAGCGTGTCGTAGACGCGGTGCACAGCGCGGGCGGCAAAATCGCCCCCCAGTTGTGGCATGTGGGTGCCATGCGCAAGGCGGGTACCCCGCCGGAGGGCGATGTTGACGGCTACAGTCCCAGCGGGATGAATATCCCCGGTAAAGTCGCGCGGCACGTCATGACACGTTCCGACATCGCTGATGTGGTAGACGCTTTCGCGCGTGGCGCGGCCAACGCAGTCGCGCTGGGCTTCGATGCGCTGGAAATTCACGGCGCGCACGGTTACCTCATCGACCAGTTTTTCTGGGCCGGTACCAATATCAGGGACGATGAATACGGCGGTTCCATGGACAACCGGGGCCGCTTCGCCCGGGAAATCATCGCGGCCGTGCGCCGCGAGGTGGGGCACGAATTTCCGCTTATCCTGCGCTTTTCCCAGTGGAAGCAGCAGGATTTTGCGGCGCGTCTGGCCACGACGCCTGAAGAGTTGCAGCAGTTCCTGCTGCCCCTGAGCGACGCCGGTGTGGATATCTTCCACTGTTCAACCCGCCGTTTCTGGGAGCCGGAGTTCGCGGGCAGCGACCTCAACCTGGCAGGCTGGACGAAAAAAATTACCGGCAAGCCGACCATCACGGTGGGCAGTGTGGGCCTGGACGCGGATTTTATTCCCCTGCCGGGCGAGGCGACTTTCCGCGAAGCTGCCCCCGCCTCCCTGGACAGGTTGCTGGAGCGTATGGAACGCGACGAGTTTGACCTGGTGGCAGTGGGCAGGGCGATGATCGCCAACCCTGACTGGGCCAATCGGGTGCGCAGGGGAGAGTCGAGCGAACTGCGCCCCTTTACCAAAGAACAGCTGTTCGCGCTGCAGTAAGCTCAGCAAGCCCTGCCCGGTAATTTACTTTATGGGTCGTGGGCCGTAGAGTTGCACAACTTAAAAATAAGTAATCTTGTTAAACCTGGATTTCTATGAACAACCGAAGTAAGCCTTTTCCGTCTGTGTCGATGTTGCTGCTCGCGCTCGCTCTGGGTGGATGTGCGACCGCAAATGTGCCTGAAAAGGCGAGGACCCGCGTCTGGACCAGCTGCTGGCGGGTATGGAGCAGTCTTTGGCTAACCAGGCGGCAGTCAGCACGCAATTACAGGAACAACAGCGCCGGCTGGATCTGCAGCAGCAACAACTGGAGTCATTGTCTCAGGGTTCCGTAGAGAAGACCCCCGCAGCACCACCCGTGGTCAACCACTGCCCAAAGGTTGCGGCCTGTCCGCCACCCGAGCAAGTATCCAACAAGCTGGTAGTGGGACAACTGGAGCAAGTCTGGCTGCCCGACCCGGAGTTAGCCCTGACGGCCAGAATTGATACCGGTGCAGAGACCTCTTCGCTGGATGCTCGCAATATAGAGCTGTTTGAACGCGATGGCAGACGCTGGGTGCGTTTTGAAATTATCAACCCCGTAACAGGTGCACCCGAGTCACTGGAACGCAGGCTCAAACGCACCGTGGGGATATCGCAAGCCGGCACCACTGCAACGAAGCGGCGTCCTGTGGTAAAGATGGGCATTGTTATCGGCCGTAGCAACCAGACCGCAGAGTTCACCCTCAGTGACCGCAGCCATCTGGGGTATCAGGCCCTGATAGGTCGAAATATTCTGAAGGATGTCATGATAGTGGATGTCAGCAAGAAAAATATTGCACCGTACGTGCTCCCCAAAAAATCGCCGGATAGTCGCGGATAGTAAAGGAGCCACGCGGTGAACCAGAAGCGGACCTTTTTCACGATACTTGTCCTGCTGGCCTTGAGCGGGATTGTGATTGCCATTCTCCGGCACATGACAACGGGCACTCCGTTTCTGCCTGGCAAGGAAAAATCCGTGTGGTTGGTTGAAGCCAGGGTCGATTTTGAGGCTACCGGTGGCCCGGTCAGCGCCAGTCTCAGTCTGCCGGACAAGCAACTACCTGGCTTTGAGCTGTTTGAGGAACAGGCCGCTTCACCCGGGTATGGCTTTGCTATCCTGGCGGAAAATGGCAACAGGCGCGCGGAGTGGACCAAGCGCGAGGCCCAGGGCGACCAGTCGCTTTATTACAGTGCGCAGTTAGTCGAATCCGGCAGTGACGGTTCCAGTATTACAGACCAGCCCGTTGGTGAGGCGCATCCGGCGGACTGGGAGGAAGCGCAGGAGCTGGCGGCGCAGGAGGTACTCGACCGGGCGCGGGAGAAATCCAGCAACGCCCAGAGTATGACGCGGGAATTGATCAATTTGCTCAATAGCCCCGCTTCCCAGAATACGGCCCTGCTGCGCTCAGACAGTACAGGCCAGGCGACATTGTTGATGCAATTGCTGGATCGCGCTGACATTGCGTCCCGCTCGGTGATGGGGCTCTATCTCGAGGATGCGCGGCGCAGGCAGACCCTGACGCCCATGGTCGAGATCCATACCGGGGAGGAGTGGTTGTTGGTCAATCCCCAGACGGGTGAAGTTGGCGTGCCGCCCAATTTGCTGCTGTGGCACCGCGGCGGAGTTTCGGTGCTGGATGTCGCCGGCGGAACGGAATCCCGGGTGCATTTTTCCATGATCAGGCAGACGGTTCCAGCTGTACAGTTGGCCCAGGTCAAGAACAGCGAGAGCTTGTTTGCACGGCTGGGAGTGCAGCATTTACCGATCGAAGAACAGAGCATGTTCAAATTGCTGCTGCTGTTACCGCTCGGTGCCGCGGTGGTAGTGTTTATGCGGGTAATGATTGGCCTGAAGACGTCGGGCACCTTCATGCCGGTGTTGATCGCGCTGGCATTCCTGCAAACCTCGCTGGTGGCCGGCCTGATCAGCTTTGTCCTGATCGTTGCCATCGGCCTGGCATTGCGCAGTTACCTGTCCCGACTCAATCTCCTGTTGGTGTCCCGTATCGCCACCCTGATCGTCATGGTGATATTCCTGATTTCGGCCTTCAGTATCATTGGCTACCAGTTGGGCTACAGTACGGGCATGACCATCACCTTCTTCCCCATGATCATCATCGCCTGGACCATCGAGCGGATGTCCATTCTGTGGGAGGAAGACGGTCCCACCGAGGTGATGAAGCAGGGGGGCGGTAGTCTGCTGGTGGCGGTGCTCGCGTACCTGCTCATGCAAATGCCGACGCTCGCGCACCTTACGTTCAACTTTCCGGAACTTAATCTGGTGTTGTTGGCCCTTATCCTGGCCATGGGGCAGTACACCGGTTACAAGCTGTCCGAACTGCGGCGCTTTCGGGCGATGGATGATCTCGGATGAGCAAGGCGTGGGTTTCGCCAAAGCGCTTGCGGGAATTTGGCATGCTGGGCATGAATTGCCGCAATGTGGATTTCATCAATCGCTATAACGAACGCAGGCTCTTTCCGCTGGTCGACAACAAGTTGAAAACCAAACTGCTGGCGCAGGAGTATGACGTACCGACACCGGGCCTGAAGTTTGTGGTACGCGAACAGCATGAGATCAGCCATATCGAGCGCGAGCTGGCGGATCTGGAAAGTTTCGCACTCAAGCCGGCCAAGGGCTCTGGCGGAAAAGGAATACTGGTGGTGACTGGTCGCAAGGGAGACCAGTTCGTGCAGGAGCTCGGGTGCGTTGATGAGCATTCCCGATATCCGGCGCCACATGAGTAATATTCTCGCGGGCCTTTACTCGCTCGGCGGCTCCTCTGATGTGGCGATCATTGAAGATCTCATTGCGTTTGACGATTGCTTCGCCGGCTACTCGCATGAAGGCGTGCCCGATATTCGCATTATTGTCTTTCGCGGTTATCCGGTTATGGCCATGCTGCGTCTGGCCACCCACGCCTCCGATGGCAAGGCCAATCTGCACCAGGGTGCGGTGGGCGTGGGTCTGGCGCTGGACACGGGGCGTTGTCTGAAGGCTGCGCAGTTTGGTCGCCCGATCAAGTTGCACCCCGATACGGGTCGGGCTCTGAGCGACATCCATATCTCCGGCTGGCGGGACATCCTGTTGCTGGCGGCACAGTGCTACGACATGACCGGCCTGGGCTATATTGGCACGGATATCGTGTTGGACAAGTTCGCGGGTCCACAACTGCTGGAGCTGAATGCGCGGCCCGGCCTGTCAATCCAGATTACCAATGGTCGCGGTTTGTTGCCCCGCTTGCGCCACATAGAAGGCATGACCCGCAACCGACGCTTTCGCACTGAGCAGCGTGTGGACTACGTGATGCGGCAGTTCGCCGAGGTTGACCCAGCGCCACAGAGCGCGGATGTCGAGTAAGCATGGGGCGATCCGGTAATCCGCGGCAGTCAGTTTCAGTGCCCGGAGGATTGCACGAGGCGTACTTTTCGATTGCTGCCGACAGCGGCGAAATCCTGGAGTGTAATGAAGCCGCCGCCAGCCTGCTCGGCGTGGCATCATCCGCGCTGCGGGGTGAATTGTGGACACGGGCAATCGCCTGTGAGCCTGTTTCAGGCAGCGTATTGACGCACGCGGTGCAGGCGGGCCGACGCGTTACCCTGCCGCCGTTTATCCTGCGCAGGCAGGACGCAACACAAATCGTCGTAGGCGGTATGCTGTTGGCTTCCACACTGGAGCCATCATTCAGCCTGTTGTCTGTGGCCGCTGCTGGACGAACAGCAACTGAGTGTGTCCGGCGCAATTGCCCCCTCCGGTACGCTGGCAGTGTTGGGCGTTGACCAGCTGCGCTACGACGCGCAGTGGGGCGTTACGGAAACTGAGCGCCTGATGAACGAAATGCGCAGCAGCCTGCTGGAAATCGTGCGCACGGCCGACACCGTGGGGGCGGCGTCTGTGGCGTCAATTCTCGTTGTCCTGCGTGATATGGATATCGACGGTGCGCAGGATATCTGTCGAGCATTACTGTCACACCTGCACCGGATACATATCAGACCCGGGACTGTCATCGCCGATGCCAGGATCTGTGTCGGCCTTGCGCACAGGTCACCCGGAGTCAGTGCGCTGTCGACCTTGCTGGCGGCGAACAACGCACTGTTGCAAGCCCAGTGCAGCGGCGCGAAAGAGTCCATTCGTGTGGCAACCGAAGATGATTACAAGCTGATGACAGGGAGGATGATGAGTGGCGCCGGGGTACTCAATGAGCATTTCATTAGTTTCCTCATCCGTCCCGGTTGTGCAGGGTGTGGCGAAGGAGGCGCCGCTGCCGAAAAAGGACTGCACCGCCAGTAGCGCCCATTGAAAAAAATATTGAAGGCTATGTGGTCGACAATATGGAGGGGGCTGTTGACCAGGCCATTTTTCTGGCGAAGCTGGATATACCGGTGGCAATTATCGGGCCTGCCGGCACGGGCAAGATGTATGTCGCGCGGATCATTCACGAGGAATCTGGCGGCGCGACTGACATGCTCGTGTCCATAGACTGCCGGGAATTTCGCAGCCGCAGTGTGGCGCATACCCGGATAGCGCGCGAGCTTGCCCAGGGCGAGGGGAAAACCCTGGTATTCAAGTCGCCGCATCTGATGAATGCCGAGGTGCAGCTGAAGCTGGCGCGCCAGATCAGTTCGCGCACACTGGCAGATGTGAGCCCGCCGCGCTATTTGCCCCGCATCAAGTTGATCGCGCTGTTTCCGGAAAAGCTGGAAGTACTGATCAGGCGCGGTGAGCTGACCGAGCCTCTGGCCAGTGCCTTTGCCGGTTATCCGATCCATGTGCCGCCCATCAGGGATCGCAAGCAGGCGGTATTGCGCTGGGCACATAAAATTCTGGGCCAGGAGGGCGTGGTTCGCGACCGGGATATGAAGGGGTTTACCCCGGATGCAGAGCAGGCCATGCTGCTCTATGACTGGCCGGGAAACATCAGTGAAATGCGCCAATGCATTTATGATGCGCTGGAAAAAACCGATAAGGACTGGCTGACGCCGGTGGACCTGGGTTTGTTCAAAGGCATAAATCCGGATGGGGTGCCCTACCTGCCCGAGCCAATGCCGTTTCTGGCGACAGTGCAAGCGGATGAGAGTGATGACTGACACTTACGTTCCCTCTGCGCTGGAGGGACTGGATGTTGCCCTCGGCGAGGCTGTACACAATTTGTTGGCATTGAATATCATTAAACCCCTCGGGGCCTGGATGGAAGATGAGCTGGTGTTGGCCACGCTGGACAGGTATCGCGGCGACTTGCGCCAGACGGGCGACTTTCTGCACACTAAACCGCGCAATATCAGTCGCTGGCTACCAAAAATTGCGTTACGGGAAGAGGAGCGCAATGGCAGTGCACTTTGGCAGAAACCCCGTCGCCTGTTGCGCGAATGGGTCAGGGAATCGCCGCAGACAGCTGACTCTCCATTGTTGTTGATGGCGGATAAACTGCTGGCTCACGTGAATGCGCAGGCCGGTGCGCTAAGTTCTGCTAGCCGAGCGAGTATTATGGGCGTATCGACGCCCACGTACCTGAAGCGCATGCGGGAAATCGGCGACAGCAAAAAGGGGTTTTGAGCATGGCAGTAAAGACCACAAGTGGCCGTTCGAAGGGTCGGGTGCCAGGCGCTGCGCTGCCGCGCACTAAATCCGTGGAGGATTACGCCCGGGCGTTCGAGCAGACCATGGACAGGGAGTTGCCGGTCAGCCTCGGTTTCTCCGCCCGCCTGAATATGTTGTGGGACCTGGCGGGCGCGGCGCCGCCCCAGACCGAGGGACGCGTCATCAGTGTGCTGGGAATCAACCGCGACTGGCGCGAATCAGATGTACGCAAATGGCTGCAAAAAGATGTGCTGCCACCGCGTCTCGACCTGCACAACATGGTGAAGTTTCTGGTGGCGCAGCTGGACCATGGGCAGGATGTCCGCCGTTGGGAGGCCTTTCTCATCTACGGCTCGCCCATCGTGTCATCGCCGGTCAACCAAACCCTGTATCGGGAGGACCAGACGCGTCGTGAAATCGCCTCCACCATCTTTGCCCAGATAACGGACGAGTACGGCATACCGCCTTCTGCCTACGCGGCCGACCAGGTATTTCAGCGCTGCCTGACGCTGATGCACAAGTTCAATATCTATGAGCTGCGCGATTTTCAGTCCGGTCACCTGGAGCCGTTCAAGAGCTACATGTTTCCAGGTGCGTAGTATCCCGGCCAAAAGCAGTGTTCCGGCGAATATCGGGCTGGTGCTGGCTGGCGCCGCCAGGGATGCTGTGGTCGCCGCCCTCGCGCAAGCGGGATACGAAGTGCATGTCGCCGCGAATATTTCACGCGTGCGCTCGTTGCTGGCGCGCAATACGGTGGACGCGTGGATCTTTGATGCCAGAGCCGACGACGTTCTGGATCTGCTGTTGACCACTGATTGCTTTCTCCTGCCGGCGGACAATATTCCCGACACCGCCGCAGAGCAGGGCTTTCTCGCAGTGGGTCGAGGGCTTGATAACGCAGCTGGAGGCCGCGCTGTCGGGCAGTGCCACACAGTATGGTCCAGGGCAGCCGGATCGGTGGCGCGAGGTGCAAGGCGTCTGGCTGTTGGCCGGCTCGGCCGGCGCCACCGGCGCCATTCAGACCTTTCTCAATGCCTTCAGCGCAGCCACCGCCCGTGGCCTTTATCTATGCCCAGCATCTGGATCCCGCCCAGCAGCATCAGCTGCAGCGTTTTACGGCTGCAGAACAAACAGTTTTCCCTGTCTATCGCCGGGAGTGTGCAAACACTGGCGCCGGCCCGGCTGGTCATGATCTCGCCGCGCTACACAGTGGCCCTGAATGAATTCGGCCAGCTGACGACTACCCGCCAGGAGTGGAGCGGGCAGCACACGCCGGATATCAACGAACTGCTGGTGATCCTGAGTGCTGCGAAACTGCCTGCTGCCGGGCGTCATCATCTTCAGCGGCATGGGCAATGACGGTGCGGCGTCCCTGCGCATCTTTGAAGCCGCGGGCGGTCGCGTCTGGGCCCAGGCCCCCACCAGCGCTGTCTGCCCGGCGATGCCACAGGCTGCGCTCGACACCGGTCTGGTGCAGCGATCCGGTGACCCGGCGGAGCTGGCGCTGGCACTGGAGGCCCTTTACACGCCCCTGAGAACCGGGCCAAATCGTCCGAAAAACCCCAAGTCAAGCCTTCTTTCATAAATTGCAAGCCCTTCTTTGAAACTTTCTAGTATTCAAATAAAACAATATATATCAATTGGTTACGACATTTTCTGCGCATCTTCACGCCTTTTCAAGCGGCCCAAAATGTTGAGTTTCCCGAGAAATCTCCAGTTTTCCCTTGCTGGTGCTGGATTGCATGGAAATACTGTAATCCCATAACCCACCAGCATAACTGACAAAGACGTGAGGGAAAAAATGACCAACGGAACTGAACGACTGGATATCAGCGGCGTAAAAATCGCCGTCGTGGACGATGCCAAAACCATTCGCATGATGATGTCCCACACATTGCGCAGCATGGGCTGTGAGGTGGAGTGTGCGGAGGATGGCTACAAAGCGCTGGGTATGTTGCGCCGCTTCAAGCCTGACCTGATATTCCTGGATATCACCATGCCGGAACTGGATGGCTACCAGACCTGTACCCTGATTCGCAATGCCGAGGATACGCGACGCACACCGGTGGTGATGCTCTCGTCTTCTGATGGCATTTTCGATATTGCCAAGGGACAGGCCCGTGGCGCTACAGCCCACGTCACCAAAATTCCGCCGGAAAGCGTACTGCGCGAATTGATCTACAACCATACGCAGCGCAAGGCGGCTGCCTAGCCATGAGTATTTCAGCCTTACAGTCCCTGGAACTGATAGAGCGCCTGCACGCCTATGACAGCGTGGAGCCTCCCGCTCTGGCGGCGCCGCGACTGACCTGGGTGGGAACCTCTCTGGGTGTTGCCGGCGTACCGCTACTGATCGGGGAAGGGGAACTGGAAGAGATTATCGAAACGCCCGCAGTAACAACAATACCCGGCACGAAGGCCTGGGTGCTGGGCGTGGCAGCCTTCAAAGGTGGTTTGCTGCCAATCTTCAGTGGCGATGTGCTGTTTCGCAAACGCCCGTATATCGGTCGAGTACGGGATTACTGCATGGTGATACGCCGGCCAGGTATGTATTTCGGGCTCACTATCAGTCATGTCCAGCGCGATCTGCGTTTTCCAATCGAGGAACGTGTCATGGATCACCCGGTTGATCCCGACTTTGCTGAATACACGCTGGGAGGGTTTATGTACAAGGGTGATTTTTTGGCAGTTCTTGATATTAACAGGGTAGTGGCGGATGAGGAGTTGTCCAATGCGTCCGCCGGAAAAGTTTCTTCAACCAAGGGGAAAGGCAATGAGTAAGACAATGAAAATCGATTTTTCCAATGTCTGGGTAATCGGCATCGGTCTGGGCATCCTGGCGTGCCTGGCCGGTATGGCGTACGCGCTTTTTATGACCGAGCTGGCAGCCGGCACGCTAATGGCAATGTTTGGTGGGCCGGGTGTGCTGGTGGTGGCGCTGCTTGCCTATCGCGGTCAGCGTCGTCGCGTGGAATACACGGAACGGGGCGTGGCCGAGATCAACAGCGCCCTGGTAAAAATCGCCGAGGGTGACCTGACCGTGCGGGTGCCGGAGGACAACACCGTAACCCGTGATATCGCCAGGGAAATCAATGCTTCTACCCAGCGCCAGCGTGAGCTGATTCGCAACATCAAGACGCCGTTCAAGGTTTCAACCGAGGGCATCACCAAGATCGGTGTGATCGCCGAGGGACAGGTTGAGAAAGGCCGGGAACTGACCCGCTCTGTTGTTGAGTCGACTACGGCGGCCACCGAAATGGTGCGCACCAGTGAAGAGATCAAGAAGTCGACCGCCGAGGCGGCCAGAACGTCGGAACGCAACAGGCAACGCGTTGCCCAGGGCTATGAGCTGACCAAGGATATGTCCAAGGCCTCGGTTGATGTGCGTGAGTCCGTGCAGGAGACATCCAAATCCGCCAAGCGCCAGGGCGAACTGATTCAATCGGTGACAGCGGCTGCGGAATATATCCAGGCGCTTAACACCAAAATCTCGGTTGTGGCGATCAACACCCGTATCGAGGCGGAGAAAGCCGGTGAACACGGCCGACCCTTTATGGGTATTGCCGAGGCCATTGGCGATCTGATGCGTGAAGCCGAGGAAGAAGGCCGCAAGATTATCTCCCAGGTGCGGATGCTGCAGAACCTGTCCGCCGATAACCTGTCCAGTATGGAGAACACGGTCGGTACCGTGGTGACAATTCTTGAGTACATCGACCGGCTGGACAGCTCGCTGGAGGAAATCAACGCCGGTTCCTCTGCAATTACCAAGATCATTACCTCCGTGGACGACGCTGCCGGTCAGTCCGCTACCACTGCGCGGCATATGAACAGTTCTATGGATGCGATACGCGAGCGCAACCTCGATATCAGCGAATACAGCGAGTCAACCCAGATGGGCGTGAGCAGCCTGAAAGCATCCATGCGCGATGTGGCTGACAGCCTCAGTCAGTTCAAGATTGAGGAGGTCAGCGAAGCCGAGCGCACCATGGCAGCGATCGAGGACCTGAAGAAAATCCAGAGCGCGAGGAAAATCTACCGCGAGGATGAGATGAAAGCTCTGGAAGAAACCAAGCTGTCGCAGGCTTCTGTGTGAATCCTGCAGTCATCAGTCGAGTGCCCGCTCGCGCCCGCTGCCGCGCGCCCGATCTCAAGAGTGAGCAGCTCGGTATGCTGATGCAGAAGCTGCACGCTCATGCGGGTATCAGCATTGATAGCACGAAGAACGTGATCGCCGCTTGTATCCAGACGCGAATGAAGTATCTGGGTATTCATCAGGTAGAGAGCTATCTGGCAACATTTGACGACAGCATCAATGCCAGGGCGGAGTGGTTGGCCCTGATCGACCTGCTCACGGTGAAGGAGACGCGCTTCTTCCGTCAACCGGAAGCCTACGATTGCCTGGCCCAGTATGTGGATTCTCTTCTTACCGCAGGCCCTGCACCGAGCGAACTTTCCTTCTGGAGTGCCGGATGCTCCCTTGGGCAAGAGTTGTATTCCATGGCAATGGTGGTGGAAAGCGTCGTTTCCCGGCACAAGCCCTGGTTGCAGTGGCACGGTATCGGTACAGATATCAGCTTCAACGCCATCCACCACGCCCAGCAGGCGATATACCCGGATGCGGCGATGAATTCAATTCCGCTGGCGTTTCGGGACAGTTATATGGACGAAAAACTGGGTGGACGGCGCAAGGTGACCGAAAACATTCGCGCCAGAACGCATTTTTTCCACAGTAATCTACTGCATGTGGATAGCGCTCCCTTCGCCGACTTCAACATCATTTTTTGCCAGAACGTGCTGATTTATTTCGAGCGTGAACGGCAGCGCTGGATTATTGATCAGCTCGTGGATCGGCTCAGGGTTGGCGGCTTGCTGGTCCTCGGTGCAGGAGAGGATGCGTCCTGGTTGAATCAGAGTGTACGTCGGCTGCAGTGGCCGGGCGTATGTGCTTATAGGAAAACTGGAGGTTGATCGAGTGAACAAGAAACCGGACATCGTGTCTCTCAAATGGGTTATCGGACTGATAAACGCACAGGCCGATGCTGCTGAGGTAGCCCTGGTTGAGTATGGCAACGATACTGCTCAGAAGCAGGCGCTACTGCGCTGCATGTGGTCAGTGCACCAGATCACCTCCACGCTGCGAGCACTGGGGATGAGAAAGGCAGAGATGCTGACGCTGGAAATGGAGCGCAGCCTTAACTTTCTGTACAAGGACAAAGTGGTCGGTGAGCGCCGCAAGCTTGCCATGGGTGGCCTGATGCAGGCGCTGAAGATTATTCCCGCCTATCTGGAGCATACCCAGAACCTGCGTGTGGATACTGGTCGCGGTCTGGAGCAGTTCGTTAATGACCTGCGGCGTTGGGTGGGCGAGAGACCGCGTCCCCGGGCCTTTTTCTTCCACATGGCTATTGCCGAAAATGCTGGTATTAGCAGCAATGCCACGCCCGCGTCTGATGAGGAAATTCGCAGTCGGGCCAACGTGATGCTGGCTTTGTATCTGGAAATGGCGAAGCAGGCGCTGCGCAGGCGTAATGTCAGCGAGAGCATGAAAACCGTGGCGCGTATTGCCCGAAAAATGCAGACGCTGTATGCCGGCACAGAGCCTGAGCGCTTCTGGTTCACCATGATTGGCCTGTGCGAGGGAATTGCTGGCGGCCTGATAGTGCCGGATGAGTGCATTGCGCAGATATTCAAGTCCGGTGCCTTCGCAATTAAATTTGCCAGGGAAAATGGCAGTCGGATCGATGAGTCGCTCGACTATGACAGCTACCTGCAGCAAATGCTGTACTACATCGCCTCTTGCAAGTCCAAGCCCGTGCATATCGCCGGTATACGCGCTGCATTTGGTATAGATGACAGCACAATTAGCGAGGCAAGCCAGGGCCTGGTGCACAGTGACGCTATTGTTATTGCACTCAATGGCGCCTTGCAGCAGCTTAATAGCGCAGTGGTCTATTTGACGACTCACGATCTGGCCAAGGTTACCAGGCAGAAGCCTGAAGACCAGGACACCAGTGTTCTGGACGCTATCGAGGCGGCAGAATGTCGCCTGATTGCTGCCGGACAGTTGTCGCACGCGGATTCCCTGAAGAAGGTGCAGCAGCAGCTCAGGTCGTTTTTCAGTGGCAAGACAGGCATTGATGCACAAGTTTTCGCAGATTCCGTCAGCACCATCACGCGTGGCATCACTGACGTCAAACTGGATCTGGAGCACAAGCTGGAGTACGGCTTGAACAGTTCCTACGCGGGCAAGGAATTCGAACTGCGTGAAAGTGTAGCCACCGCGACGTTCAGGCAGATGGGTCTGGTGGAAAACTACCTGCACCAGATTCTGCGTCGCAAGGCACTCAAGAGTGCGCTGGACAAGAAGCCACTGGATGCTGCCAGTGTGCTGCGTTTGACCACGGCTCTGCAACGCCATCTCAACAAGACCGACCTGGGTCACGAGGAGTTGCGCCAGGCAATCAGGGATGCAGATAATGGCGATCCGGATCTGGACCTGCTGTATGAACTTGCCGTGCAGTACATGGATCAACTGGAGTCCATACCGGATCGTAAGGCTATCAGCGATTCCCTGCAATTGCTTGAGGAAATTGCTGGCGCACTGCATTTTGCT
Source organism: uncultured Gammaproteobacteria bacterium (assembly GCA_963712135.1). Classification (GTDB taxonomy): domain Bacteria; phylum Pseudomonadota; class Gammaproteobacteria; order Pseudomonadales; family Halieaceae; genus Marimicrobium. The sequence goes on from CAVQGV010000010.1 coordinate 138,950, forward strand.
CATATGGAGCGCGAGGGAGCGGTCATTGAGCTGTGCCACAAATGGCTATCCGCAGCCAGCGACGCCGGTAGCGTACATGAAGATGACGCATTTCGTTGTTTCGCCGATGCGTTTGCGCAGATTGAAATGCATTTGCAGCGTTCTATTCTTGATCCGCTGGATGATACTTCCCATATTATCGCCCTCGCTGAGCAGCGCGCTGCAGAGCTGCAGAAGTGGAGCACCAACTTGTCTCCCGGGCGCAAAATTGCTGAAGTCGTTGCTGCTCCCGGTGAGTCGCAATTGCAGGAAGTCGTCCTGGTGCAGGACACGGATATACCCCCGGAGTTTCGCGATGTCTTTATCGAAGAGTCCGAAGAGATGGTGGCCGAACTTGGTAAGCTGACCACAGACTGGCTGCAGGATCCCATGAATAATGATGTGTTGCGCGATATTCGCCGCCACTTCCATACCTTCAAGGGGAATGGTCGCGCTGTCGGCGCCAACATTCTCGGTGAACTGGGCTGGGCCGCCCAGGATATGCTGGATCGGTCGCTTGATGGCGATCTGGCGCCGGGGGTTGGTGTGCAGACGCTCGTTAATGAAGTGGTAAGCGCCCTGCCTGACCTGGTTCGGTCTTACAGTGACGCAAGCGGACCAGATGTCGGGCGTATTCGAGAGCTAACCAATGCGTGCTTTGCGCTGGCAGCGTCCGGCGACACAGATCAGCACGGCCAACTACCCGAGATCACTGAGGTGATCAGTTTAACAGGCAGATTGGCGGATAAGCCAACTGCCACTACAACTCTGACTCATTGATCTGGCTGCGCTGCGCGTCGACTGGATAGGGGAGAATTATTGTGTATACAGATAACGATCTGGGCAAACTGAGACCTAACGGGATGATGGATTTCGAAGAGGACAATCAGGAGAAGAGCCTGCGCTGGCTGTTGGAAATGGATCTCTCTGAGCCTGAGGAGAAGCTGTTTACGGTTTCTGTCAGCGAGTATCGCGATACGGGGTTATCAGCCTACGAGGCGGAAGTCGCCGGGCGTCCTCTGGTCAGAGGCCATGCCAACAGCGATGACCTTGCCACTTACATTGATGAGGAGATTGTTATCTCATCAGAGAATGTGCCGGGCGACATCTATTCGCGTAGGGGTGAGCCTGCCGTTGCGGAATCCGAAATAGTTCAACGCGAGGAGGTTATGGCGATCGACTTTTCCCGCGGACGGGATGACGACGCCTTTCAGGTCGGTTCGGTTGTGGCAGAGGGAGCGGACATTCTGGGCCTGATGGGCGACGATGATATCGGAGAGAAATTTTTGTCGATCAAGCGCGTCAAGCCGCTTGAGGTTACTGGCAAAGCTAACGATCCTGACGCCGTGCAGGTCGAACAGGCCAGTGCGCAGCCCGAGGAGCCAGAGGAAATAGTGCTGAAGTTGGTCGGCGGTGAGATTTCAGAGTCAGAGATCGATGCGTTGACATTCGATCACACTATGCAGCCGACCATCAATTTGACCGAAGCCCCTGTGCCTTCCCAGGTTGCGAATCCTGGAAGTGAAACAGGCGCGAATGATAGTGGTATCGGTGACCACTTCGATCATGGCAGCGTGCTGGAATATGTCGCGAGCATTCCTCAGCCGGCAGACGATGAGGAATTTGACTCGTATCTGCTGGCGGGAGAACACCTTCGCGATAGCAATTTCGATCCTGAAGAGCTGATAGTTCAGCGTACCGAGGGGGTAATTGCGGTTGATCCATCGACAGACATCTCGATTGATTACCACGAAGATTTTCGCACCATGGATGGCATCTCGCAGTATTCGGTTTCTGCCATCGCAGGGGTTATCACGCCGGTAATGGAGGAGATATCCAGTGCTGTGCGGGACTCGTCTGGAAGCACATGGTGTGGAAACAGATGCTGTTACCGTAGATGTGAAACTGGGCTCTGACGAGGAGTCCATCAAGCAGTGCTATGCAGAGGGCTACGAGCCGGTGTACGCGATCTGTTTTGAAATGCCCCAGCTCCTTTTATCTATTGATCAGGCAGCACGCGATGCAATCTATGTAAGACTCCTGAATCGTCACTCCAATGAAAACTGGAATCACCTGTTCAGTGGTGATTTCGTCGCCTTCAGGAATGTCGATCAGGATTTGGAGGATTTGGAAGGTCATCCTGCTGCCACTGGCGAAGATGAGCAGCAGACTCAAGAATTCGTTGACCTGCAGGACGATCCTGTCAGCCGACTGGACTCTGGGCGAGGGATTCGGTGAAGATATTTTCGGTGAGGATTTTGCAGACAGTTTTTCTGCTCAATCCCTGCTCAGCGACAGCGCGGTAGCTATAGATATTGAGGCTGCATTTTCCAATCTGTCGCGGCCAGAGGACGGTAGAGATGAAATCTGCGGCGTGGAATTCCAGGCATTCGAGGACAACTACCGAGCAGAGCGTCGAGCGCCAGGCGCAAAATTCATACGATGAGCAGTCCGCATTGGAGTTGAAATTTGCGGTGCCAGAGCAGCACGACAGTAGTTACAAGTGCCGGTAGCGCAGAACAGAACGACCTGGCTGCCTTCGACGGGACCTGCTTTGACGGAGTTATACCTGATTACATCGACTTCAGTTATGCCAGCCAGAGCAATGCCGAGATCTTTACCGATTTCCTGGATGCCTTTATTGAAGAAGGCTCTGCCGAGGTCGAGAAACTTGAGAATGAAGTGGGTGACTGGGAGAAGAATGTTACCAGTGAGCCCCTGTTCGCCAAAGTCTCCCGGACCCTGCACACGATCAAGGGCATAGCCAAGGGTGTTGGTTTGCAGCGCCTTGGTACCCTTGTGCACAACTTTGAAACCCTGCTCGACAAGATGCCAAGACCCAATGCCGGTGCGGAACAGAACTATTTCCGGATCGTCAATACCTGGCTCGATGCCCTGGTGCGAGGGGTTGAATATGTGGTGGACAATCGCGCGGATGTTGCCAGCGAACTGCCTGAGCAGGGCGGCGAAGCGGCTGCTCTCCAGCAGGCGTCCGAGACTACAGTTTCCCCGCAAGCGGAAGTTGTTGAGCCCCGGCAGAGAGCCGCCAGAATTGAACCTGGCGAGAAGAAATCAATAGTGGCTTCAGCGCTGGATAAAAGGCGTGATCAGCAGTTGGCGGACGAGGGCGCGAAGGTACTTGCAGCGCAACAGTCGGTGCGTATTACCTCCGAAAAACTGGATCACCTGTTGAATCTGGCCAGTCAGGCGCAACAACTCGGTGTGCGTGCATCGCAGACTACAACGCGCAGCAAGCGATCATCGGCGGAATTGCAGGCGCGTCTATCCTCCGTAAGAACCCACATCAGGAAGATCGCAGACAAGGCCTTGCTGAATGTCAATGTACGTCCGGGTAGTTCAACGCCTGATCTTGACGCACTGGAAATGGACCAGTACTCAGAATTGCAGGAAGCAGCGAGCATTCTGCGGGAGGGTGTGGAAGATCTGGCGGACCTGGTGGATGTCGTCAGCCGTCAGAATATGCAGATCGAGGCACTGCTGAAGCAGCAGTCCTCGGTGATTACCGGCATCTCCTCGTCTATCCAGGGCGCGAGGGTGGTACCTGTGTCACGGCTGATGCCTGGCTTGCGCCGTATTGTGCGTACCGTGAGCACTGATCTCGGCAAGGTGGTTTCTTTTAATGTGTTGAACGAAACGGGCGCGCTTGACCGGGATCATTACGCCCGTCTGCAGGTTATTCTGGAGCACATGGTTAGAAATGCACTGGATCATGGTATCGAGTCGCCTGAGCAGCGCGTCGCGATGGGCAAGCCGACCGGCGGGCGCATCACGATTGACGTGCGCAAGTCAGGCGGTGATTACCTGATCAGGCTGTCCGACGATGGCAAGGGTATAGATCCCGATGCCATTCGCGAGGCTGCCTATGAAAAGGGGCTGGATGTCGATGTCGATGCGCTCAGTGATGAGGAAGCCATCAGGTTGATATTCCACAAGGGATTCTCGACGGCCAGTACCCTTAGCGAGATCTCGGGACGCGGAGTCGGTATGGATATCGTTATCACCGAACTGCAGCAGATTGGTGGGGATGTCCAGATTCAATCGGCAGTTGGGCTTGGGACGGTTTTTGAGGTGCGCATTCCCAGCAATGTCTCGGTTAATGGCGCGCTCCTGGTCGCCGCTGCCGGTGAATCCTACGCCATTCCACTGAACGGGTTGATTGCGGTAGAGCAAGTCCCTGTTGACGAGTTCTTTGCTGCCGTGGATGAGCGCGCCGTATTATCGTTATCTGGTATGGCGTGCGAGCCGGCCTACCTGGCGACCCTGTGCAAGGGCCTGGGTTTGCCCGACCGCAGTGCCTGGAATAAATACGTTCCGGTCATTATTGCCGGTTCTGCAAATCGCTATATGGCTATCGCCATCGATAACCTGCAGGAGGCACTGGAACTGGTGGTGCGTTCACTGGGCTCGCAATTCTCGACGGTGCCGGGAGTAGCCGGGGCAGCGACCACGGCGGAGGGTGAGGCTATTGTTGCACTGGATCTCAACGTGCTGGTGGGTAGCGCCGGCGCTGATGGTATTGCTCCTACGGCGGCAAGCCAATCCAAATCCACCACGCTACTGGCGCTGGTAGTGGACGATTCCAGAACCCAGAGAATGGTCGCTACGAGCCAGTTGGATACCGTTGGTGTGGAGACTGTCACGGCGGAAAACGGCCTGGTGGCGATAGACCTGCTCAACGCGACCCATAGATTGCCAGATATCATTTTGCTGGATGTGGAAATGCCGGTTAAGGATGGCATTCAAACTCTGCGCGAGATTCGCAAGTCACGCCGCTACGGTCATCTACCGGTAATCATGGTTACTTCCCGCACAGGGGCGAAGCACCGTGCGCTGGCCAGCGAAGCCGGTTGCAGCGCCTATATGGGCAAACCATTTAATTTCCCGGCGTTGATCAAGCAGATCAATGAGCTGACCGGGCATGACTTGCAGCTGTCCTGAGGATCGAAGATGACGAATGACACAAAGCAGTGGTGTGTGCTGATACCGTGTTCCGCTACTGAAACCTGGGCCGTACCACAAAACTGCCTGGCTGAAATTATGACACTGAATACCGACACGGCGCTGCCGCCGGATGAGGTGACCTGGCGTGGCCGCACGGTGCCGGTGCTGGATTTTGGCAGTGACGATGGTTCGCTCTGGCGAGAGCCGCACCGCGGTGCCGGGCTCGTGGCGATCTTTCTTGGGCTCAGAGGCGAAGGGTGCGAGTACTGGGGGGTGGCCGTGCGTGGTGAAGGTTTGAGGGTCGTGGGCCTGTCACCGGAGGAGGTGGAGGATGAGCCGGAGCGGGCGAGTCAGCATGCCACGGCCGCCTTCAATTTCAATGGTGTGCTGTGTCAGGTACCTGATCTGGACAGTTTTCAAAAGAAGATAGCCGTCACGCAGCAAGTTGCCTGATGCGCCATGGAGAGCGAACCGTTGCATTTAGATGAGATTGTAAACTGGATTGACGGGGCTTTTGGTGCAGTGTCACCCATACCCGAGCATGCAGATATTGAAATCCTCAAGGGAATATTTGGCGATCATGGTTACCAGCGTTATTTGCAGGATCAGGTTAACCGCCAGATTATCCGGGACTACCTGACCAATGCCGTGGTTTTGGGAGTGATCACTACAGGCGGCCTGGCGGCGTTTGCCTCCCAGGTCGTCTCCGAGGATGGTCGTGCAACCCTGGCCTTGTATATGCTGATGAGTTCCGTCGAGGAAGCGAAGGACCTTCCCGCTATAAATGGCGACATCGAGTTGCTAAAACCGCTCAAGCCTGCACCGGGGGCTCATCCCCATATCAAACTGGTGCCCAACTAGCCCATCTGTGACCAATGCCCTTCGACTATTCAGCCGGTCGCCATGATAGTGGGTCCGGCCATTGTCGATATCATCGTGACGCAGTCGTGTAATCCATTAAAAAATGGCAAATAATAGAAAAATTGTCCTAAAATCTACAATAAAATATAAAATATATGGCTTTAAAAATGCCTATTATTTAAAATAAATAAAAATATGGCAGTTTACTTATTGTCGCCATACCCCACCCGACTTATAACTGGGCTGTCGCCGCGCAATTGGCAGCGATCTGAGAAGAGGGGTGCCGGTCCGTCCAGACGAACCCAGGCAATCCCCCCGCCAGCGGAACTAACCAGAGCAACATATAAGATCAGTGGGGTAGGCAGCGATGTTGACAATAACACCGACGGCAGTAATGGACAGAGTCCCGCAGGAGGGACCTGAAGTTTTCGCAGTAATCGGCGGCAAGAAGGTATTTCTTCCTGCCGACGCCAGATATGTGATGCAGGACAGGCGCGGACTCTGGTATTACAGTTCGCGCAAGCCGCGTCCGAAGGAAGGGGACTGGACGCCAAACAAGACCAGCATCGCCTGTCGTACCGAACTCGGCTATGTGCGTGCGCTGAAAACCGCCACTGAGCAACAGTGGTTGGACACCTGTCAGAGAACGGTTCGCATGGTGCGGTCAAATAAAGGTGGTGACCGACGTCCTGCCGAGGATTGAGACACAAACTCCTCTTTCTAGCGGAAATGCCAGTGCGCGGTCAGTTTGATACTGACCGCCACTGGGACGACGCTTAGTGCCGTTAAGTTTGCTAGACTGGTGCCAATCCCTGTGGCACCCACCAAAGCATGATGCAATCCTCTGTCGAAGCAGCGCCGACCTCGCCCGCGGAAGTTGCGCGCCTGATGCGCCTGGCGACTTACGCCTCGATCTCCGTTGCAATCACCCTGGTGCTCGCCAAAACGATTGCCTGGGCCGTCACCGACTCGGTGAGCTTGCTCGCCACCCTTATCGACTCAACCCTTGATGCGCTGGCATCACTCATCAATCTGGTGGCCGTGCGCCATGCGATCACTCCAGCTGATAAAGAACATCGTTTTGGCCACGGCAAGGCGGAAGCACTGTCAGGCCTGGCTCAGGCAGCGTTTATTGCCGGGTCGGCGGGTTTCCTGCTGCTGGAATCCGGTCGGCGCTTACTCCACCCCGTGCCACTTGAGTCCTTCGGTCCAGGTCTGGTAGTGATGTTGTTGTCTATCGCCGCGACGCTGGCGCTGATGACCTTTCAGCGGCAGGTGATTCGCAAGACCAACTCCACCGCGATCAAGGCGGATGCCCTGCATTACCGCACCGACCTGTTGGTCAACGGCAGTGTGATCGTTGCCCTGCTACTGTCGGTGCAGGGCTGGGCAGGTTTTGACCCGTTGTTTGCTATTGGCATAGCGATCTATATTTTGTACAGCGCCTGGGAAATTGTGCGGCAATCCCTGGATGACCTTATGGACCGCGAGCTGCCGGCCGCGGAGCGCGAAGCCATCAAGCGTATCGCAATTGCTCACGCTGATGTGCGCGGCTTGCACGACCTGCGCTCCAGGCGCTCCGGCATCGCTACTTTTTTGCAGTTGCACCTGGAGGTGGATGACGACATCACTCTCCTGCACGCCCACAAAATCTCCGACGAAGTAGAGTGGCAACTCCAGCAGTCGTATCCCAACGCCGAAATCATTATTCATATCGATCCGGTGTCGGTAGTGCCGCATGAACCGGTGCCGGCGTTTCTTCAGCCGTAGCGAAAAATTGTTTTTTTTCGCGGCCCCTGGCCCGCCCTTATCCTCGCGCGAAGTTGTTACTGTGCCGGGTAGTCGCTCGCTGCGCCGCAAAAAAGCTGATTTCAGTGAATAATGCACATCCATAATCACGCGTGAATTTCATATATTGGGCGCAAGGGGCATTCCCAGGCGGTGCTCTGTCGCCTTTGCTTGGCTGCTACAAGAAGTTGCTTGACTATTACAATAAAGAGGAGCAACTACCATGTCACAGAAATTTACCCGCAAGAATCTGTCACTGGCCGTCATGCTGGCATCCGGCCTGTTTGCCGGCAGCGCGATGGCGCAACAGCTGGAGGAGGTCATCGTCACCGCGCAGAAACGCGTTGCGTCCCTGCAGGACACGCCGATCGCCATCAGCGCCTTCAATGCCGAGGCGATCGAGAACATGGGGCTGATCGATGCCAAGGACATCGGCATGGCGTCGCCCTACCTGCAGATGCCAGCCTATCCGACGTCCAGCAACAACCTGGCGATCTTCATTCGCGGGATCGGCAATGCCGATTCCATTGTGATCACCAAGGATCCCGACGGTCGGCCTGTACTACGACGGGGTGTACGCGGCGCGCTCGACCGGGCTATTGGCGGATCTGTCCGATCTGGAGCGTGTGGAAATCCTGCGCGGCCCGCAGGGTACCCTGTACGGCCGCAACACCATGGCCGGCGCGATCAACTTCATCAATGCCAAGCCCACCGGGGAGTTCGGCTTCAAGCAGAGCCTGAGCGCGGGTAATTACGACAGCTGGCGCTCCGTCAGCCACCTGAGCCTGCCCGATGCGTCCGGGTTCAAGTCCAAATTCACGGCCACGTTTTCCGACCGTGACGGCTGGGTGGAAAACGAGGGCGCCAACGAGGTCCCCGGTTACGAGTACAGCGATTTCTACAAAAAGGAAACGGAAGGCTACCGCGCGGCCCTGCGGTACGACGGCGTCGAGAAGCTGCTGGTGGATTACAGCTATGACTACTCGGATATCACGTCAACCGCGCCGTATTTCCAGTACGGCGGCCCGACCGGCGGCATGACGGCGGCCTTCGCCCCCATCACCAACAGCTTTACCGACCGCCTGAAGGAATACGCGCACGCCCACCGGCGGCCAGCAGTACGCCTATTACCTGCCGGACTCCACCACCGAGGTGAACGGGCACAACCTCACGGCCAGTTACGAGATCAACGACCAGTTGACGTTCAAGTCGATCACCGGTTATCGCGACTACGACGATGACAACTCCACGAACTTCGCCCAGTCCTTCGGCGATGCGGGCAGCCTGGAGGTCTGGACCAAATACGGAGCAGGACCAGTTGTCACAGGAATTCCAGCTGATCGGCAGCGCCGAGCGACTGGAGTACGTCGGCGGACTCTATTACTTCAATGAGAACGGCGAACAGAAGGAGCGGCAGTACCTCGATCGCGCGGCCGTCGATGAGCAGGGGATCTATGCCTTCGACTTTATCACCATGCTGCCCTGCTCGGATGGCACCCGGCCGGGACCGATCTGCACGGATTTCGCGAATGCCACGCTGCCCAACTACCTGGGTGAGTACACCGTCAAAACCGACGTGGAATCCTGGGCGGGCTACGGCCAGGGCACCTGGACGCCGGATGTGCTCGACGACAAGCTGGACCTGACCCTGGGCCTGCGCTACACGGATGACGAGCGCGACGCCACGCGCACCAATGACGGCTGGGCGTTCAACTCCTTCGCGCCGGGCGCCACGGACTCGCAGATGGACAGGGTCGACTACACGGCCATCGCCGACTACAGCTGGACGGACGACCTGTCCACCTACGCCAAGGTCTCCACGGGCTTCCGCTCCGGCGGCTCCAGTCGCAATGGCCTGGATTTCAACCAGCCGTTCGACAAGGAAGACCTGATCTCTTACGAACTGGGCTGGAAGTCGGAAATGCTCGACCAGCGCGTGCGCGTGAACGGCGCCACGTACTTCATGCAGGTCAACGACATCATCCTCGATTACCTGCCTGATCCGATGCTGACCCCGCAGTTCGTCGAATCGTTCAACTCCGGCGATACGGATGTGTACGGTCTGGAGATCGACGCTGACGCGGCAATCACCGACCAGTTCTCTCGTGGGCTTCAACTTCTCCTACCTGAGTTACGAATTCAATGACACCATCTTCCCGGATGGCACCGACCACACCGACACGACCGAGCTGGTGTGGGCGCCGGAATACGCCTACGCCCTCACGGCCGATTACACGGTGCCGCTCAGTGTGGGCGAACTGCTGTTCCACCTGGATTACGCCTGGCAGGACGACCAGTTCGCGCTGGCCAATACCGAGTTCGGCAAGGTCGAGGTGGAAGACTACGGCCTGTTGAATGGCCGCATCAGCCTGGGCGATGTGCAAATGGGGGGCCACAACTGGCAGTTCGCGCTGTGGGGCCGCAACCTCACCGACGAGGACACCGCCAATTACCTGATCGGCTCCACGGCCTCGACCTACCTGGCGCCGCTGATGTACGGTGCTGAGGTTATCTTCGAGTTCTAGGTTGCGCGCTAAACTGGTCAAAGAAGGGGTTGCCGCGAGGCAGCCCTTTTTTTTGCGAGCGAGCAATCCGCTACAGGGCGCGTCTCTGCGTTGGACAGGCTCTCCGTTAGATACTTGAACGCCCTTAAAACCTGCTGTATGTTCAAATGCGGTTTTCAGAGGTAGCCCCGTGAGTGACCTTGAACAGTTCCGCCAGGAGACGCGAGCCTGGCTGCAAGAGAATTGCCCGCAGTCCATGCGCACGCCGGTAAAAGGCTTTGAGGATTTTTACAGCGGCGGCCGTAAGCCTGAAATAGAACATCCGGACCAGAAGGTCTGGTGCGACCGCATGGCGGCCCGTGGCTGGACTGTCCCCCACTGGCCTGCGGCGTACGGCGGCGGTGGTCTGGACAAGGAGCAGGTCAAGATCCTTGGCGAGGAGATGGCCAGGATAGGCGCGCGCCGGCCGCTGGACAGCTTCGGCATTTCCATGCTCGGACCGGCTCTGCTGCACTTTGGAACCGAGGAGCAAAAACGTGAGCACCTGCCCAAAATTGTGCGCGGCGAAATTCGCTGGTGCCAGGGTTACTCTGAACCCAATGCCGGTTCTGACCTGGCCAGCCTGGCCACCAAAGCGGAAGACAGAGGCGATCACTACGTCATCAACGGCCAGAAAATCTGGACCTCCTACGCCGACAAGTCCGACTGGATTTTTTGTCTGGTGCGCACGGACAATTCGGGCAGCAAACACGAGGGTATCAGCTTTGTCCTGTTCGATATGGACCAGCCCGGCGTAACCACCCGCCCGATCAAACTGATCAGCGGCAGTTCGCCCTTCTGCGAGACCTTCTTTGACAATGCCATCGCTGACAAGAAGAATCTGATTGGCGAGGAGGGCAAGGGCTGGACCATCGCCAAGTACCTGCTGACGCATGAGCGGGAAATGATTTCCGGTTTTGGTGCGGCGCCGAAAAAATCAGTCGGGCAACAGGCTATGGAAGCCATCGGCGCTGACGCGACCGGTCGCCTGGCAAACCCTGTGCTGCGCCAGAATATCGCCCAGTACCAGCTCGATACCATGGCGTTCGGCGCGACCATGGCGCGGGTTGGTGATGAGGCCAAGGCCGGCCAGGGTCTCGGTGCGGCATCCTCTATTTTCAAATACTACGGCACGGAACTGAACAAGCGGCGCAATGAGCTCAACCTGGCGGTCGGCGGGGAGGCGGCATTGGGTTGGGAGGGGCAGGAGTATCGTGACGGTGCGATCAGTCGCGACTGGCTTCGTTCCAAGGGCAACTCCATTGAGGGCGGCACCTCGGAGGTACAGTTGAACATTATAGCCAAGCGTGTACTGGGACTTCCCGATGCGTAGTGATGAACGCGTAGTAATCAACGACTAGTCACGGCCACATGAAGGAGAGCCGCAATATGGCATTGGTGTTAAATGAAGAGCAGGTCATGCTCAAGGATTCCGCTGCCGGTTTTCTGGCGCAGCAGGCCACGGTGGCGCATCTGCGCGCATTGCGCGACAGTGGCAGTGAGCGCGGCTTCAGCGACGATGTCTGGCGCGACATGGCGCAGATGGGCTGGGCCGGCATCGCTATACCCGAAGCCTTTGGCGGTCTGGGTTACGGCTATACCGGTCTGGGGTTGGTGCTGGAACAGGCGGGGCGTAATCTCAGCGCCAGTCCGCTGCAATCCACCGTGCTGGTGGGCGCCACGGTGATCGGCGAACTGGGCAGCGCAGCAGCAGAAGGAACAGTTGTTGGGCGCAATCGCAGCTGGAGAGAAGCTGGTCAGTCTGGCGCTGCAGGAAGGACCACACCACGCGCCGCTGCACACGGTATTGCGTGCTGCGGCAGAGGGAAGCGACTATATTCTTAACGGCACGAAAGTGCTGGTGCTGGATGCCAGCGCAGCACACACGTTTATTGTCATCGCGCGCACCAGCGATGCGCCAGGCGATGAGCGGGGATTGAGCGCCTTCGTGGTGGATGCCGCAACTCCCGGACTGACGATAGAGCGGCGCAGCCTGGTGGATTCGCGCAATGTCGGCGCGCTGGTGCTGGAGGATTGTCGCGTGTCCGCAGCCAATCTACTGGGTGCGCCGGGCGCAGCCTGGGCCGGACTCAGTCGCGCGCTGGATATCGCCAACATCGGTCTGGCCGCGGAATTGCTCGGACTGGCGACGGAAGTGTTCGAGCGCACGGTCGCTTATCTCAAGGAGCGCAAGCAGTTTGGCCGGGTGATCGGCTCCTTCCAGGGGTTGCAGCATCGCGCTGCAGAGCTGTTTGCGGAACTGGAGTTGGCGCGCTCGATCGTATTGCAGGCCTTACACACTATTGATTGCGGCGAGGCGCGAGCTGTCCCTGATGGCAAGCGCCGCCAAGGCCAAGCTGTGCGAGGTGGCGCAACGCGCGACCAATGAGGCGATCCAGATGCACGGTGGCATAGGCATGACTGACGAGTGCGAGATCGGCTTCTTTATCAAGCGTGCCCGGGTGGCCCAGCACACGTTTGGAGACTATAACTATCATCTGGACCGTTTCGCACGGCTCAGCGGCTTTTAATCATTTGAACGAGATGGAACCAATACAAAAATGAACCCGGAACTGACACGGTTTGATGAGGTCGTTGCCAGCCTCACCGCGCAGGGGCAACCCTTTGAAGTCAATACGGTGCGCCTGGATGGTGTCGAATACCGCAATTTTGCCACGCTCCCCGGCAATCTCGGCCAGTACTTCATGGTGATGTTGCAGCATGCGCAGAAGGATTTTGCCGTCTACCTCGAGGAGCGCTATACCTTCGCCCAGGGCTACCAGCACAGCTGCGAATTCGGGGCTGCCCTGATGCAGCGCTATGGTCTGGCCAAGGGCGATCGGGTGGCTATTCTCAGCCGCAATAATCCGCAGTGGATGATGACATTCATTGGCATCACCTCTGTCGGCGGCGTGGCAGTGCCGATGAACGCCTGGTGGACCACCGAGGAACTGGATTACGGCTTTGCCGACAGTGGCGCCAGGATCGTGGTGGCCGATCGTAACCGGGTGGAGCGATTGGCGCCGATCATCAAAAAGCACGGCCTGCAGATTATTTCCATCGACGATTGCAGCGGCCTCGGGATAGAGCACACACCTTTTGCTGAATTGCTGCAGGAGTTCGCCGGCGCCAGTATGCCTGAGGTACCAGTGAGCCTGGAGGATCACGCCACCATTATGTACACCTCCGGCTCTACCGGTCATCCCAAGGGCGCGTTGTCGTCTCACCGCGGCGTGTTGTCTGCACTGTACAGCTGGATGTGCCTTGGCGTAGCCACCAAGATGGCGGGTACGCAGGAGACGAGGGATGCGGGACTGCCTCCTGCCGCGCTGGTGACCATACCGCTGTTTCACTGCACCGGCAGCCACTCGGTCTTCATGCTCTCGCTGGTGGTGGGTCGCAAGATGGTAATCATGCACAAGTGGGATGCCCAGGAGGCCCTGCGCCTGATTGAGCAGGAGCGTATTACCTGGTTCAATGGTGTGCCCACCATGTCGGCGGAGCTGCAGGCAGCGGCTGAAACCACCAGCCGGGACGTGTCCTCCCTGACCGAAATCATGGCCGGTGGCGCAGCGCGCCCGCCCGACCAGGTGAAGAAAATCAGTGGTACTTTCAAGAAATCCGCGCCTGGTATTGGCTATGGCCTTACCGAAACCAATGCGTTGGGCACGGTGAATGCCGGTGCTTTCTATATTGCGAGGCCCGACAGCGCCGGTCGCGTGGTGCCTGCAGTGACGCAATTTCGTATTGTGGGCGAGGATGGTAGCGCTCTGCCTGCGGGCGCACGCGGCGAGCTGTGTATCAAGTCTCCCGCCAATATTCTCGGCTACTGGAACAAACCGGAAGCGACGGCACAAGCGTTTGTGGATGGCTGGTTCCACACTGGCGATGTCGCCTACCTCGACGCGGAGGGATTCCTTTACATCGTCGACCGCATCAAGGACATCATCATTCGCGGCGGCGAGAATATCAGCTGCCTGGAAGTAGAGGCGGCTATTTACGCCCATCCGGGTGTCCATGAAGTCGCGGTATTCGGTCTGCCGGATGCACGCCTCGGAGAGATTGTCGGTGCCGCCGTGGTAGTGCGAACTGGCGTCGAGTTGACTGCCGATGAGTTGCGCGCGGAGCTGGGCAAACACCTGGCATCGTTCAAGATACCGGCCCGTATCTGGTTTCGCACAGAGCAGCTGCCGCGTATCGCCTCCGGCAAAATATTCAAGCGGCAGATAAAGGCGGAGTACGCAGCCCAATTGGCGGCCTGCTGAGAGACCAGTCCCAAGACGGTTTTATCCAAAAGAACAAAGGCAGAACAAGGAGCACGACAATGGATTTAGGTATCAGCGCCAATGTGGCACCGCTGCTGGCAGCGGTAAAGCGTTTCATCGAGGAAGAAATCCATCCGGTGGAGTACGACTACTACGCCGATATCGCAGTTGGTGACCGCTGGCAGTTTACCCAGCGCCAGACGGACATCCGCGAGGGACTCAAAGCCAGGGCGCGGGCCAAGGGACTGTGGAACTTCTTCCTCACCGATGGCGACGCAGGCTCCGGCCTGAATACAGTGGAATACGCCTACCTTGCCGAGGAGATGGGTAAGTCGCATATGGCGGCTGAAGTGTTCAACTGTTCGGCGCCTGATACGGGCAATATGGAAGTGCTGCACAAGTACGGCACCGAGGCGCAGAAAAAGCAGTGGCTGGAACCGCTGCTGAATGGCGAGATTCGTTCGGCCTTTGCGATGACCGAGCCGGGCGTGGCTTCATCTGACGCCACTAATATATGCACCACAGCGGTGCTGGATGGTGACGAATGGGTAATCAACGGGGAGAAGCACTATATATCCGGCGCCGGCGATCCGCGCTGCAAGATTATGATCGTCATGGTGAAGACTGATCCGGATGCACCCAAACACCTGCAGCAGTCACAGATACTCGTGCCCATGAATACGCCCGGGTTCGAGAACATTCGTCCTATGAATGTGTTTTCCATGGACGACGCACCCCACGGACATATGCACCAGAAATTTACCAACGTGCGCGTGCCCAGGGAAAATATACTGCTCGGGCCCGGCCGCGGTTTTGAGATTTCCCAGGGCCGCCTCGGGCCGGGGCGCATACATCACTGTATGCGCGCCATCGGCGCCGCGGAGAAGGCGCTGGAACTGATGTGTAATCGCTCGATCTCGCGCGTTGCCTTTGGCAAACCGCTGGCGCGCCTGGGCGGCAATATCGATATCATTGCCAACGCGCGCATGGATATTGAACAGGCGCGCCTGCTCACCCTGAAAACGGCGTGGATGATGGACAATGTCGATGCCAGGGAAGCCCGGGTGTGGATATCCATGATCAAGACCGCCGTGCCCAACATCTCCATTCGTATCGTGGACGAGGCCATTCAGATGTTCGGCGCCCTGGGCGTATCGCAGGACACCCCGCTGGCGAATATGTACATGGCCCAGCGCACGCTGCGGCTGGCGGATGGCCCCGACGCGGTGCATCGCATGGTGGTGGGCCGCAACGAGCTGAAAAAGTACATTGCACAGCCGGGAGTCAACGCCACATTCAGGGACGGTTGATGCGCAATCCCCTGGCCGGGCATACAGCGGTGACTGTTCTCCCGGCTACCCCCTTTTTTTAGCTTACCTCTTCCAAATAGTCCCCCTCTCGGGTAGCGTCGAATCATAACTATATAAGTAAGGGACGATTCGATGGCTGGACGCAGCGGGCAATATTCTCGAACAATCACCGCGCTGGCGCTGCTGGCTGCTATTCCACTGGCTGTTGAAGCAAGCAACGGCCTGGAGGAAATAGTTGTTACCGCCACCAAGCGGGAATCTGTGCTGATGGAGACCCCCGCGTCGATCAGCGCCTTCGACAGTGCCATGCTCGATCGGCTGGGTATCGGCGACAGCCAGGACCTGGTGGCTCATACACCCTCCCTCTCTATTACAGCCTTCACGGTGAGTATTCGCGGCGTGGGGCGGCCGAACCTGGCCGTGGGCTCCGAACCTGGCATTGGCATTTACTGGGACGGCGTCTATAACACTGAGAACACCGTGTTCAATCTTTCGGAGTACCTGGATATAGAACGTATCGAGGTGCTGCGGGGGCCGCAGGGCACGATATATGGACGCAACTCGGTGGGTGGGGCTGTGAGCTTCATCAGCAAGCGGCCGAGTGATGAGTGGGGCGGTAACGTGACAACCCAACTCAGCAATTACGATGGCGTTCTGTTGCAGGGGTTAACCAGTGGTCCGGTCACGGACAAAACCAGCGTATTGCTCGGCGCGTCCTACATACGCCACGATGGGTTCCAGGAGAACACTTACAACGGCAAGGACTATGATCAGGACGAAACACCCTATGGCACGTTCAGCCTGGAACACCAGACCACCGAGCGCTGGAACACCGTGCTCAAGATGCTGGGCGCAGACCGGGACTACAGGCAGAGCAACAACGGTTACATCCTCGAGCCATTTTCACGGGAGCTGAACCAGCTTGTGTACAGCCAGGATTCCGGCGCACCTATTAGCGTACCCGGCATGTTCCCCGCGCAGAATTTCGTCAATATGCGCCAGGGGCTGGCGGTGGAGAATCCTGCGCTGCGCGATGAAGACAAGGTCAGGCAGGATGTTGATCCTGAGCTGAAGAACCGGCTCTGGTCGGCATTCGTGAACAGTGAATACAGCGCCGACACGTATACCCTTAAGTACACGGGCGGTTATCAAAGGTACTGGTATGACACCACCACTGATGCCGACGCCAGCGCAGCAGAGGATTCGGGGGTGGACTGGACCAGGATCATCAATTTTACCGGTGCACCCGTTTCCGATGCCACAGGATTTACGGTAACGCCGGCTGACATGATCTTCGTGGTCAACCAGGAAGCCACCTTTGATTCCCACGAACTGCAGTACTCCTCGGAGTGGGACAGTGATTACTCGCTCCTGGCGGGACTTTACTACTATCACAGCGATGAAGAGCAGGTGCCTGGTTTTTACGAGCGGAACGATGAGTTGATGGCAACGTATGCTTACTTCGGCAATATTTTAGGTAAGCCTGTGAGTGACGATGATGTCCTGTATCGTGGCGAAGCGCACGTCGATACGACCTCCTACGCATCCTACGGGCAATTGAAGTGGGACTGGACGGAAGAAACCGCCCTCACGGCCGGCTTGCGCTATTCCTACGACGACAAAAAAGGTGGTGATAACACCTTTGTACAGTTTGTCGGCGACCCCGACGACCCCACGGTGTTCAGAACACAGGAGGATACCTGGGACAAGTGGACCTGGCGGCTGGGTGTCGACCATTTCCTGACGCCGGAGCACTTCCTCTACGGTTTTATCGCCACGGGCTATCGCTCCGGTGGCTTTAACTTCCAGAAGCCCACCGCCAGCCCGCTGGTTGATGTGGTAAAGCCGGAGGAAATCCTCTCCTACGAAGTCGGTTACAAGGGCGCTATGCTGGACAATCGCCTGAGCCTGGCGTCGTCGGTTTATTATTACGACTACACCGATTTACAGGTGATCAAGCAGGACGTGGTCGAGGGCATTGCCCTGAACACGTTTGTGAATGCCAAGGACGCCCGCGCCATGGGCCTGGAAATGGAAGTGCAGGCGCTGCCCGTTGACGAGGTGATGCTGAGCGCGACCTATTCCTACAATGATACCGAGTACAAGACCTTCGCCAGCAAGGATGCCAACGCCTGCACCCTGGGACCCTATGCCGTGGGCGATACCCAGAACCCCTTGTGTACGGATGAACTGGATCTGCAGGGCAATGAATTCGCGCTCACTCCGGAAAACAAGGTGTCCCTGAACGCCACCTATTTCTGGGACATGTTCGAGCTGGACTGGTCGGTGACCGGCAGCTATTACTACCAGGGCGATCAATGGATGACTCCGTTCAATGACCCGCTGTACGATAAGGTCGGCAGTTGGGACCGCTGGGACGCGCGCATGACTGCCGCTGACAAGGAGAAAGTTTGGGAAGTCACTGCCTTCATCAAGAACATCACGGATGATCGGGAAATCATCACCGTCGGCCGCCCCAGTACGGTCACCCAGAATGCGCAAACCGGCCTGACCGACCCGCGGATTTACGGGCTGAGACTGCAATACAACTTCTGACGGTGCATAGCGTGCCAGATTGTGGAAAGTCAGCATGAGATCCTGGCAGCGCTACGCGATCTGCATTGTATCGGGCGTGGTCGTCGGTGTGGCATTTGCTGTGTATCAGGTGCGCAGCGGATTTGCCGATGGGACAGTCATCAACGGCGCCTGGACGACCGGCAAGTCCTTCGGCACCGCAGACGCCGATGCCCTGACTCGTGCCAGGGTGGCCTTGGGTGGACTGCTCGCGCTGCCCGCTAAAGAAGCGATGTATTTTACTGCAAATGTAGACGATGAAGGCGAGCCGCTGAACGGGCGTTGCACCTACGTCGTCAGTGGCGGCGAACTGGATGGACGGTGGTGGAGCGTGACCCTCTATGAAGGCGCCGGCTGGCTGGTGAAGAACGCGGCCTATCGCTGGTCCATTCCGGCGCATGCCGCGACGCGCCACGACGGTGGCACATGGTCGTTTACCGTATCGCCCGATGAGCAGCCAGCAGCATGGCTGCCCACCGGCGGTGTTGAGGCATTCGATCTTACGCTGCGGCTTTATCATCCGGAGCCTGGAATGCTGGCGGCGCCGGAAAAAGCCCTGTTACCGGCCATCCAGCGGCGTGGGTGCCCATGATGCGGCGCTGGCTTCTTCCCTTGTTGGTTCCTGCGCTCACTGCATGGGGCGCATACCAGGCCGCGCTGTTGTTGACGCCCTTCGCCCTGATGCGTGTGGCGATGAGCAAGATCGACGGGCGATTGGCGGTCAACAGTTTTGGTTTCGGTGAGTTGGCCACAGCGGATAATCAACCTGTGGTGCGGCCCAGTCCTGATCTGGCTTATTCGGGTTGCGTGTTTGACATATCCGGGGGTCCCGTGCTGCTGGATATTGCCCCGGTCCCGGACCATTACTGGTCAATCAGCGTATTTGATGCGCGCACCGATGTTGCCGCCGTGCGCAGCGATCGCGATACCGGCGGCAAGCCAGCGCGACTCGCTCTGCTGAAAGCAGGCCAGCAGGTGCCGGAAGGCTATGAACCGGTGATGCTGCAGTACGACCAGGGTATCGCGCTGATGCGTATTCTTCTGGTTGATGCGGGGGAGTATGCGGCCATAGACGCCATTCGGCGGCAATCGACGTGTAGGCAGGACCGCCGCGCCTAGCTCGGCGCATTTCCCGAGCAGCATATGAGCAGCTGACTAGCCAAGCCTGCGTCCCGATGCTTTGCCGCTTGTTGGTAGGCAGGCATTGACGTCATCTCCTGAAATGCCTGCACGCTCGGGTACTGCATTATCGCTACCAAGTCGTAGTCGGTAGCGACTGCGTCGCCAATGACACCCATGAACACCGACTCGGAAAAAACCAGTTTAGCGCCGACGCTCTTGAGAATGCCGTCAAACAATGCCGCTCCGTAGCGCATATACGCCTCCATCCCATTGCGGCATCCACCATTGGTACCATCGTCATATTCGGCCTGTGCTTTAAACTTGAGCAGATTGATCATTCTCACTGACCCTTCCGGTGGATTGTTCAGCAGCGCCTCTATTTGTGCGTCTGTGGGAAGTAGGGCCATGTAGCGTTCTCCTTCTGTGAATGGTCGCAAATTGTTGTGACGGTGGTTGTGTGTGCTTTTGGCAGCGCTCGAGTGCTAATCGCTGACCAGTACTGCTCTTAAGGTGTCGCGCAGGCTTTGTGTGGCGGACTCTTTCGATAGTCCCTCATGCTCTCGCAGCGCATTCCAGTAACTGAACGACAACAAGGCGCGAATCGAGGCGACTCTTACCGCGCGTTTGTTGCCTGACAAGTGATCCAGTTCACTGCTGAATACCTTTTTTACTTGTTTGCGTACCACGCCGCTCAACCAGGCATGGCGCACCTTGAACTGGCTTGAAACCCCGTACGACGCAAATACGGCGCGGCGGACCGGTGTAATCAATTCGTTGCGGCAGGCCGAGTTGTCCACGAGTGCATCGATGCGTTGTTCAAGCGTTCCAAGGAACACAATCGGCGGAAGCGCTTGCGTTACCTGCTTGATCTGCTGCTGAGCAACCTCTTCCAGCAGGGCCTCAAGATTGTCAAAGTGGCGGAATACCGCGCGCGATGAAACCCCGGCGTGCGCTGCGATTTCCTCCGCCGTGGGGCGCGGTGAACCGGCCGTAATGCACTCCAGCATCGCCTTGGCGACTGCTGCACGGGTGCGTTCCGAGCGGGCGTGCCGGCCATCTCTCGCGGGATTTTGCTGTGCGTTGCTTGCTTTCATTGGCCAATCATGTATTGTCACTAAGGCTGACAATACCATAATGATGACCCGTGGAGAACAGCGATGAAACGAAGTGCAAAATGGGGCGGCGCCGTTGCGGTCACTGTGGTCCTGATGGCGTTGCTGTACGCCTATCGTGAACCGATTGTGCTGAAAGTGGTGGGCTCAGCTGGTCAAACAACGCGTTCCTACGGGACCGTTCGAGGAAATCACCTGGTCCACGGGAGTGGACTCCCAGGGTCGCGCCCCGGGCGAGCGGCCACCGAACATCGTGCTGATCCTGGCGGATGACCTGGGCTGGAACGACCTGACTTTCGGTGGAGGCGGCGTCGCTGGCGGCACGGTACCTACGCCCAATATCGATTCTATTGCGCAGCAGGGCGTGACCTTCACCAACGGCTATGCGGCCAATGGCACCTGCGCGCCCTCGCGGGCCGCACTGATGTCCGGACGCTACAGCACCCGTTTCGGTTTCGAGTTCACCCCGACCCCGCCCGGCATGATGCAACTCGCCCGGTGGGCCGACACCGATCCCGGGCGGCTGCGGGAAATCATCCCTTACCCCGACGCCGAGGTGGTGAGCTACCAGGATATGGGTATGCCTGCCTCGGAGATCACCATTGCCGAGCTGCTCGCCGACCAGGGCTATCACACGGTTCACATCGGCAAGTGGCACACCGGCCTTGCCAACGGCATGGCAGCGCATGACCAGGGCTTCGATGAGAGTCTGCTGATGGCCAGCGGCCTTTATCTGCCGGAAGACCACCCCGATGTGGTTAATTCCAAACAGGACTTCGATCCGATCGATCGTTTCCTGTGGGCGGCAATGCGTTTCGCCGTAGCGTTTAACCGGACAGGGAGCCACGAGATCAAGCCGTTTGAGCCGGATCGTTACCTCACGGACTATTTTACCGAGCAGGCAGTCAGGGTGATCGCGGCTAACAAGGATCGTCCCTTTTTTCTCTCCCTTGCGCACTGGGCCCCACATACTCCGCTGCAGGCAACACGCGAGGATTACGCGGCACTGTCACATATCACCAACCATCGTGAGCGCGTGTATGCGGCGATGATCCGCAGCCTTGACCGCGGCGTCGGGCAAGTGCTGGAAGCGCTAAAAGCCAATGGTCTGGAGGAGAACACGCTGGTGTTGTTTACCTCCGACAATGGCGGCGCGGGCTATATCGGCTTGCCGGAGGTGAACAGCCCGTTCCGGGGCTGGAAGATCACCCTGTTCGAGGGCGGCATCCATGTGCCGTACTTCGCCAAGTGGCCGACGCGTATCGCACCCGGCACGGTGGTGTCCGCGCCGGTGCACCATTTCGACATGTACGCGACGGCGGCCGCGGCCGCAGGCGCCAGTTTGCCCACCGACCGGGTAATTGACGGCGTCGACCTGTTGCCCTATGTGACCGGGCAGGCACAGGGCGATGCCGCACAGGGCGCTGTTCTGGCGCAGCGGCGCCTCCCAGTCGGCGCTGGTCGATGGCTGGAAACTGAACCTGAGCGATCCACCGGGTCGGAGCTGGCTGTTTGACATGAGCGCCGATCCCACAGAGCAACGTGATCTGTCCAGCGAGCGCCCGGATAAACTGGCGGAACTGCAGGCGGCGTTGGCGCAGCACAACGCGGAGCAGGTTGCTCCCTTGTGGCCCAGCCAGGCATCGGTGCCCATTAACCTCGACAAGGATTTGAGCCAGCCCGACGCGCCCGATGACGAATACATTTACTGGTCAAACTGATACGGCTGTGTAAGCTTCAGAAACGATGATATAAAAAAGAGAACACCATGAAATTTTCCAGCTGCGAAGAACGCACGTCTGGGTTTGGTAACGGCAATACTGGCCGCATCCGCTGCGGGTATGGCTGTTGCGGTAAACGCGCAACCCGCCGCACTGGATGAGGTCATCGTGACTGCCACCAGGCGTGACGAGAGTCTGCAGGACGTTCCGATCATGGTGAACGCCTTCAGCGAGGAGGTCATCCAGGAGGCGGGTATACACAATGCCAATGACCTCGCAACACTCACGCCCAGCCTGAGTATCAGCACCAATATAACGCCGTTCACCGCGGCCTTCAGGATTCGCGGGATCGGCACGTCGCAATCGGATATCGCGCTGGAACCGTCCGTGGGCCTGTTTATCGACGATGTGTATCTCAGTCGCTCGGGGCTTGGCATGTCGGACCTCAACGATATCGAGCGTATCGAGGTGCTGCATGGACCGCAGGGTACGTTGTATGGCAAGAACACCAACGCCGGCGCCATCAGTATTTTTACCAAGCGACCCAACCCCGATGCCTTTGAAGGGTATGTGGAATCGACCGTTGGAGACTACGACCTGGGCAGGTTGACGGCGGCGGCCAGCGGCCCGTTGTCTGACACTGTCGCCTACCGACTGACAGGCAATGTAAACCAGCAGGATGGTTACTTCGACAACGGTGGCGGCGAGGATCTGAACGGCGCCGACGACTGGTACGTGCTCGGCAAACTGCTGTATGAGCCATCCGATACCCTCGCCTTTCTGCTGACCGGCAGCCGCGTGGATCGCGATACCCACTGCTGCGGCGCCGATGCGGTGCAAAGCGCACAGGTCAACGCCGAACTGGCCGCGCGCGGCCTGCCGATCGACAAGAACGATCCCTATGACTATGAAATTGCGACCGACATTGACGGGGAATTCAAGGTGAGAACGGATTCGCTGTCACTGGTTGCCGACCAGGAACTGGCAATGGGTGCGCTGAAATCGATTACCGCCTGGGGCGATTCCGAAGGCACGGCCACGCGCGACGTGGACTTGTCCCAGCTGGATGTCATCTACCAGTACAATGGCGTGAGCTCAGGCGACTTTTTCTCACAGGAATTTCGCTACGCCTCAGATGCGAGCGGCCCGCTCAATTACCAGCTGGGGCTCTTCTATTACCAGTCGACAACCAGTGGCGGTGACAACCAGCCGTGGACATTCCTCGGAGAGGATATTATTACCGTCGGTAGCCAAACTCCCGAGATCAGCAGCCTGCTGCCGCCGGGAATTCCGCTGGCTTTTGTTGCGCAGCCAGGTGACTACATTCGGGCCAAGGTAAAACTCGATACAGAAAATGTCGCCGTATTCGGACAGACGACCTATGACCTGACAGATCGGTGGCGCGTCACCGGCGGGCTGCGCTGGACGTATGAGCAGAAGGACGCCGACCTGTTGGTGGCCATTGATTCGACTGCACCTTCTGCGGTGCTCACCGGACAATCCCTACTGACGCGCGCCACCACACCGATCGATGACGACTTTACGCGCGACACCGACGATATCAATTGGCTGCTCAATACCAGCTACGATGTGTTTGCCGAAACCATGGTCTTTGCGAGTGTGGCGACAGGTTCCAAATCCGGTGGGTTCAACACCGTCAACGGGACGGCCGACCGAACGCGAATTTGACGATGAGACGACCATCAGTTACGAGACAGGCGTCAAATCGACACTGCTGGATTCCCGGCTGCGCACCAATGCATCCACTCTTTTACACGGAGATCAGCGACTACCAGGTCCAGCAGCAACTGGAGACCGGCATCGGCACCCGGGTAGCCAACCAGGGCGATGTCGAAACCGCCGGACTTGATCTCAATATCGAGGGGCTACCCCTGCCCAACCTGACCCTCACCGCAGGATTGCTTTACCTGGACAAGCGGGAAATCACCTCAGGGCCTGACAAGGGCCTTGAATTGCCGTTCACCGCCGAGTACAGCGGGACACTCTCCGCCACACTGGTGTTCCCCTGGGCGGAGGGCTACCTCTATACCCGCGCCGACTACAGCTACATGGATGACCACCTCACCAACGCCTCGGCGGTGACGGAGGAAAAGGATATACAGGAGCGGACCACGGTGAATTTGCGGACGGGTTGGCGCGATGATCACTGGAACTTTTCTGTGTGGGCGAAAAACCTCACCGATGATGCCTACGCAAGTTTAACGGCAGAGACACTGCCACTCAGCGGAGTGGACGCCTATTTCCTGGCGCCGCCGCGCACTTACGGGGCGACACTGAGATACGACTTCTGATAGCGAGTCTAGAGCAGTCTCGCGGCAGCGGCGCGGATCGCCATATCGTCGGCGCCAGCGGCCACCAGTCGTCGCAGCGAAGCTGCGCTCTCCGGGGTTGCGCGCATCAGGTTGCGGAAATCTACACCGGCCTCCACGATGCGGCGCGCCAACTGCGCTTGCTCGACCTCGCGGGCGTATCCCCCGAAACCGCTCGCGGCGCGTTGACCCAGCCGGCTCTGCGACAGCCAGTCCGAGGTATCTTCCTCGAAGGGAACGATGCCTAGTTCCTCGCGCACCTCAGCGAGCGGGCGGGGAAGGAGCTCCTCCCAGTAAACATACATCGGAGGCTGTTGTGCCCGCGCGGCTGTACCGCGCGCGTGCGCGTCACGCAGTAACTCGCGCCAGCGCCGCTGGCCCACGTGGGGGCGCAGGAACAGCAGTGGCCCTAGCCCGTTGGCCGAGAGCGCGGCGCGCCAGAACCCGGTTTGTTGTCGGTAGGCGATCTGGAAATAGATCAGCAGCCCCTCGCCCGCCAGATCCGTGCCGTACCCCGTGAGCACGTGGTACAGGTCGTGGAGCCAACGGGTTCGCTCGATAGCGTAACGCGCGTCGTCGGGCATGATATAGCTGTCGAAGAACCCATCGCTGTAGATTAGCCCCGCCAACATGTAGCCCGGGATCCCGCCCGGCACGTTCATGGAGTCGTAGAAGGCACGCCCCAGGCTGCCTGGCGGCATGGTCGCGAGCGCGGACGGATTCGAGATCGTTGCCGCCAGATCGGGGCGATCCGCAAGGATGCGCTTGCCGGTCGGGTGCGTGCGCATCTGCTCCACCTCGGCCAGCATCTCGGGCCCCGTCGCGTAGAGATGTATACGGGGAACCTGCTTGGCGCCGCCTGCGGACACGGGATTCGCGAGCCAGCGCGCGCCCGCCGCGAGCGCGCGAAGAGGATAGCGTCGGGTGATGGTCGGTGCGGTCATGTGGTTGGCCTTCGTCCAATCGTGTGAGCAATTTTATGCAGTCTTCGCATCGCAGGCACTACATTTTGTTCTCAATACCACACCAATGACGTTGCCGCCCGCAGGCAAAGAAATACTTGAACAGCCTATTGACATACTGTATGTTCAAACCCCGTTTTTAGGCGGACATTTTACCCTGCGTTCCCTGCAGTCCCAGCGTTTGGCGCCGGATCACGAGCCTATCTACTTGTGCCTGATCACGGAGGCGGCGAAATGCTGCAGCTCGACTACACTTAAGGGCTTCCCCGGAAGCATAACCAATGAGGAACACACCATGGCAATAAAAGTCGTACCCAAGGACGAGATGGTGAAGGCCATCGGCACCAAGTTTGAGCCCGGCCCATGGATCGAGGTGAACCAGGACCGCATCAACACTTTCGCCGACTGCACCGAGGACCACCAGTTCATCCACGTGGACCAGGAAGCGGCGAAAAACACGCCCTTCGGCGGCACCATCGCCCACGGCTTTCTCACCCTGTCCCTGCTGTCCAAACTGGCCGAGGGCAATGGCATTGTTCCCGAAAACATCGTCATGGGCCTGAACTATGGCTTTGACAAGGTGCGTTTCCTGACGCCGGTGCGCGCCGGCAAGCGCGTCCGTGCGCACGCGGAAATCGCCGACGTCAGCCGTAAGGACGACAACCGCTTTTTGATCAAGCAGGCTATCTCCGTGGAAATTGAGGGCGAGGAAAAGCCAGCGCTGATAGCGGAATGGTTGACCATGGTGGTGACCGCCTGAGCGGGTGGCAGATTTTATTCTTTTTACGTTAGAGGATTTTACCGATGTCTATTCGTTATGACGGCAAAGTGGCCATTGTTACCGGTTCTGGCGGCGGTTTGGGCCGCTGCCACGCTATTGAGCTGGCCAAGCGCGGCGCCAAAGTGGTCATCAATGACCTGGGCGGCGGTGTGGACGGTTCCGGTGGTTCTTCCGAGGCGGCGCGTGCGGTAGTGGCTGAAATCGAGGCCCTCGGCGGTGAAGCCATCGCCAACGGCGCCAACGTGGCCAAGTACAATGAGGTCGAGGCCATGGTCAAACAGGCCATGGACAAGTGGGGCCGGGTCGACATCCTGGTCAACAACGCCGGCATCCTGCGCGACAAGAGCTTCACCAAGGGCACTCTGGAAGATTTCCGGCTGGTGCTGGACGTGCACCTGATGGGCAGCGTGCATTGCACCAAGGCCTGCTGGGAGATCATGCGCGAGCAGGCCTACGGGCGCATCGTGGTGACCACGTCCTCGTCCGGCCTGTACGGTAACTTCGGCCAGGCCAATTACGGCAGCGCCAAGATGGGCGTGATCGGCCTGATGAACACGCTGTCGCAGGAGGGCGCGAAGTACAACATCCGCATCAATGCGCTGGCGCCCACTGCAGCCACCCGTATGACCGAGGGACTGATTCCGGCAGAAGCGCTGGCCCTGCTGACGCCCGAAACGGTGACTCCCGCAGTCCTGTACATGGTGAGCGAGGATGCGCCGACCCGAGACCATCATCGCCGCCGGCGCGGGCAGCTTCGCGGTCGCCAGGATCGTGGAGTCTGCCGGCAAGTGGTTGCCGCCCGAGGAGCAGACGCCGGAAGGTATCGCCGCAAACTGGGCGGCGATTTCGTCAACGGTAGGTGAGAATCAGCCACAAGCCGGTTTCGAACAGACGGTGAAGATGACCGGCCACGCGATGGCAGGCCTGGGCCTGAACAAGTAGACATTAGCGGCCCAGGGTCCAACGGAGAGAAGGACATGAGAGAAGCAGTTATCGTAGCGACCGCACGTACCCCGATCGGCAAGGCCTTTCGCGGTGGTTTTAACAACCTCGGGGGTGCCACCCTGGGCGCTGCCTCAGTGGCGGAAGCCGTCAAGCGTGCCGGTATCGATCCGGCCCGTGTCGAGGACGTGATCATGGGCAGTGCGCTGCAGCAGGGCGCCACAGGTTCCAACGTGGCACGGCAGATTGCGCTGCGCGCCGGGCTGCCTGTGACGACCTCGGGTATGACCATTGACAGACAGTGCTCCTCCGGCCTGATGGCGGTGGCGACTGCCGCCAAGCAGATCGTTCACGATGGTATGAGCTGTGTCATCGGCGGCGGACTGGAGTCCATCTCCCTGGTGCAGAACGAACACATGAACCTGCATCGCATGGTGGATGAGGAATTGATGGCGATTGAGCCAAACATGTTTGTGCCCATGTTGCAGACTGCGGAAATCGTGGCCAAGCGCTACAACATTTCCCGCGATGCGATGGACGAATACGGCCTGCAGTCGCAGCAGCGGACCGCGGCCGCCTATGCAGCGGGCAAGTACGCCGACGAACTGGTGGCGGTGACCTGCAAGCGCACGGTGTGGGACAAGGCCACCGGCGAGGCCTCGCTGGCCGAGGCCACCGTCAGCGCCGACGAAGGTCTGCGCGCCACTACCGCTGAGGGCCTCGCGGGTCTCAAGACGGTGGTTGAGGGTGGTACTGTCACTGCCGGCAATGCCTCGCAATTGTCAGACGGCTCCTCCGCACAGCTGCTGATGGACGCCAAGCTGGCAGAAAAGGAAGGCCTGCAGCCACTGGGCATTTACCGCGGCATGGCCGTTGCCGGTTGCGCGCCCGACGAGATGGGTATCGGTCCGGTCTTCGCCGTGCCCAAGCTGCTCAAGCAGGCCGGCCTGAAGGTCGGCGACATCGGCCTGTGGGAACTGAACGAAGCCTTTGCGGTGCAGGTGATTTACTGCCGCGATCAGCTGGGCATCGACAACGACAAGCTCAACGTCAATGGCGGCGCCATTTCCATTGGCCATCCCTACGGCATGAGCGGCTCGCGCATGATCGGCCACGCGCTGATCGAGGGCAAGCGCCGCGGTGTGAAGTACGTGGTCATCACCATGTGCGTCGGTGGCGGTATGGGAGCGGCGGGCCTGTTCGAGGTGGCCTGACAGATAACGAGACATAGCGGCGCCTGCGGGCGCCGTTCTTGTTTTGGACCAGGAGTGAATTTTTGATTAGCCGAGGCGAATAAAATGAAAGCAGTGGTATGCAAGGAACACGGTCTGCCGGACAAGCTGGCGTTGGTCACAGACTGGCCGGAACCAACCGTGGGTGAACACGACGTGTTGATTGACGTGAAGGCCGCCGGCCTCAATTTCCCCGACGTATTGATGATTCAGGGAAAATATCAAATGCAGCCCGAGATGCCCTTTATCCCCGGTGGCGAGTGCGCCGGGGTGGTGGCCGCAGTGGGAGCGAAAGTGAGCCGCTTTAAGGTGGGCGACAAGGTGCTGTCCGCGGGCGGTTCCGGCGCGTTCTGCCAGAGAATTGCGGTGCATGAACTCGGCGCTTTCGCTATGCCTGACGTGCTCAGCTTCGAGCAGGCCGCAGGTGTCAGCATCACCTATTTCACGTCGTATTACGCGCTGAAGCAGCGCGCCAATCTGCAGCCGGGCGAAACCCTGTTGGTGCTGGGCGCCGCCGGCGGTGTCGGCACCAGCGCCATCGAGCTGGGCAAACACATGGGCGCGAGGGTCATCGCCGCGGCCAGCACCGATGAAAAGTTGGCCTTGTGCAAGAAGTTGGGTGCGGACGAGGTCATTAACTACAGCAAGGTTAGCCTGAAGGACGCGATCAAGGACTTGACCGGCGGCAAGGGCGTGGATGTGGTCTACGACCCGGTAGGTGGCGATTACGCCGAGCCGGCGATTCGCGGTATGGCCTGGAACGGCCGTTATCTGGTGATTGGTTTCGCCAGTGGCCCTATCCCCAAAATTGCGCTTAACCTGACGCTGCTCAAGGGCTGCTCGCTGGTGGGCGTATTCTGGGGACGCTTCTCCATGGAGGAGCCGCAGGTTAATCGCAAGAACATTGAAGAGCTGTGGGAGCTGTTCGCCAGTGGCAAGATCAGTCCGGTGGTGACGGATGTTTTCCCGCTCGAACAATATGAGGCAGCCTTCAATTGTATGATGGAACGCCGTGCCCGCGGCAAGGTCATCCTCACGATGTAGGTGCATGCGATGCAAAGCTTCGAATTCAATACGGTGGCGCGGATCATCGTCGGTATGGGCAGCGCGCTGGAGCTGGCGAGCCAGTGCCGGCAACTGGGTGTGACGCGGCCCCTGCTGGTGACCGATCCGGGCTTGATGGCGATCGGTCTGGTGCAGCCGGTTTTGGCGGCGCTGGAAAAAGCGGGTCTGCGCGCCACTGGTGTTTGACCAGGTGCGCGAGGACCCGCCGGAGGCCACGGTACTGGCAGCCGTCGCGCTGGCGCGCAGCGGCAGTGTCGACGGCGTTATCGCGGTCGGCGGCGGCAGTTCCATGGATGTGGCCAAGGTGGTGGCCGTGTTGCTGAGGGGTGAGCAGACGCTGGCCGACATGTACGGCGTGGGCAAGGTCACCGGCGGCAGGTTGCCCCTGGTACTGGTGCCCACCACCGCCGGAACGGGTTCAGAGGTGACCCCCGTTGCGATCATCACCACCGGCGAGACCACCAAGGCCGGCGTGTCCTCGCCGGTATTGCTGCCGGATGTGGCGGTGCTGGATGCCGCGCTCACTCTCGGTTTGCCGCCGGCCGTGACCGCCATGACCGGTGTCGATGCCATGGTGCATGCGATCGAGGCCTACACCTCGCGGCACAAGAAAAATCCGCTGTCCGACAATCTGGCCCTGCAGGCGCTGCATTTGTTGTCGCGCAATATTCGCACCGCCGTGCGCGAGGGTGGCAATCGGCAGGCGCGGGAAAACATGCTGCTGGGCGCTTGTCTGGCCGGACAGGCGTTTGCCAATGCGCCTGTCGCCGCGGTGCATGCTCTGGCCTATCCGCTGGGCGGGCACTACCACATTCCCCACGGCCTGAGTAACTCGCTGGTGTTGCCGTCTGTGCTGGAGTTCAATGCGCCGCAAGCCCATGCGCTGTACGCCGAACTGGCGGACGTGGTGATCGGCGCACCGGTTGCCGGTAGCGCCGAGGCGAAAACTGCCGCACTGATCGCGGCGCTGCGCGAGTTGATTGAGGATGTTGCACTGCCGGCGACTTTGCAGCAGGCCGGGTGTAAAGCAGCGCGATCTGGAAATGCTGGCTGCGGACGCCATGCTGCAGCAGCGCCTGCTGGTGAACAATCCGCGCGATGTCACCTACGATGACGCGCTGGCGATTTACCAGGCCGCTTACGGAGCAGTCGCATGAGCAAGGCAGCGCCGCCCACGCGGGCGGATTACAAGATTTTCTATCCGATAAGCACGCGCTGGTCGGACAATGATATTTACGGCCATGTGAACAACGTGACCTATTACTCCTAGTTCGATACCGCCGCCAACCGCTACCTGATCGAGGAGGGCGGGCTGGACATCAGTGACGGTACCATTGTCGGTTATGTGGTGAACTCAGGTTGCGAATACCACTCCCCCATCACCTATCCGGAGGCGGTGGAGGCAGGAGTGCGTGTGGATCGCCTGGGCAACAGCTCGGTGCAGTACGGTATCGCCATCTTCCGGGAGGGCGAACAGGAGGCCGCCGCTCACGGGCATTTCGTGCATGTGTTCGTGGAGCGCGCGGCCAACCGCTCCGTGCCCATCCCGCAGAAGCTGCGGGCGGCATTGGAGCGGTTACTTGCTTAGCGAATAATCAGTGAAGCGGTTTCCCGCAGAATAACTCGGGCGACATTGGTAATTGGTGTTTCTACAGGCCAACCGTAATCGTCAGCGCTTCATTACCCAGATATCCGTCAGCCCCAACTTATCCTTGACGGTATCGGCAGCGGCCTTCGCTTCACCCTGCGTTGAAAAACCGGTTACCTGGACGCGCCAGTAGGGTGTGCCTTTCACCGAGACTTCCTGCAGCTCTGTACGGATTCCCTTGGATCGAACCGTATCTGAAAAGCTGACCGCGTAGGCTTTGTCCGGCGAGGAAATCAGATTGATAGTCCAGGGTCCACTTTGAGGTACGCTAGCAGCGGGTTCTTTACTAACAACACTTTCTCTAGGCTCCTTGGGCGCGGTGCGCGATGTTTCACGCTTGCTCGATGGAGCATCCGTGACAGGTTTAAGGTCGGGAGTGACTGGTGCTGCAGCCTGCCGGGTTTGAACGGCTGGCGCCTCTTTGGCAACTGACGGCAGTTCAGTGGTCCTGGAAACGAGTTTCTGTGTTGCAGGAACGACGGTACCTGTGGTCGCAAGGGTAGCCCTCTGCTTGGATTCTACACCGGCGGCCAAATCGCTTAGTACTTGCAACTCCTTGGTAATGTTGGAGATTCGTTCTTCCAGCCGGTCTGCGGCCAGCTGCCTGGATTCCAAATCGGTGGTCAAAGTGTTCAATGTTGCCATATTCTCAGTAAGGCCGGCGATGCGTGCGTCCAACTTGTCTGCGGCCATCTGCCTGGATTCCAAATCGGTGGTCATATTGTTCAGTGTTTCCATATTCTCAGTAAGGCCGGTGATGCGTGCGTCCAACTTGTCTGCGGCTATCTGCTTGGATTCCAAATCGGTGGTCAAACTGTTCAATTTTTCCAGATTTTCATTAAGGCTGAAGATTCGTTCTTCCACCTGATCAGTGGCTATCAGCTTGGACTCCAGGTCGGTGAGCAAGCCGCTCAATGTTTCCATATTTCCAGTAAGACTGGAGATTCGTTCTTCCAGTTGGTCGGCGGCGGGGCTTTTAAGCGCATCGATAAAACGCGGGTCTGGCGTGTCAGATTGGATAGTCCGGGCTCCAACAGGCTCCTGCCCAAATACAATCCACCCAACCTGTGCGGAGACTAGCGCTAAAGCGGAGACAATAAGAAGAGTCATAAGGTAACGATTTGTGGAGATAAACCGCTTGTTCTCCGACTTTAAATCGCTATTCATTCGCGCCTTGGTGCCTCTAAAGGAGGCACTTTGCTCAAGCCGCAGGGGTTCTCGCTGTTTGCGAAACTCCGCCACTCTTTGTGTGAGTTGATCCAGATTTAACTCCGCCATGATAGAGATTTTTGTGAATACTTAATTTGCAGTATGCGTCAGGAGTAACGCAACTCTCAAGAATATTATCGCAGTCCCGGGAAAATTAAATGTGGATCGGGGCGGATTTGTGACCCTGCACACACTCGTTGTTGTGCCTGGTGTGAATGTCACTGAGTTTCCGGAATTCGTGTTCGCTTTAGTCCACTTGCCAAACTATTACGTATGTTACTCGAAAGAAGTAATCACTGTCCTGTAGCCCCGTATCATCCGGTTGAGCCCACAATCATTAACCCTAATTGTTAACCGGGTCACACATTATGCTACTCAACAACAGTTCAATTTGCCGGGTCGCGAATATGTGTTATACGTCAAATAAGTACTGGCATGAGCTATGCCAACCGGAGGCAGATGATTGGTTTTCTGCGCTACCGGAAACTGCTGAATCCTGATCTCGCCCCGTCAGTATTTTTTACAATTGTGGCAGAGACGTAGGGAGAAGAAAGAGATAACTTGTTGATAAATATAGAATAGCCAGTTTGGGCACAAAAAGTGCTTGGGCCTGACAAAGCCTAACAATTGAGACAATACCAGAACAAGCAACGCGGAAGAGGTATGGATAGGACTCCAATGAAAATCACTGATGAGCGCAACACGCAAATTATCGCACTGCAGAGCACTCCTCCCAAGACATCTATAAGAACAGCATTCAGGCAGGGTAGAGGCCCGTCGGATGATCGCACCGGGCCGGTCCAGGGGGGGCGACTGCGTCCCAGGCAGGTCTATAGAATGGAGCAGTCCAAACCGGGGTTATCCGGGCGCGGTGGCAAACACTATGCTCTGGTGAAGAGAGGCTTTGACATAGGCGTTTGCCTGGTGGCGGCCCCTCTCATATTGCCGGTTGTGCTGGCGTGCGCGGTTGCGGTTCGTTGTTCTTCGCCCGGTCCAATCTTTTTTCGACAGCAGCGTACCGGGCGGGGAGGTCGCTCCTTCGGGATGCTCAAGTTCCGGTCCATGATCGTTGATGCAGAACTGCAGAAAGCGGCCCTGAAGGAGAGCAAGGGAATTTCCGGGCCAGATTTCAAGTTGGAGCAAGACCCGCGCATCACCCGGGTGGGGTCGTTGATGCGAAAAACCAGCCTGGATGAACTGCCACAGCTCTGGAACGTATTCAAGGGCGACATGAGCCTGGTCGGACCGCGGCCCACCTCCTTTGGGATAGACACCTACCAGCGCTGGCATGCTGAGCGACTCGAAGTTAAACCCGGCTTGACCGGACTTTGGCAGATCAGTGCGCGGGGCGATTTGGACTTTGACTACCGCGTGCGGCTGGACATTGCTTACGTTCGTCAACGCAGCCTGTTGCTGGACCTGTGGATACTGCTGCGTACCGCACCATGCGTAATCGCGCAACGGGGAGCCTACTGATGACACCTGTGCTGCCTCGAGTCTCGGCTTACCAGCTTTGGATGGTCTGGCTGGTCACAGCCGTGGCACTGCTTATTGCAAAACCCTGGGGTGTGTTTGGCTGGGATGAGTTGTTTGTCGTTGCTGCGCCATTGCTGCTGATTCACCCCATGGTACGCTCCATGTATGTGTTCATCGGCGGGCTGGCGGCATCCAGTGTGGCGTGGATTGTCGTGGGCGACCAGGCGGGAGGCTGGCCGGAGCTCGCCTGTCTCTGGGGGGTTCTCGCTGCCGGTACTGTCATCGGCTCTACTGTCACGCGGAACAGCCGCGACGGGCAGTCCGAGCCTGGGGTCGTAGCGCCGATATCCAACGAGGGCTTGTTCTTCGACGCGCTGAATCGCGAGTTGTGTCGAGCGCGCCGGGACGAGGGCTCGTTCGCGGTCTTGTCTGTGGACCAGACAGCGGGACCTCCCGATATCTCGCTGCGCCGTGTGTGTGAGTTGCTTGATGCGGAACTGCGTGCCTACGCTGACATTGCGCAAGTTGGTGACAGGGTACTGGCGCTGGTGCCAGAGGTGGCGGACAACCAACACGTGGAATTGTTGAGGCGCCTCATGACCAGTGCGAAAGCCTCCGGCTGTGGTGAAATCCATATCGGACTGGCTCGCTTCCCACAGGATGCGGTTTGCGCGGAAGATCTGATCGACATGGCAGACCGCAAGCGGATCGTGAGAGGAGTTTCCCAGGACTCTAACGAGAGTCCCATATCCATACTTGGTCAGCAGATGTCATCGTGACGCCAGAGGCCGCACCGATCCGCATAGCGTATATGATGTCCCGGTTTCCAAAGCTCACAGAGACATTTGTCCTCGACGAAATACTGGAAATGGGACGTTGTGGGATTGCGGTGGAAATTTTCCCGCTGTGGCGGGAAGACGCGGACGTAGTGCACTCCGAAGCGCGCGCTTTGGTCGCGCGCGCGCGATTTGCACCACTGCTAAATGGTCGCATCGCACTGGATAACCTGCGTTGCCTGGTCAAGCGCCCCCGCCGTTACCTGAGCACGCTGTTCACGCTGGTCGCCGCCAACTGGCGCAGTCCGCGCTTCCTGCTTGGTGCAATCGCCATATTTCCACAGGCATGCAGCTTTGCACTTGAAATGCGCAGGCTGGGCGTGCGACATGTGCACGCCCACTTCGCCAGCCACCCCGCCGCAGCGGCATTCGTCATCGGGCGCATGGCCGACATTCCCTGGAGCTTCACCGCCCACGGTTCAGACCTGCATCGCGATCAGGCCATGTTGCGTGAGAAGGTCACTGAGGCGGCTTTTGTGGTGGCCATTTCAGAGTACAACAGGCGTTTCATTCTCGAACGGGTGGGCACTGATTACGCTGATAAGGTGGAAGTCATTCACTGCGGCGTGGAACTGGAACGATTCGAGCAGGCGCAATTCGCGTCCGGTCCCCTACAACTCATCTGCGTGGGTACCCTGCATGCGGTCAAGGGGCAGTGCTTCCTGCTACAGGCCTGCGCCCTGCTGCGCGACCGCGGGGTCGATTTTACCTGCCATCTCATCGGCGATGGCCCCGACCGGGGAAAACTCGAGCATCAAGCAGCCGCGCTTGGCATTGGCGAGCGAGTGGTTTTTCACGGCGCCTGCGAGCGGGAACGGGTTAGGGCATTGTTCGCCCGAATGCACATTGCAGTGGCACCGAGCGTTCCGACCGCCGACGGGCGCCGAGAGGGTATTCCGGTCGTGCTAATGGAAGCGGCGGCCTGCGGGCTGCCTCTGGTGGCGAGCCGCCTGTCGGGTATTCCGGAAATTGTGCGCGATGGCGAGACCGGTTACCTGGTCGACCCCGGCGACGCCGAAGGGCTGGCAAATGCGATAGAGCGAGTGGCGCGCACACCTGCTCTGGGACGGCGGCTGGGCGATGCGGCCCGGCGTCACCTGGAGATCAACTTTAACCTGCCGATCAACATGGCCAGGCTCCGACGGCTGATGCTGCCAGGAGTTACGGTATGAGTTTGGCAATCGTGGCACTGGCCCTGGTCCTGATCGCAACGCCTTACATTCTCTACCCGTTACTACTGTGGTTGCGCGCCCACCTCGCGCCCGATCCGCTGCGGTCGGGTGAGATCACTCCGGCCGTGGACCTGGTGATATGTGCGCACAACGAGGCGCAGGTAATCGGCGCGCGACTTGAAAATGCGCTGGCGCTGGACTATCCCCCGGATAAGCTGACGATATGGGTTGCGTCGGACGGGTCGACGGACAACACCGTGGACATAACGAGAAGTTTCGATCCGGTTCGCGTGCGCTGCCTGGATCTGCCCCGCAATGGCAAGGCGGCGGCACTCAATGCCTGTGTTGCGGCCGGTCACGCAGAGGTGATCGCCTTCTCCGACGCCAACAGTCTATGGTGCCAGGATGCGCTGCGCATGCTCACCCGGTCCTTCGCCGACCCTCGGGTGGGAGGGGTCGCGGGCGATCAGCGCTATGCGAAAGATGCTTCGGGTGCACTTGGCGAGCGCAGCTACTGGAGCTTTGACCGTATGCTCAAGTGCTGGCAAACTCGGGCCGGCAGCGTTATATCGGCCACCGGGGCAATTTATGCAGTACGTCGCGAGTTGTTTCAACCAGCGCCACCCGACGCGACGGACGACTTCATGGTCTCTACCGGTGTCATTGCCATGGGCAAGAGACTGGTATTCGAGCAGGATGCCATCGCCATGGAGTCACCCGCCAGCGATGCTGGCGAGTACCGACGCAAAGTCAGGATCCTGACCCGCGGGCTGCGGGCGGTGTACTACAGGAGAGAATTACTGTTACCTTCGCGCAGTGGCTTCTACGCCGTTGAATTGCTGCTGCACAAGCTGTGGCGGCGACTAACCTGGATACCGCTGCTGCTGTTACTTCCAGCGCCGTTGTACGCGACAGACGGCATTCTTCAATCACTGGCTGCTGTAGGAGTGACTGGACTGGTGGGTATTGGAGGGATCGGCCTCGCCAGACCGTCACTACGGCGCTTTAAACTGGTCGATGTCGCAGCCCACGTGCTGATGGTGAATGCCGCGTGCGCGGTTGCGACCTACAACGCCCTGCGAGGGCACCGCTTTTCGCGCTGGAGTCCAACGGGCACATCGGCCGGGGCTGCCTTATGATTCCTCTCATCAGTATCACTATCTTCCTGATCTACATGAATGTACCAGCGGTACTGGTAACCGAGCACGGCGTGCCGCGGCCGCTCGCCCTCCTGGTGCCCTTGCTCCTTGCCGTGCCAGTGGCCTACCGCGTGTTGCTGCGGGGTGAGGCCCTGCGCTTCCCCGGTATGATCATCGCCGCGTTGCTGATGCTGGCGTGTCACACACTGAGCGCGCTGGTATCCGAGCGCCCGTACATCGGGCTGGAGAGCGTGTTCTCCTGGTTGCTGGAGGGGGTGTTTCTGGCGTTTCTACTGGTTAACGCACTGCGCAGCCGCAGCGAGGTATTCATGGCCGCGCGCGCCATCGTCGCGGCGGGCGCCCTGATGGGCTTTCTGGTGCTGTTGCAACAAATGCTTGGCCCGACAGAGTACACCATGGCCGGATTCGGCCAGCTCGCGGTCGATGCAGAAGATATCGAGCGGGCGCAGTACCGATTGACTGGACCCATCGGCGAGCAGAACCGGTTCGCGCAAGTCTTGGCAGTCTTGATCCCCGTGGCTGCCGGACTGGCGTTCACAGCGCCCGCACGGCAGCGCTGGGTTTACTGGACCGCGACAGTACTGATCTTCGGCGGCGTGGTACTCACTTTTTCCAGGGGCACGCTGGTCGCGCTGGTACTGGTCATGCCATTTGCACTGATGTTCGGCTTTCTGCGGCTACGCCACCTTGCAGTGGCCGCAATTTGCGGCGCGCTGTTGATAGCGGTGCTGCCATTCGTGATCGCGATGCCCTACCTCGTCGACAGAGTGGCGAGTATCGGCGATGTTTTCTTGCAGAGCACGGGTCTGGCTCCTGGTGGACTCCGCAACGCCGATAGTGCAGCCCGCGGTCGGATTACTTCGATGAAGGCTACGGGACTGCTGTTTCTCGACCATCCGCTGCTCGGGGCCGGCCCCGGCATGGCGTCCCAGAATTACCCGGAATATGCCCTGCTGGTCGGAGGCAAGGTGCGTGCTTCGACCCGCCGCGCCCACAACCTCTATCTGGAAACGGCGGCGGAAACCGGGGTGATCGGCCTGCTCGCCCTCCTCGGCATGCTGTGGATGGTACTGCATGCGTTGAATGATACGCGCCGCCGTACGCAAAATAGAGACAGAGAGTTATGGGGGCTGGTCTGTGGCCTGCAGTTGGGTGTGCTGGTTTATATGACCACCAGTCTTTTCCTGCATGCCTCATACGTCCGTTACTTCTGGCTGCTGTTGGCACTGGCGGTTGCCGCCGCAGCGCTACCTCGTCCACAGATGCTGGCGGAGTTTTTATCCTTGATCACGCCTAATGGGCTGGGGCGGTTGAAGCGAGAGTCAAGTGCAACGGCGGTGGCGCAGCCATTGGTCAGGAGTGGCGGTGCATGAAGTGGCGTGCCCTAAGGTGTCTGCTCGCTGGCGGCGTCTTGTTATGTGCACCTCTGGTTGCATTGGCAGCTGTGCCCAGAGATGCCGGTGAGAATAATAAGGGCATCTGGATTTCGCCGGCCGAGGTCATGGCACTGCCAGACCACGGGGCGGCATGGGATGCGCTCGTAGCCCAGGCGCAAAAACCGATCGATCCCAATCTGTCCGATCAGGTTGACCCGAGTAATGTGCGGGTACTGGCCCGGGCGCTGGTCGCAACTCGCACGGGTTCTGCGCAGGCGCGCGCTGAGGTGCTGCGTGCACTCGAGGAGGTGCAGGGCACCGAGGAGGGAGCTCGCTCATTGTCGGTGTCGCGGGAACTGATGGCCTATGTGATTGCGGCAGACCTGGTCGGCCTGGACGGGGCACAGAAAGACGCATTCCAGACCTGGCTGAGGGCGGTTTGCAAAGAGGATTTTCAGGGTCGCACACTGCGCAGCACTCACGAGGATCGGCCCAACAATTGGGGTACGCACGCCGGGGCGTCACGGCTCGCCGTCGCCATTTATCTGGATGATCGCGAGGAGATCGAAAGGGCGGCCTGGGTATTTCGGGGGTTTACCGGCGATTCCGAGGGTTGGCGTGACTTCAAGTTCGGCGAGCGCTGGTGGCAGCCCGAAAACGTCTCCCGCAATTACGGTATAAACCCTGCCGGGGCGCGAATCAGCTCGCATCCCGTCGGTGGGGTGCTGCCCGATGACCAGCGTCGTGGCGGCCCGTTTCAGTGGCCACCACCTCGGGAGAATTACGTATACGAGGCACTGCAGGGTGCGGTCGCACAAGCCGTGATGCTGGAGCGCTTGGGTATGCCGGCCTGGGAGTGGGGTGATCGGGCGCTGTTGCGTGCTTTCGAGTGGCTGCATCAACATGCGGACTTTCCCGCTGAGGGCGATGACACCTGGTTGCCGCACATTATTAACAGGGCTTACGGCAGCCGGTTCCCCGCTCCTGTGCCGGCCAGGCCCGGCAAGGCCATTGGTTTCGCCGACTGGACGCACGCACCTCCGGTGCAATAATATCAAACTTATGGACGATAAAATGACTGACAGTAATGTTTCATCCACGCCGGGCGAGCCTTCAACCCTGCCCAGCGAGGCGGTGGCCCGCAACCCTGATTTGTTGCCCGAAATAGTTCGCTCTGTTGTTAGCGAGTTCATTGGAGTGTATCAGCATAGGCCGCCATCACCTGCATTTGGCTTTACCTGGGGCGATATCGTTGAGGTATTAAAGAAGCGCCGCCGCTTTCTCCTGATTGGCGCTGTCGTCGGTGTCCAACTCGCCATTTTCGTACTGATGTTGATCAAACCCCTCTATGCCGTATCCGCGCAGGTAGTGATCACTCAGCAGGCTCCGGGCCAGTTGATCGACATGGACGCTGGTAGTTCTGCGTTCATCGCCACCCAGGCGGAAGTCATGCATAGTCTCGACGTAGTGCAGGCAGCGGTAGCGACGCTGCCGCGACCCCCTCATCTGGCACCCGAGGACGATGCAGTCGCAGATGCGTTGGATGCGGTCCAAGCGAGTGCCATCTCCGGCACGCGGGTGATCGCGCTAGGTTATCTGGGCGCGGACGCCAGTTATGGCGCGGCATTGCTGAACGCAATGATTGACGTCTACCTGACTAAAGTGCGCTCCACCACCAGCTCGGGCCAGACGAATTTGATTGATACCAAGGGTGCTGAGCTCAAGGAGCTACTTGAGGAGATTGCGCGAGAGGAATCGCAGCTAAACGATATACGCCGGGTTGCCGGCATCCTGGGTACAGCCGATGAGGCGGCGGAAGCGCAGACCGCGCAGCTCAATGAGCATGCCGTGGAGTTAATGAATGCGCGCAACCAGCGCATCAAGCTCGAAAGTCAGTTGGCCTCCGGTGGAGGGACAATGATCGCTGACGATCGCTATCGCAGCTCGCTACGGGAGGATTTGCGCCAGGCTGAGTCGGAGCTGGCCAAAGCGAGGACGTCACTCACCTCTGAGCATCCCGCTGCGGTGGCCGCCGCGCGCAATGTCGAGGTCTTGCGAGCACAGCTCGCTTCCAGCGACGGTGGATCGCGGAGCGTGCTGCGGCAGCAGGTGAATGAGGCCGTCCGACTGGAAAAGGAACTGGCTGCTATCGAGGCGAAGTCGCGGGAGCGGCTCAAGGTCATTGAGGTACACCGTCGCAAAGAGAACAAGTTACTGGTTGAGCTGGCGCGCATGCAATCGCAGGCTGACAAGTTGCGGAGCGAGCTTCTCGACCAGCGATTGGAGGCCCGGCTTGCGAAGGCGGGCGACGTGGGGATTGGCGCGCGCATCATTGCGGAGCCGGTAGTACCCAGCACCCCCGTGTGGCCTAAGAAGAAATTTATGCTATTCGCCGGTGCCGCTCTCGGTCTGGCCGTTGGCTTTGTATTTGCGCTGCTATCATTGCGCAGGCAGCGCGAACCCGAGATGGTTGAGTGGTGAAAAAGTCCGCCCAGTTCATTGCCCGAACAATGGAAGCCAGCGGGGTGCTCGGCGCGCTGGAACGGATGGATACCTCCACTGGGTTGCGTGTGCTGACCTATCACCGCGTCGATGAACCGTCAGCCGAGCCCGACCTGGACCCGGGGCTCATCAGCGCCACGCCGGACGAATTCCGTGTGCAGATGCAGCTGGTAGCGAAACATTACCACCCCGTATCCTTGCGCACGGTGCTTGCTGCGCAGCGCGGTGAAGGCAGCCTTCCAAGCAGCGGTGCGGTGCTGATTACCTTCGATGATGGTTACCTCGATTTTGCCTTGCACGCCTGGCCCGTGCTGCGTGACCTCGGCTTACCGGCGGTGCTGTTCGTGCCCACTGCATTTCCGGACCAGGCAAACGGCTCAGGATTCTGGTGGGATAAGCTGCATGCCGGGCTGCGTCGAGCCAGGGACCGCGTCGTCAGCCTGCCCGACCTCGGCGAGTTCGATCTCGCCGAGGTCACTGGACGGCGGTTAGCGCTAAAGTCTTGCAAGCGACACGTGAAATCGTTGCCCCACGGTGCGGCCATGGACTGGGTTGATGCGGCGCTGCGTGAACTGACCGATATTCCACCGCTGGCCAGGGTACTAAGTTGGGACAGTTTACGTGAACTCGCCCGGCAGGGTCTTGACGTGGGTGTCCATGGACACCTGCACGCCCTGTGCACCCGGTTGACTGCCGATGAACTCAAGGAGGATCTCAATGCCTGCCGCGCGCGACTCACGAGTGAACTCGGTGACTATGCCTTTACGTCGGTAATCGCCTGGCCTGCTAATGCCTCCAGTCACCAGGTACGCGAAATCGCTCGCGGCCTGGGTTTCGAGATGGCCTTCGGGGGCGTGCGCGGCGTGACGCGTGTTCCGGTCCCGGATGCCCTGCACGTTATGCGCATCCCGGTGCTTCGCTATCAACAGGCACTGTTCCGCGCGCAACTGCGGCCCAGCATCGCGGGGCTGGGTCGCTGGGTTGTTGACAGACCATGGAGTGCGGCCGTTAAATGAACCACGAACTGCTAATAACGAATAACGAATAACGAATAACGAAGGAGGAGGTGCCATGAACACAGTCCCTGAAGGAATCAGCTGGCGCATGCTGCTGGCAAGTCTGGTGATGGTTGTCCTGGTCGGTTGCGAGAGCGCCCCCGTGCTGCCAGCGCGAATTCCCGAGGATCCGCCGTTGGGCACGTACGTGATCGGAATCCCCGACTTGCTTGCGGTCACAGTCTGGGGGCAGCCCGACCTGTCCGGTGAGGTGCTTGTGAGGCGCGATGGCAAAATTTCGATGGCGTTGGCAGGAGACGTGGCGGCGGCCGGGCGTACGCCTGAGGAATTGGCCCGAGAGATCGAGAAGGGACTGGCCCGGTTCGTGGCCGAGCCCCGGGTGAATGTCGCCGTGGTCGAGATGCGCAGCCAGGTGATCAGCGTCATCGGCGGCGGCATCCAGAAGTCCGGTGTGCTCGAGCTGCGCAGTGACATGCGCGTGGTCGACGCCATCGCCGAGATGGGCGGCCTGACGCCTTTCGCCAAGCAGCGCCAGATTCGGGTCCTGCGCGGTGATGAGAGCTACCCCTTCGACTACAGCGCCTTTATGCTGGGGAAAGCACCGCAATCCAACTTTCTCCTCGCTCCGGGTGACACCATTGTGGTGCCAGAATGAGCAGCATAAACGGGCAATACGGGCCCGGCGCTTACGCACCGCGCAGCACGCTGGTTGGCTTGAGTCTGGCGATGCTGCTGTTGTTGCCGTCCTCCGGATTTTGCTATGACCTGACGATTGGCCTCGACGCCGCTTATGTCCACGACTCGAATTTCTACCGCACCCCGACCGACGAAGAATCTGCCGATTCCATCGAGCCTGGCGGCAACATTGCCCTCGAACACGAGGGAGATCGCTTGCGCTATCTGGCGCGCTACAAGGGTTCCTATCAGATGTACCGGAAAGACGATCAGGATGAGGCCAACGCACCGGAGCATCGCCTGCGCCTGGCCGGCAGTTACGATATTAACCCACTCACCACGGTGCGCCTCAACAACAACTTCCGGGATATCAGGAACCAACGCTTTTTGCAGGAGGACATCCGCGATGGCGACACCGGGCTGGAAGCCAATGACGACCGCTACCAGCGCAACGATCTGGAATTATTGCTACATCGCGACCTCACAAGTACCTGGGAACTGGAGACTACCGCCAACCAACAATTTGTAAACTATGACAATAACGTGGATCGCAGTGACAGCGATTCAGTTGGTGTCGGCGGCAGGGTGTTGCATCGCTATGCCCCACAGCATCGACTCGGCGGCGGCGTCTCCTGGGTGCAGCAGAACTTCGACGGCGACGACTACCGGCTGGACGCCGAGGCGCAGTACCTGATTACGGAACTGGTCTGGATCTACGACCTCAGCGAGCAGATGCAGTTGGTTGTCAACGGCGGGCCCGCCTGGGTCGACACCGAGGAAGACCCCACCGATTATGTGCAGCAAACGCAGTTCGTCGGCGGAAACCTGGGGGGCGACCTGTTTCGTGCCAACGTTCTCAGCTGCGATTTCGATGACGTGACCGATACCGGGATTGCCAGCCGCTGTAATGCCGACAATCCGGATGCGGCGCCAATACCCGCGGGCAACCTGGGCGCAGATCAGAACTTTCCTCTGACGGCAGGCTCGCAAGTGGGAGAGAACGAACAAGACGCGACCTTCTTCGGCGGCATTTCGCTGGTGGGCAGGTTTTCGGACTGGACCGTGGACACCGCCTTGCAGCGGCAATATAACCCCCCCTCCGGCGATGCTATTGCGGGGAGCCTGACTCGGTTACGCGGGGAGTTAGGCTATGCGCCTCCCCTGGCCGTCTGGAGCGCCTACCTGGCGGGTAGTCTGGAGCGGCGGGAGGCGTTCAATAACTCGACGACCATCGACTATGTCGTAATTCCAGGCCCGGAGGACGCCGCGCAGCGGAGTGTGGCATTTACCACGGACCAGGATTCCGATGATAGCCGGGATACTTTTACAGCGCTGGTCGGAGTGAAGAGGCAGTTCTCGCGCAACCTCTCAGGTGACGTCGGAGTTTCCTTTCGCCATAGCGAAAGGCAAGTCGATGGTCAGCCGAATAATGAGGACGACATTTACTTCTTTGTCGTCAAGTTGGCCTATGTCTTCGACACTATCCGTTTTTAATTGGCGCTGCCAAGCCATCTTTGTACTATGAAGAGCGCTCGGTAATTTCATTTAATAAACGATCCATAATTGTTTTATACCGTCGATTCAGGAGAGCAAGAAGCAGTTTCTGGTATACCATTTTTATTCCTGCAGACTGCCTGGTTTTACTTGAGATTCCTGCAGACCAGCTGTCGAGCAACGACTGAATTTGAAAAAGTCGAATCACATCAAGAGGGATATCCGTTTCACCAAAATAGCCAGCCAGGAACTCCCTTTGGTAAGCCGCGATCGTTTCTCCACGGAATGCAAAGCCCTGTGTGAGCACCTGAAGTCCATTTGTCTCAAGTTGAACTAAAAAATAGGCAATATCTTCATAGATCGGGACTCGCCATTTTGCGCATGTATCTATGGCAGTAAT
This sequence comes from uncultured Gammaproteobacteria bacterium, assembly GCA_963712135.1. Taxonomy (GTDB): domain Bacteria; phylum Pseudomonadota; class Gammaproteobacteria; order Pseudomonadales; family Halieaceae; genus Marimicrobium. The sequence continues at coordinate 183,502 of CAVQGV010000010.1, forward strand.
CCTGTCATTTGCACCCACCAAAATATTCCGCATAGCATAGTCACCGTGACCTATCCCCAGGGGTAGGCTACTTGGCAATGTTGCGTTTGCTGCATGAATAATGGCTTTTTCAACCCGCTGAAAGAAAGAGGTATTACCGGACGTTCGACCCAGAAAGTCAGTGAAGAGAGTAACGGACGCAGTGAAATCCTCTCGACGAGGTAGCCGTGTTGTGACGTTTTCAACTATTGGGAGTGCACTGTACGCTTTTAGCCAGGCACCTGCATTGAAAAATGCCCTGTGCAGCTCTGGCGCTCTCCCAAGCAGATGGCTCAGGCGATTTGTTTTGGTAAAGAGAGAACGCAGGTTTGGATCGCTATGTTCGTCCATGATGATAGTTTGTGGATTTTGTATAAAATCGAGAACACGAATTGCCCCGAATCCAGGATTGCCCAAGCTTTCAAAGTGCTCGTATATTGCTTTGAGGGCATTGTATTCCAACCACGTCTTTACTCGATAATCAGTTGGCCCGGGAGCCAGTCTTGGTCGTGAATCTACTGTTGTTTTCTCGTCATGCTTCGGGTTATTTGCCAGGTTTATTCCTTTAGCGAATATAGTGTAACGCCCCAGGTGATTTGCAACCTCGAACCTGTATAACGAGGAGGAGGCTCGATGTTGTTCGCCTAGCAACCTGACCTCAACTTCTACTCCATCGAGGCTTGGATAATACTTTAAAGCATTAGCACGTATATGCCGTGATACCTCCTGCGCCATCTCTGAACGATCCATACCGTTAACCTTGAACTATAATTAAAAATATCTTTTAAGGTTCCCTACAAACCCCCTGCATTTAAACTCCCAAAATTGTGTTGATTAAGCCTCCAATGTTCGCAATCGGCTTTGAGTGAATTCTAAATCCTACATATGATCATCAGCTGACGATTGATCGTTTAATGACGCGTCCACTGTTAGCGGGCAGGATCAACGCTTCATTGATCTGAAAAAACGTAACGCTTCAGGAAATATTTCGGCGAAGCGCAATAATTTCCAGCAGGACAAGATCACAATTATGGATGTGAATCCTGCAAGAAGACATGATATTAATATTGAGTCGATACCCATCAGCGGCTTCACCAGCCACAGGCCAAGGGCACACACCGCTGCAAGTAGATATACTCTGGCGTGAACCCACGGCAGGGGATTGTCGCCAGTGAATCGCCACCATGCAATCGTGTTCATAATGCTATATAAAATTATAGTAGCTGTTGTTGCAATCGCTGCGCCTATTGCACCGAACCTGGGTACGAGCATCAGTGCGGTGATCAACGCTGCTATTGTAGCTATGATCTCAATGTACAGTAGTACTCGGACCTTCCCTAAGGCGCGCAGGGTCTGCCGGTTCAATCCTAATGCCGACTGGAAAAAATAGCCTACAGCTAGAATTGCCAGTATTGGCGCTGCAGATGCGTATCGCTCACCAATCAATAGCACAATCAATGGCTCTGAAAGACTGATACACGCCGCAAAAACTGGATAGGATAAAACTGTGACCCACAATGCCACATGGGATTGCATTTCTCCGAGCAGCGCAGTGCTTTTCTGCGCAAACATTCTGGAAGCCATAGGGAGAAATAACAGTGAAAAATTCACTAGTACTACACTGTTTAAACGCGCGATAGGCATTACCGCGCGATATTCCGCTACATTCGTTAAATTATGAAAGTGTTCCAGTACCACAAAAACCAGAACCAATCTCAATGCGCTTGCCATATCTGCAGCGAATACCGGCATGCAAAAGCGCAAGAGCCGGCGGTACTCGATACTGAACATTCCGGGTCGAAAAAATTGTGTCAAGTTATGCTCGCGCAATACTTTCGGCAATAACACGCCATAAAGCAAAATCCCTAATACGCCCGCAAATACAGTTGCCACGGCCAGCGTATGTAAGCTACTGCTGGTAGCTATGGTCAGAATTATGGCCGCCAATTTCAGGCACGGGCCGATTACATGTTTGCGCAGGAATATAATCTTTGGTTCGCCGAATGCAGAGAAAACCCCCTCAAGCAGGTCACTAAACGCATTGACTGGTGCTAGTGCAATCAGCACAACGAGAATACTTATTACGGCTGGATTTTCAATGACGGTATCGGTCAACAGGCTCTTGAATCCAATTACCAGAGCCACTATAGCGAAACCCAGTGCAGCCATCGTTGCGAATGCTAACACCATGGTACCTGCTAGTGATGCACGCTTTCCCTCTTCCTCGTAAATAGGAATAAAACGGCCAACAGTCCGCTCCATGCCGAGGCAACCCAGGGTGGTGGCTGTGGCGACCAGGGCAAGAGTATATGCCCACACTCCATAATCAGCCTTGGATAAATAGCGTACGATAAGAACTTGGGTAAGCAAATTAATTGCAATTGACAGAAGGCGTCCCGAGAGCAATAACCCAGAACCTCTAATGTGCTTGTTGGTTTGCTTGTGGACAGTTTTTTCGGTCATGTAGGGGATTTGGGTACCGCTTTTTTAAGTAGCATTTGAAGTGGGGAGCTTAGCATATAGCCAGAGCGTTCGGCGGAGTATAGAAGTATAAGAAGTATAAACGGTGTGTGTCGAGCAGATTGTCTGCTTAGTGAGTATTGCACTCACGCGAAAAGTTTACCGATCTTCCTAAAATCGTGTTCGCATCGGACCCGCGGCGTTGATCATGCCATTCATATTCGTTCATTCCTGGACGAGAGCACGCAACAGTCCATGCCATGAGGGTTTCAGTGGTGTGCGAGCCAGCGTGTGACAGCTATGGGAGAAGTGTCACAGCCGAAGTGTGCGGCGAGCTTGCCGTGATACAGCAGAGCTGACCCATGGGTCCGGTGAATTCTTTCTAATGCTAAGGGCCATAGGCGAAGCCGGTAGTTCCACCATCAGGCTCGCGAATGTCCGCTCCTGGCTGCGGTCATACAGAAACTCGAGCGAAGAATTTCAGTGATCGATTTCAAAATGAGGGTGCAGGGGTGCGCAGCTGAATACTAATTTCTACTCCACCGATACAGAAGCCTTTGCTACACTAGATTTAGCGCGCAACTGTCCCGTGGGACACTTTTGGGGCAATCACCCACGACAAACCACGATGCTGCAGGATATACCTTGCGTATGACTCCCACCTTAACTCATTGATTTTACATGGGAGTCTTTGTCGGGATTGAATAAAACAACTCAGAAATTCGACAAGTCCTATCTAGCATGGGGCCGCAAACGCTGACCCGGCGAAAAGTACACAACCTGCGATTAGCGGGCTAGACTGGAGAAGCAACGGGCAGAAAGGTGTCTCTTGGAAGACGGACTGAGTGGTCCCAAATGGTCTGTCGATGTACAGTTGGAGAATTTTATGCATCCTAGCCCCTTCTATTGTATCTCTCTAGCTCTAATACTGGCTGCTGCCTCTTGGGTCGTGTCGGCTGAGATGTATAAGTGTGTTGATCCGCAAACAGGCAACATCACTCTGACTGATGTTGCCTGTATTAATAAAGAACTAGGGGCTGCCATTAAGGCGCCAGAAGACTACGCCAATAGACCTCGGCAGTCAAAATCCTATCAATTTCCAAGCAGTGCGGAGAAATTTTTGGCCGTAGAAGGCTCGTCTAGATGCGATACGACTCGACAAAAGATTAGGTCTCTCTTGGCTGAGATCAATGTGCTGGAAGAGAAGTCGAAGTCACAGGACATCTTTGACCGCTTAGACACCAAGCATAAAATTGAAGGACTTCAGGAAGATGCCTATCTGTTATTCATTGAGTGTCCTTGATATTTCAAGTCTAGGAATACCGGGCTCACCTCGGCTATGAACAAAGTACAGCGGTTGCCTAACCGCTGCGAGAAGTAAGATACAAGGAAGGACAATTGTTTTTTGGACCAGAGAAGAACTGTTTTGTGAGCCAGTGCACTAAATTTTTTGGACACACTACAAACGTATGGGTTACGCTCGACACACGAACGGTAGCGGAAAATTCCGTCCTTATCCACCGTCGATTCAGGCAAGGTTCGAGACGGTGGCGCACGCTTGTCCACCTCATGACAAGCGGTATGCGAGCCAGGTAATCAGCCACTGCGGATGCCGGGAAAATACAGGATTGGAAAGGAAAGGAAAGCCGAATGAAGATTCTTATTGCGTCATCCATCGATCCCCATGCGATCAGGGAGCTCGAGAAATTTCACGATGTGAACTGTGCCTTCGGTGCCGGGGAGGAAGAGCTCCTCGAGAAGATGCCGGGCACGGAGGTCCTCGTCTTCCGCAGTGGAGTGCAGATCAACGCCAGGGTTCTCAAGGCGGGTGCGCCCAATCTCTGCCTGCTTTTGCGCGCCGGATCCGGCACCGACAACATCGATCTTGACTATGTGGCCCGGCATGGGCTCCGGCTCGAGCGAATTCCGGGTCCGGGGGCGAAGGCTGTTGCGGAACTCGCCTTCGCGCTGATGCTGGGGCTGGCGCGCAATGTACACCGCGCCGATCGTCTTTTGCGGAATGGGGTGTGGGCCAAGAACGAGCTGACCGGGTTCCTGCTTACCGGGAAGACTCTAGGCGTTGTTGGGGCCGGTAACATCGGCGCTCGCGTGGGCGAGCTCGGCGTAGCGTGGGGGATGCGTGTGATCGGTTGCATCGGAGCTCCCTGCCCCGGCCAGGAAGCCAGGCTGGCGGCGCAGGGCATCCAACTGATGAGCTTCCAGGACGTGCTGTCCGAGGCCGACTTTGTAAGCGTACACGTTCCCCTGGACGAGAGCACTCGCAACCTGCTCGATGCTGAGGCGATCGCCTGCATGAAGGAGGGGGCATACCTTGTCAACCTGGCCCGGGGAGGGGTGGTCGATGAGATCGCAGTGCATGACGCACTGGTCTCCGGGCGCCTCGCGGGCGCCGGGTTCGACGTACACGCAAAAGAGGGTCGTGACTTCCGCTCTCCTCTTGCCGGGCTCGACAATGTCATCTTCACTCCGCACATCGGTGCCTCCACCCACGATTCCCAGCGCGAGATCGGCGAAATCATCTGCGATTTCGTCGCCTCTTACACTACCCTTGACAAAGTAGGCTCGGCATGAAGAAGACCACCCGGTTCAAGTCGCTACTCCAGTCGTCCAAAACCGAGTTCATTCTCGAGGCCCACAATGGCCTGAGCGCGAAGATAGTGGAAGAGGCCGGCTTCGCCGGCATCTGGGGCAGTGGTCTGGCAATCTCGGCCTCCATGGGCGTGCGCGATAGCAACGAGGCGAGTTGGACGCAAGTGCTCGATGTCGCGGAGCAAATAAGCGACGCCACTTCGATTCCGATGATGCTCGACTCTGACACTGGCTACGGCAACTTCAACAATGTGCGACGGTTGATCCGCAAACTTGAGCAGCGGGGCGTTGCGGCTGCCTGCATCGAGGACAAGCTCTTTCCCAAGACGAACTCCTTCCTGGGCGAGCGACAGGTGTTGGCGGACACCGCAGAGTTCGTCGGCAAGATCAAGGCGGCGAAGGACACCCAGAGCGATCCCGATTTTTGTGTAGTAGCCCGTGTCGAGGCGCTCATTGCGGGCTGGGGGCTCGACGAGGAGCTGCGGCGCGCCGAGGCCTATTGCGATGCCGGCGCGGACGCGGTTCTTATCCACTCCAAAAAAGATACAGCCGAGGAAATCCTGGCTTTCATGGCGGCATGGGGTAACAGGGCCCCGGTGGTGATAGTGCCTACCATGTATCACGCTACCCCCACCGAGGTGTTCGAAGCCGCCGGGGTGAGTCTGGTAATCTGGGCGAATCACCTGGTTCGCGCTTCCGTCGCCGCCATGCAAGCGACCGCGCGTCGGATTCACGAAGAGCGCGCCCTGCACTCGGTGGAGCCGGAGGTGGTTTCGGTGAAGGAGATCTTCCGGTTGCAGGACGTCCGCGAACTTGAGGAGGCGGAGTTGCGTTACCTGCCTGGGAAAGAGCCGGCGTAAGGCCACTGAGTTCACTGGCGCGCACCGTGAGTTCCCTTTCCCCAGTAGTTGTCATCGGACTGGACTGCATCACCGGGCTCCAGACCGCACGTATCCTGGCAGCCCGGGGAGTTCCCGTGATCGGCATCGCCAAGGATACCGGGCATTTCGCCTGCCGCACGCGGGTCTGTGAGCGGATCATTCAGGCTGACATCGGGACGCAGGCGCTGATACCGGTGCTTCTCAAGCTCGCCTCGCAGCTAGATGCGCGTGCCGTTTTGTGCCCGTGTACCGATGCAGCTGTGCTGCTTCTTTCTGACTGCCGCGACGAACTCCAGGCTGACTTTTATCTGGCCCTTCCCGATGCCGACGCGGTGCGGATGCTGATGGACAAGATCAGTTTCTTCCAGTTCGCGGGCGAGCATGGTATAGCAATTCCCCAGACCTTCCTTTTGCACGACCAGATTGATGCGGAGCGGGCGGCGCAAGAGCTTAACTTTCCCTGTGTCGTCAAGCCACCGATGAAGTCTGCGCGGTGGCTGCAGCACACCAAAGCCAAGGCTTACAAGGTAGAGAATGCCAGCGAGTTTCTGGCCCTGTACGAGCGTTGCCACGAATGGGCCGATGTTCTCATGGCCCAGCAGTGGATCGCCGGCGGCGATGGCAACCTCTTCTCTTGCAATTGCTACTTCTCGACGGAAGGAAAGCCGCTGGCGACATTCGTCGCGCGTAAGATCCGCCAGTGGCCTCCCGAGACGGGTACCAGCTGCCTGGGCGAGGAGGTCAGGAACGACGAGGTGCTACAGGAAACCCTGAAGCTGTTCGAGCGAGTCCATTACCGCGGCCTCGGATACGTGGAGATGAAACGGGATGAGACCACGGGGCGTCACTATATCATCGAGCCCAACATCGGCCGTCCCACGGGCCGGTCAGCGATCGCCGAGGCGGGAGGCGTGGAGCTACTCTATACGATGTACTGTGATCTCACTGGCATGCCATTGCCAGAGCAGCGAGAACAGCACTATGGCAGCGTGAAGTGGATCTACTGGCGCAACGACCTGCTCTCCGCCTGGCACTACTGGCGCAAAGGAGAGATCACGCTACGACAGGTGTGGCAATCCTGGCGAGGAAAGAAAGCGTGTGCTGTATTCTCATGGCGCGACCCCCTGCCGTTTGTCGCTGATCTCTGGAGGAGTATCGGGCAGGTTGTCAGGGGGTAACTTCCCGGCAGTAGGGCGCCATTTCCCGATATAAATCCTCAAACGAGAAAGGGTATGGGTGCAGCACCCTGTACGCCTCCTTGTCCCGCAAGGCGCTTGTCAGAATGTCCGTTTGCAGTATTCGAACATTTTCCAGGAATTCATTTCTGGCTTCGGGAAAGGCAAATTTGAACGCATTAAAATATTCGAAAAATGGAACCTGTTCGTAATAGATAGATTCCAGCATGCGCCTTGCTATATCCTCCGAGCTCCATGCTTCCACGGCAATTCCGGGTTGTTCCTGACTCATGATAAGAAACAGCTTCTCGGGTTTGGATATCAGTTCAATTGCATCCTTGGCAAATAACTGCTCCACCGGAACTTTGATAAACAACTGTCGATTGAGAGCAGGCATTACATCTGCCATCAGACGCATCGGCAAGGTGTTTTTCATCCTGCCGTTACCAAAATAGTTCTGCAGGCGACCGGCAAGATGAATCGCTTTGAAAGCCAGAGATTTGGTGATTGTCAACTGATCCCGAATTCTGGGCAGTTGATCGATATGCCAGTCCCATACAGTCATGGGTTCCGGCAGGCCATACATGGTTTCCCCGTCTTTGGTAAGAATAACCCACTCATCCCCCACATACCTTGCCCCGTGCGCGGCGAACGCGAGCAATGCTTCGGTCTTGCCCGATTTTGCCCATCCTGTGACCAGGACTCCGGTAGCGCCGTAAACAAAAGCCGAAGCATGTAAAGCTATGCATCCCTTGTTCAGCAGGGTCAGGTTCAGGATGGCTATAAGCAGAGGTACTGCGCGCAACCCGGTTTCACAGACAATTTCGCACTGCGAACCAATCGTTTCGAAGGGTATTCTTGCTTTGGCCTTTGATTTTTTACTATGCAGAATGAAAAATCCGTCATCGGTAAAGCCCGCCTGATCACGTCCCAGATATTTCAATTCCGGCAGTAATAAATACTCCTCGAAACGGATGGTGATGTCCGGCTCCCGATCCAGCGGTGCAACCCGCAGTGAGCCGAGTTGTTTTTTTACTGCTTGTATATCGGATTCGGACGGAGTTACCAGACGAATGCCAATCAGGCCATGTAGATCAAAATCAACGTGTGTGTTGTTATTCATAAGTCCAAGGGTAACCCTATTCAGTTCCACGATAAATTCCGATTTTCATATTTACCTACGCGCAATGCGCAGGTCTTGTCTGTCGGCAGTGTTTGTCAGCAAAGTTGTTGCGCCCATTGATCATTCCGCCGTGGCTTCCCGCTCCTGTTCCGCCCGATGCCCAGCCCGGGAGTTCAGTCGTATCCCCAGGTCTGACGCAAGCTTGTTCCCAGCAATTCGTCGAGCTGTGCTATCTCCTCGTCGAACCGCGCGCGCAGCAGTGCACGGGTTTCCGGGCGCATCCTGGGCTTCTCGTCGGCTTCGAACGGGCGATAGAGGGCGTTGCGTACGGTACGGGATCGCTTGACCCGGCCTCGCAGACCCCGCAGCCCCAGCGCCCGGGCCGCATGCGAGGCCTTCTTCGCAAGACCCGCCACGAGCCGGGACCGCGGCGTGCCGGCCGGCATCATCTTGCGCCGCTGAGCGTGAGAGAGATCCAGCTCTTCGATGCCGAGGAAGGCGAATATCTTCTTCGCGTAGGCGTCCGGGTCCGCCGACAGCTCGTCGAAGACACCCACGTGGATGGAGTCACGGCCGAACTGCTCGACGTAGGGTGCGAGGTAGCGCGTGTAGTGGCTGCGCTGCAGGAACGGCGGCTCGCCTTCCAGCTCTGTCTCGAAGTCGCCGTGGATGAGTCCGTTCTTGACACCGTCGAGGTAGTCGGCGAAGGCGCGGTCCACGGGCTCCCTGAGGCAGACCATGAGACGAATGGCCGGGTCCATCTCCGCGATGCGCTTCCAGACGTCGTTCGAGTACATGTAGGAGTGTGAGATCTCGCCGACGATCTTCTCGTCGCCTGCTTCCGCGAAGTGGCTGCGGTACCAGTCCAGGCCGCGCTCGTGGTGCTTCGAGAAGAAGTACAGGCCCTTGCCGGGCGCCATGTAGACGTCGGGGTGGCGAGCGAGGACGTCGTAAAGCCAGGTCGAGCCGGCTTTGTTCGTGCCGATGTAGATGAAGTTGGGGAATCTACCTGTCATCGTTGAGAACTCCCAGAATTGAATGGATGCGTCTCTGGAGATGGCGCCTGCGCAAGCCAAGGACGCACGCCTTGCGTACCTGGCGCAGTCCCCCTGCGGCGACGGTGCTCTGGTATGCCGAAGCGACCCAGATGGCCAGGAGTCGCTGGCACTCGAACAGCCGGATGGCGCGCAGCGGGACCGCGTCCCGATCGAAGTAACCGCGCAGGAACTCCGACTCGTAGCCGGCCAGCTCACTGCCGCTGTACATCAAGCCCAGGCCCATCATCTGGAGCTCCGAGGCGGAGAGGGCCACGAGGAAGCGGGCGATATCCTCGTATATGGGCGCTCGCCACTGAGCTCGCGTATCGAAGACCGTGATTCGTCCGCCGCCCCCTGCGAGGATGTTGCGCGGGACAAAGTCCCCGTGGTTGGTAGCCAACGGGAGCTTCTCTGGCAGGCTGGAGTAAGCGGCGCGGTGGATCGTGTCACGGGCGCGCTCGATGAAGTCGCCCTCGCCGCTGGTCTCGCGCAAATAGGTTGTGAGGCGATCGATGGATGCGAGGAAGTCGGCGCGCAGCGGCGCGCGGTCCGCGGTTTCCGGGAGCGGAGGGAACTCGTGGTAGCGGCGCAGCCAGGCACCTGCGTTGCGGATCGGGTCGTCGATGCTCGGCGAGCTCAGATGACGATACAATCTGCTGCGACGAACGAAGAGGTCGTCGAGGTTGTGGTCCGGGCAGCACACCATGACAAGCGCCTGCGCCTCGGGCAGGTAGTCCAGCACGCGGATCGTACCGAAGCGCTCGTCCGGGTCCGTGCCGAATCTTCGGTGGATATTCGACAGTGTCGCATGTTCGAGGGAACCCCGGACCTCTGACGTCGAGATGGGGAGGATGCGCAGCTCGTCAGGCAGGGTCTTCTGTGCGTTTCGCGCACCGCTCCCGCTGTGGCGACGACCAAACGGTACCTTGACCACGATCGCGTGGCTCGACCCATCTGCTTGCGCTTCGAAGTAGTAGAGTGTTGCGTTGCGGCGGACCTGCGTTCGGAGGTGTCGGACTCGAGCTGCGCCAGGACTCTCGAACCACTCGAAGGCATGCGTTTCCAGGTGTTCGGTGAGCGATGTCAGGAGTGCGTCCGACGGCGACAGCTTCGCAGTCTTCCCGGCACTGGTGCGGGTATCGGGCTTGGGGCTGGCGTCAGGGCTCTTCATCACTTTCGGTCGACGTACTGCTGAGACCATGGCTGGTCGGGCGCGTCCCTTCTGTCCTTCCATTGTTGCCGCATCCGCTGCGAGTATAGGGCAAATAAAAGACTTGTAGGTGGAAAATTCCATCTGCGATACCTGGGTCACAAATGCCAGGGTCAAATGCCAGGGTCAACTACACAACTTTCGATTAGTAGGATAGACTAAAAAATGAGTGGCAGAAAATTGTCTCTTAAAATACGGGCCGAATAGCGCCATATAGGCTGACGACGTACCAGGCGGAAGTTCAAATGCTGCTCAATAGGGACATATGACAAAGACCTGCAAACGGTGCACGGTCTTGTTGAACAGGAAGTGGCCCCAGGCCGCCGGAGAGAGATAATTCCATGAAGCATTTGAAACTCATTGCAAAGAACATTGATGTTCGGCCTCTCCTCCAGGAAATCGAATCAAACTCCGAACTATGGTATCTGGACACCACCCGGCAGGAGAAAATTTCGGTTCAGGCTGAGACCAATGCTATCGCGCTACGCTGCCATGCGGATACGGCGGGTGAAGACTCCAGGGTGAGGCGGGCGAAACCGATGAGTTACCAGGGCCGTCCGACGCCCATGTCGGAGAGACTTCCGCTAACCTCGGAGTATGTTGACCAGCTCGTTCGGATCATGAATGGCACCATGGGCCGATGCGTTTTGGCAAGGCTCAAACCCAATGGCACGGTCTACCCTCACGCGGACGATGGACTCTACTGGTTGTTGCGTGACCGCTATCACCTCGCGTTGAAGAGTGTCAATGGTAGCCGCTTCAAGGTAGGAGGGGAGGAAGTTCTAATGCAGGAGGGCGAGTTGTGGTGGTTCGATCCCACGGCCACCCACGAGGCCTTCAATGATTCGGACGAGGATAGGGTGCATATCATCTTCGATGTCATTTCTGCGCATTCCATGAAAACTTTCGCGCAGCGCGTGTTGCGCCATCCACTCCGTGTTCTGCGGGCCTTCTTCAACGCCGGGGTTCGGCGATTGGCGTTCCCCTTCCGACACGGATTCCTCCAGTGTTTCAGCCCAGACCTGAGTTTTCCCTGTAGGCTGTGGTCACTTAACCTTGAAGCGGGCTCCAGTCCATCATTTCCCGAACGGCAGAAAATAGGCGTTATCTCAATCGGTTGTTTCGAGAGGTCATATGGGGTGGTCGGTTGACAGTACTTATAAAAGCGTGAAACACGTCACAGAGGTACAGACCGGGGGAGGCTGAATTCACGAGAAATATTGCTTTTGGCGTGAAATCAATTAGCCTCATCGGTAACGCTAACAGGCTCTAGAATTTGAAGGTAGTTAATATCCATGAATAGAGTCATTAGAGTAATACCAGGCATCACGATTGCCCAGACAAGGTCTGGGGCGGCGATGGCAGTAAGAAATTTATTCGCATCGCTATTCTTGATCACCCTGGTTGCATGTGGTGGCGGGGGTGGCGGCGGCTCAGGCACCGCCATCGACACTCCGCTGCCTCCGCCTGTTGAGGTCGCGCTCAAGGAGGTGCAGACAGGTGGCTCCACCGGCAGCACCGATGTCACGACCTCAGCTCCTCTGGCGGCGATGCCGGGCGAACTCTACCTGGCTGCGGTTTCGAGCAAGCCGCAGAGTGACGTCGACACGGTCGCGGGACTCGGCCTGTCCTGGGTTCGAGTCGGCGATCAGTGCTCGGCCAGAATCCCGACGGGCGTCTCCGTCTGGCGCGCGATCGGCAATCCGGGCTCGGCGGGCTCAGTCACTGCCAGCTTCGAATCGGCGCCTACCAACGCCGTCATCACGGTATCGCGCTACGCTGGCGTCGACGCCGCCGAGCCACTCGGTGCGCCTGCCTCCGCCAACACCAATGGGCCTGGCGGCGCCTGCTTTGGCGGCTCGGACTCCTCGTCCTACGCCTTTGATATGAACACCAGCGAACCCCGTTCGCTGGTGTTCGCCGCGGCGGCGATGCGTAACAGGAGCCATACACCCGGCCCCGGCTACACCGAGCGTGTTGAGGCCGTGCAGGGCACTGGTGGCGACAGCGTTTCGTTGGCGGTGCAGGACACCGTGCTCGAGACGCCGCAGACGACGAGCGTCTCCGGCAGCTTCAATAACAGCGTCGACTGGGCCGTACTGGCCGTTGAGCTGAAGCCCGCCGGCAGCAGCACGCCGCTGCCCGACGTGCGCGTCGAGCCGGCATCGCACGACTACCGCACGGTGCTTAAAGCGACGAGCAAATCGCAGTCGTTCACGGTCCACAACGACGGCAATGCGAATCTGAACGTGTCCGGCACTTCAATCGGCGGCGCCGACGCGGGCGAGTTCATGATCGACGCCGGCGGCGCGCCCTTTGCCCTTGCGCCCGGCGCGGCTCGCGAGGTCACGGTCAGCCTCGTTCCCAACGCAGTCGGCCGACCAAGCGCTGTCCTGCGCATCGAGTCCGATGACCCCGACGAGAACCCGCTCGATGTGGCGCTGTCGGGCAAGGTGGTCGACACGGTTGAGTCCGACATCGCAGTCGCCCCGGCGAGCCACGACTACGGCTTCGTGAGCATCGGCGAGGGCCGCTCAACGACGTTCCGCGTGAGCAACGACGGCTTGGCGGACCTGAACGTCGCGACCACTTCGCTCAGCGGTGCGAACGAGTCGCTGTTCACGATCGTGTCCGGGATGGCGCCCTTCACGGTGGCGCCCGGCGCTGCGAAGGACATCGCCGTGCGTTTCGATCCGCTTGTCGAAGAGCGCCGCGAGCGCTACACTCGAGATCGCGAGCGACGATATAGACGAGCCACAGGTCGACGTGTCGCTCAGCGGCCGGGGCGCGATGGTCAAGGATGGCATCTGGATCTCTGCACAGGAGCTCTCGAGTCTGCCAATGAGCGGCCCGGCGTGGGACGACTTGAAAGAAGAGGCCGATCTCGTTTACGACTTGCAGCCAATCAGCAAATTAGCCTCGGACCACGACACGCAAACGCTCGCCGTTGGGCTCGTCTACGCCCGCACGGGCGAGGAACCCTACCGCCAGAAGGCGCTGGAAGGGATCAAATGGGCGAAGGGCACCGAGGTGGGTTCTGCCCAGGCCGTCGGGCCGTGTCGCAATATAGTGTCGTACGTGATCACGGCCGACCTGATCGACCTCGCGAGCTACGACCCGACCTTCGATGCGACCTTCCGCGACTGGATCGACCAGATCCGTTTCGTGAAATGGCCCGACGGCACTATGATTGCTGAAGACGAGGAGCGCACGAACAACCACGGCCGCATGTGCGGGATGGCGCGTGCTGTGATCGCAGTCTACCTGGGCGACCAGGCCGAGCTTGATCGCACGGCGGACGTCTTCAGGGGCTTCCTCGGTGATCGGGCAGTCTACGATGATTTCCGCTGGGTCGACGACCTGTCGTGGCAGGCCGACGAGACGAACCCTGTCGGCGTCAATCCGGTCGGTGCGGTCAAGCAGGGCCTACCGATCGGCGGCGCACTGCCCGAGGAGATGCGACGCGGCGGCCCGTTCGCCATTCCACCGGTCCATACCGGCTACCCGTGGGAGGCACTGCAGGGCATCCTTGTCGAGGCCGTGGTCCTTGAGCGCGCCGGTTATTACGACGTGTTCGACTGGTCCGATCAAGCCATCCTGCGCATCGTGCGAGTTCGTAAGCTGCTCGATACGCAGTATCCGAACACGATCCGGAACAAGGCTGGTGGGCCACCGGCGACGATACCTGGGTACCGTGGGTGATCAACAAAACCTACGGCACCAATTTCCAGACCGATGAGGCCAACCACGGCAAGTGCATGGCCTGGACGGACTGGACGCACGCACCCTGAAAGCGGTCGGTCGGCCCACCCATAGCAGATCCGTTACGACCCAATATGGCTCCTCCCGGCTTGCCAGTAACCTGCTTGATGACGGCCGGCTCGACGCCATACGTATATCTGGCCTCTAAAGTTGGCATACATTGATACGTTGATGCCGAGCCGTAGTTCTATAGGGTACGGTTACCTGGTGTGAGGAGAAGATAAGGATCATGTTTTCAGTGGCATTAATTGGTCCCGATGGTTGTGGAAAGTCGACCATCAGTAAGCGGCTTTTGCAGGATGCTTCGTTTAAATCAAAGCGGATTTATATGGGAGTCGATCGCGATGAAAGCAATTATGCCTTGCCAACGACACACCTGATCCGATGGGTGAAGCGGAAGCTAAAGGGAGGTCAAGACCAGGGCGGTCCACGTGATATCTCGAATGACAGGAAGCAGCCCAGCAGAAGTGTACCCAAAAGACTCCTCAAACAACTGACGACTGCGTTTACCTTCTTGAATAACACCGCGGAAGAATGGTATCGGCAATTGCTGACATGGTATTTCATTCGCCGCGGGCAAATTGTTATTTTTGATCGTCACTTCTACGCCGATTTTTATCATTTTCATGTAAATGGTCGTGATGGTCGTTGGACGAGTCGGTTGCACGGTTATATGTTGGAGCATTTTTACCCAAAACCTGATCTGGTTATCTATCTGGATGCGCCGGCGGAAATGCTTTTTGCACGAAAGAAAGAAGGTACTATCGAGCTGTTGGAGGAGCGTCGGCGCGACTACCTCGAGATGCAAGATAAGGTGCCACATTTTGCGATTGTAGATGCAACTCAACCCCAGGATGAGGTTTTTACCGAGGTTCGGCAGCTCATCCTGAGATTTATACAAACCCAAGACACGAACGGGCAAGAAAATTAACGTCAATTTGCCCACGACACCCTGCATCTTGTCCTATACTCAAACGGTGGCCTGATACAGCGCAGAGGAATAGTCGGCTGTGGTGGGGTTCCTTCGTCAAAATTCTCAAATGTAGTGTTGCACCGATTTATCGGAAACAGGGATTTTGACACGCATTTGTCAGTTTTTTTTACACAGTTACAAGTATAAAAATGGTTTTGCAACTGCAAACTTGAATAAAAACAGGCCTCCAGATTTTGGTGGCTTAAAACTTGCCTTGTTAAAGCGCTTCCCCGGGCGGTGCTTGGCGTTGATGGGGGCCTGTGTGGTGCGAATACCGCAAAGAGGTAGGAGGAGCCGATTCTGTGCATCGAATTGGAACATGAGAGGAGTTGCGATCAGCACAAGGCTGCAATTACCACGAGTGCTTATCCAATGAACCTGCGGACCAATGAGCGCAGGCGGTCCGAGTGCGTGCTTCAGGATAGCCGTGGCGCTCGCCTGTTCTTACAGGCGTTGGCCTTTTTGTGCGTCAGTCTGTTGCCGGTCGCCGCCTACAGTGCGGTGCCGCTCTTTACGTTTGCCCAGATCAGCGACTCGCAGCCAAGAGACGCTATCGATCAAGGAGGTTCGAGAATGTTCTGGATACGATCGTTGCAGGTGGACAGGCTGGAGCCTTGATTCCGCACCCGGTGAGCTTTGTCATGTTTGCCGGTGACCTGGTCGACAACGCGTCGGATCAAAACCAGTGGAGGACCTTTCTCAATACGATTAACACGCGTCTGACTGTGAGTGGAATCCCGTATCGAGCGGTGCCTGGAAACCACGATTGGAACAGCACGGTTGGTTTCACCAATTACCAGACCTACATCGGCTCGACGGCTGTGTGGGAGAGCGGATCGAATGTTGTCGCAGGATACAACGGGCTTACGGTGACTACTGGCTGGCATGGCCTGGATTTCATCGGCCTCAACAACTCCAATGGCGGCTACAACGTGGTCTCATCCGCAGATGTATCGCGTGTCGACCAGCTCGCTACCCAGGCAACTGGTCGCAACGAGAACATCTTCCTGTTAGCGCACCATCCCCATAATGAGAACAGTTTCATCCCTCTTACCCAGACGCTCAACAATCCTGATGTGGTGGGTTACATGCGCGGGCACTCCGGAAGCCCACACGCGACTTCTGGTTTGTCGGGGATTGCAGAACCCGAACGTTTGGGACCTGAACTCGCCGGCATCATCAACCGGGGCGCAATCCTCTACTACGAGGTCTACCCGACGCAGATCGTGGTCTACCCGATCCAGCTAACCCTGAACTCCACCTCGCTACCCTCTCCCAAGACGATACCGCTTGTGCATCCCATGGTCTCGGCAGGGCCTCCGGTGGCGCCGACGGCTAACTTTAAGGCGAGCCCAGTGTCGGGCTCCTCACCGTTGACGGTCGCCTTTACGGATCAGTCAGCGGGACTGCCTACATCGTGGGCCTGGGACTTCGGTGATGGCAGCGTATCGACGTTGCGGAACCCGACTCATCAGTACACGACGGAGGGTCTCAAGACGGTGACTCTGGTCGTGACCAATAGTCGGCGGTAGCGACGCAACTCGTACGCTCGAACTATATCAACGTGACCGCGCCACCGCCTGGGTCGACGTTTCTTCCGGTGGCCGATTCCAAGGTCAACTTCTCGAGCGCTAGCAGGAACTACGGTACGGAGAACAACCTGCGCGTGCGCGGTGGGTCCACGCCCTGGAACTCCTATCTGAAGTTCGATGTTGTGGGCCTGGGCGGTTCGGTGCAGAGCGCGAAGTTGAGACTCTATGTCACTGACGGCAGCAAGGATGGTGGCACCTTGTTCCGCGTGCCTGATACGTCGTGGTCCGAGTTGGGAATCACGTTCGCTAACGCTCCCCCGTTCGGCGGCGCGCTCGGCAACGCTGGAGCAACCAGCCCAGGTCAGTGGATTGAGTTCGATGTGACGTCAGTGGTTGCTGGTGAAGGACAGTTCAGCTTCGGGCTCGCTTCTTCGTCAACTGACAGTGGTTACGTTGATTCCCGTGAAGGAGCCTTTCCACCTGAGCTTGTCGTCGTGACGGGAGGCTCAGTCCCCGACGTTCCCGATGTCACTGTGAACCCGCTCAGCTACAACTACGGTTCTGTCGCGGTTGGGCAGAGCACTAGCCAAACCATCAATATCAAGAATGACGGCTCGGCCAATCTCAGCGTGACGGGTGTGAGTCTGGCCGGTCCGCACTCGGCTGAATTCGGCTTGGGCGGCCCCGGCTCGTTCGTCCTCGCCCCCGGAGCGAGCCAAAACGTCCAGGCGAACTTTGCACCCTTGTCGGTTGGTTCGAAGAGCGCGTCGCTTTTCATCGCGAGTGACGACCCGGATGAATCGCTCGTTGCGGTGAATCTAAGTGGAACGGGCACAACCGTTTCAACCGCGAACATCAGTCTCAAGGAGGTGAAGACTGGAGTTTCTTCAGAGACGGCCAGCGTTTCGACCAACACGGCCCTCTCGGCTGCGGACGGTCACGTCTATCTGGCGTCGATTTCTTCCAAGGGCTTTCGAACTGTAAACACAGTCAACGGTTTGGGATTGGTTTGGACCAAGCTTCGCGGGCAGTGCAGCGGTCGCAACCAGACTGGCGTATCGATCTGGACCGCAACTGGCACGCCCTCTGCGTCCTCGGGTGTGGTGACGGCAGTGCTTTCGGGCAGCGCCTCGAATGCAGTGATCGCGGTGGCCAGATACTCCGGCGTCGGTAGCGTGGGCGGTCTCGCGTCGGCGAACACCAATGGAACCAGTGGTGCGTGTTCGGGTGGTTTGGACAGTTCGAGCTACGGCGTAAGTCTACCGACAACCGGTGCGAATTCCCTGGTACACGCGGCGGTTGCGATGCGCAGCGTGAGTCACACTGCCGGTGGCGGTTTTGTTGAGCAGGTTCTTGTGTCGCAGGGCAGCAGTAGCGGAACCCGCGCTTCGGTGGCGGTGTTGGATCAGATGTTCGGTGCGGCGGGAGTTGTTGGCGTGGTGGGGTCGTTTAGCGGCATTGTTGACTGGGCGGTTGCGGCGGTTGAGTTGAAGCCCTAGTTTAAGGGCAAGCGAGTCTGTGCCTGTTGTCAGTTTTTCTTACATAACTACATACAGCTACACGTAAGAGAAATGGTTACATCATAAAAAATACTAAAGAAAACAAAGAACTAGGACTAGGTGGCATCAAACTTGCAGAAATGACTTCCAGAGCCATGCCTTGTGTTGAGTTGGCACTGTTTGGAGCGGGTCTCGTATAGGGGTTCAAGGTTAAGTCGACCCCGTGAATATATCTGGATCATGGAAGGGAGCCAGTTTATGAATCACTTTTACCTATCCGTGCGGCGGTCTCGTTTGGCGCTTGCACTCACACTGCTATTGTACGCCCTGATCGCCCCCGCCCCCGCCCTCGCCCAGGGCACTACTTCCCAGATCGGACAGTGGGGTCCCGTCCTCGACTGGGGCGTGATGGCCAAGCACATGGTGCTGCTGCCGACGGGCAAGGTGCTCGTGTGGTCGACTGGCGAAGACGCGCGGGTCTGGGATCCCTCGACCGCCAACAGCTTCACTCCGACACCGTTCTCCGTTGGCGACCTCCACTGCGCGTCGCAAATAACGCTCCCCGATGGTCGCGTGATGGTCGGCGGAGGGCAGGCGCAAGAGACTCACCAGGGTACCCACCACACGGCGCTGTTCGATCCTTTCACCATGAAGTGGACCTCGGGCGCCGACATGATCAAGGCGCGCTGGTACGCGACGCTGCTCGCGCTCGGCGACGGGCGCGCGCTTATTACCAGCGGTGACGACGAGAACAAGAACCGGGTACTCGAGCCCGAGGTCTATGACCCCGTCGCCGATACCTGGACATTGCTGAGTGGTGCGAGCCTCGACCTCTCGTTGTACCCATTCATGTACCAGCTGCCGAATGGCAAGATCTTCCAGGGCGGCCCCCAACTAAAACCTATTTTCTGAACACTACGGGCAGCGGTTCCTGGACCGCGGGGCCCAGCAGCCTCTACAGCGGGTCTGGCTACTCGATGTCGTCGGTGATGTACCGACCCGGCAAGATCCTCAACGCTGGCGGTCGCGACCCGGCAGTCAACACTGCGACGGCGATCGACATGAATGTCGCCTCGCCATCGTGGCGCTATGTCGCTCCGATGAACTTTGCGCGGCGGCGGCACGATCTGACGGTCATGCCGGACGGCAAAGTGATTGCAGTCGGCGGCACGTGCCAGGCCGACGATGACACCTGCGCGGTCATGGAGGCCGAGATATTCAATCCCGACACGGAGACCTGGACCGTGATGGCCGCTATGTCCGAGGCCCGCATGTACCACTCGTCCACACTGCTGTTGCCAGACGGCCGCATCGTCGCGGGGGGCGGCGAGGGCGGTGATCGGCGCACGCACGCCCAGGTCTTCTCGCCCCCCTACCTGTTCAAGGGGGCGCGGCCGACCATCACGTCGGCGCCCGCCACCACCGGCTACGGCAGCACGTTCGTCGTGAGTTCACCCAACGCGGCGGACATCGCTAGCATCGCGCTCATCCGCGGCGGCGGCGTTACCCACACCTATGACCAGAACCAGCGCTACATTCCGCTCACCTTCAGTGTCTCGGGCCAGAATCTGACGGTGAACGCGCCGCCTGACGCCAACTCGGCGGCACCGGGCTACTACATGCTGTTCCTTGTCAACAGTGCAGGCGTGCCCTCGATCGCACCATTCATCCGAATTGCCGCGGCAGGGGATCTCGTACCGGGTAGCATCAACGGGACCGTGACCAATTCAAGTGGAAATCCGATCCCGGGAGCCGCGGTTTCGTTCCCCGGCAGGTCCACGACCACGAATTCCTTGGGCAAATACAGCTTCACCAACGTTTCGCCCGGCACGCCGACACTCACCGTAGTGGCTTCGGGCTACGCGACGGTGAATCAGCCGGTTTCAGTAGCAGGTGGCCAGACAGTCATTGCCGACTTTACACTCCAGCTTGCGGGCAGGGTTACCGGGCGCGTGGTGGCCGACGCAACAGGGCTGCCGATCGCGGGCGCGAACATCGAGTACCCCGGCGGATCGGTGAACACTGATGCCAACGGCAACTACACCATCACGAATATCCCCGCTGGGGTCCAGACGCTGAAAGCGACGGCCTTGGCGTTCGAGGGGCACGAGGACACGATCACGGTCATCGCGGGCACAACCCTGACGCTCAATTTCAATCTGCATCCGGGCCATACCGTGATCGAGGGTGAGGTCTTAAGCGCTACGCTCGAGCCGATTGAGGGAGCCACCGTCTCGTATTCCGGCGGCTCGGTTGTCACCGATTTCGCCGGTTTCTATCTGCTCGACGACGTTCCGGAAGGAACACACACGGTCACAGCCAGTGCGCCCGGCTACGTCTCGCAATCGATGTCGGCAATTGTCAAGACGGGTTTCGAGACGACGCTCGACTTCGCGCTCGATCCGCTCGGCGCATCGCAGAAAACCTACTTCCCGACTGGCGACTCGAAGGTGAATTCGAGCAAGCCCAGCAAAAACTATGGGACTGAGGCCACACTGCGTACTCGCACTGGTTGGAACAGCTACGTCCAGTTCGATGTGGCCGGGCTGTCGGCGCCGCCGGACTCGGCGACCTTGCGGCTGTACACAGTGGACAAGACCGTCAACGGCCTTACGCTGTACGCTCTGACGCAGCCGTTCAATGAGAACACGATTACGTATTCCAATGCCCCGGCCTGCGGCGGGACACCGCTGGCATCGGTGGGTGCAACCACGGTCGGCCAGTGGGTCGAGTTCGACGTGACGACCGTCATCGGTACCAGCGGCAACTACGGATTCTGTTTCAAGACCGTCGGCACCGACAACGGCTACTACAGCTCCAAGGAAGGGGCGAATTCGCCGGAGCTCGCCGTCGTGACGAGTGGCGGCTCGGGCGGCTGCACTCTCGACTCGCAGTGTAGCGACGGTATTTTCTGCAACGGGATCGAGCGCTGCAATGCGGGCACCTGCGCCGCCGGCGCGGTCCCCGATTGCAACGACGGGGTGAGTTGTACCAGCGATTCCTGCGACATTGCATCCGACCAATGCATCCATGCGACCAACCATGGACTGTGCAGCAACGGCCTTTTCTGCGATGGCACGGAATTCTGTGACGCCACTGCGGGTTGCCAGCGTCGCCGACGGGCCGGTGCGGGGAATTTCTTGCGACGAAGCCTTCGATGTCTGTGAGGGCGTAGCGAGAGCCCGGTCGTTGCTGAGATCCAGACCGGGATCGGTACAGCGGTGACGTCGATCCAGACAGCTACCACCCTCGCCGCCACGGATGGCGATCTGTATATCGCGACGGTCGCGACCAAGCCCAAGGTTAACGTCACGGGAGTCCTTGGACTCGGCTTGTCCTGAACAACGGTGTGGCCGGAGCCTGCAGCGGAGGGGTCGATCAGAATGCCTGGAATCTTGCACTCCCAATCGATAACGCGGGCGCAACCGCCTTCGTTGCGGTCGCCAGACGCGGTGCGACGCACACGGCGGTGGGCTTCAATGTCCTCTCGAACATAGGCGCGGGCTCGGGCGGTAGCACCGCCGGGCTCGTGATCGGCGACCAGACCTTCGACACTGCACAAGTGGCCGCACTTTCCGGCACCTTCAGCTCAGTCGTGGACTGGGCGGCGCTGGCCATCGAGATCGTGCCCGCTGCCGGCACCGGCACCGGTGGCATCGCCGATCTGCCGCCAGTGCCCGTGCCGCCGGAGAACCCGATCACCGAACAAAAGCGGATCCTGGGCAAAATCCTGTTCTGGGACGAACAGCTCTCCAACGACAACACTGTGGCGTGCGGAACCTGCCACATGCCACTCGCCGGAGGTGCGGATCCGCGCCTCGGCGCGCACCCCGGGCCGGACTTAATCTTTGGCAACGACGATGACGTGGTCGGCTCGCCCGGTGTCGCACTGGCGAACTCGAACAACCAGCCGATCTCGCATCCGGATTTCGGCTTCGGCCCACAGGTGACACGCCGCGCGGCGCCGGTCTTCATCGGTAGCCAGTACTCCCAGGAACTGTTCGTCGACGGTGCCGCCGGCTCGCGGTTCCTCGATCCGGTCAGTGGTGTGCAGCGGATTGCCTCCGGCGGAGCGCTAGAGAATCAGGCCGTGCGACCGCCGCTGCGCGTTGTCGAGATGGCGCATCAGGGCCGCGACTGGGCCGCCGTTGTGGCCAAGCTCAATACTGCCGTACCGCTGGGCCTGGCGACCAACCTGCCGGCTGACGTGGCCGCCCGGCTGGCCAGCTCGCCGAGCTATCCGGACCTGTTCCAGGACGCCTTCGGCAACTCGACCGTCAGTGCAGACCGCATCGCCTTCGCACTCGCAAGCTATGAGCGCACGCTGGTTCCGGACCAGACCCCATGGGACGCCTTCATGGCTGGAGATAGCAGCGCGATGACAGCGAATCAGCAAGCCGGCTGGGATGCCTTCAAGGTGAGCCTGTGCGCGAGCTGCCATACGCCGCCACTGTTTACCGACAACCAGTTCCACAACATTGGCGTGCGGCCACCGGCAGAGGATAAAGGCCGCCAGGAAGTGACCGGACTGCCCGAGGATCGCGGCAAGTTCCGTACACCGACGCTGCGCAATGCTGCGCTCAAGAGCAGCTTCATGCACAACGGCAAACTTTCGAGCATGGCCCAGGCCGTCGACTTTTATCTGGATGGTCGGGACAAGCAGTTCCCGGACAACCTCGATCCGCTGATGCCGCAGGTCGACATCCCGGAAGAGGCTCAGCTACCGCTACTCGACTTCCTGGAGAACGGTCTGATTGATCCGCGTGTCGAGCACGAGCAGTTCCCGTTCGACCGCCCGACTCTGTCGGCGGGCGGGAGCTGACTCCGGGCAGTCAGGGAATGGACTCCCTGCCAGTCCTGATTGAGTTCGGCTGCCTGCTCAGTGGAATTGTCTGGCTTCACAGCCCTAATCCGTTTGCGTCGGCTATGTGCGAAGACGCCTAATCATCCCAAGCCTCTATAAACCCCTAATTAAGACACCCTATTTTTTCTTTGCAAATAAGTTATTGGCAGTTAACAGATGGTAATAATGCCAATAATGACACCTTCGCAAGACATAAATCACATTATAAATACTGTATAGTCTTATGAAATATAAGAGTAATAAAGTAATTAGCATATTCATAGACTAAGTGCTGCACCGCATGGCGAAGCGCGCCTGTCGTGGACTGCCAGTACGGATGTCGATGCGAAACGTTGCGAGGTGCGTTATGGGGATACGTCCGGGTCGTGGGTTACGGCAACGGTTAGCGACCTGGTGGACGGCCTCCACCTGGTCACAACAGAAATCCCGCTCTCTGTCGCCCATTGTGGCGGAGTGTGGCGATCCCCCGTCAGAATTATCGGCTCCCTATTTCCGGAATCCACGACTGCCGCGACGTGCCGTGACACATAATCTTTCCGGTCGTATAGCACATAAAGTGTCCGGTTCTACCGAGCGAAGGAATGAACTGCATGAATCGGTCGCGCGCGCTGCAGGCACTACGGATGATGCGCTTGGAAGTAGCCTGTACGAGTTGGCATGACCGTCGCCTGACCGACGAGTAGGCCGCCCAACTGCTGGAGGTCTGTGAACGAACGTTCCACCGTTACAGAGACCGTTACCATGCGGCAGGGCTGGCAGGACTGCTCTGCTTGCTTCTACTAACACTGCCGCGAAGCGCAGAATCGCCAATTTAAGGTTTTTTCGACTTTTTTCGTGAAATTCCTTTTCGAACTAGTTCTTAACTAATATTATCCTTTATAGGAATATCTTATGAAGGAGTCAAAAAAATGGCCATCGCGAACTTTAAAGGCTTATTCAGGGTTACGTTTTTATTGGTCTGTTTCTTCTTTTCATTTCAGGGCGTCTATGCGCAGGAAATTGGAAGCAGTGGAATCTGGATATCCAGGGCAGAACTGAACAAATTACCCGTAACGGGTGCCTCCTGGGAGAAATTGGTAAGTTATGCCCAAACCAGTACAAACGATCCCGATCTCTCCAATCAGGACGATAAGACTGATACAAACACAGTGGCTAAAGCGCTTGTCTACGCACGGACTGGCAATACAATCTACGCTGAAGAGGTTGTGTATACCCTGCAGAGACTGGTGGAGCTGAATCCCGTCTCGAGAAGCCTGGAATGGGACGAATTGGGCGCTTCCCGGTCAATAGGCTCATACGCCATTGCTGCTGACCTTATCGATCTTAAAAATTACGCGCCGAGTTTTGATAAAAACCAATTCCGAGCATGGCTTGATAAGGCCAGATTTGCCGATACTGAAGGGGGGCGTGGTTCCATTGTTGCGGTGCACGAGAAGCGCCCCAATAATCACGGGACTCATGCATCAGCCAGTCGAATCGCTGCAGCGCTTTATCTTGGGGATAAAGCTGACCTGGATAGGTCGATCCAGGTTTTCCAGGGCTGGTTGGGAGACCGGTCATCCTACAGTGGCTTTAAATACGGAGACCTTTCCTGGCAAGTTAACCAAGAAAAGCCTGTCGGGATTAACCCCAAAGGAAGCCAGATTAATGGTTACAATGTCGATGGCGTCTTGCCCGATGACCAGCGCCGTGGAGGCTCTTTCAGTTGGCCGCCGCCCCAGGAGAACTATGTGTACGAGGGTTTGCAGGGCGTAGTTGTTTCAGCTGAAATGCTTTATCGCGCCGGATACCCTGCATTTGAGTGGTCGGACAGAGCCATCCTGAGGGCGATGACGTGGTTGCACAATACGACTTTTTCAGATGGGAAAAACTACCCTGCAGAAGGTGACGATGTTTGGCAAATGTACATTATCAACAAAAGATACGGTACGAATTTCCCAACCGGTTCTTCCGCAACAACTGCGCCTGGAAAAATGATCGGGTACACGGACTGGACCCACTCCGCCACGTCTGACCCGGGGCCTACACCAGAGCCCGAGCCGAGCCAGAGCCTGAAACTTCTACAATGAGCCTTGTTAGCGCAAAATTCTACAGCTCCTCAGGAAACCTTGAACTTACGCTGGCATCGGCTTCTCCTGGGGCGACGATCAGCGTAACGGATGTCAGTGGAACCACAGTCATCTTTGGCACAGCACCTGTTAACGGCTCACAATTCGTCCTTAAAAAGCCATTTTATACGGCGAGTCGAAGCTGCATTTATAGTGTGACTGATGGTGTCACTCGAACCGCTTTTGAAGTGCAGGGCAGCGCGAAATATGGCTGCGGAAAACGCCGTTAATTTCTAAGCAGTGTAGCGCTGAAGTAAGGGGCGCAATGCCAGACTCCTATCACTGGAGAACCAAGAAGGCTGGCTTAGGTGATCAAGTATGCAACTGGGCATACATGGCCCCTGGCCAGCCCCACCAGAACCCATTTGGCGTGCTATTCACCGGCCTGGCTGGCGGTCAGAGAACACCAGGATAAGCAGCGCAGCGAAGAATACCGCAGCGCTGAACAGCGGCGCCAGTGGGCTGTGAATCTGGTACAGCGCACCGGCGCAGATGGGACCGATGGCAAATCCGATCGCGGGACAGGAACTCACCAGTCCCGCCGCCGCGCCTTGTTCCTCGGGAGACACGGCCAAGGACGCCCCGGCGGAAATCGACGGCATGCACAGGGCCATGCCGGTACCCAAAAATGCCATCCCGACGGCCAGTACCGCAAAGGTCTCGAAGCCGGACACCACGGCGGCCCCGAACAACATGGACAGCAGGCCCACGCGGATAAATTGCGTGGGCTTTAACTGCAGGCGCTGCATTACAGTGACTTGTATTAAAAAGGTGAAGGCAGCAGAGACCATCAACGCGGCACCGGTCATTTGCGCGGTCTCGATGCCACTGAGGTGAAGCTTGTCCTGCAACTGGAAGCCCAACGTCTGCTGAATGCTGGAGAAGCCCACAAATACGCCGACCGCGGTGACCAGTAACAAGGCGATGCGGCTGTCGCTGTAGCGCAGCTTCGGGCCCGGTTTGCGATCAGTGGCATGCGCCGCGCCACCCGTAAGCGGCAGCTTGCGCCACACCACCAACGCGGCTACGGCGGCGAGGGCGGCGGCAAAATACAGGGGAGCCAGCAGCCCAAAAGTCGCGAGCGCTCCGCTCACGGCAGGACCGAGGATCGTGCCCATACTGTTGGCTGTCCCCAGTCGGGCCATGGTTCTGGTGCGTTGCTCGCGACTGGTGTGGTCAGCGGCGTAGGCGGCGCTGGCGGGCCCGGTGGCAGACATCACGATCGATTGGCTACAGCGTGTTAGCAGCAATATCCCGTAGAGCAGGGCGCCGCTGAGCAAGCCGGTCAGGCCTGCGTAAAACACACTGGTAAACAACAATGTGCCTGTTGCGTAGCCCACCAAACCCGTGATGATAATGGGTTTGCGTCCGATGCGATCGCTGAGGCGGCCCCAACGGGGCGCCGCGACGCCGAAGATCAGCGCCGACAGCGCGATGATGGACGTGATCTGCAGTTCGCGCAGGTGCACTTCCCTTCCCAGGGGGGCGAGAATGGCGAATACCAGCGACTGTCCCATCCCTGTGGCCATCAGGGCCAGGATGAGCACAGTCAGTTGCTGGCGGGTCAGTTGCCCCTGCAAGAGGAAGTCCGCCCCGGCAGTCTACTTGAGTTCAGAGGAAGATTTGTCCAGCACGCGGCGCGCCACGATTAACTGTTGTATCTGCTGCGTGCCCTCGAAGATATCCAGGATTTTGGAATCGCGCGCAAACTTCTCCAGCAGGTATTGCTCGCTGTAGCCCAGACTCTGGCACAGAGCCACGCAGCGCAGGGTAATGTTGTTGCCCACGCGTCCGGCCTTGGCTTTGCACATCGAGGCTTCCATGGAGTTGGGCATTTTGTTGTCTGCCATCCACGCGGCTTTCAGCACCAGTAATCTTGCGCCGTGCCACTCCGCCTCCATCTGACACAACTCGGCCTCAAGCGCGCTCAGGTTGGCTGGCTTCTTATCGAATTTTAGTTCCACGCCTTCGTCTTTCAGCAGCGCCCGGGACAGGTCCAGGGCAGCGCGCGACACACCAATAGCCATAGCCGCGACCGGTGGGCGGGTGTTGTCGAAGGTTTGCATGACGCCACCAAAGGCTTTCTTGCGCCCCTCGGCATCGGTGGCAATGTCCGGGCTGCCCAGAATATTCGCTTTCGGAATGCGACAGTCATTGAAGCTGATGGAGGCGGTATCAGAGGCCCGTATGCCCAGCTTGTGCTCAAGGCGGATGACCTCGCAACCGGGTGTGCCCTTCTCCACGATAAAGGATTTGATGGCCGCCTTGCCCAGCGATTTGTCCAGCGTGGCCCAGACCACCAGGGTGTCGCTGCGCTGCCCGTCGGTGACATAAATTTTTTCACCGTTGAGTACCCATTCATCGCCATCGGCTACTGCAGTGGTGCTGATATTGGCGGAATCGGAGCCGGTACCAGGCTCGGTAATGCACATGGCCGCGTAACTGCTGCCGTACTTCTCCACCTGCTCTGGAGTGCCCACGGCGGTGATCGCGGCATTACCCAGTCCGCTGCCCGGCATGCCCAGGAACAAACCCACGTCACCCCAGCACAGGCCGAAGAGACCGGTGACTGCTCCCATGTTGCCGCCGTTGACCACCGTGCCGGCCGGGACAGGCACTTTGGGGCCACCGGGATTGGAGCGTGCACCACCGATCAGTTTCGCCACCTCTTCCATTTCCTTGGGGTAGGTATGTTCTTCCTTGTCATACTTGCGCGAGTAGGGGCGCATCATGTGTTCCGCCAGCATCATGGTCTGTTCAAACGTTTCCTGGTGCTTTTTTGAGAGTTCGAGATTGATCATTGGTTTGCTTCCTGAAGTCGAATGGGGAAAGTCGAGGGTCAGACGCTGGCGACGCCTTCCAGTATCGCGATGGCGCGCAGGTTGCGATACCACAGCTCCACGGGGTGCTCGCGGCAGAAACCGTGTCCGCCCAGCAGTTGTACACCGTCAGTACCAATCTTCATGGCGTGTTCGGCGCAGAACAGCTTGGCGAGGTAAGCGTGTTCGTGAAAATCCAGACCCAGTTCCGCCCGTGATGCGGCGCGCCAGGTCATCAGGCGCATGGCCTCCAGTTCAATGGCGATGTCGGCGATCATGAATGCCACAGACTGGCGGTTGGTGATAGGTTCACCGAATGCCACGCGCTCGTTGCAATACGGTATGACATAGTCAAGTACCGCCTGGCAGGTGCCAACGGCCAAAGCGCAGATGCCGATGCGACTCAGGTCGATGAAACGCTGTAAATCAAAGTTACCATCGCCGAGCAGTGCGCTGGCCGGTAGTTGTACATTGTCCAGCACCAGCGTCGCTAACTGCGCCCCGTAGAGGCCCATATTGGCCTCTGCAGTGCGGGTCATGCCCGGCGGTGTGCCTTCGATAATGAAGGCTGCAGGGCCCTTGTCCTGCAGCTGCGCGATAACCAGCACCAGTTCCGCGTCGCTACCCAATGGCACCATGCACTTGGTGCCCGAGAGGCGATAACCATCCGCGTTAGCGATCGGCGGTAGTCGCAGGCGCGGTGGGTTCGAAGGTCGCGCGCGGTTCCAGCAGGGCGGTGGTTGCGGCTTTGAAATCGCCGGAGCAGAAAAGTGGCAGGTACTTCTCGCGCTGTGCATCCGAGCCCTGGTCAAGCAGTGTGTTCACAAAGGACATGGGAGTTATCGAACCCAGCGTCATGGCCATGTCACCGTGTGCGAGATCCTCGAAAATGAGGGCGTTGGAGATGGGAGAGCGCTCGACACCGGCACCCCCGAGCGCCTCGGGGATCGGCAGCAGGGTCAGTCCCAGTTCTGCGGTTTTAGGGTAGAAGTCCCGAACCGGACTGGTGCCAGCGTCCACCGCTTTGGACAGTGTCCGCATTTCGGCGGCGGCGAATCGCTGCATGGATTCGCGATTCATGCGCTGTTCATCCGTCAGGGTCAGGTCGAACAGCAGGGCTTGGGATGTATCGGTCATGGTGTCTTCTCTCGTAGCATGGGTTTAGTGGCGGTCAGGCTGTCGGCCTGCAGGGCGCGTCATTTGTTGAGGAGACCCTCAGGCGGCTTGGCCAGTGCCAGCATGAAGCGCGGGTAGCTGACCGGGAACAGGCGGCACAGCAGTGAAATGATAGCGGCGTCCAGGCCTATGAGCAGGCGCGGCTTGCCCTTTTCGATGGCGGCAATTATTTTCTGTGCTGCGACTTCGGGAGTGGTCCGGGCGAGTTTTTCGAATTCACTGCCGCGTTGCTCGGCGCTCATCGCGGTATCGCCGCCGCGAGCGGCGCGCGCGATATTGGTCTTGATGCCGCCGGGGTGCACACAACATACATGCACATTAGTGCCATGCATCTCCTGGCGCAGGGCTTCTGTATAGCCACGCACGGCGAATTTTGCCGCGTTGTAAGCGGACTGGGTCGGTACGCCAATCAGGCCGAATACCGAGGAAAGATTGACCAGATGGCCCTGTTTGGCCCGGCGCAGGAGAGGCAGGAAGGCCTGCGTGCCGTAGACTACCCCCCAGAAGTTGATCCCCATCAGCCACTCGATGTTGTCATAACTGCTGGCTTCAACCGTTGAAATCAGCGCCACCCCCGCGTTGTTGATGACGATATCCACGTGACCTCGGGCGGCAGCGATTTGCTCGGCCCAGGCGTGCATGCCCGCTTTGTCAGCCACATCCAGCACCTGGCCGTTGGCAGGAACATCCTTGCGCGTCAGCATTCGGAGGGTCTCGCCCAGGCTATCGCTATTGATATCGCTTAGATACAGCTCACACCCTTCGCGGTTCAGTTGTAGCGCCAGCGCGCGGCCGATGCCGGATCCGGCACCGGTAATGACGGCAATTTTGCCGAGTACATAAGTCATGAGCGAGTTCCGCCGTCGGTAAGGGACAGATAATAATAGGCACTTCTGTCCTTAAAGTAATTGCTTTGCTGACACTATTTTCGCTGCGATAACCGATGCCGCCTGCATGAGTCGGGTTGGTCGGCGAACATCCTGGCGCAAAGTCCCTTTCGCGGGGTAATAGGGTGCCGGGAGTGAGTATTGAGTCTGGACACTCCGCAGCCCTTCCCCTACAATCCCTCGCCAGATTACACACGCCCGGCGAGCGCACCGGGTTCAGTGTGCACCGGTGAATAACCAGAGCTGTTTTCATCTAAAGAGGCGAGATGCGGTTCCCCATCTCGCCTTTTTGTGAGCGCGCGCAGCTGGCGTTATGCCACTGATCGACGGAGGTTAGCTTGTCCAATCCGGCCATATTAGCCCTTGAAGATGGCAGTATTTTCAAAGGTTTGGCAATAGGTACTTCGGGTACCTCGGTTGGTGAGGTGGTGTTTAATACCGCCATGAGCGGCTATCAGGAAATCCTTACGGATCCCTCCTACGCGCGCCAGATTGTCACCCTGACTTATCCCCACATTGGCAATACCGGCACCAACGCAGAGGACGAAGAGTCCAGTGCGATCTGGGCCGCCGGGCTGGTGATCAGGAATTTACCCCTGCTGGCCAGCAATTATCGCAATCAGCAGGGTTTGTCGGAGTATTTAAAGCGCCGCAATATTGTGGCGATTGCCGAAATTGATACCCGTCGCCTGACCCGCATATTGCGGGAAAAGGGCGCTCTCAATGGTTGCCTGATGGCAGGTGAAGTAGTCGATGAAGCACTGGCCCTGCAACAGGCGCGCGAGTTCGCCGGGCTCAATGGCATGGACCTCGCCAAAGAAGTCACCGCTGCTGACAGCTACACCTGGCGCGAGGGTGGCTGGAAAATGGGCGTGGGCCATAGTGAGCGAGCCGAATCTGATTTGCCCTGGCATGTCGTGGCATACGATTTTGGGGTCAAGCGCAATATCCTGCGTATGTTGGTCGATCACGGCTGTCGCCTGACGGTGGTGCCCGCCCGGACACCGGCTGCTGCGGTTCTGGCCATGAATCCGGATGGCATTTTCCTGTCCAATGGGCCCGGTGATCCACAGCCCTGCACCTATGCGATTGACGCTATCCAGGCTTTTCTCGAAACGGATATCCCGGTGTTCGGAATTTGCCTGGGGCACCAGTTGCTCGGCCTGGCCAGTGGCGCCACCACTGTAAAAATGAAGTTTGGCCATCACGGCGCCAACCATCCGGTGCAAAATGTTGATGACGGCACAGTGCTGATCACCAGCCAGAACCATGGATTCGCGGTTGACGAGGCGAGCTTGCCGGACAATCTGCGCGTCACCCACAAGTCCCTGTTCGATGGCAGCCTGCAGGGGATGCGGCGCACTGATAAGCCAGCGTTCAGCTTTCAGGGCCATCCGGAAGCCAGCCCGGGCCCGCACGACGCGGCGCCACTGTTCAAACAATTCATTGCACTGATAACTGCACGGGCCCGGAAGAAGTAAGCCACCATGCCGAAGCGCACTGACATAAAAAGCATCCTGATTCTCGGCGCTGGTCCGATCGTCATCGGACAGGCCTGCGAGTTTGACTACTCTGGCGCCCAGGCCTGCAAAGCCCTGCGTGAGGAGGGCTATCGGGTCATTCTGGTGAACTCCAATCCTGCCACCATCATGACTGACCCGGCCATGGCGGATGCCACTTACATCGAGCCAATCGAGTGGCAGACCGTAGCGCGCATTATCGAGGTGGAAAAACCTGACGCCCTGCTGCCCACCATGGGTGGCCAGACCGCCCTCAACTGTGCCCTGGACCTGGCTCGTGAAGGCGTGTTGCAAACACACGGGGTGGAAATGATTGGCGCCACCAAAAAAGCCATCGACATGGCGGAAGACCGCCAGTTGTTCGGTCAGGCGATGAAGCGCATCGGGTTGGACACGCCCCGGTCCGCCCTCGCCCACAGCATGGAAGAAGCCTTTCAGGTACAGGATTCCATTGGCTTTCCCTGCATTATCCGTCCCTCCTTCACGATGGGCGGGTCCGGCGGCGGTATCGCCTATAACCGCAACGAGTTCGAAGAGATTTGTCGGCGCGGACTGGATCTGTCGCCGACCAACGAGTTGTTGATCGACGAATCCCTGATCGGCTGGAAAGAGTTCGAGATGGAAGTGGTTCGCGACAGGAACGATAACTGCATCATCATCTGCTCCATAGAGAATTTTGATGCCATGGGCGTACACACGGGTGATTCGATCACCGTGGCGCCCGCCCAGACACTCACCGACAAGGAATACCAGATCATGCGCAACGCCTCGCTGGCGGTACTGCGTGAGATCGGCGTGGAGACCGGCGGCTCCAATGTGCAGTTTGGACAGGATCCTAAAACTGGCCGCATGGTGATTATTGAGATGAACCCACGGGTGTCCCGCTCCTCGGCACTGGCCTCCAAAGCGACCGGTTTTCCCATCGCCAGGGTTGCGGCCAAGCTGGCCATTGGCTATACGCTGGACGAATTGCAGAATGACATCACCGGCGGCGCGACGCCGGCCTCCTTCGAGCCCTCCATCGACTATGTGGTGACGAAGATTCCCCGCTTTGCTTTTGAAAAGTTCGCCGGCGCTGATACCCGTCTCACCACCCAGATGAAGTCCGTGGGTGAAGTCATGGCCATTGGCCGCACCTTCCAGGAGTCGCTGCAAAAGGCCCTGCGCGGCCTGGAAGTGGGCTCCGCCGGTTTTGAACACAAGATTGATGTGGACGACCCCGAACTGCGCGATGAACTGGTGTCGGAGTTGACCAACCCCGGACCGGACCGTATCTGGTATCTGGGAGATGCCTTCCGCGCCGGGATGTCCGTGGATGAGGTGTATCAGTACTCCGGCGTGGATCCGTGGTTCCTGGTGCAGATTGAGGATATTGTGGCTACCGAGGACAGCCTGAAAACGATCAATCTGGAAGAGATTGATCACGCACAGATGTTTGGGCTCAAGCGCAAGGGCTTCTCCGACGAACGTCTGGCCGTGTTGCTGGCCGTGTCCGAGACGGCAGTGCGGGAGCATCGCCAGGGTTTGGGTGTGCGCCCGGTGTACAAGCGCGTGGACACCTGCGCTGCAGAGTTTGCCTCTGCCACCGCCTACATGTACTCCACTTATGAGGAGGAGTGTGAGGCGGCGCCGACCGACCGCGATAAGATTCTGGTACTGGGCGGTGGACCCAACCGCATTGGCCAGGGCATCGAGTTCGATTACTGTTGCGTTCACGCGGCGCTGGCACTGCGCGAGGATGGTTATGAAACCATCATGGTCAACTGCAACCCGGAGACGGTTTCCACTGACTATGACACCTCGGATCGACTCTATTTTGAGCCGGTGACGCTGGAGGATGTGCTGGAAATTGTCGATCTGGAACAGCCTAAAGGTGTGATCGTGCAATTTGGTGGCCAGACGCCACTCAAGCTGGCGCGTGCGCTGGAAGCCCAGGGCGTACCCATAATCGGCACCACCCCCGACGCGATCGACCGCGCGGAGGATCGGGAGCGCTTCCAGCAAATGATCCAGAAGCTGGGGCTCAGACAGCCCACCAACACTACGGTGCGCAGCACCGGGCAGGCATTGGAGGCAGCCAAGGCCATCGGCTATCCGCTGGTGGTGCGTCCCTCCTATGTGCTGGGCGGTCGCGCCATGGAGATTGTTTACCGGGAGGAGGACCTGCTGCGCTATATGCGCGACGCTGTACAGGCTTCGGACGACGCTCCGGTGTTGCTGGACAGTTTTCTCAGCGCTGCAATCGAAGTTGACATTGACGCCGTGAGCGATGGCGAGGTAGTTGTGATCGGCGCCATCATGCAGCATATCGAACAAGCTGGCGTACATTCCGGTGACTCTGCCTGTTCTCTGCCGCCCTACAGCCTGGACAGTGATCTACAGGATGAAATGCGTGCGCAGGTAAAGAGAATGGCACTGGAATTGGGTGTCAAAGGCCTGATGAATGTGCAGCTGGCCTGGCAGGACGATAAGATCTACGTTATCGAGGTCAACCCGCGCGCCTCGCGCACCGTGCCCTTTGTGTCCAAGTGTATAGGTGTGTCGCTGGCCAAAGTTGCCGCGCGCTGTATGGTGGGTCAGACATTGGCCGCGCAGGGGTTCACACGAGAAATTGTACCGCCCTACTACAGTGTTAAAGAGGCGGTCCTGCCCTTTAACAAATTCCCCGGTGTCGATCCGATCCTGGGGCCGGAGATGAAGTCCACCGGCGAGGTCATGGGCACTGGCGACACCTTTGCCGAGGCCTTCGCCAAGGCCCAACTGGGCGTCGGCGGCAGTGGGCCACCGTCCGGGGGTACCGCGCTGCTGAGCGTGCGCGATGTGGATAAGCCCGGTATCGTGGCCGTGGCCCGGGACCTCGCTGAGTTGGGCTTCTCCCTGGTGGCGACGGGCGGCACCGCGCTGGTGCTGGAGCAGGCGGGCCTCACCGTGCGCCGGGTCAACAAGGTGCTTGAGGGGCGGCCTCATATTGTGGATATGATCAAGAATGATGAAGCAGACATCATCATCAACACCACCGAGGGCCGCCGTGCAATCGAGGATTCAGCGTCCATCCGCGCCAGTGCTGAGGCCCACCGGGTATTTTATACAACCACACTGACTGCGGCCCAGGCGATTTGTATGGCGTTGAAATTTAAAGGTGAAATGACCGTGCGACGTCTCCAGGACCTGCACAGGAGAATTGGCCCATGAGTAAGTTTCCGATGACGCTGGCCGGGGAAACCTTCCTGCGACAGGAACTGGAGCGCCTGAAAAAGGTGGAGCGTCCGCGCATTGTGCAGGCGATTGCCGAGGCGCGGGCGCACGGGGATCTCAAGGAGAACGCCGAGTATCACGCAGCCCGCGAGCAGCAGAGTTTTACCGAGGGCCGTATCATGGAGATCGAGGGCAAGCTGAGCAACGCCCAGGTAATTGACATCACAGCGATTCCCAGGACCGGCAAGGTCATCTTTGGCGCAACCATCGACCTGATCAATCTCGCGACGGATGAGACGGTGAGGTATCGCATCGTGGGTGAGGATGAGGCCGATGTAAAAAGCAATATGATCTCGGTGGGGTCACCCATCGCGCGGGCGCTGATTGGCAAGGAAGAGGGGGATGTCGTTATCGTACGGGCGCCCGGTGGCGATATCGAGTACGAGATCGACCACGTGCATCACATTTGATCACTTCTGACTAATTGGTGGCTGCAGATGGCGCAACAGTGTGGGTGTGGTGGCTTTTTTATAAAACCCCTAAATATTTAAGCCATAATAATGAAAATAATTCTCATTTAGACTATGATCTCATTTTTATTGGGATCGAATGAATGCTATGAAGCTCAATCTCTGGTCTCTGCAATCCGGCGACCGCTGTGAAATCCTGGGCTATGACAACGCCCTTGATGAGAAGTACCGCATCCGCTTGATGGAGTTCGGTTTTCACCCCGGTGAGACGGTGTCGTGTTTGCATGCGGTCGCCTTCGGAGCGCCCAAGGTCTACCGCGTCAGCAATACGGTGTATTCACTGGACGATGAAGTCGCTAGTCACGTTTTGGTGAGGATAACTTCGCACAATGAGTAAAGTTCTGCTGATGGGCAGCCCCAATTCGGGTAAAAGCCTGTTGTTCAACCGGCTGACCGGACTGCACCATAAGGTCGCCAATTTTCCGGGCATTACTGTTGACGTCAGCTGGGGCCGCGTGCACGCCGTGCCGGGCATGGAACTGATCGATTTTCCCGGCACCTACTCATTGCAGGCTATCTCCGCGGACGAAAAAGTTGCGGTCGAGTACTTCGAGCAGTCGTTGATCGACCCTGACGTGAGTCAGGTGATGTGTGTGGTCGACGCCACGCGCCTTGAAAAGAGCCTTTATTTCACACTCCAGGTGATTCGCGAATGCGCGCGACATGGCAAGCAGGTCACAGTGCTGGCCAACATGATCGACGTGCTGGATTCCCACAAGCTCAGCCTTGATACCGAGGCTTTGGGCGTCGCGCTGGGGGCATGCGTGCTTCCCGTTTCCGCCCGTTCCGGAAAAGGGCTGGAGGCGGTGATGAGTGCACTTAAAGAGGCGCCGTTATCGCTTGCAAGCGCAGCGGATGCGGGAGGCCAGCAAGCGTACCCATCCGACGAGCAGTTACGCGCCATCGCACATAAGCTCGCGCAGCGTTTCGGGGCCAAGGGCGATGTGTTGATCAGGAACCAGACACGGCTGGATGGAATTTTCCTGCACTCCGTGACCGGGGGGATCGCCTTTTTCTTCATCATGTATCTGTTGTTCCAGTCCATATTCACCTGGGCCGCGCCGCTGATGGACGCGGTGGAGAGCGTGCTCGGTAGCATTGCGGATGTGGTCGTGCCGCGGATTGGCAACCAAATCGTAAGGGATTTCACGGCAGACGCGCTGTTTGGCGGCATCGGCGCCTTCCTGGTGTTTGTCCCGCAGATTTTTATCCTGACCTTTGTCATCGGGCTGTTGGAAGACTCCGGCTATATGGCACGCGCGGCCCTGATTTGCCACAAGCCGCTGCGTCTGTTCGGTCTGACGGGAAAGAGCTTTATTCCCATGCTGTCGGGCGTGGCCTGTGCTATTCCGGCGATTTACGCCGCCCGTGCCATCGATTCCCCGCGTAAGCGCTTGCTGACTTACATGGCGATACCCCTGATGCCCTGCTCCGCCCGGTTGCCTGTGTATACGTTATTAATCGCTGCATTTATTCCTGCAGGAACTGCGTTCGGCGGTCTGGTTGGATGGCAGGGGCTGGCCATGTTTGCGATTTATTTCTTCGGTATGTTTTGTGGCCTGTTGGTGACCGCACTGGTGTCGCGCACCAGCAAGGACCACTATAACGACCTGCCCTTTGTGTTGGAGTTGCCACCGTACAGGGTTCCCAGCCTGCGGCCCCTGTTGCGTAACTGCTGGAATCGCTCCAAGCACTTTGTGACCAAGGCGGGGAAGATCATTTTTGCGGTCACGGTAGCCGTATGGTTTTTAGGCTACTTCCCCAATTTCGGCGCAGATCTGGGCACTTCCTGGCTGGGACATATGGGCCAGTTCATCGAGCCCCTGTTTGCACCACTGGGCCTTGACTGGCGCTACGGGGTGGCCATTTTAAGTTCCTTCCTGGCCCGCGAGGTATTTGTCGGCACGTTGGGCACCATCTTTGGGATTGAGTCTGCGGACGAACAAATGGCGCCGCTGGTGGAGCACATTCAGAACAGTGACCTCGCCGTGGGCTCCGGACTCGCGCTGCTGGTATTTTTCGCCATCGCGCTGCAGTGTATTTCCACTCTGGCGATTCTCTCCAAAGAGAGTGGGTCAAGTTCGCTGGCGGTGAAAATGTTCGCGGGCTATTTTCTGTTCGCGTATTTAGCAGCATTGGCGGTGTATCAACTGACCAGCCTCTTTACCTGACGCTGCTGCGCACTATTCAAGGCGCTCATGTTGAAATAGCCGGACCTCCGCCAATACCAGCTGCGCCACCATCTTGACCAGCAGCGCGTGATTTTCCTTGCGAATCCCTTCCAGTCCCGTGTTGATCTGGCGATAGAGGTTGGCTTTTTCCTGGGCTCCAAGGTGCGCAGGCAGCTCGACGGTAAAGCTGTACTGTTCAGATTCACTCAGTTGGGAGTACATTTTTGTCAGCTGCCTGGCGGCGAAATCCACCAGTTGTTCATCTGCGCCTTTTGCTGCGAGTAATTCGCGTAGCTGGCGGTCCAAAAAAGCCAGGCCCTGGGTTCGCTGTGATGGAAACTCGAGGATGTCGCCCATATTTACAGAGGTTTGATCAGATTGGACAGTCGCGGATCAGGTGTGGGGGAACGGCGCAGCAGGACGATGACATTGCCAATACTCTGTACGATCTCAGCACCGGATTGCGCACTGATCTGCCGGGCTATTTCCGCGCGCGCCTCGCGTGAGCCCACGGCCAGCTTGACCTTAATCAGCTCATGGTCGGTCAGGGCCCGGTCCAGCTCGTTGATAACACCCTCGGTGAGGCCTTTACCTGCGATGGTGACCACTGGCTTTAGTTTATGGCCGATCGCGCGCAGCTGTTTGATGTCCTGATTGGCTTTCTTGTTCATAGTCGTTCCAAGGTACAATGCCCGCCATTGCGGGGGCGAGCCATTCTACACAAGGCATCCCGGGCAAGAAACCGAAAAGACAGTGGCCTTTCTGCATGACCAAGAAACGACCCTCCAGCAAAGCCTGGTTAAAGGAGCACCGTGATGA
Organism: uncultured Gammaproteobacteria bacterium; assembly: GCA_963712135.1. GTDB lineage: Bacteria > Pseudomonadota > Gammaproteobacteria > Pseudomonadales > Halieaceae > Marimicrobium. The sequence goes on from CAVQGV010000010.1 coordinate 221,871, forward strand.
CCCCTATGTGCAGCAGGCGCAGCGGGAAGGTTATCGTTCGCGGGCTTCATACAAGCTGTTGGAGTTGCAGGACAAGGACAAACTTATCCGTCCCGGTATGGTTGTGCTGGATCTGGGCAGCGCTCCGGGCGGCTGGTCTCAGGTGGCGATTGCGCGGGTGGGCGCCCAAGGAACGGTGATTGCCTCGGATATCCTGCCCATGGATAGCCTGGCTGGCGTCACATTTATCGAGGGGGATTTTACCGAGGAGCCCGTATTCGAGCGGATTCTGGCGGCTCTTGGTGACAGGCCGATTGATCTGGTGATGTCCGATATGGCACCGAACATGAGTGGTGTAACTGCCGTGGACCAGCCGCGCGCGATCTATCTGGCGGAATTGGCCCTGGATATGGCAAAGAAGGTATTGGCCCCGGGGGGCACATTTGTAGCCAAGCTATTCCATGGGGAGGGCTTTGATCAGGTATTCCGGGACGCCAAAGGCTCCTTTCTCAAGGTACTGACACGCAAGCCCAGGGCTTCAAGGCCCCGCTCCAGGGAGGTGTACATGGTGGCAAAAGAGTTCCTGGGCCCCTGATGATTGCATTATCGCGCGCCTTGAAACATGGAGAGATTGCCCCAAGTATAGTAAATTGACAAATAGTGGCGTATTGAATTGATCCAATTGGTTCTGCGTTGCGTTATTTACTCTGTTATTTCCCAATAGTCTCGACGGGAGGTGGCTATAATGTAAAGAGCCGGGGGCGTCACATTTGTCTCCGGTTATGGCCCCGGCGCGCTGCGGGCTCTGGGGTCCGGCAAATATCCTCGTTGGAGTAACGGCATTGAACACTATGGTAAGGAATTTATTGCTCTGGCTGGTCATTGCTGCGGTCCTGTTGTCCGTATTCAACAATTTCAATATGCAGGGTGCTCCTGAGCAGGTGGGGTATTCCGATCTAATCACCGAAATTCAAAACGAACGGGTGAAGAAGGTTGTGGTGGATGGCCTGACGATCATTGGTGAACGCTACGACGGCTCCCGCTTTGAGACCATTCGCCCCATGGTCGAAGATCCCAAGCTGATGGATGACTTGCTGGAACACAAGGTCGTGGTGGAGGGCCGTAAGCCGGAGCAGCAGAGCGTCTGGACACAGCTGTTGGTAGCGAGCTTTCCCATCCTCATTATTATTGGCGTGTTTATGTTCTTCATGCGCCAGATGCAGGGTGGCGGCGGTGGTCGCGGCGGCCCCATGAGCTTTGGCAAGAGTAAGGCCAAGCTGTTGGGAGAGGATCAGATCACGACCACCTTCGCCGATGTGGCAGGGGTGGATGAAGCAAAACAGGATGTGCAGGAGTTGGTGGAGTTCCTGCGCGACCCCAGCCGCTTCCAGAAGCTGGGCGGACGGATTCCCCGTGGCGTACTGATGGTAGGCCAGCCCGGAACCGGTAAGACCTTGCTGGCCAAGGCCATCGCCGGTGAGGCGAAAGTGCCCTTCTTTTCAATATCAGGCTCAGATTTCGTGGAAATGTTTGTCGGTGTGGGTGCCTCTCGCGTGCGCGACATGTTTGACCAGGCCAAGAAGCAGGCTCCCTGCATCATATTTATCGACGAGATTGATGCGGTCGGGTCGTCACCGCGGCCGGGCTGTATGAAATCGCGCAGACAGAGCGCCCGTTCCCGGCCAGGCTGAAGACTTACCCAGGCCAGTCCCGGTCTCCCATATCTTCACGGTGCCGTCGGCACTGGCACTGGCGAAGGACTCGCCATCAGGGCTGAAGTAAATCCCACTAACTAATCGGCCGGAGCGGCGTTTATCGTCATGATGAGCGGGAGTCAAGAGCGCCTCGTGCAGGGCTTCCAGGGCTTCTTCGGTATTGCGAGGTCCTGTAGGCCTCCAACGCGAGCAGGATGCTCAGTTCCGGGTCCTGGTTAAGGTTAAGTCTCGACTGCACCGCCAATTCGCGGGAGAACGCGGTGGTGGCGCTCTCGTCGGCGCGGTCACTCTCGGCTTGGGCGGTGGCCGGGCGTTTTGGGCCGCGGCTGCATTGTGTTCTGCATTCAGGGCACTATCTTGCGCAGCGACGGCACTCCGGTTGGCCTGATCCCCAAAGAACACGGCGGCGGCGGCCAGTAGGAGTATGGCGAGGGCAAGCTCGCCGCCCAACAGGTAGGCGCGGCGGCGCAACCGCCCCGCCGCCTGAACTTGTTCGTCTGCGCGGTTCTGCTCGGTCTCCGCCAGCTTCTGTAGCCGCCTCGAGCTCGCGCTGGCGCTGCGCCTCGCGCTCCAGTGCCTCGTGTTGTTCCTGCTCGATCGAGGCGGCGATAAAGGCACGTTCCACTGCGTTCAATCGTTCTTCGTTGGCCGAGGCCCACTCGCGCGTTTGCGCCAGGCGCGCCCCGCGATACAGCTCGGCGGGATCGCGCCCGCGCGCTTCCCATTCGAGCGCCGTATCGGTCAGATGACGGTGCAGAGAGCAGGCCCTCACGGTCCTGAGACAGCCATTCGTGGAGCCGCTGCCATTCACGGATCAACGCCTCATGCGCCACTTCGGCGGTGTCCTCGTTTAATGTGATCAATCTTGCGTCTGCGAGCGTGTTCAGCACCGCCCGTGAATGGAGTGCTTCTTCTGATTGATGCGCCAGCTCATTCAGGGTCGCCCGCCGGCGGGTATCTTCGTGCCTTCGCCCAGTTCTGTCAGGCGCAAAAAGATGTCGCGGGCGAGATCTTGCTGGGCTTGATTGAGCTGGTCGGTGAAGACGCTCTCCGCCGTCTCTGCAATTGCACCGCGCACACCGCCCGCAAGCGTGATAGCCATCGAGGGTAAAAGTCCGCCCGCGGCGGCGCTCCCAGGTGGCCAGCAAGGCGTGTGAAAGCAAGGGCAGCGCGCCGGGTTCCGGCTGCCCCGTCCCATCCGCGCCGATATCCTTAATAAAAGGTCAACCAGACCGGGTTCAAATTCCCAGCCGCCGCGTTTGGCAGGTTCTTCGATGGCGCGGCGCAGTTCGCCTTTGTCATCTGGCCGATATATTCCTGCTCGGCGGCAACGGCTGCGCGCAGAAAGCGGATACTGCGCGCAGTGCGAATAAAAATCTGCACGCAGGGCGATCACGAACGGCTGTATTCGCCGATGGATCCTGCGCGACCATCAATCTTTCAATAAATGCCGCACGCTCATTTTCGTCCCGGCACAGGGTGAAGGTTTCTTCAAATTGATCCACAAGAAGCAGGTGTTTAGCCCGGCCTTATCCTGATTCTGCGCCAATTGCATTCCAGCGTTTTCGACGGGTCAGCAGTCGGAGTGAAAATGTGAATTTCCCAGCCCGCACGTTGGAGGGCGACCGCCAGCCCGGCGCGCACGAGCGATGATTTGCCGCTTCCGGATGCGCCGACCACGGCCAGGAAGCGCGAGGGGACTATTAAAGGCGAGATCCGTAACCCGCTCCGCGAGATGCGCCGTGAGGGCTTCGCGGCCAAAGAAAAGGCCTGCATCCGCCTGGTCAAAAAACAATAGTCCTTTATATGGGGCAATGCCCGGCGCGGGTGCGTCTTCCTGTCGAGCGGATCTGCCAATTCCAAAAAGCGCGCAGTGAGTTCAGGTTCGTCTTCAAGATGCAAGGCAGGAATGAATAGTGCCTTGAGGGCGGTGAGGTCGGGCTGGCGCTGGTTTTGTTCCAGGCGGCCGATCTGGGCTTCGCTGTAGCCAACGGTGATGGAAAGCTCAAGCTGGGTGAGGTGTTCGCGGCGGCGCAGATATTTGAGCAAGTCCAGAAACATCTGGAGTAGAGTCAGGGGAATAAGTTTGATCAGTCATGTCACCACCTTCTTCACTTTCGATTCATTAACCAAATCAAGAGTTTGCCGCTCCAATTTGTTCGCTTTGGCGGGAAATGTGGCGGCTGCCCGTCGACATGCTACTCTGCTGACATCAGAAGGCCGGCGCGCGATGGCGCTGATCTCAGCCAGCCAGCTGACGAGGTGTCTGTGGAAAGTCAGCTACCAACGAAGAGAAATCCCGGTTCCGGTGCAAGACCTAACGATTGACTGAAAGGAATCCCCTACCATGAAGAAATTGCTCGTCCTGTTTATGATCCTTGCCGTTCTGGTGGCCGTCACTCCGGCTGCCGCAGCAACAAGAAGCCGGTTGGAGAGGCTGACCTCTCCCGCCCGAGGACGGGACCTTCCCTGCTGGCGTCCCGTTCCATCCAGCATGGCTGGGCTCTGTCAGCCTGACATCCAGGGCAGCCCCCGTCCGCTCTACGACTTTTAAGCTGGATGTGGACGGCGTCCCGCGAGAAGTGCGTCCGGAATGATGGAAACCTCTCCTCTCTGGGCGCGGAAGTGTCCAGGTCTGGTGATGGTGCTGCAACGGCCGGCCTGACAGGGACGCATACCTTCACCGGACGTTGGCTTGGACCGTGCCGGACCTTGTACGGCTCAGGGAAATAGCCCTGGTCCCTGTGAGGGTAATCCCCATGCCATTGTGGAGCCATTTCCGGAACGGTGACCATCGCCTTCGTGCCATAGGGCTGCGCAACAAGTGACAGTCACTTCCCAAGTGACTGTCACTAAAACGTTGGTAGCGGAAGGAGCTGCGTATGAAAGAACGTCCCGCGTACGAATTCACACCAGTGACAATTCGAATAGCAGAACTCACAAACACACGAGAAAGGGATTTCCAAATGAAACGGATTTTGCAGATTGCGATGGCAGTGGTCGTGCTGGCGGCGATGCTGACGAGGTACGTTTCCGTAGCTCGCCGAGGCCGCTTCTCGTTCGGTTGGCGGCAGATGCCGCCTGGGTGGACAGCGGCATCGACGTGGCAGCCGGTCAGTCCATGACGATCGCCCATGGCCAGGCGGTCGCCCGCTTCCCAGGTTAACGTTTTCGGCGTAGGGGCGGTCAGTGGTCCCGACGGACAGGGAGCGATTTGCCCCAATTTGCAGGGGCTCCGCCCTGTGCCATGGACGGCGCTCCTTACGGCGCGTTGGTCGGCAAGATTGGCGCGGAAGTTGCTCCTAATAGTTGCCACTATCATTCAGCGCTGGCTCAAGCGGTCGTCTATCTGGCTGTCAATCGCCTTCCTGCCCTACTACGACGACGACTCCACGGCAACCATGGTTCTCTTCGGTGATTGAAGAGGCCTGACCTAACAATCAGGATCAATGGCCCTGGAGAGGGACGGCAACGTTCGCGGGCCCTTACCGGGGTCACCGACCGGACACCCCTCGGACAAGAGCAGCCAAGTCATTGCAAAGGTTCTAACAGCACTTGGTTTTGCTCCACTAGCGCCATAAAGAAGGGATTCGAAATGCTGCTCAACCGTTTGTTCAGATTACAGGGGCCACCAGGCCCATCTACCAAGGAGAACCACCATGAAAGACAATGATTTTGGTATTATTGCTCACCCTGGCTTTGAGCGCCTGCGCACCGGCGGCCTCAACCCCGGCAGCGACGGTAACAGTCCAGGCGCCTGCCCGCCGCGGTTATCCCGACGGCGACGGCCCTCCCGCAACCGCAACTCCCCTGCCCGCCGCAACGCACCGAATCCCCCTCCCGCCGACGGCGACGGCCCTCCACCGACGGAGACGCGGTGGCCCCCTGGCGCCTGGTAGTGGTTGGCAATTGAATTCCATACAACAGCGCGAAGGATTGTCCCGGTTGCACCGGGTTCGTGACCCGCTATGCCGCAGCGATCACTGCAACCGGTCATCCCGTGAAAGTGCAAAATCTTTCCCAGCACAACGGGCTCCAGACTGACAGCCTTCCTCAAGGAGCTGGAGACCGACACTGCCCGGCGGGATGCGCTCGCGAACGCGGACATCATCATCGTCAGCATTGGCGGCAACGACATTGCATGGAACCGTAACGACGATCCTTGCGATGGGCCGTCTCGGCGACAATATTGACTGGTCGAAGTACACTGCGACCTGTGGGGCGGCCACTGCGGAGATTTTCCGCCCGAAGCTTGAGAGCATCTACTCTCAGATGACGTTGCCTTGCGGGACTGGAAAGCCGACCATCTTCCGCACCGTTAACCGGTACAACGACTGGATCGGTGTGCCAGGTGGTGTTAGTTCGCCCACAGACATGAACGCAACGCGCGTCGTTGTTGATGCGTGGAGATCGATGGTCTGCAAGGCGGCGCAGGCGAACGGCTTTACCTGCGCGGATATCTACCTTGCATTCAATGGTACGGGACGGCCTCAAATCTGCAGTGGAGCTTCTTGCCACGGACACAGTTCATCAGACAAGGGCAACGAAGTCATTGCGCAGGTACTAGTTGATCTTGGTTTTGCTCCACTGGTGCCATAACGACGGGAATCAAAATGTCGATCAACCATTAGATTACAGGGCCACCAGGCTCATCTACCAAGGAGAACCACCATGAAGACTATGATGTTCGTACTATTGCTCGCCCTGGCTCTGAGCGCCTGCGCTCCAGCGGCCTCAACCCCGGCCCCTACTGCAGCGAGGCCGACGCCAATCCCAGCCACATCTCCCCAAGCCCAATTCCCCGCCATTTCTATTCAGCCATGGAAGATGTTGATTGATCGGCCTCTTGTCAATCCGTCTTTCAGGATTTGAGCCAAATCCAAAAGAAGTCACTTTCGGGCGGATCCGCCGGTGGGACAGCCTTTCCCGATCTTTCAGATACCGGAATAGTGCGCAAATCCTTCGCTACTTTTCGAACGGACGCGCAAGGCGCAGTGGATGTGGATAAGCAGGCACCGCTCAGCGGCACCTACTCCACAGTAGATGGGATGGGATTATTCTGGTCGATGGTGGAGAAAGGCACCCGGCCTGGTTCAACGCCCGCCGATCCCGCTCCAACCCTCCTGAATGCAGTTCAGTTTCATTACACCATCACCGCCGAGGTGAACGGCAAACCGGTCGCCGAGGCGACGGAGTAGTCCAGAATATGGGATCAGCCAGTGTGGTGGTGAAAGACGTGGCGGAGAATGGGGTGCTTGGGCGGTTTCCCGACCGAGCGGGCCGCATCCTCCCGGCGGTGATCGCGTTGGTGGGCAGTGGAGGCGGCCTTCTGCGCGAATCGCCCAAGGTTCTGGCGAGCTTCGCGGTTATGCCGTCCTGTCATTGGCCTATTTCGATTACACTTCGCCGGTCGATAACAGCCATATTGCCTGCCAGTCTGTACGAGATCCCCCTTGAATACTTCGGCAAGGCCATCCAGTGGGTGCGATCGCAGCCAGGCGTTGATCCCGGACGG
>CAVQGV010000011.1:0-115878 GCA_963712135.1 uncultured Gammaproteobacteria bacterium
GATCGCTGAATCCGATCCGGCCAGGGTGTCGCACCAGGTCGGGAGTGCACTGTCCACGGGTTTTCGACAAACGCTAGCCGCGAATCCTGGGCGAGCCGGCAAGCGCCCGGGGTCTCGCGTTCCGGCACGCTTGCAGCTATGCTCAGCGCATAACGTCTGGAGAGCCCGCCATGTCGCCCACTGTACCTGCACTGTTTCGTTTGCTGTTCATCGCGCTCGTCCTCGCCGGCACGCTGACCGAGCACGCGTTTGCCTATCCAACGATCAACTCCGACGGTACGGTGGAGTTCACCTACCGCGCACCCAGGGCCGCGCGGGTCACTGTTTCGGGCGACATGGGTTCGGCACCACTCGCGGCGCGCGGGGATGGGACATGGTCAGCGACACTGGGCCCGCTTGCGCCCGAGCTCTACCGTTACAACTTTTATGTGGATGACGTGCGCGCGCCGGACCAGGACAACCTCAACGTAGTGACCGGCTACGGCGCCAGCTCACCCATGAGCTACTTCGAAGTGCCGGGGGATAGCAGCCAGCCGTTCCAGTACCGCCAGCACGTGGACTATGGGCGCATCGAGCGCGTCGATTATTACTCGCCCGTACTCAAGCGCATGCGCCAGATGCACGTGTTCACCCCGCGCAAGTACGAAGTGGCCAGGGGCCGGGGCGGCTGGCGGGAGTTTCCCGTGCTCTACCTGTTGGGCGGGGTTGGCGAGAGTGACAGCCAATGGAGCAGCGTCGGCCGGGCGGGTGTCATCCTGCAGAACCTGATCGAGGATGGTTTGGTCAAACCGATGATCGTGGTGATGCCCAATGGCCGTATCGACGAGCCCGGCCAGGTGAATCCGCCGGGCGTCGACATCGGCGACGAATTGCTGGACGCGGTCATTCCCTACGTCGATGCGCACTACCGCACGAAGAACGACCGCCAGCACAGAGCGCTCGCTGGTCTGTCACTTGGCGGCTTCACCGTGTTGCAGCATGGTTTTACCCACCTTGACCGCTTTGCGTATCTGGGGGTGTTCAGCTCGGGGCTCTTCGGCGGTACCGATGCGTACGAGGCCGCGAACCGGGGCATCCTCAACGACCCCGCCACAAATGAGCGGCTGCAGGTGTTCTGGTTCGGCATGGGGCGACAGGACTTCCTCTACCAAACGGGCGCCGACACCCGTGCCATGTTCGACGAGTACGGGATCAGTTACACATACTACGAAAATGCATACGGCCACGACTGGTTCAGCTGGAAGGACTATCTCGCGCGGTTCGCGCCGTTGCTGTTCCGCTGATCCTTGGCTTTGACGATGCAGGGAGTACCACAGCCATGAGTACAGTACGTATCGGCGTGTTGGGCGCCGCGCGGATCGCACCGGCCGCCCTTATCCGTCCGGCCCGCGTGCTGGACGGCGTGCAGGTGGCCGCCATCGCGGCGCGCGACCGCAACCGCGCCGGGACCTTCGCCGCCAAACACGGCATCGCCACGGTGCACGACAGCTACGACGCGCTGCTCGCCGACCCCGCGATTGATGCCATCTACAATCCGCTGCCCAACGGCCTGCACGGCCGCTGGACCATCGCCGCGCTGCGCGCTGGCAAACACGTGCTGTGCGAAAAGCCGTTCACTGCGAACGCGGACGAGGCTGAGTCGGTCGCCGAAGTCGCGCGTGCTACCGGTCCGGTAGTGATGGAGGCATTCCACTACCGCTACCACGGCCTCACTGCGCGCATGCTGGACATACTCGCCAGCGGTGAACTGGGCGACGTTCGCCACCTCGATACCTGGCTGTGCTTCCCACTGCCGGTGGCCGATATCCGCTGGCAGCTGGACCTCGCCGGCGGCGCACTGATGGACGCCGGCTGCTACGCCGTTCACCTGCTGCGCACGCTGGCGGGTGCGGAGCCGGTGGTGCGCAGCGCGCAGGCGAAGCTGAAGTCGCCCGGATGTCGATCGCTACCTGCGCGCCGAGCTGGACTTCGCCGACGGCCGCACCGCCACTATCACCGCATCCATGCTCTCGGCCCGGCTGTTGGGAATAGGCGCGCGGGTGACTGGCAGTGCCGGTACGATGCAGGTGTTCAATCCCATCATGCCGCAGGTCTACCACCACCTCAGCATCACCACCGCGGCGGGCAAGCGCAGGGAGCGCGTGCCCCGGCAGCCCTCGAGTTATCTCGCGCAACTGATAGCATTTCGCGACGCGGTGCTGCACGGCACACCCTTTCCCACCCACGTCGATGACGCTGTGGCCAATATGCGGGTGATCGACGCCTGCTACCGGGCGGCGGGTCTCGCGCCACGTCAGGCAAGTGCAGGGTAACCAACCTCACACCTCAATCAACACCGCCCCCGCCTGTCCGCCACCGGCGCACATCGTTGCGATTCCCAGGCTGCCGCCGCGCCGGCGCAGGTCATTGCACAGCGTTGTGAGCATGCGCGGGTGGTCGCTTGCCTTGAAACCGCGCGAGGATATGGAGGTGTTGGGGCTGCGTATTCATGTAATTTTAGCGATTTAAAATTCATCGCTATGAGCAAAATTTCGGGGCAAACTGTAAACGGGTCAGTACATGACGCTGTCGTGGGTCGATGAAGTCCTGGTCCGCCGGAAAGCGGGGCGCTTTCTGGTGTCGCCGGCTAATATCAATCTTTACTTCCGCCATTCGCTAGTGTCGACTATTTACAGTGGCACCAGCAAAGTGGCTGCGCAGCATGATTGCGGAAGAGCAGCTCGCATTACCGCGCTCGCGCTAAACAAAGCGGAGAGAGAATAGTATGGAATATCAGGGTAAGACCGTAGTGGTAACCGGTGCAGGTTCCGGTCTTGGGGCGGCCATGGCGGATGTTTTTGCCGCAGCGGGCGCGCGACTTGCGCTGCTCGATATCGACAGCGTGCGTGCCGAGGCCAAAGCGGCTGAGTTGCGCGAGCGGGGCGTGGACGTCATCGCCATCGCCGTCGATGTGGCGAACAAGGCATCGCTGGCCGCTGCCGCCGCACTTGTTGAAAGTCGCTTCGACCGGTGTGACGTGCTGTGCGCCAATGTCGGTGTACAGCAATTTGGCGCTATCGATAAACTCACCGACAAGGACTGGACCTGGGTGCTCTCGGTCAATGTCATGGGTGTGGTCGACTACGGTAGCGTGTTTCCTGCCATTGCTGCGTAAGGCGAGCGGCGACCGGCATGTGGTCCTCACCGCATCGGCCAGCTACTTTACGCCGGGTGTGCGCATGGCGGCCTACGTCACCTCGAAGTACGCCGTAGTGGGGTACGGCGAGGTGTTACGGCAGGAACTGGCCGAGGAAGGTATCAATGTGTCGCTGCTGTTCCCGGCCGGCATGATCACGCGGCACCTGGAAAGCAGTGTCGCGGCGCGTCCCAGTGAACTCGGGGAGTCCAGACTCGATCGCGCCGATATCGAAGCGATGATGGCCAGCGCCGATATGACCGTGGAGAATCACCTCGCAACCGCGGAGCATGCCGTGCGCAATCTTCTCGCTGAGCTGCGGGCAAAACAACCGTACATCATTACCCACGGTGCATACAAAGCACAGGTCGAAAGGCAGCAGCGCAAAGTGCTCGATGCATTCGACAGGATGCTTGCCAATCCGTGACTGTATCCGAACCGACGAGAGGAGTACCCGATGGAGCTTGACCCACTGCAAACGCTGATTGAATACGAAGCGATCCGCAATGTGAAGGCGCGCTATTTCCGCCACCTCGATACCAAGGACTGGGCGTCGTGGACCGAAGTTTTTGAACCCGAATTCGAGCACGAAATGGAATTCGAACAGCAGTACATCAAGGGGCCGCGCGAGGACTTCGTGAAGTTCGTGGCAGCGGCCCTCACGGGTGTGATTACTGTCCATCATGGACACACCCCGGAAATTGAGCTGACCTCACCCTCCACGGCGCAAGCCATTTGGCCCTTCGTGGACCGGCTTAAGCCGGGACCCGACGCGCCGCCCAACGCGCCGGAACTGGTAGGCTACGGGCACTACCATGAAACGTACGTCAAATCAGCGACGGGCTGGCGCATCAAAACACAGCGGGTCACCCGGCTGCGCATGGATTTTGCTGAGGACAAAGAAACGTGGACGTCATTGTTACTGAAGACCAGCGGATGTTGCAGGACTGCCACGCGCCGCTACCTTGAAGACCGCGCACCGATCGGTACACTGCGGCGACTTGCGGATACGGCAACGGAGTTTTCGGCTGACGCCTGGCGCGAAGGCGTGGCGCAGGGCTGGGTTGGTCACTGTTTACGCCTGAAGCGCTATGGCGGCATGGCGGAATCCACCCAGGGCGTGATCGATGCGGCGATCCTGGCCGAGGAGCTGGGCCGCGTGGTGTATGCGGGACCTTTCCTCTCGAACTGCGTCGTGGCGTTCGCGCTTGGCCAGTCGGGTTCACCGGCGCAGCAATCGGCATTGCTGCCTGGCCTGCTCTGAGGGTGAAAAACGGGCGGCCTGGTGTTTTGCCGCCACCGGCGTTAAAGGCGGTGTCGAGCCGGGTGGTGTGGGCGCGTGGCGCGTACGGCTGAAGGTTTCACTCTCGACGGTGTCGCGGCCAATGTGCAGGACGCCCAGGCTGCGGATTATCTGTTGGTAACAGCGGTGGATGACAGGCAGTGTCTCCCAATTCCTGATCCCGGCGACCATGCTGGCATCACCCTCCATCCGCTGGAAACGTTGGATCTGGGCAGGCGGCTCGCCAATGTCGAATTTTCAGGCGTGCAGGTCGCAGCTGACGCGCTGGTGGGTGAGTACGGTCGCGCCGCGGATCAGTTTGAGCGCCAACTGCAGGTCGCACTGGTACTGCACTGCGCTGAAACCGTCGGTGTAATCGACGCGCGGGTACAATAAACAGCGCTTGTGCCGGGCGACCAAAGGGTGCGACTTCCTGCCCGGTTAACTGCTCGGGCAGGGTAACATCGCTCGGATTCCAGACCTGCTTTTTTATCGCTTCCTCGGGTACCTCGACAGCTCTGCTCAGTATAGGGCAAGTTCTTTCAGGGCCTGTCGAGCGCGGCCGCCCCGGTAAATTTCGTTGCTTTTCAGATCTTGACTCTGGACTATAGTCCAGAGTGCACAGTGTGCCCACACAGGAGATCGGATATGTCTACTTTCAATATTGGCCAACTCGCGAAACGTGCCGGGGTAGCGATTGATACCGTGCGTTACTACGAACGCAACCAGTTGCTGGAGCCGGCAGGTCGCCTCGAGTCTGGCTATCGCCGTTACGGGGATGCGGAGCTCAAGCGACTGCGTTTCATTCGGCGCGCCAAAGCGCTGGGTTTCTCTCTGGCGGATATCCGGGAACTGCTGGCGCTGAGCGAAGAACGCACCGTCGCCAAGGTCAAGCGCGCTGCCGAGGCCAAGCTTGCCGATGTAGAACAGCGGCTCGCCGAGCTGGAGCGAATCCGCAACGCCCTGCACACGCTGGTCTCAGCCTGCCCGGGCCACGGACGCGCCGAGGCCTGCCCGATCCTCAATGCACTCAACGAAGAGGAAGCGTAATGAATACTCACAATCACACGAAGCACGGCACTGCGCCGAAAGCAGGGGCGGCCCGCCATCACGAGCCCGCAATGCATCAGCCTGCGGTCGCCGGGCAACCACATTGATCCGGTGTGCGGCATGACGGTGGCGGCCGATTCATCGCATCGCGCAACGCATGCAGGTCACGACTACCTTTTCTGCTCGGCGGGTTGCCGTACCAAATTCCTCGCGGAGCCGGACCGTTATCTTGCACCATCGGCCAGCGCGCCACAGGAGTTACCTGCCGGGACGACCTACACGTGCCCCATGCACCCGGAGGTGGTCCGCAGTGAACCCGCGTCGTGCCCGATCTGCGGCATGGCGCTGGAACCGGTAATGCCTGGCCTTGACGATGGCGAGAACCCGGAGTTGACGGATTTCCGGCGTCGCTTCCTCTGGACGCTGCCCTTGTCATTGGCGGTCCTGGTGCTGGCGATGTTCGGGGGTGGCACAGACCCTTGTGTCGCCAGAGGCGCGCAGCTGGATCGAGCTTGTTCTCACCGCTCCCGTGGTGCTATGGGCCGGCTGGCCATTCTTTTCGCGTTGGCTGCAGTCGATTGCCAACCGCAGCCCTAATATGTGGACATTGGTTGGAACCGGTGTCGGCGCCGCTTTTGTGTATAGCGTTGTTGCCACCCTGGCGCCGGGATTGTTTCCAGACTCCTTCAGGGAACACGGGCGTGTGGCCATCTATTTTGAGGCGGCGGCCATCATTGTCTCGCTCACGTTGCTCGGCCAGATCCTCGAGCTCAAGGCGCGCTCCAGCACTTCGGCAGCGCTGCGGGCGTTGCTGGGACTGGCGCCGAAGACGGCGCGTCGTATTCGCGACGACGGCACGGAGGAAGACATTCCGCTGGCCCACGTCCACGTCGGGGATCGGTCTGCGCGTGCGCCCGGGGGAGAAGGTCCCCGTGGATGGCGAGGTGCTTGAAGGCCGTTCCAGCGTGGATGAGTCGATGCTGACGGGCGAGCCAATCCCGATCGAGAAGGGCGCGGGTGCGAAACTGATCGGCGCCACGATCAATGGGGTGGGGGCCCTGCTGATGCGCGCCGACAAGGTCGGGTCCGACACGGTGCTCGCGCAGATCGTGCAGTTGGTCGCGCAGGCCCAGCGTTCACGTGCGCCCATGCAACGCATGGCGGACAAAGTCAGCTTCTGGTTCGTGCTGGTGGTGTTGGCGATTTCGCTGCTGACTTTCCTGGCCTGGGGAATATTTCGGGCCTGACCCGTCCTGGACCTATGCCGTGGTCAACGCAGTGTCGGTACTGATCATCGCCTGTCCGTGTGCGCTCGGCCTGGCAACACCGATGTCGATCATGGTCGCTACCGGTCGCGCTGCCCAGGCGGGTGTGCTGTTCCGCGACGCGGAGGCCATCGAACGGCTGCGCACCATCGATACGCTGATCGTCGATAAGACGGGCACGCTCACGCAGGGCCGGCCGGCGTTCCGGGATGCCGTTGGATGCAATGGGTTCGCTGATCCGGACGTCGTTCGTATCGCGGCCAGCCTCGAACAGGGCAGCGAGCATCCGCTGGCAGAAGCTATCGTCAGCGAGGCCAGGCGCCGCGAGCTCACCCTGTCCCCGGCCACCGATTTCGCATCGGTCACCGGCTTCGGCGTGCGTGGAGTCGTCCAGGGACAATCGGTCGCCCTCGGCAACGCCGCGTTGATGGCGGACGTGGGCGCGGATATCGCCGAATTGGCGTCCGCTGCGGAACGGCTGCGACTGGAAGGCGCCACCGCGATGTACCTGGCGGTGGATGGACGTGCCGCCGGCATGATTGCCGTGGCGGACCCGATCAAGGAGAGCACGCCCGCAGCCGTGCATGCGCTGCAGGCGGCAGGCCTGCGCGTGATCATGGCTACCGGTGACAGTCGGACCACCGCCGAGGCCGTCGCGCGCCGCCTGGGCCTGGATGAGGTACACGGCGAGGTGCGCCCACAGGACAAGGCCGAACTGGTTGCGCGACTGAAGGCAGAGGGTCGCCACGTTGCCATGGCCGGCGACGGCATCAACGATGCGCCGGCGCTCGCGGCTGCCGATGTCGGTATCGCTATGGGTACTGGCACGGACGTGGCCATGTCGAGCGCGCAGGTAACGCTCGTGAAAGGTGACCTGCAGGGCATCCTCAGGGCGCGGGAGATATCGCAAACGACCGTCGCCAACATGAAGCAGAACCTGGCATTCGCGTTCCTTTACAACGCGCTCGGTGTGCCGCTGGCCGCAGGACTGCTTTATCCAACATTCGGTCTGCTCCTCAGCCCGATGATTGCGGCCCTGGCCATGAGCTTGTCCTCGGTGTCCGTGGTCGCCAACGCCCTGAGGTTGCGCAATGCGGCATGACGCCATGATGCCGGTCTCCAGTGCCTGCATTCGCGACGCATCGGGCGGGAAAGTATTGGGTGAAGCTTTATTGATGAGCAAACGGATTGTTATTCCGGGGTGCCTGGTGTTAATGGCACTGGCCGGATGCGCAAACATGCCGACGGATACCGGTCATGCTGAAACGGCCAGGCTTCTCACTGCGCGCGGCCATGAAGTCTCTGTTGAAGATGACGCCGGAACATCCGCACGCCTGCTTGCGGAACTGTCCGGCAGGCCGCTCTCGGTCAACGATGCAATCCGCATCGCGCTGGTCAATAACCCGCAGATCAAAGCCGAATACGCCAGGCTCGGATTCGCGGCGGCGGATGTTTACGATGCTGGTCGTCTGAGCAATCCCGTGCTGTCCGCTTCGTTGATGGTGTCGGATGTGGGTAGTGAAGCCAACCAGGTTGGTTTCGGACTGGCGCAGAGCTTCACCGACATCTTGTTTCTGCGCTCCCGTAGCCGGCTCGCGGCAGGGGAATTCGAACGCGTAAAACAGGTGATGGGTGCAAACGTACTGAATATCGTCGCCGACACCGAAGCCGCCTACGTCAGGCTCGCCAGCAGCGGGCAATTGTTATCGATACGCGAATCGATCGCGACCTCGGCGACTACCTCGGCGGACCTGGCACAGCAATTCTTCGAAGCCGGCAATATCAGCCCCCTCGAATTAGCCCTACAGCAGGCCGCGGCCTCCGAGGCAGAACTCGCCGTGCTACAGGCGCAGTCCGAGGTCGCGGTGGCTCGCAGCACACTGAATGGCCTGATGGGGCTGGACTCAACCGGGAGCCACTGGAAAATCGAGGAACGACTACCCGCGCCGATCGCGACAGAGGACGCTACCTCCGAGTTGCTGCAACTCGCTGATGCACACCGCCTTGATCTGGCTGCCGCTCGCCAGCGCGTAACCCTGCAGGCGGATGCCCTGGGCATCACCCGAAGTTTTCGCTTGCTCGGCGACATCGACGTGGGCGTGGAAACCGAACGGGAAACGGATCGCTCACGCATTACGGGGCCGACGCTGGCGCTGGAGTTGCCGATCTTCAATCAGGGACAAGGTCGCGTCGCGCGCGCGGAGGCAGCAGCTGCAGCAGGCAGAAGCGGAATTGCACGTGCTGGAGATCGACATCAGCAATGGCGTGCAGCGCGGCGTCGTCGACATGGCGGCTGCCAAGGCCCGTGCCGAGCATTACCGCACCTCACTGATCCCCCTGCGCGAAGCGATCGTCGCGCGTACGCAGGAGGAGGTGAATTACATGCTCGAAGGCCAGTTCCAGTTATTGTTCGTAAAGCGGCAGGAATACGAAGCTTACCAGGGCTATCTGGAGGCCATTCGCGACTATTGGCTTGCGCGGGTGCAGTTGGCGCGTGATATCGGCACAGCATTGCCGAGCAGCAGCGTAATCGGTGACGCCACCATTGAGGCGGAAACGCTGTTACAGCCGAAAAGGGGAGCGGGTCATACACAACATGAAGGACATGAAGGACATGAAGGACATGGAGGGTAGGAAAATGGCCATGAAATCCATCGATGACCAGAGGGGTGGAGAAACGACATGATCAGTCGCCGCAGTGTATTGTCCAGAATCGGCATCGGTTCGCTTGCCGGCCTTATCGCATCCGGCGTGAGTCGCGCGCAGGCTCAAAGTGGGCACGAATCGCATGATGCGGGCATGCCCGGCCGACGCGTAGCAAGACGCCGACCAGCATCCATCAGCCGCCCGCAACCGGCGACGGGATACACCGCAGTCCGAACGCTGAATGGCTGGACTCTGCCATACAACATGAATGACGGTGTAAAGGAGTTCCACCTCGTCGCCGAGGAGGTGGAGCACGAGTTCGCGCCCGGCAGTGTCGCCAAATGTTGGGGTTACAACGGCACCACGCCGGGGCCGACGATCGAAGCGGTGGAAGGCGATCGTGTGCGCATCTTTGTCACCAATCGTCTCAAGGAACACACCACCATTCACTGGCACGGACTGTATGCTGCCCAGCGGTATGGATGGCGTCGGTGGCCTCAATCAGCCGCATATCCAGCCCGGCGAGACGTTCGTCTACGAGTTCACGCTGCAGCAGCACGGCACGCACATGTACCACCCGCATGCGGATGAGATGGTGCAACTGGCTGTCGGCATGATGGGGATGTTCATCATCCACCCGAAGAACGGCGAGCCCAAGTCATATCGACCGGGATTACTGCTTCCTGCTGCACAACTGGGCGCTGCATCCGGGCACCTATCGGCCCGATCCCTCGATCATGACGGAATTCGACCTGTGGACGTTCAACTGCAAGGTGTTCCCGGCGATCGAGCCGCTGGTGGCCCGCAGCGGTGAGCGCGTACGCATTCGCATCGGCAATCTGTCGATGATGAGCACCCCATGCACCTGCATGGCGTGCAGTTCCAGGTGACCGGTGGCGACGGCGGGCGGCTGGCCCGAGGATCGCTGGCGTACGGAAGTCACCGAGATCGTCGGTGTCGGTCAGATGCGCGATATCGAGTTCGTCGCGATTCCCGGCGATTGGGCGTTTCACTGCCACAAGTCGCACCACACGATGAATGCCATGGGGCATGGCATTCCCAACACGCTGGGCGTGAACCAGCGCGGCGTGGAGGCATCGCATTCGTTCGATGTTGCCGGGTTATATGGCCATGGGCGAAACAGGGATGGCCGAGCACCAGGAACACACCGACATGGGACACATGCAGGGTCCGGAAAACACCCTGCCGATGATGATGGGCAAGGGTCCGTTCGGCAATCTGGAGATGGGCGGTATGTTCACCGTTCTGAAAGTGCGCGACGAACTTGCCCCCGGTGACTTTCGTGATCCCGGCCCCTACCGCAACCCGGAGGGTACCGTCGCTCATCGCGTCAGCAATAACCCCGATTTCGGAAATCCCGTGCGCCGGGGACCCAGGGTTTGATGCAAACCTTAACGACGCTAGATTCCACGGAAGAGTACGTCTATGCGGAATGGTCTTGTGCCTGAGCTGCGACAGGAACAGCGCCTGCAGCGCCGCTTTGTCGATCTTGCCGGTCGGCGTGTGGGGAATGTCCTGGAGCGTCGCGACGACTACCCAGCGCGACGGGAGCTTGAAAGCACTCATGCGCTGTCGGGCTGCGCTTTGAAGTTGATCGACATCAGGTGTTCCTGGAGTTTCAGTAAGCACAGCAGCGCCAATAGCCGCCACGCCGTCGACGGTGATGTCGATGTCCTGGGAGCTTGCCGGGCTGAGAGCGGGAGGCGTCTGCGGGCATCCGTTGCCGATTATGTATGTGTCAATAGATTCAGTGGACGGTAGCACAGTCCGAGGATCTGGCCTGCGGGCAGCGCGCCAGCATCGACTGTCTACTTTGGCCTGCGCTTGCTGAATGCTTCTACCGCTTCGCGATGCTCCCGCGTGGTGTGCATCAGCGCCTGCACGGCTGCGGCAGATTCCAGCATCGGCGCCAATGCGCCCTGACGACCCTGCATAAGCAGGCGCTTGGTCTGCTGTACCGCCTGGGTGGGATTGGCGGCAATGCGGGCAGCCAGCGCGCGTGCTTCAGGCAGCAACTGCTCGTCAGGCACAATCCTTGAAACCAGGCCGCAAGCCAATGCCTCCTCTGCGTTGAGGGTGTCTCCAGTGAGTGACATCTCGGCCGCTTTCGAGTACCCCACCACGCGCTGCAACAGCCAGGCACCGCCGTCGCCGGGAATCAGGCCCAGCTTGACGAAATTTTCGGCGAAGCGCGCGCTCTGGGCCGCGATGCGGATATCACACATACAGGCCAGGTCACAGCCCGCACCCATGGCCGCGCCGTTGACCGCGGCTATCACCGGCTTCTGCAATTGTTCGAACAGCAGGGGAATCCGTTGAATGCCGCGCCGGTAGTTACCGGGGGTCAGCGCCGGTTGCGCGCTCGCGAGGCTATCCGGCGAATCGGCCAGCATGGTTTTGAGGTTGCCCCCGGAGGAAAAGGATTTGCCGGCGCCGGTGACAATGATGACGCGCACGGCAGGGTCCGCATCGACACCGGCCAATGCCTGCACCAGCGCGTCCACCATCGACAGGTCCGAGATGGGATTGTGCAATTCGGGCATATTCAGGGTCAGGGTGGCGATGCCGTCCTGGATGTCAGTGAGTATGTGGGACATAGCGCTCCTTTACAGCTACAGTTACGAGCCTGCAGTCTAGCATGTGCGCCTGTACCCGGCTGAGTGCCAGCTCGTGGGGCGGGTTCCTCGGGCAGCAAATTTGGCTATTTAACTATGGAAAAGCTGAGATGACTGAGAGGGTTCGATCCGAGTTGACATATCCTTCTTGGTGTAACACCCTTCAAAAAAGACTAGAAATAGACACATACCGTTAGATTGAACCCGGCGCGTAGGTGTCGGCGCTGCTGGAGAAATGATAACTTATCCGCCGTCCAGCGTGGAGCGATGAGCCATGAGTTACGAGCCGTTTCCGTTTACGGTGGCCTGGAGATACTTCGTCCGCACGGTTCGCAACTTTGCGAACTCTGAGGCCGGCGGCCGTGCGCGCTGGATGTTTGTGGGCCTGATCGCATTCATGTTTGCGATCAATGGCATGACCGTCGTCAACAGTTACGTGGGCCGCGATTTCATGACCGCGATCGCGGATCGCGACCGGACCGGGTTCATCCACCAGGCTGTGCTTTATGTCATAGTCTTTGCCGTCTCCACCCTGATCTCTGTGAACATCCGTTTCCTTGAGGAGCGCCTGGCGCTGCGTTGGCGCGAGTACCTGACGCGACGCATGCTCGATCACTATCTCGCCGATGGCAGCTACTACCAACTGGATGCATCCAGAACCCTGGCAAACCCGGACCAGCGCATCGCTGAAGACGCCCGCTCCTTCACCGTCACCACCTTGTCCTTCGTGCTCATGATCCTCAACAGCAGTTTTACGATAGTCGCCTTCTCCGGGGTGCTCTGGACGATCAGCCCAACGTTGTTCATGGTGGCTGTGCTCTACGCGGCGGGCGGCTCCCTGCTGACGGTCCTGCTCGGTCGGCCGCTGGTCGGGCTCAACTACGAACAGTTTGACCGGGAGGCCAATTTCCGCTCAGGACTCATCCATGTGCGCGAGAACGCCGAGGCTATCCTGCTGGCCGGCGGCGAGGAGCGACTCTCGCAGCGGCTGCACGGTAGTTTCAGTTCCCTGGTCAGCAACTTCCGGCGCATGATCAGCATCAACCGCAATCTGGGGTTTTTCACCACCGGCTACAACTGGCTGATCCAGATCATTCCGGCCCTGATCATCGCCCCGGCTTTTATAGACGGACGGGTCGAGTTCGGTGTGGTGACCCAGTCGGCGATGGCGTTTTCAACCCTGGTAGCAGCCTTCTCCCTGATCGTCACCCAGTTCCAGTCCATCTCCACCTTCGCCGCCGTGGTGACGCGCCTGAGCTTATTGATGGAGGCCGTCGATGCGTCGAAGCACTGCGCTCAATGCACCATCGAGTTCTGCGAGGAGGAGGGGCGGCTGGCCTTCGAGGAGCTCACCTTGCGCTCGTCGAATGGCGGTGGAGTGGAGCGAGTGCTGCTCGACGAGTCTGTCGCTCGATATCCCGCGCGGCGGACGGTACCTGATCCAGTCCGAGGACGAGGCTGCCATACAGGTTCTGCTCAGGGCGGCCGCCGGCATCGAGGTCAGCGGGGCAGGGCGCCTGGTGCGGCCGGGCGCCCGCCACCTGCACTTGCTGCCCGAGCGGCCCTACCTGCCGCCGGGCACCCTGCGCGAGGCTCTTGTCGCCGCCGACATGGATCACCTGGTGTCCGACCGGAAGATTATCGCGGCGCTCGGGCAGTGGGGGCTGGACGGTATTCTCGCGCGCACGAACGGACTCCACACGGAGCAGGACTGGGAGAGCGTGCTGTCGCTCGGTGAGCAGCAGTTGCTGGCCTGTGTGCATGTCGTCCTTACACAACCGCAATTTGTCATACTCGACCGGCCTTCCACCGCCCTTGGTATGGAGCGCACCCGGGAGGTCCTGAACCGTTTTGCCGCCGCCTCGATCGGCTACATTAAACTTGGGCATGTCAAGGGACAGCTCGATCTCTACGACGTCATCGTGGACATCCGCGCGGACGGTAGCTGGAGCAGTCGCTGTGTTGGCTCAAACATTCGCGGGCAACTCCCGGTGACCGGCGACTGCCTGGACGACTTCGCGGACCTCTGCGCCTGGGCCGCCATCGCTTCCGGCCAGGCCAGTTTGTCGATCACTCAGGAGCGCGGACGCCATGGCTGCGCCATGCGCCTGGATTTCGATTTCCACGGCGGCGGTGGCTTCGTGGTCGCGCGCAAGCTGTGCGCCCTGAGCCTGCCCGAGAGCTACACCTTCAGCTTTGATATCCGCGGTCATGGACCGAGTAACATTCTGGAATTCAAACTCGTCGACGCCGCCAACCAGAATGTCTGGCGCTGGCGCAAGGAGGTCTTCGATCTCCCGCAGGACTGGCAGACCATTCGCATCAGGAGTAGCGAAATCGAATTTGCCTGGGGGCCGCTGGGCGGCGGTCCGCCGCGCGACATCGCCGCCATCGAGCTGGTGATCGCGGCGGGGCCGGGCGGAGCAGGGAAACGGTGTGCTTCGAGGATCTGCGCCTGGAGGACACCAGCTACTACCTGACCCCGCTAGTGGAGGCCAGCAGCGCGCTGCCGGGCTGCGAGCCGTTGCATGTCCTGGATTCGTCTGCGGCCACCTGCTGGCGCAGCGCATCGACCGGCGAGCCGCAGCAGCTGCTGATCGATTTCCAGCGCGTGCGCGAATTCGGTGGCCTGACGATCTGCTGGGATACGCAGCGGTTGCCCCGCGCCTTCGATATCCGGCTCTCCTGCGATGGGAGCGACTGGACCACCTGCTTCTCCACCGCTGCGGGGGTTGGCCGCGAGACCCATGCCTACCTCCCCGGAGCTGTCTCGCGCTTTGTTCGTATCGAGCTTAAGCGAGAGCATGCAGCGCGCGGGCTTCGGGATCGTCCGCGTGGAGGTGCAGCCACACGCCTTTTCCCGCTCGATCAACGACTTTTTCAGCGCGATTGCGCAGCGTGGCAGCAGCGGGCTATATCCCAAGTACCTCTCGCGGCGCCAGAGCTACTGGACCCCGGTCGGCACCGGAGAGGACGTGACCCAGGCCCTGTTTAATGAGGAGGGCATGGTGGAAGTCGACCGGGGAAGCTTTTCCATCGAACCGCTGCTGTTCGCGGATGGCCGCCTCATCACCTGGGCTGATGTGGCGCTGACCCAGACGCTGGAGCAGGGTTACCTGCCGATCCCCTGTGCGCAATGGCAGGCTGGCGACCTGACGCCTGGGCACCACCGCCTTTGCGACGGGACCCAGCGGGGCTGCCACCCTCTTTATTCGCTACCGGATCACGAACAACTCGCAGGCGACACGCGCCGGTCCGCTTATTCGCCGCTATCCGCCCCTTCCAGGTGACGCCGACCTGGCAGAACTGGGACAGGTTCGGCGGCGTCAGCCAGCTCAGCGAGCTGGCCTACGCATCCGGAATGGTCTGGGTCGATCGCCGCAAACGAATCATCCCCCTGACCACCCCCAGCCAATTCGGCGCGGCGACGTTTGCCCAGGGGTCGATCACGGAGTACCTGCAGACGGGTGAGCTGCCGTCGCAGGATAGCGTGAACGATGCTTTCGGCTACGCCTCCGGCGCGCTGCGCTTCGACCTGAACCTGCCCGCGCATGCATGCTGAGGATATCTATCTCGCCATCCCGTTTGGCACTGCGGGGCAGGATGAGTCGCCCAGGGAGTCACCGTGTGCGTCGGGGGCGGAACAGTTCAGCATCGCTGTGAGTCGAGTGGGAAGACACGCTGGGAACGTTCGACATCCGCCTGCCGCCGGCGGCGGCGGGAGTGGTGGAGACGCTCAGGACAGCGGCGGCACACGTCCTTATCAATCGCGCCGGTCCGGCGCTGCATCCGGGTCCGCGCCGTTACTCGCGCGCCTGGATACGTGACGGAGTCCTGATGGGCGCCGCCCTGGCGCGTGTGGGACTGCCCGGTGCGCAGCGCGATTTCATCCGCTGGTACAGCGGATTCCAGGCCGAGGACGGCAACCTGCCCGATTGCGCCGATGCGTCCGGTTGCGAATGGCTGCCGGAGTACGACTGCTGGGGCCAACTTATTTTCGCTGTCATGGACTATTACCGGTTCAGCGGCGATACGGCGTTTCTGGCCGAGATGTGGCCGGCCGTACTCAAATCGGTGGACTATATGGAAGCGTTGCGCAAGCAGCGCATGACCCCGGAGTACCAGACACCCGAGAAAGCGCGCCTGTTACGGACTGTTGCCGGAGTCCATGAGTCACGAGGGCTATATGGCCCACCCGGTCCATGCCTATTGGGACGATTTCTGGGCGATCCGTGGCTTCAAGGATGCCGCCGCGATGGCCGGGATTCTGGGTGAGGACGCGCAGCGTGAACGCATCACCACGCTGTGTGCGGATTTTCAGCGACACGCTGTCTGCCTCGCTGGATGCTGGTCATCCGGGAACACGGGCTGGACTTTCGTGCCGGGCTCGGTGGAGTTTGCCGACTTCGACCCTTCGGCCACGTCGATCGCCATTACCGTGGCCGACGAGTTGCCGCACCTGCCGCGTCCTGCCGTCGAGCAGACCTACGACAAATACCTGGAGGGTTTTCGCAAGCGCCGTGAGCGGCGCCGTGCCCTGGGCCAATTACAGCGCTTACGAGATTCGCATCATCGGCGCGCTGGTCCGACTCGGCAGGCGCGAGGACGCGCATGAACTGCTGGCATTTTTCCTGTGCTGACCGGCGCATCCTGCCCTGGAACCAGTGGCCTGAAATCTCCTGGCACGATCCGCTCAGTCCCAGTTTCATCGGCGACATGCCCCACAGCTGGATCGGCGCTGAATACATTCTCGCGGTGCGCAGCCTGTTCGCCTATGAGCGCGAGGCAGACCACAGTCTCGTCATCGCCGCCGGAGTTGCGGCCCACTGGCTGGACGACGGTGGCGAGATCGTGGTGCGCGATCTTCCGACCTACTATGGCCGACTCAGTTACCGCCTGCGCAGGACGGAACCCGATACCTTGCGCTTGACGCTGGAAGGCGAGCTGGTCACACCGCCCGGCGGCATCATCGTCCTGCCGCCGCTGCCGGGTCCGCTTAGTGCAGGTCGTGATCAATGGCCGCAGCGTCGAGGACTTCGCGCCCGACCGGGTGCAGTGTGGGGAATGCCCCGCCGAGATCGTGCTGCGATGCTGACGCACGCGGAAGCATTGACGGTGATTCCCGGTGTACACGGAGTGCAGACCTGGGCTCGCGCGGATAGGAGAGCATTTTATGAGGACGGAAACCCCGTCGTGGAGCGCACGGTGAACGCAGTACGGCTGAACATTGGCAACCGCGAGGACATTCGACCGAATCGAATTTTCAAATGCGGCCGGCCTGACGCTTGCACTGTATAAGAACGGCGGCACCGCCGGCCTTTTACTCGAAGGCTTGATGATCAACCAGGTGGAAGGACGCCCGCTGCAGGGCGGACTCGACCAGGTGTGGCTGCGAGTACACACCGCAGACGGTATCGAGTCCCTGCCCGTGTCCGGCACCGCAGCGGTGTGCGCCTTCCATACAAACGGTGCGGTATGGCAGCAGGAATCACGCGGGATAGAAGCGTCGATGCAGATGATGCTCCATCCACAACTGCCCATTCTCTTTCGCGTGTGTCGCGCACGCAACAATGGCACTGAAGCCGTGACGCTCGACTGGCTCGCGGGACAGGATCTCGGTCTGGCCGACATCGGGATGCTGAAAAACAATGAAGCGTATGTGTGCCAGTATCTTGATCATCGCATTGTCGATCACCCCATCGCCGGGAAGGTGGTGCTGAGCCGCAACAACCTGCATGCCAGCCATCCCTTCGCCATGCACTGCTGCCTGCAGGGCGCGCAGTCTGCCTCCACCGACGGCTACCAGTTCTTCGGCACGGATTACAAACTGAGCGGTGAGCCGGCGGCGCTGCATGGTGCAACGCTGGAAAACCGCGTCCGGCAGTACGAGTTCGCCTATGCGGCGCTGCAGTCGCGAACGATTGAGCTGCAGGCCGGGCCAGAGCGACACTGTGGTGTTTGCCCTGTATGTACTGAAGGAGCATCCACAGGTGTCGTCCGCTGACGATCTTGTGCTGGTCGACGACGTGTTGGGAGCGGATCTCCCGCAACCAGGGCAAAGACTCGCGGACGGCAGGGCAAACGCCTTCTTCGCAGCGACGCCACTGCTTGCACGCCGAAGCGCTGGACGAGGCACAGCTGAAAGCACTGTTCGAAGGCGATTGGCGACACGTCGAATATTCCGCGAGCCGCGAGTTGCTGTCCTTCTTCTGCGGCGACGACACGCATGTCGCACTGCCCGCCAAGGAGCGCATCGTGGAGCGCCAGCACGGCACCGTATTGCGTTCAGGTGCTGGCGCCGCACTGGGCGACAATACCCTGAGCGCGACGTGCTATGGCTTTGGTGCCTTTGGCACCCAGCTCGCGCGTGGGGAACACCGCGTTTGGCCGCTTCAGTTCGGTGCTGCGCAACTCACTCAATATCGAGCGATCCAGCGGTATGCGCCTGTTCGCCTGTATCGGTGGACAGTGGCAGCAGCTCGGGTTTCCCTCGGCATTTGCCATGGCGCGCAACCGGGTTCGCTGGATCTACTGGACGCGCGACTGCGCCTTTGAAATCCTTGCCAGCGTCACCACGGATACGCTGGAATACCGCGCTCTCCCGCTGCGCGGTGCTGTGCCCGCACTGCGCCTGACCTGGGAAGTGTGCGGCGAACCTAATGAATTCGACGGCGCGCCCCGGGTGGAATGGGATGCGCAAGAGAAACTCCTCACCTTGCGTCCGGCGCATGGCTCGTTGCTGGAGCGGAAATTTCCCGAGGCGTGCCTGCTGGCCAGGCTCGATGCGGTGGAATGTGCAGTCGACGGCGCGCAGCGCCTCGGAGGGAGTAATGAGCCCTATGTGGTGATGGATATTCCCTCCGGCGCATTCACGCTGGCGCTGACAGGCCATTACGGCGGCAGGGCACTTGCACTGGAGCGCTTCGGAAATACCGCAACACCGGATTGGGATGCCCTGCTCGCGCGCTTCAATGTGACATCCGCTTCTCCCGTCGCGGCGAAGTTGTCGGACACCGTCAAGTGGTTTGCGCACCATGCCATGATTCACTACGCCGCGCCGCGCGGTATGGAGCAGTACGGCACCGCCGCATGGGGCACGCGCGATGTCTGCCAGGGCGCGCTGGAATTCCTGCTCGCGCTGGGGCATGACCGCAGTGTCGCCGCCATGCTGTGCGAGGTCTTTGCCCACCAGTACCAGGATACCGGCAACTGGCCGCAGTGGTTCATGTTCGACGAGTTCCGGGAAGTCCAGGGCAGTGAATCCCACGGCGATATCATCTTATGGCCGATCAAGGCGCTGTGCGAGTACATCGAGCAGACTGATGACAAGCAGATTCTTTACACCCCGGTGTGCTACACCGATCCCCATTCCTGCGAATTTACGCCGGAAACAGAAACTCTAAACGCACACGTCAAAAAGGCGCTCGCGTACATCTACCGCTCCTGTGTGCCCGGCACTGCGCTGCCGAGCTACGGCAATGGCGACTGGGACGATTCACTGCAACCGGCCAACCCGGCGATGAAGACCCATATGGTCAGCGGCTGGACGGCCGGACTCGCCCTGCAGTCGCTGGGCGCGCTGTCCCGGGTCTGGACCATGGCGGGTTTCACGCAGGATGCGCAGGAACTCGACGCTTCCTGGGCCGCATGAAAAGCGATTTTCGCACGCATATCATCCGGGATGGCGTGGCGGCGGGTTTCGCGCTGTTCGAGGGCGATACATCCACGCCATTGCTGCACCCCGCGGATGAGGAGACCGGCATTCACTACCGGCTGCTGCCCATCAACCGCGCGATCATCAGTGAGCAGTTCTCGCCGCAGGAAGTCGACTTTCATCTGGATCTGGTCCGTCGCCATCTCAGGTTCCCCGACGGCGTGCGACTGATGGATCGCTCCCCGCAGTACCGCGGTGGCATCTCTGTGCACTTCCAGCGCGCGGAGACTGCCGCGCATTTCGGCCGCGAGATCGGATTGATGTATGTCCACGCGAACATCCGCTATTGCGAGGCGCTGGCCAAGGCGGGCCGTGCCGAAGAGCTGCTCGATTGCCTGCAGGTGATTTCACCGGTGGCGACAGCGGAGGTGGTGCCCAATGCACAGCCGCGCCAGGCGAATCTCTACTTCACCAGCTCGGATGCCCAGGTGTATGACCGCTACGAGGCGGCGCGGCGCATGGACGAATTGAAGGAGGGCAAGGTCGGCGTGCTCGCCGGTTGGAGATTGTATTCCAGTGGCCCGGGTATCTACATCGGTTTGGTTATCAGTCACCTGTTCGGCATACGCCGCAGCTATGGCCGCGTGGTGATCGACCCGGTGCTGCCGAAGTCGATGAATGGTGTTGAACTCTGCCTCGACTGGAACGGCAAGAGGGTGCGCTGGATCTACCACGTTATCAATCAGTCGTTCGATCCGGCTCGCATCCTGGTCAACGGCGCGACGATAGATGACTGCCAGCGTATGCAGCAACCGTATCGCAAAGGGGGGCTGGGCATCGACGCGACTCGCTTTAACGCCATGCTCAACCAGGAGCAGAACGTGGTTGAAATCCATCTCTAGCGGCTGGCGCAGGACACAGGGGAATCTTTGCGCGCAGGCCTTGTCGGGGATACCACGCTGACCGTACGCTAGCCAGCGCCAGTTGAAATGTAATATGTTGCAGGTATCGTTAAACGTAGTGTAAGACTTATTCGGTGTACAGGAATACCAGCATGAACCACCCGGCTTGCCTTGCGCCAGACGAACTGCAGCGGATCAACGCCTGGTGGCGCGCCTGCAACTATCTCTCCGTCGGCATGATCTACCTGCGCGACAACCCACTGCTGCGGGAGCCGCTCAAGATCGAGCATGTCAAGCATCGCCTGCTCGGTCACTGGGGCGCGAGTCCGGCGCTGTCATTCGTGTGGGCGCACCTCAACCGCCTGATCAAACGCGACGATCTCGACGTGATCTTCATGGCCGGGCCCGGGACACGGCGCGCCGGGCGTACTCGGGCCGGTCTATCTCGAGGGCACCTACTCCGAGGTCTATCCGGACAAGAGCGAGGACGCCGAGGGCCTGCAGAAGTTCTTCAAGCAGTTCTCCTTCCCCGGTCATATCGGCTCGCATGTCACACCGGAAACCCCGGGCTCCATCCATGAGGGCGGCGAGCTCGGCTACAGCCTGTCGCACGCCTACGGCGCCTGCCTCGACAATCCCGACCTGATCGTCGCCTGCGTCGTCGGCGACGGCGAAGCCGAGACCGGACCGCTCGCCACCGCCTGGCACTCCAACAAGTTCATCAACCCGATCCGCGACGGCGCTGTGCTGCCGATCCTCAACCTCAACGGCTACAAGATCGCCAATCCGACCATCCTCGCGCGCATCAGCCACGAGGAGCTCGAGGCACTGTTTCGCGGCTACGGCTACACGCCGTATTTCGTCGAGGGCGACGATCCCGGCACGATGCACCAGCGATGGCCGCCACGCTGGAGACCGCTATCGCACGAGATCCGCGCTGTGCAGCAGAAAGCGCGCGCCAGCGGCGTGGCCGAGCGGCCGCGCTGGCCGATGATCGTGCTGCGCTCGCCCAAGGGCTGGACCGGACCGAAGGAGATCAACGGCCACAAGGCCGAGGGTTCGTGGCGCTCGCACCAGGTGCCGTTCTCCGACGTGCGCGACAATCCCGGCACACCTGCAAGCTGCTGGAAGAACTGGATGAAGAGCTACAAGCCCGAGGAACTGTTCGATGCCGACGGCCGGCTGCGTGCCCGAACTGCGCGCACTCGCCCCCACCGGCACGCGGCGCATGAGCGCCAACCTGCACACCAACGGCGGTTTGCTGCGCCAGGACCTGAAGCTGCCGGATTTCCGCAACTATGCGGTGGAGGTGAAGCAGGCCGGCAAGGGACTGCTACGAGAACACCAGGCCGCTCGGCGAGTTCCTGCGCGACGTGATGCGCGACAACATGACCAACTTCCGCGTGTTCGGGCCCGACGAGACCGCGTCCAACCGCCTGCAGGCGGTCTACGAAGTGAGCAAGAAGGTCTGGATGGCGGATATGCTGCCCGAGGACGCCGACGGCGGCGAGCTGTCGCGCGACGGGCGGGTGATGGAGATGCTGTCCGAGCACACCCTGATCGGCTGGCTGGAGGGCTATCTGCTGTCCGGCCGGCACGGCTTCTTCCACACCTACGAGGCCTTCGCCCACGTGATCGACTCGATGTTCAACCAGCACGCCAAGTGGCTGGACATCTGCAAGAACCATGTGCCGTGGCGCGCCTCGGTGGCGTCGCAGAACATCCTGCTGTCGTCCACCGTCTGGCGCCAGGACCACAACGGCTTCTCGCACCAGGACCCGGGCTTCATCGACCTGGTGACCAACAAGAGCCCGAGCGTGACACGCATCTACCTGCCGCCCGACGCCAACACGCCTGCTGGCGGTGGCGGATCAGTGCCTGCGCTCGACCGACTGCATCAACGTGATCGTCGCCGACAAGCAGAAGCATCTGCAGTTCACCACCATCGACGAGGCCATCGTGCACTGCGCCAAGGGCATCGGCATCTGGCGACGCGCCAGCAACGACGAGGGCGTGGAGCCGGACGTGGTGATGGCCTCCTGCGGCGACGTGGCCACCCAGGAGGCGCTTGCCGCCACCGCCATCCTGCGCGAGCACCTGCCCGATCTGAAGGTGCGCTTCGTCAACGTGGTGGATCTCTACAAGATGCAGCCGGCGAGCGAGCACCCGCACGGCTCGACCGATCGCGAGTTCGACAGCCTGTTCACCACCGACAAGCCGGTGATCTTCAACTTCCACGGCTACCCCTGGCTGATCCACAAGCTCGCCTACCGCTTCAGCAACCACGAGAACATCCACGTGCGCGGCTACAAGGAGCGTGGCAACATCAACACGCCGCTGGAACTGGCGATCCTCAACCAGACCGACCGCTTCACCCTGGTGATCGACGTGATCGACCGGGTGCCGGGGCTGGCCGCGCGCGCTGCCCACCTCAAGGAGAAGATGAAGAACGAGATCATCCGCAACCTGGCCTATGCGCACGAGCACGGCACCGACCGTGACGAGTTCACCAACTGGGTATGGCCGCATTGAGGCATGATCGTTCGCTGTAATAAGGAGACCGCGCCCTATGATCACAACCTTGCCGCCACTGGTCAGCCGCCCTGCAGGGCAGGCGCTCGAGGCGCATGCCCGGGCCATGCACGGTATTCACCTGCGCACGCTCTTCGCCAATGACCCGGCGCGTGGCGAACGACTGACCGCCGCAGGGGCGGGGCTGTTCCTCGACTACTCAAAGAACCGCGTCACCGACGAAACGATGCAGCTCCTCGTCCGGCTGGCGGATGAGTCAGGACTGGGCGACCGGATCGAGGCGATGTTTAGCGGGGAGAAGATCAACAGCACTGAAAATCGCGCGGTTCTCCACGTCGCGTTGCGTGCGCCGCGCAGCGCCTCGATCATCGTGGACGGGAAGAATATCGTGCCGCAGGTGCATGCGGTGCTCGACAAGATGGCCGCATTTTCCAACCGCGTCCGCAGCGGCGAGTGGCAGGGTCATAACGGCGCGCGCATTCGCAACATAGTCAACATTGGCATCGGCGGCTCGGACCTCGGACCGGTGATGGCTTATGAGGCGCTACGGCATTACAGCACGCGTGCACTGATCTTTCGCTTTATCTCGAATGTCGACGGCGCCGACTTCGTCGAAGCGACTGGCGACCTCGATCCGGCCGAGACGCTCTTTATCGTGTCCTCCAAGACATTCACCACGCTGGAGACGATGACCAACGCGAAGAGCGCCCGCGACTGGCTGCTGGCAGGGCTCGGCGGCGACGTCAGGGCCGTGGCAAAGCACTTCGTCGCGGTCTCGACGAACGCCGCGAAAGTGTCTGCCTTCGGCATCGACACGGCCAATATGTTCGAATTCTGGGACTGGGTCGGCGGACGCTACTCGATGGGATCGGCGATCGGCCTGTCGACGATGATTGCCGTTGGTCCAGACAACTTTCGGGCAATGCTGAATGGCTTTCACCAGATGGACGAGCACTTCCGCACCGCGCCGTTCGAGCAAAACCTGCCAGCGTTGCTGGGCCTGCTGACGATCTGGTACACCGATTTCTTCAACGCGCAGACGGTGGCGGTGCTGCCCTACGAGAACTACCTGAAGCGCTTCCCGGCCTATCTCCAGCAATTGGCCATGGAGAGCAATGGCAAGCACGTGACGCTCGATGGCGAGACCGTGACCTACGACACCAGTCCGATCTACTGGGGCGAGCCCGGCACTAATGGTCAGCACTCGTTCTACCAGTTGCTGCACCAGGGCACGCGTCTTATTCCCTGCGACTTCATCGCTTTCGCACACGCGCTTACGCCGCTTGGCGCGCATCACGATATACTGCTGGCGAATGTGTTCGCCCAGGCCGAGGCCCTCGCCATTGGCAAGACACTTGAAGAGGTCAAGGCCGAGGGCATCCCGGACAGCTCTCGCGCCCCACCGGGTCTTCGAGGGGAATCGCCCGTCGAACATCATCCTCGCCGACCGGCTCACGCCAGACAACGCTGGGTAAGCTGGTCGCCCTGTACGAACACAGCGTCTTCACCCAGGGTGTCATCTGGAACATCAACTGCTTCGACCAGTGGGGGGTCGAACTGGGCAAGGCACTGGCGCAGGCAATACTGCCTGAGCTGGAAAGTCCGACGGCTCCTGCGCTCAAGCACGACAGTTCGACCAATAACCTGATCCGGCGCTACCGGAGGATGAAAGGCTGATTGCCGGATTTTCCGGTGATGCAACAAAACAGCCTTCGCCGGCAACGGATTCCGATACCATTGCAAAAACAAGGTGACACCATGCCTATCCATCCACTTGCAGGCAAACCCGCTCCTCACGACCGTCTCGCCGACATCGGCGCGTTGCGCGATGCGTACTTGTCGCTCAAGCCCGACATCAACGACGCCGCGCAACGCGTAAGTTTCGGCACCAGCGGTCACCGCGGTTCATCCTTGCGCAGTACCTTCAATGAGGCGCATGTCCTGGCGATCTCCCAGGCGATCTGCGAGTACCGCAGCGGCCGCGGTATCAGCGGCCCGCTCTTCCTCGGCAAGGACACCCACGCGCTGTCGGCACCGGCTTTTGTATCAGCGCTGGAAGTGCTTGGCGCCAATGGTGTAGCGGTCATGGTTGATCAGGCCGACGGCTATACTCCCACCCCGGCGATTTCGCATGCCATCCTGACCTACAACCGCGGGCGCACCACTGGCCTCGCCGATGGCATCGTGATCACGCCCTCGCACAACCCGCCGGAAGACGGCGGTTTCAAATACAACCCGCCGCACGGCGGCCCCGCGGATACCGACATCACACGCTGGATCGAGGACCGGGCCAACCAGCTGTTAGCGGACGACCTCAAGGCGGTGAAGCGCATGCCTTATGAGCGGGCGCGCCGCGCCGCGCATGCGTACGACTATGTCGGTACCTATGTTGACGATCTGGCCTCGGTGGTGGACATGGACGCGATCCGCGGCGCCGGACTCGGGATCGGCGTCGATCCGCTGGGCGGCGCAGGCGTGGCGTACTGGCAACCGATCGTGGAACGCTACGGGGTTGAAATAGACATTTTGAACACCACGGTGGACCCGACGTTCGGTTTCATGACCCTGGACTGGGACGGCAAGATCCGCATGGATTGTTCGTCGCCCTACGCCATGGCCAAGCTGATCGGGCTCAAGGACCGCTTCGACATCGCCTTCGGCAACGATACCGACCATGACAGGCACGGCATCGTCACCCGCGCCGGGCTGATGAACCCCAACCATTTTCTGGCGGCGGCGATTCATTACCTGTTCACCCATCGCCCGGACTGGCGCGCGGATGCCGCCATCGGCAAGACCGTGGTGAGCAGCAGCATCATCGATCGCGTGGCCACGCAGATCGGCCGCAAGCTGGTGGAAGTGCCGGTGGGTTTCAAGTGGTTCGTCGACGGCCTCCATGACGGCTCGATGGGCTTCGGTGGCGAGGAGAGCGCGGGCGCCGCGTTCCTGCGCCGCGACGGCACGGTGTGGACCACCGACAAGGACGGCATCATCATGGATCTGCTGGCGGTGGAACTGATGGCAAAAACCGGTCGCGACCCGGCCGAGTATTACACCGGGCTCACCCGTGAACTCGGCGCGCCGGTGTATGCGCGCATTGACGCACCCGCCACGGCGGCGCAGAAGGCCGTGCTACAAAAGCTTTCGCCGCAGGCCATTGACGCGACTGACCTGGCTGGCGATCCGATCCAGTCCATGCTCACCAGTGCACCCGGCAACGGCGCGGCCATCGGCGGACTCAAGGTTGTCACCGCGCAGGGCTGGTTCGCCGCGCGCCCGTCGGGCACGGAGGAGGTCTACAAGTTGTATGCCGAAAGTTTTCGCGGCAGCGACCACCTGCAGCGCATCCAGCAGGAAGCGCAGGCGATCCTGACGCAGGCATTTGCCAGTTCCGCAAGCTGATGGCGACCACACAGTGCAGTGGTGCAATCAGAGGCCCAGTAATGACTGGCGCAACTCGGGTCTACTGGTATCGGGAGATAACCATATGCCCAGAAATTGTTGCCCAAAATGAGGATCATCGATCTGCCCCAGCGGTTCGCCATTGATTAAAAAGGCGCTACCGCCTTGTTCATCAATCACCAGCGCCAATACGTCGTTTTCCCTGACATCGGGCAACAAGCGCGACAGCGTTTCGAGCCATTGCTGCTCGCCCCCGTGAGCAAGCCCCTGACGTTGCCATTCACTCTGTGTATGCTGCTACAAGGTCTTCTGCATCGACATCGCGCAAGTACTGTATCTCCAGCCGCAGCGGCAGCTGGCCTTCCTGATAGTTACCGTCAATACTGTACAACCGCGAATCGTAGATCGGCCAAATCATAAACTCGAGACGGGCCTCCCCCACCATTTGCAGGGTACCTACGCTGGCCCCGACCTTGCTGCACAGCAGTACTGCCAGTACGACCAGAAAATACCTGCCCACCTGATACCTCCGTTTCTGCAAACCGCTCAGGGCTGCGACGATCTGTCTTTGGCAGTGAGTGATTTGTCTGGAGTACGCTGCGCGAGCCATATTGGATCATGCTAATGTATCAATAGTTGATTTATCCGCTAAAGGAGCACCAGCTATGCGGGCCTATCGGGAACTGGAAGCACGCAAGAAACGTGTGTCCGCGCTCAACAATGCCATGGGTATCCTGCACTGGGACCAGCAGACCATGATGCCCGATGGCGCTGCGCCCGCACGCGCAACAGTGCTGGCAGAACTCAGTGTGATGCAGCATGAAATGGAAACTGGCCATGCGCTGTCTGACCTGATCGATCAGGCTGAGTCAGAGGCAGACCAGCTCGATGCCTGGCAGCGGGCCAACCTGCGCGAGATTCGCCACCAGTTTATCCATGCCAATGCCATGCCCGCGGACCTTGTTGAAAAAATTGTCCTGGCCCAGTCAGATTCCCACATGACCTGGCGGGAAGCGCGTCCCAACAATGATTTCAAGCGTCTGGCGCCGAAACTCGATACCTTGTTCCAGCTCAAGCGCGAGGAGGCCAATATCAAAGCCGGGATCATGGGGGTAACGCCCTATGAAGCCCTGCTCGATCAGTTCGATCCCGGCCGCACGGGAAGCGCAGGTCGACAGGATTTTCGATGACCTGGAGAACTTCCTGCCCGGGTTCGTGCAGCAGGTGATGCAAAAGCAGGCGGCGCTGCCTCCGCCAGTCATGCCGCAGGGGCCGTTTCCCATTGCGCGGCAGGCAGAGTTAAGCCACGAGATCATGCGCGTGTTCGGCTTTCCCTTCGACCGGGGCCGCCTCGATACCGCCCACCACCCATTCAGCGGCGGCGCCGATGGCGATATCCGTATTACCACGCGTTACGATGAAGACGATTTTATGAAGAGCCTGATGGCGGTGATTCACGAGACCGGCCATGCGCTGTATGAGGATGGGCGCCCGTCACAGTGGCTGGGGCAGCCCGTGGGCCATTGTCGCGGCATGACCCTGCATGAAAGCCAGTCGCTGCTGCTGGAGATGCAGGCCGCACGCTCGGAGGGGTTTATCCGCTTCCTGGCGCCAACCATGCAACGCATACTGGGCGGCGCGGGGCCGGCCTGGGAAGCTGACAATATCCTGCGCATTTACAGGAAGGTTGAGCCGAGCCTGGTACGGGTCTTTGCGGATGAAGTGACCTACCCGCTTGCACGTTATCCTGCGCTACAAACTGGAAAAGGCGATACTGGCCAACGAACTGAGCACTCTGGACCTGCCGCTGGCGTGGAACGACCTGATGGAGCAACTCGTTGGAGTCAGGCCCGCCGATGACACCGATGGTGTCATGCAGGATGTACACTGGCCCGAGGGTATTTTAGGCTACTTTCCTACGTATTCCCTCGGCGCAGTGGCAGCCGCGCAGTTGTTCGCGGCTGCACAACGTGACAACGCTGACCTGCTACCCGCGCTGGGCAGCGGCAACGTGGCACCCTTGTTTAACTGGCTCGACCAGCATATACGCAGCCAGGGCTGTCTCTACATGCCCGACGAACTGATAGAGAATGCGACAGGATCAGGGCTGGACACTGCCGCATTCAAGACCAGTCTCCAGACACGCTACCTCGATTAGAGCGCGCGATGTACACTACGCACCCTCCTGACCACCCCAATGGAAACCCCGTGACGGAACAGCCAAGCACTCTGGACTCGAACAATACGCTGGCGCTCGCGTCCGAGCAGGAGCCGGGGCTCGTAGCGTTCGCCGCCTGTGAGCTGATAGGAATTAACAAGGCGATGATGCTGGTCATCAACCGGGAAAACGGCAATCAGCAGGTCATCGCACCTGAAGTCGTCGAAGGCCTGAAAACGTGTACCACTTTCGCTACCATTGCAGCGCACGCTAAGCATCTGGCTACTACACGTCCTGAACTTCAAGGCAGTGAAGCGCTGGCAACCTCCGCTTTGGACGCACTGAATGCAGCAGGAATGCTGCTGCGGTCCGGGGATGTCACTACAAGACTGGCGCAACCACTGCCGCGGCAGCTGCCTCCCACCCGGGTGTTCGTCATTACCTGTGATAGGCCAGCCGCAGTTGAACGACTGTTGGACTCTCTGCTGCGTACCGGGAAGTTGAGCCAGCACGATGCGCTCTTCCTGGTCGACGACTCCCGTGAACCCGTCAATCGCGATGCAAACCGTGAGGCAGTGGCAAGATTCAATCTGCGTAGTGCCAAAGATATGTGCTATGTGGGAGCAGATGCCCAGCAAGCGCTATTGTCTGGTTTGACTGAAAAACTACCGGCCCATGCAACGGGTATACGGTTCCTGTTGGATTCATCCCTGTGGCATGACAAGAAGACCTATGGCCGTGCGCGCACCCTGTGCCTCCTGCTGTCGGTTGGCTATCGCGCTCTGGTAATGGACGATGACATTCTCTGCCAGGCGATACTGCCGCCGATAACGGAGGCCGGCATTGGTATTGGTAGTGGCGGTATGCGCAAGGCGGCTTTTTATACGAACGAACAGGACGTGTTGCGCAGTGGAAAACCTGCTGACTTCGATCCGTTGAGTGCACATGCCAGCTTGTTGGGGAGTACTCTCGGGTATGCTTTGCAGAAACTCAACAACGGACCACTACTGGAAGCACAACTGCAAAATACCAACGCAGCGCTGGCGAACGTACTGGCAGCCGATTCGCCTGTCCTGGTGACGCAGTGCGGCTCACTGGGTGATCCAGGCACCGGCGGCGCCCATTGGGCCCTGTACCAGGATGAAGACTCGATCGAGCGTATGCTCGCGGTGCCAGACGGCGTGACGGCAGCTATGGAAAGACGGATGAACTGGCTCGGTAGCGCCAGGCCCAATTTTTATAAAATGTCCTTTATGTCACAGCTTACAGGCCTTGATAATAGCCAACTGTTACCGCCATATTTTCCAGCGTTTCGCGGTGAAGACTCGTTGTTTGGCGCCATGCTGGTTGCTATCCACAGCCACAGTGTGGCTCTGGAATTTCCCTTCAGTGTTCCGCATTTGCCGCTCGAAGCCCGTGCCTACAAGGCGCAGGATCCGTTTGCAAGTACTGGCGACGTATCGCTGTTTGCCCGCTACCTGACCGATCACATCGATTACAGGGATTCGACTGACCCGCAACGCAATCTGAATTTTCTGGTCCAGGATGCACTGCGTATAGCCGCTCGTTCGGATAAAGATCTGTTGCTGGATTTTCGCCAGGCGCTGGCCAGGATTCATGCCGAACACCTGTACCTATTGCAAAATCAATTTTCCCGTACAGAGAAATTCCACTCAGCTGAACTGCAGGACTATCTGCGTCGCGGTATAGAAGAACTACAGCTGGCTATATCGGTAAGTCATAGTCCAACAGGGATAAGGGGCGTCCCGGCCAATACGACAGAGGCGGAACTGATCGCACAATTCAGGAACATGGCACAGGGCTTCGCCGCGGGATTGGCTGGCTGGGTCGAGATCCGTAGCGTCGCGTCTGCTTTGACGGACGAAATGATCGGGGCTAAAAACATGCTGCCCAGGTGATACATGGGCGACAGGATTTTCTTTGGTAATACCTGATCTTCGCAAGTTTATAGGAGGGGTAATTCATTTTTGTGGGACTCGTCCACAGTATACCAACTGGGCATTGTGTACCTTCTCCCCGCGGTAATTTCCTTTACGCCATGTTCATGTTCAGCGCCGGAAGAGAAAATCACGAGCATTCCCGTCGATGGCTTCAGTGATAGATCCAGACGGGGGAAGAAAATCTCGCCTCCCTCGTAATCTTCATTCAGATAGACCAGCGAACTATAATTTCTCCATGGTGTGCTGTATGCATGCGTGTCCTGGTTATCGATGTGTGGTGTCAGTTGTTTCCCGACATCCCATCGGCACAGCATAATACTGTCGCTGTATATCTTTTCCGGTTTATATTCCTTGCGGATGATGTCGCGCGTTCGATGGCTCGTCTTTGCCATTAAGCCGAGAACATCACGATCGCTGATGGTGACCGGATAGACGATCATATTATCCCAAAAGCCGTTGGCACTATTGGTCAAGGCATTACTTTCAAACGCGGCTATCAAAACTACACATTCCTCATCGGAGATGAAATTGGGTACTTTTATTATTTTCGTCTCAGTCATCCCGCCCCCGTTTCCAAATATTTCTCCCAAGATGTGAAAAAAGCGGACACCGTCTTTCAAGGACTGGCGTGCGCCGCATTTAGAAGCTGATGGATGCTTCCAGACCATAGGTTCTCGGGGTTCCCAGCACGAATGATCCAGCGCCGAGGGATTCGGTGTTCGAGAAGCCACCCTGAAAATAATTTTCATCAGTCAGGTTATCGACGAACAACCACAATTGAATGTTGTCCTTATTGGTGGGGGTGAACCCCACGCGAAAATTCCATAACGTCACATCGTCAATCGTCGCCAGGTCGCGAAATTCGGGATCCGCGGCCCTGGCATCCAGGCCTGTGAACATCTGATCCCGATAATACATGGACAGACGCGGTGCAAAATCGCCGATATCGCTGGGCAAAATCACCATCGCGGACAGTGAATAAGTGAGTTTCGGTATACCGGAAAAATCCTCCTCGGACCTGTCTACCGTTGACGGTACGGGTGGAATGGAGGAGGTATCCACATCACCGGCGATGAATTCATCGTAACGGGCATCGGTATAACTCGTGGTGGCGTTGAGGATGACATTGGGCAGTGGCAGGGCCGTCACTTCCACTTCAAAGCCCTTTATCGTGGCGGCCCCGGCATTATCAATGAAGAATAGAATATCGCTGAAGGAAAGTCCTTGTTCTGCTACCCGAATCTGAATTTCGTCATAATCCATATAGTAGACAGCGGTGTTAAACCGTATGCGCTGATCAAAGGCATCGAGCTTGATGCCCAGCTCGTAATTGGTCACTTCTTCCGGCTCAAATTCCGTTATTTCCAGTCCACGCATTTCAAAGCCCCCGGATTTAAAGCCCCTGCTATACGTGAGGTAGAGCAGGGTGGAATCGAGTACGGTATCTTTGAGATACTCATCCGGCAAGGTAAAGGCATTGGTAATTGTAGGTGTCCACTTCGACCAGTCCTGGTTATCATTCACCTCGCCATTGTTGGCCGTGATCGTTTTTCCCTCAAGAGTGAGATACTCATCCACCAGTCGAATTGGCATGTAGGAGGGCGGGTTGAGGTAAAAGCCGTTGGGGTCGGGAAGGGACAGCACATCGAACGCGCAGCCATTTGCCGGCTCCGGGGACAAGGTTACTTGCAAATATCGCCTCGCAGTCTGCCTCATATAGTGTAGCTGTGCGTTCACGTTTTTCCGTGGTGTACCGGGTGCCCAGAGTCAGCTCATACCAGGGTGTTACCTCATACGTTCCCTGGGCGAAAATCGCATAGCTGTCGTTGGTGAGATTACTGTTAGTGGCGAGGATCTTCGGCAGGAGTGTGGCGACGTCCGCCTTGTAGGAATAACCGTTATATCCCACCAGGTTGCCGGAGAGTGTATTGTCGATTTCTTCCCTGGCGACAAATATGCCCGTGGTATAGGACAGGCGTTCATCCAGCGCCGTGCCGGAAACCTGTAATTCCTGGCTGTACTGATTGCGATCTTCGTTATTGGGGACCTCAAAATCACCGTAACCGGCCGCCAATGATCGCTCCATCGCGCCAAGTATCGAGATGGAGCCGGTTCCCACCCCTTTTATATCCGTGCCATCACTGTCATCCTCAGACTCAATGTCGTCCTGTCGGCTCCAGGCGGTGATACTCTTGATGTCGAAATCCTCGTATTCCCAATTCAGGGTTACCCCAAGAATCTGGCTGGTCATTTCGAATGTGCTGGGGCCATTGATGAGCACCTCGTTGTCATCGGCTTGCGCTTCGCTGACGCGACAGCGCGATTCGTAGGAATTGGGCGCGGTAAATCCCGGCCAGGTGAAGGTGTTGAATACGCCGTTCGGGTTTTGGTAAATGCAGGTTAATCCCGCACCGTTCTCATCGACTTGGGACCAGTAGTAGAAGACGTCGGCACTGAGCATATCACTGGCTTGCCAATACAAGCGTCCCGTCGCGCCGAGTCGATCCTGGTCACCGTAGTGTTCACCGTTGTTGGTGCTTTCAAGGTATCCGTCAAGATTCGTGCTGGCCACGCTGACCCGCGCCGCCAGCGTATCGTCATTCAGTGGAAGATTGCCGCTCACCTTGACGTCGCGGCGCCCATAGTTCCCCACGCGGGCGGAGGCTTCACCTTCCCGCGCGTCGGTATGAGGTAGTTTTGTGGTGACTAACAGCGCGCCTCCCGTGTTGTTTTTGCCGAACAAGGTACCCTGCGGCCCGCGCAACACCTGTATCGATTCGGTATCGATAACATCCAGCAATTGACTGTCCGTGCGCGCGATGTAGATGGAGTTGATGTAGACCCCGACACCGGGGTCCAGTGCGGAGTTAGTTTCCTTCTGCCCAATACCACGGATAAAGATCGAGGGCGCCTTGTTGCCCATCTCGCTGAAATTGAGGCCGGGCACCGATAACTGCAGGTCGCGCGTATTGGCGATGCCCTGGACCTTTAAATCTTCAGCCGAGAAAGCGGAGATGGCCACCGGCGTATCCTGCAGCGCCTCTTCCCGTCGTCTGGCAGTGACGATGACTTCTTCCAGTACCATCTGGTTCGAAGAGGCATCGGGAGCGGCGACCTCGGCTGCAGTCACGGCGGCAGGGAACCCGACAGCCAACAGCGCCAGGCTGGCAAGAGTGCGCATAGAGTACGACGCGCGGAGCGGAAATTTCACAATAAATACCTCTCGTTTTTATATTGAGTATTTATCCAATGCCACCAACCAGGTAGTGGGACCCTGTTTAGTGTACGTCTTTCTATCATGTCAGAAAATCCTGCCCATGTGGCAGAACATTTTTACCTGATGCCAAACTCCGCTAAAACTGATGCTGTATCACTGCCCAGGGCCACAGCCGACCCCGCAGCGGGCCGCGCGCGGGGCGGTTGCGCGTCCAGCTGGCCTGACGGCATTTGGCTGGCAGTGCCACCGGCGGCGATACAGCGCGCCACGACGCCATACAGTGACACGTCAAGCAGGACGCCCCCACCCTGTGTCCACGCCGTCCACGCCAGCAGAGCGGCGTGCAATCCCGTCAGCGGATCGGCAATCGCATCGCCACAGAATACCGTGTAGCCGGTCGATTCGCGCAGCAGCCAGCTGAGGCCGGCGGCGACCCCTGCATCGTCACCGAAAGCGATCCAGTCGCGCATCGGCGCGTCACGTCCGTAACCGGTGATCGAGAGCCACACGCGACCAGCGCCTGCGCGAACGATGTCGGATGCCTGGATACCCATCTGCTCCAGCGCCCGCGGCCGTGCTGATTCAATAACAATGTCGGCACGCTCCAGCAGTTCGCAGAGCTGGCGCTTGCCGCTGGCGCTGGCGAGATCCAGAGCCACACTCTGCTTGTTGGCGTTGAGCAGGTCAAACAATTGGGGAGAACCTGCTCTGGCGCCGTCCGGTCGAGTGGCGCTCTCCACCTTGATGACGCGCGCACCCAGCTGGCCGAGAAGTTGTGTGCAAAGGGGGCCGGCCCACAGTGCCGAAAGATCTATTATCAACGGGGAGGCGGCGCGGTGGCTTTGCCGCAGGAGCCATGCGTGCAGTCCGGTACCATTCGCGCAGGGCCGTCGGTGGCACTGATTGCGCCGCCGCAAGACCCAGCAGGCGGGCGCGCGCAACCATGGGCGCGCAGGAGCGGCTGAGCAGAGCCTGCGCGACAGTTTCCCAATTATCGGCGGGGCACTCGAGCCAGGCCGGCAGTAGCTGCCAGTCGTCCTCGCGGGCAAGATTCAGGGCCAGTTGCCCATCGGCGCAGTGGAGCAAGCGACAGGCGCCCCCGGCTGATACCGCGCCGCGACGTTGCAGGCCAAGGGTCGCCGCACGTTCACCGAGCAGCTGGTAAGCGGGAAACGCAGGGTCCAGGGTAGCTCGACTCGTTGCGACCAGTGCCAGCCAGGCTCCCTGTGCGCAGCTTGCCAGTGGTGCGGGGGAGGGCAGTGGCGGACCGTTCGGTTCCCCGGTCAGGTACTTAGCTCCTGACGCCGCCCACAGCAGGGAGTCTGCGCGCGTATCGGAGGTGGCGAGTGGAGTCGCCTCGAACCCCAATTCGCCAAGTAGATCACAGGCGTAGCTGACTGGGCGTCATTGTGTTCCTGCTAGCTAAAAGTCATACCTGACTTCGATGCCCGCAGTTCGATTGGCGTATTTTGGGACGTATTGAATATAGCCGTTGGCCAGTAGCGGCGCGGGATTGGCGTAAATCAGCGAAGCATAGTTGGTATCGAACAGGTTTTTGACAAATGCCGTAACACGATAGCCCTCGCGCTTGCCGGCCAGCACCGTGCGGATATCGACAATGCTATAGGCGTCCTGGCGGGTATAGTCATCCTGCGAGAGTTCATACAGTACATCATCCTGCGCGCGCAGATTGGCGCCAAGGATCACATCGAACGGCGCGTCTTCCAGCTGGATCGTGTAGTCAGTACTCAGGTTCAGCTTCCATTTGGGGATGTAGGGTAAATCCCCGCCGGACAGATCCTGGAAATTATTTGGACACTCTCCGCGAAACCTTTGTCCGCCGCTACAGTTGCCATTGGGATAGTCATCGATGGTGGCATCGGTGTAGGTTACGCCCCCGCTGATGGTCCAGTCGTCCAGCGGCTGGGCCAGGAATTCGATTTCCACCCCCTGCGTGGACACCTCGCCTGCGTTGGTCAGCACGATGGTCCCGAGCGGGCCCTCATCAATGGACGTCTCCGCCTGGAAGTCATGGTACTCGGCATAGAACGCGGCGATATTGAGTATC
This sequence comes from uncultured Gammaproteobacteria bacterium, assembly GCA_963712135.1. Lineage (GTDB taxonomy): Bacteria > Pseudomonadota > Gammaproteobacteria > Pseudomonadales > Halieaceae > Marimicrobium. Next base: position 35,949 of record CAVQGV010000011.1, read on the forward strand.
AGGCGATTATCGAGCCAGCGCGACTTCAGTCCTGTCTCCCAGGAGTCGCTGGTTTCAGGTTTGACGGCCGATCCTCCGGTTAAGAGGCCGGTGTCAAACGCGGGGCCCTTGTAGCCGCTGACATAACTGACATAGGCCATGGCCGTGTCGCCCACATCCTTTTGCAAGGCGATTTTCGGAGAGAAATCATCTTCGTTGGTCGAGTCGCCTGACTCGCCGGCTGGCCCCAATATGCCAAGGACGTCGGCGCGGTCCGCACTGGTATGGTAATCAAGGTCATCATAGGTATAACGGCCGCCGAGTATGAGTTGCCAGTCGTGCCAGATATTAAAGTTCACTTCGCCAAACACTGCTGCGTTCTTGCTGTCGACGGCGGTTTTTGCGGTCCGGGTGGTGGTGCCGACCAGAGCAATGGTGGTGGTGTTGCTGGTGTCGAGATCCTGTTCAAAGTAAAAGGCGCCGATCACGTAGGAGCCCCATTCCGCCGGTGCCGACGCCAGTCGCAGTTCCTGTGAAAACTGGTTCTGGTCGGTCTTGGGTGGTTTTGGAAAGCTCAGCGCGAGCGGATTTTCCGGCGAATTATCAAGATCCACAATGCTTTCACTCTCCCATTCGCGGTAGGCGGTGATGGCGGTAAGGACATATTCATCCAGATCCCAGTTGGCGGTGAGGGAGGAGCCGCCGCTGCGTATATGGGTGAACGTAGGCTGGTCATTGTTCACGTCCTGGTTGTGTTTCGAGGGCACCACAGGCAACTGTTCTGCCAATAATCTTTGTTGATCCGGGCCCTCCAGGATGGCGCGTACGCTGAGCGCGGTAGCGTGACTATCGCTCTTGCTGTAGTCACTGGCCAGCATCAACTCCAGCGCATCGGTCGCCTGCCACAGCAATTTGCCGCGCATGTTATAGCTCTCGGAGTCGTTGATGGTGTCGCCGGTGTAATACGTTCTCTGCATAACCGTCGTCATCCACCCCGGAGCCGGTCAGGCGGTAGCCGAGTGTGTCTGTAAGCGGGCCTGCCACGCTGCCATCGAGGCGGTACTCGTTATCCTCGATCGCGGTGGCTGCTGCGGTGCCGCTCAGTTCCGGGGTCGGATCCCTGGTGATGATATGTACCACACCACCGGATGCATTCTTGCCGTAGAGTGTGCCCTGGGGTCCGCGCAAGACTTCGACGCGCTCTATATCCACAAGATCCAGGAATGCCATGCCGGAGCGGCCCATGACGACGCCATCAAGCATGGTGGATACGCTTGGATCAACGCCAGGGCTGAAGGCCTGCGTACCGATGCCGCGAATATTGAATGAGGAGGTCGAGGGTCCGGAACTGGCCTGGACATTGAGGGTCGGCAGCAGCGTAGCCAATTCAGCCGCGTTCTTGATTTGCGCCTCCTGCATTGCGCTGCCGGATAACAGCGACACGCCCACCGGCACATCCTGCAAATTCTGTTCGCGTTTTTGCGCTGTCACGATCAGTTCTTCCAGAATAGGTCGATCGCCGGTGGTCGACTCCTGCCCCAGGCCGGGAACGCTCAGCAGGCTGGCGCACAGGGCAATGTGAATAAGCGCTAAGGTCTTCTTGTTGAGGGTCATCTTCTGGCCTTGGTCATTATCTGCTTATGACGCCAGCATACGCTAACAGTTAGTGGGAAACATAGCTGGCGGCTATTGGGCTGTTTCGCTTCAAGCGCGGCGTCATTCAGGTCCTCATGGCCTGTGCCCTGGCCGGCCTTTTGATCCAGTGGCTAAGTCAGTAGTCAGGGACACTGTCCGGGCAGCGGATGCCAGATTTCTCTCCCCCGGAGACGTTTGTTGGAAGTAGGCGTAAAACTACCCTTGACTGAGCTTTTCACCGGGTATGGCAACGACTATTATGACCGCCAAATGCGTGGGCGGGACCCGACAACACTATGAAGATGGAATGGCGAAATCGATCAAACCTGCCTTTTTGGCAAGGTTTTATGCTTCTTGCTGTACTTGTGACCCTGCCGGGAAGCGCACTTTATGCCGCCGAGGTGGCTGCGCCAACCAAAGCGGCACCGAAACAGCACCACCGAAAGCAGCACCTCCCAAAGCCGCACCTGCCAAAGCAGCACCAACACCGGCGCCCTCGGTGCCTCCCCCCGCTGCCGAATTTAAGGGCTTCGAGCAGGTGCAGGCAAAGGCGGCGGCACTGGCCGCCAAACCCTTTGCGGAAAATACACCCGAACTGCCACCCTTTCTGTCGAATCTGGACTATGACCAGTACCGGGATATTCGCTTCCGCCCGGACCAGAGCCTGTGGCGGCAGGATCATTTGCCGTTTCAGGTCCAGTATTTTTCACGCGGTTCGATTTTTCGCAACCGGGTACTCATCAATGTGATCGACCAGGGTAAACAGTTTCCCATTGAGTTTGCGCCGAGCATGTTTGATTTTGGTCGGCTGCCTGTGCCAATGGAGGTTCCCGAATGACCTCGGGTTCGCCGGTTTCCGGCTGCACTACCAGCTCAACGTTCAGCAGTATTTCGACGAGGTCATCGCGTTCCTGGGCGCCAGCTACTTCCGGGCTGTGGGCCGCGATGAACTCTATGGCCTGTCGGCGCGGGGTCTGGCAGTGGATACCGGCCTGCCGAAGGGCGAGGAGTTTCCTGTATTCAGGGAATTCTGGCTGGAGAAACCGGCCAAGGGCGCAAAGCAAATCACGGTGTATGCCCTGCTGGATTCGCCCAGCGTGACGGGGGCCTACCGTTTTGTGATCAAGCCGGGGGGCGTAACCGACATCGCGGTGACGTTGGTTCTTTCTTTTCGCAGCGATATTCAAAAGTTGGGCATCGCTCCGTTGACCAGTATGTATTTCCACGGCAAGACCACACAGCGTTACGTGGATGATTTCAGGCCGGAGGTCCATGACTCTGATGGCTTGCTGATTGAGGCCGGCAATGGTGAGCAGATCTGGCGCCCGCTGAACAATCCACAGCGCCTTGCGTTCAGTAGTTTCAGCATCAACCAACCGCGCGGCTTTGGACTGTTGCAGCGCGAGCGCGACTTTGACCGCTACCAGGACCTGGAAGCGAAATATCAACGACGACCCAGCGCCTGGATCACCCCTGTCGGGAATTGGGGGTCAGGCAATATCGAACTGGTTGAAATTCCCAGCAATGGCGAGTTCGATGACAATATCGTGGCGTTCTGGGTGCCCGCGGAGCCGGTAACGGCCGGCTCCACGCGTACTTTTGAATACACACTGAGCTTCGGAGAAGTTCCCCGACTGGATACGCTCGTGGGTCGTGCTGTCTCTATGGGGATAGGGCCCGCCAAGCACCACGATGCCAATCAGCGACGCTTCGTTGTCGATTTTGCCGGCGGCGAGCTGGCTCGACTACCTGACTCGACGGTGGTAACGGCAGATGTGTTCGCCTCTACCGGCGCGCTTGGCATTCCTGTCGTAGAGCGCAATCCCTACACGGGTGGATATCGGGTCTTCTTTGAATTTACGCCCGGCGATGAGCCGTTAGCCGAACTGCGCTGTAATCTTCGCGAGGGCGAAAACTTCATTAGCGAGACCTGGACTTATCAATGGCTGAAAGAGAAATATTGAGTCCTCTCGATGCAGATATGAGCTGGGCTGCTGAGGTACGGCCCGTGCTCGATTCCTACCTGCGCAAGATTGGGATTGTGTCTGCCGACGTCCGCTCGCGCTGGGTGGCACGTATTGTCTGCGAACTCCAGACGCACATCGGGGAAATCGCTGCAGATGACGTCGTGGAGCAGGCAGTAGAACGCCTGCGGGATACCATAGATGCCAGGCTGGCGATGGCGGCCAATCTCGATCCGTTGCGCGACGGACGGGAGATTGCCGGCATGCTGGTGGTGCTGCAGGATGAAAAGCACGCTGACCTTGTAAATGCGCTGTTTGCAGACGGCGATGCCGAGCTTGCTCCCATGGTGCGCGAACAACTGCGCAGGGCGGTCGCTGCTGACTGTCCCCGACCGGTTCCCAGGGATGCGCTGATCGACTTCCCGACGCAGGTTATCCAGCTGCGTTCGATGAATCCGTTGCACTGGCTGTTCCGGAGGGGGCGGTGAACCAGCCCCCGCTGCAGGATCACTGGCGCCAGAAGCTGGATGGCAGTATCTATCTGATCCATCGCACCGCCTACCTGTTGCTGGTTTGGCTTACCACCCTGGGTGCCATGTTTCTGTTACAGGCCGCCTATGCCAGTGGCGGGTTGACCACACTCAAGCTGTTACTGCTGGTGCTGTATGCCATCCTCATTCTGTGGATTGCCGGTTCCTTCTGGGCGGCGACGCTGGGTTTCTGGGTGTTGCTGACCCGTCTGGACTACTTTGCCAGGCGTCGGCGCAGTGTGCTATCGAACGCGTCCGGTCCGCTGCCCGCTGACGCTCGTATTGCGATCCTTATGCCCATTTATAGCGAGGATCCAGATCGGGTATTTGCCGGTGCCCGGGCCATCTGGCGCTCTCTGGAAAAAACCGGATTTGCGCAGACGTTTGATTTTTTCATTCTCAGTGATACTCGCGATGTCGACACATGGATACGCGAGGAGCGCGAGTGGTACCGGCTGTGTGCCGAATTAGGCGCTCATGGCCGTATCTTTTATCGCAACCGCAAGGCTAACACTGCCAGAAAGAGCGGTAATGTCGCCGACTTCGTGCAGCGGTGGGGTGGTGATTACCGTTACATGATCGTGCTGGATGCAGACAGCATCATGGCCGGGGACACACTCGTAAAGATGGTGCGCCTGATGGAGGCCAACCCGGATACCGCGCTGATCCAGGCCCCGCCGCTTCCCGTCAACAAGGAATCTCTGTTTGCTCGTATTCTGCAGTTCGCCAGTACGGCTTATGGGCCACTGTTCACTGCGGGTGCAAGTTTTTGGCAGCTCGGTGATAGCAATTTCTGGGGGCACAACGCAATCATAAGGGTTGCACCCTTTGCCGCGCACTGTGGCTTGCCGAAACTTCCCGGTCGCGAACCGTTCGGTGGCGAGATACTGAGCCATGACTTTGTCGAGGCCGCTATGCTGCGCCGCGCAGGCTGGCGTGTCTGGCTGGCTTATGAGTTGAGTGGCAGTTACGAGGAGTTGCCGCCGACACTGATCGACTTCGCAAAACGTGACCGACGGTGGTGCCAGGGAAATCTGCAGCATTTTCGCTTGATAGGGGCAAAGGGCTGGCATCCCGTCAGTCGCCTGCATTTTGCCATGGGTGTCATGTCTTACCTTTCATCGCCGCTGTGGGCACTGTTCCTGCTGCTGACATCAGTGGATGCCTATAATCGGCTGCAGGCAGTACCGGATTATTTTTTCCGCGATCATTTGGGGCCGGTATGGCCGGTTTCTTTCACGGTCGAGATGAAAGTTGTCCTTATCGTTACGCTGGCGATGCTGTTTTTACCCAAGCTGATGTCACTGATACTGATTATGCTCGATAGAACGCGGCGGCGAGCGTTTGGCGGTATTTTTCGCGCCAGTGTGAGCGCACTGCTGGAAACCCTGTTTTCGATCCTTGTTGCACCCGTCCTGATGCTGTTCCAGACCAAGTTCGTGTGGGCCATTCTGCTGCGTCGTACCATCGGTTGGCCTATCCAGGAGCGTGGCGACCACACCACAAGTTTTCGAGAGGCTGTCTCCATGCATGGTGTGCAAACACTGATTGGGCTTGCGGCCGGGGTGCTGGCTTATATTTATGTACCAGACTATTTCGGATGGTTTGTGCCTGTCTTCGGCGGTGTACTGCTATCCATACCCTTGTCCATGCTCTCCAGTAGCGTACAGCTTGGACGCATCACCCGGTCCCTGGGGCTCTTCGTCACCCCTGAGGAACGACAACGCCCGGAAGTGCTGGTTGAATTCGACAAGGCCATGGCCGCCGTCCGGTCTAATCCGATAGGAGTCCGTGACGCGCTGCGCGAACCGTCGGCGCAGGCCCTGCACCTGACCCTGCTGCCGCCGGAGGAGTTGCTCAGTCGGCGCCAGAAGCACTACGCCCAGGGGTTGATGTACAAGGCCATGGAGGAGGGGCTACACTCACTGAGTACCGCTGAAGCGCGCGAGTTGTTCTCGCGAGCGGATTCGCTGCATGAATTGCATGACTGGGTCTGGAGTTCCACAGCAGAATAACTTTGGATCGAGGGAAAAATAGGTGCATAACGCAATAACTGAGATCAGTGAGGACACCCTCGATATAGTGACGCTGCTCACGATGGGGCCAATGGCACCCGTGACCAACACCCATAGCATTTACGCGTCTCTGCGCCGGGATCACCCGGTTTTTGAAACAACGAACAGGCCCGGCGCCATGAACATGGATGGCAATCGATCGTTTTTGATTACGCGCTATGCCGATGTATTGGGCGTACTTAAAGACGACAAGCAGTTCTCCAGCGATATCAACCAACGCACCATGGGTATCGTCATGGGGCCAACGGTCATTGGTATGGATGGCAGGGAACATTTGAAGCATCGCACCTTGATTACTCCCTCGATGACACCACGTGTGTTAAAGGGGGACAACTTCCACGAGGTGGTGCAAAAAACCGCAGACGATACGATTGATACTTTTGTGCGAAAAGGCGTGGCCGACCTGCATCACGATTTTTGTTTCAAGTTTCCGTTGGCAGTATTTGTATCACTACTGGGTTTGCCATCCGATGACCTGGATCAGGTGCACCGCTGGGGTATCGATCTGTGTCTTGTTGCGCATGATCCGGGAAGAGGCTTGATCGCGTCGGAAAAACTACTCAATTATTTGACACCTATCGTCGAAGCCAAGCGCAGCAAGCCTGACTCGGACATGATCAGCATGCTGGTTACCGCTCAAATCAACGGCGCCAAACTGTCCGATTATGAAGTCGTATCGTTCCTGCGTTTACTGGTATTGGCCGGGGCGGAGACCACCAATCACCTGCTGGGTACAGTGTGTTACGTACTGCTGCAGGATCCTGAGCTGATGGAGAGGGTCAGGAATGACAGAACGCTGATACCGTCGTTATTTCATGAGGGGATGCGCTGGGAGTCTCCCATTGGCACTTTGGTGCGCGAAGCCACTGTCGATACTGAAATTGGAGGGGTGGTCATCCCCAAAGGCTCGTCTGTTCTTTGTCATATTGGCGCAGCCAATCGCGATGAAAGACAGTTCCAGAACCCGGATCGGTTTGATATTGATCGTCTGGATAATGAGCATATCGGCTTTGGCTACGGCCGTCACTACTGCGCCGGCTCACACCTGGCCAAGCTGGAAGCGGAAGTGGCGTTGAACGCGCTACTTGATCGATTGCATAACCTGAAACCCGATCCGCACAAGTCTTCCCGCATCATCGGTTTTTCATTTCGTGGTCCGGACAGCTTGCCGGTCACGTTCAAGGCCGCGTAACAGCAGCAGTTTGCAGGAAGCGCTGCGTCGCCTCGAACACATGTGACGCTCGATCCAGCGGATTATCGGGATACTTTTCCAGCAGCGCGCGTGAGCGGATCTCCAGACTAAGGGGCAACTGCGGATCAAGCTGTGCGAGTAGTTCCCTCAGGGGAAGTTCGCCGTCTCCCGGCAGTTGGCGCAGGTACAGCGCGTCTTCCAGGAGTCCCTCCGGGCTGCAGTCCCGCGCTTGCGCACCGGCGTCGCACAACTGGATGTAGGGCATCAGGGCAGGATCTACTGCACGCAGGTCCAGCGCACTCGCGCCGGTACGCTGCAGGTGCAGCGCGTCGACCAGAATGCCTCCCGCCGGGTGGGCGACGTCCTGCACAACCTCCAGTGACTGTCGCAGTGACCTAATTTCGGTAAACGCCAGGAACTCCAGCACCACCCGCAGGGTTCCGCTCTCCGCCTTTTTGCAAAGATGTTCGAAGCGCTCTTTGGTGCGGGTCATGTCGGGCTCGGAGGACACGCACAATACATTGCGCACGCCGAGGTCAAGGGCGATCTCCATCATCGCATCGTGTGTGTCGAGCGCTTCGCCGGGCTTGAGCCACACGACTTCCAGGTCCAGGGCGCACAATCCGGTTTCCGCCAGCGCCGTTCTGACCCGGTCGCTGCGTCGACTGCTCCATGACGCAAGGTCGCACCAGATGCCAGTTGCGTTAAATCCAGCGCCTGCCGCGGCGTAAACGACATCCTCCGGTGGAAACTCCTGCACCACGCCGGCGGCGAGTGAAATCAACCGGTTATTGAGCAATGTCTTTTCGTCCGCTTGGCACCAGCACTGTCCTCGCGAGAGAGGAATAGAATCAAGGCCTTAAAACGGCCAGCCAGGCTCCATAGTAACACTCAAGCGCGTTAGCGCTGCCTGCATGTTTTCAGTATTGGTCATTGTCCGTACTCGGCAGGTGGATGATCTCGACCGCCTCTGGCCACCAGCCAAGGCGAGTATTGGCACTGGGTGCCGCTAGTTGGCTCACCACTTCGATTCTCCCGCCTTGGTCCAGAAAGTCCTGTATGTGCTTATCAATATCAACGCGCAAGCGTTGCTTTGAAACAGTGTTAGCAAAAGTCTGTGTTACTCGCATGATGACGTCTCCCTGATAGTTCGTGGGGCACTATGCAGCGATGGTATTTCAGCCTTACGAATAAACCGTTAATAATTTGTGACCACCAGCATAAGATGACGAACTGTGATATATGAGGAAGCAGCCAGCACAATACGCCGGCAAAAAAAAGCCGCGCTAGCGAGGCGCGGCTTGAATGGTCCCTGGGAAAGGGAAATTAGTGCACTAGTCGAGAGAACCCTCGATGATCCAGCCGGACCACCAGGCATCACCGGCCGCTGTGCCAGGTTCGACGGCGCCAACATAGGTGTTGCTGTCGAAGGTGAAGCCCGAGCCATTGTTCACGGCCGTGATGGTGGGCGCTGTTACCGTTGCGGCCGCGCATCCGTCAGGGCATAGGCTGCATCGACTGTCACGCTGTTAGCGATAGAGTTGATCTCGCTATCCGCTACGCGCTTGTCGTAGAAGCCATCCGTGCATTCACCCAGTACATTCACCAGGGTTACAGCAGAGAAAACATCCGCCACTGTGTCTCCATTGGTATCAGCGTCGTCGATCCGGATACAGCCGGTATCGAAGTCACGGACCGCTGTGTTGTAGATAGCGACATTAACAGCCCCACGCAAGCGCATACCGGGCTGTTGACCGGCGGTCGATGTTGTAGAGTTGTTTACCGCACTGCCGAGTATCAGGATATTCGCCAGCACTGCGTCCGTCTCCGGCACAAAATCGGCATCGCTGGAGTTGGCCTCGATGCCGCGCGGATCGTTACTGCCGGTCGGGCCGGATTTGTTCGGGTCCTTGCGCACGATCGCGTACTGTATGTTGCCTTTGTACCCTTCGTCGAAGTCGATATCGTCGTCGTCATTGTTAGTGAGTACGAGATAACGCGCATTCACGGTGCCGCCAAACCACTCGATGCCATCGTCGAGGTTGCCGTGCACCTGGATGTACTCGATGGTGGTGCCGTGGCCCACGCCCTGCAGGGTCAGGCCGTTGATCTCATTGTTGGGGCCGGCAATCAGTCCGCCCTCGGCGATGCGCACAAAGCGCAGGGTGCCGCTGTTGTCGGTTGGGTCGTTGCCGCCGTAGTTACCTACGATAGTGCCGCCCTCGCCAAGCACGTTACACACTGGTGCCCGCGCCAAAACAGGCGCCGGTGCCGCCCGATCCGTACTGCGGCGCAAAGCCCTGTATGACTACGCCACCCCATTCGCCCAGGCCGTTGAGGTTGTCGTCTGCAAGGCTGCTGAACGTGATGGGTTGCGCGGCTGTACCTTCGGCCATCAATTTGGAACCGCGGGTCACGATCAGGGAACCGGTATCAAAGGCGCGAACCTGCACGCCCGGGCGAATCGTCAGCGTGGCGCCGGCATCGCGCACCGCCTGTACGTCCGCGTCGCTGGCGACGGGTTCGTTACCGGTACCGACGACGCACCTCGCCGTCCAGGCGCCATTCCACGCCGGCGACCAGGGTGTAGTCCTCGTCGATCAATGCCGGTGATGGTGCACACGGTGTTATCCGCATTGCAGCTCACGAAGCTCGCGGGTTGCACCGGCTCTTGTACAGGATCTTCGCCTCCCGTCACGGTGCCGGGTAGTGTCCAGCCCTGCCACCAGGCATCGCCGTTGGGATCCACCGCGCCTACGAAGTCGGTCTGGTCAAATACAAAGCCGGACCCGTTGTTCACTGCATTGATAACCGGTGCCGCGGCCAGTTGCGCCGCGCCCTGCTGGATCGCCAGGGTGTCACTGTAGGTCAGGACCAGTGCTTCGACATTTTCCTCGGTATTGGCGGGACGCTTGATCATAAAAGCCGTCCTGACAGTCACCGAGTACATTGACCAGCGCGATGGTTGAGTCGACGATCGTCGAGCCGTCGCCGTTGACGTCGGCATCGTCGATGCGCACACAACCGGTGTCGAAGTTGCTGACGGAGCTGTTGTAGATGGCTGGTCTTGACCGCACCGCGCAGACGCATGCCGGGCTGTTGCCCGTTCGCCGCAGTCGGTATTGTTGTTCACCGGACCACCGATGATAGTGACGTTGGCCAGCACCGCATCGGTTTCCGGTACGAATTCGTCATCGCTGGAGTTGGCCTCGATGCCGCGCGGGTCGTTGCTACCCTGTGGCGCGGTGGCGGTCTGGTTCTTCTCGATCAGCGCGTACTGTATGTTACCCATGAAGCCTTCGTCGTAATCGATGTCGTCGTCATCGTTGCTGGTGAGCACGGCGTAGCGCACGTTTACCGTGCCGCCGAACCACTCGATGCCATCGTCGAGGTTGCTGTGCACCTGTATGTATTCGATGGTGGTGCCGTGGCCGACGCCCTGCAGGGTCAGGCCGTTGATTTCATTGTTCGGGCCGGCGACCAGTCCGCCCTCGGCGATGCGAACGTAGCGCAGCGTGCCGGAATTGTCGGCCGGGTCGTTGCCGCCGTACACGGAAATGTCCGTGCCGCCTTCGCCCTCGACGTTACAGACCTCGCCACTGCCGAAGCAGGGCCCGGTGCCACCCTGTCCGTACTGAGGGGCAAAGCCCTGAATGACGACGCCACCCCATTCGCCCAGCCCGTCGAAGTTGTCATCGAGGCTGCTGAAGGTGATCGGTTGTGTTGCAGTGCCTTCGGCCTCCAGTACTGGAGCCGCGGGTCACCAGCAGGGTACCCGTGTCAAAGGCGCGGATATCGGTGCCAGGTTCAATCGTGAGGGTGACGCCGTTGTCGCGCAGTGCCTGCACATCGGCGAGGCTGTCCACGGTCTGGTTGCCGTCGCCCACGGTGACGGTGCCGTCGAGCCGCCACTGCACCTCGCTGAGTAGCGTGTAGTCTTCATTTACTGTGCCCGAAAGCGTGCCGACGGAGCAGTCCTCATTAAAACTGACGAAATCAGCTTCGACAACCGCGTCGCAGTCGTCACTGCCACCGCCACCGCCACCGCCACCGCCGTCATCACCACCACCCTCATTGATGGTAATGTTCACGTTATCGCCATCGCTGCCGCCGCAACCGGCCAGGCCGACGACGAGCGGGAGCAGTAGTGCTATCAATATCTGTTGCTTTGACATGGTTCACTTCCTGATCAAGTTAAAATTCAGTGCAGATCGACTGCACATTTCTGCCGCTAAAAAACTTACTACTGCCGTTCCTGACTCGCCTGCCGCAGGATCAGAACTTGTACGTCACGCCAGCCTTGAAGAACCTACCCACGTTGTAGCTTTCGATAGTGTTGCCATTTTGTGAGTATTCAACCTCGGTATTCAGGAGGTTCTTCACTGACGCCTCGATCACCAGTGCATCGCTCCACACTTTTTCGTAGGTGAAGTCGACGATAACGCGACCGTCTTCATACTCAGGGCCGCTATTGTTACCCCGGGCGACCCGATAAATTCTGTCGTCAAAGTAATTCACCAGCACCGTGAACTTTTGCTCCGTCGGATAGTGGTCCATGCCGATTTGCAGGTTGGAAAGCCATTCCGATTGCCCCTGCAATTGCCGACCATCTGCCGATGCTCCTTCGAGTCGAATGGAGTCTGCGGAAAAGTCCACCTCGGAATCGATATAGGATAGGTTGCCGCCCACAAAAACGAGGTAGTCGTCCTCGCTGAGTACCTCTTTGTAAGCGTCGATCTCTACGCCTGTCAGGTCCGCGCTTTCCTGGTTTACGAACGTTGTGGCGTCAGCGGCGCTAGACCCTGAAGCGTCAGGAATTGCTCTTTCCACCGGCTTGTCAATGGATTTGTAGAACAGCGCGAGCGACACGCTCTCGGTTTCAGAAAAGTAGTACTCCGCGCGCAGGTCGTAGTTGTCGATGGTGGATACCTGCAGGTCCGGGTTGCCGAAAATCGGATCGTCGGTGTCCGGATCGAAGGTCTGCGCCTCTGATCGCTCGATGATACCGGGGTAGGAGACGGTCTGGGAAAGGCCCAGGCGCAGTTGAATTTCCTCGGTGGTCCGCCAGGTGAGGTTGAGAGCGGGATACCAGTCGTCGTATTCCAGATCACTGTCCGCCCTTGGTGCATTCGGGTACTGCAGCTCCTGCTCGAAGGTTTCATTGCGGGCGCCCAGGACCAGTGTCCAGTCCTCGCCCAACTCGGTTACCGTATTGAGGTAGTACGCATAGAGTTTCTCCTGTGAGTCGTAGGAGTCGGTGTCCGTGGTGTTGGCTTTCAGGACCACCTTGTCCAGCGCGAAATTGTAGTAGGGGAGCACTTCGGTCTCGAGGTCCTGATTGATATTCAGGTCGATATCCTGCCCGCGATCGGTGAAGCCGATGCCAAAGCGGTACTGTTCAAAGTTCCTGTCCTTGTCGGACCACATGCCGCCGACCTGCAGCTCCGTGGAGTTGCTGTCGCCCCACTCCAGTGCCACCGAGTAGTCCGCGCCGAGGTCGTAACTGGTTTCGTCAAGATTCGACCAGCGGCGCTCAAAGGCCGATGTGGACAGAATATTGTTGAAGTAGGTATAGGTGCGACGATCCGGTTCGTCGGTTTCCGTTTTTGACCAGGCGCCGCGCCAGTCCAGCTGGTGCACCAGATCCTTGTATTCGAAGTCATTGTGGCCGGTAAACGCCTGCGAGATGAATTCCCGCTCCACCCAGTCGAGGATGGAGGTGTCGATCTGGTTGTCCTCGGATTCGTCGATGCCCGATTCAACGCGCGTAATGTCGTCGGTATTGCGCAGGTACATGGTCTTCGACACCACATCGTTGGCGTCACCGTACTCATAACCCACGGCACCATATCCGGTGACCGCTGTGGTCTCTTCGGAGCGTTCATAGCTGCCTACCACGCCCAGGGGATTCGACAATTCCGCGTTGCCGCGATCGACGGTTGCGCGATCCAGGTCGGCCGCCAGGTAATAGCCCCAGGCATTATCGCCCGCCGGCAGTCTATCGCCGTAGGCCACTGACATCTCGGCATTGGGCAGGGCGGTCTTGTCTCCGACGTTATAGTCATCCTGGAATTGCACACCCAGCTGCGCCGCCTGTTCAGGCGAGGTACAGCGCTCGGGGTCAATCGCCGGGTCGCAGATGGTCAGCGAGCGGCCGCCGTTGGTGGCGCCCAGGATTCCTCCGGGCAGCTTGCGCAGGCCGGAGTCGTATCCCGCCCAGTCGCCGTTGCTGCTGGCGTAACTGAGGATGTCGGAGCCCGTTGTACTGGGGTTGTATCCCAGTGAGCCGCTGACCTGCAGGATGCGCTCGTCGGGAATATCCTTGGTTTCGATCATGATGGCGCCGCCCGTGGTGGTGGCCAGCTGGTCAGCGGTGTACGACTTCTGGATCTCTATCCCGCCGACAATGACGGTGGGGAACAGGTCGAGTTCCACTTCCCGACGTTGGGTATCGGTACTGGGCATCAGCAGTCCGTTGAGGGTGCTGGAGATGTAACGGCCATCGAGGCCGCGCACAGTGGCGTATTTTCTATCCACTACCGCGACGCCAGCGACACGATTCAGGGCAGAGCCCACATCGCTATCGCCGAACCGTTCCAGTTGAGCGATATCGATGGCACTGGTGATTGATTCTGCGTTGCGTTCGATACTGACTGCATCATCCTTGGGGTTGAAAACGCCCATGACGAATACTTCTTCAACATCCCTGCGGTCCCGGCCCCAGCAGCGATTGCGCCGGCACCGACCGCAGCAGCGCCTTCCGGCTGCAGGGTTACAGTCGCGTTTACGCCCAGATCTGCCATCACACGGACATTTTCTGCAGAAGCTTCCTGAAATCCGGCGGCGTTGACGACAAGCTTATATTCGCCGCGAGGCAGATTCAGTACATAGACACCGAACTCATCAGTAGTGGCCGTATAGCTAGTATTTGGAATGGCAAGGGTGGCGCCCTTGATGGCAGCACCGCTGGCATCAAGTATCTTCCCGGTGATGAACCCCTCGCCGCCCTCGGCCCCAACACGGAATTTACGAATGCTGACTTCGGGCTTGTCGCCCGACGCTGAGGTAAATGTGACCTTGATTTCAACATCTTCCTCGGCAGCGGAACTGAATTCAATCGGAAACGTTGCCTCGTCGTCGATCAGCGTCACTACATGGCTGCCTTCCTCCAGTGTGGCTGTGGCGCTTCCTAGAGAGTTGGTCTTACCCAGATTGCGCTCATCCAGCATTACAGTCGCTCCGCTCAGGGGTGCATCATCAAGGAAGACTGTCAGCAATAAATTAGCGGCAAGGGCCTGGTAGGAGATGAGGGAGAGCACTAGTCCCGCATATGCTGCAAGTCTTTTCATAATAAGTTTTCGCCTTAGACTGGAAACTGGTTTTTTTAGGGGATACGTCCGGTCACTGCGGTAACCGAGACGCGACAAATGCCTGCTTGGTCCCGTAGAAGGTCGCATGCTAATTGTCCCGAATGACAATTTCGTGATAGTGGTGTTGCAAATTTGTTAAATAGCAGGAAGCAGTCAGCGCCTGCTTGTAGTGCGCCCCGTTCTACCGGGCGGTTCGAGCGACTCAGCTATCGGGGTGCATGAAATTCTAGAAGTCAAATGGATCGGCGCAGTAGTCGCCTGGCGAACCGGGTAACCCGCTTGTTGTTGAGGATTGAGCGACGCAAGATTCCGGACCCTTGCCGGGGCCGGATCCGGATAGAGTTACTACAGACTTAAAGTCACCTTGCGGTAATCACTGGAACAGGTGCTGCTGGATACGAATTGTTCCAGCCTGACCGTCGACTTTTCGGCAGTATCGGCTGTTTTGGAAAACAGGAGTCCGCCGATAGTAGCCTACCGCCTGGGCAAGAATGTTATCCCGCTCGGCCTCATCAAAACCATCAAGTATCGTGTGCACTCTCTCGCCATACTGGTCTTCACTGATCTGTCCGAGGGACTGCTGGGCCAGCATGCAGGCCATTTTTCTCGAGGCATCGAACTCCTCTGGCGCCAGGGAAAGGGCCGTACTCTGTATGGCATAGGCCGCTAATAACGGGAAGACACAAAATCTGATTAAGGGTTTCATATAACACGGTGCTCGTTTTGAGCGCTGTGAAGGCGCTACTAATTTCTTGTTGCCCTATACTGTAGGCGACTTTTTTTACAGCTTTATGACATTGATATGACAAGGCATGAGAAAATTCTGGAGTCGCTTACCTAATATTCGGCGGGGCCAGAACATTGAATCCAGAAGTGACTAACATAAATTTATTACAATTTAATGAATTTTTTGTTCCCCGAGGTGGCTAGATCAACTTATTTGGGTGTAGAGTTTTTACGAAAGCTGATAACGGAGGCAACAATAATGAGCGCATTTAGCAGGACCTTGGTGTTTAGCGTACTTTTCCTGGTTGTTCCCATCGCCGTGGCTGAGGGTGAGAAAGACTGTTTACTTCAGGGCACTGTTCAGCATGGCAAGCAACCTGGTCAGGAATCGACAATGGTGAACATTGACTCGATCAGCAAATACGACGAGGAGTCGCGCTGCAACGTACGCCGTGGCCAGAAACTGGAATTCAAACTACCGCAGGACAACCGGTTACAGGAGGTTCCCTCGGGCAGCTCGGTAAAATACCGTTACCGTACGGATAATAGTGGCCAGTCAAACGCGGAACTGATTAGTATCGGCACCTGATCTTTCAGTCGCTGAAATCTTCTGCCGTGGACTTCATCATCTCTTCCAGAAACCACGCGGGAAACTGGCTTACGAATTTCTGCATATCCCAGTAATCGCTCCAGCGGTACACCAGACCATCCTTGACTTCATGCATGCTGGCAAAGGTGTGCGAGGCGGTTTCCCCTGACGTGAATGTCCAGGTTTCCGTGTGGTCCAGGAATACCACATCGCCGTCGGCGGCGATATGGTGCGTCACCTGCTCCTGCTTTTTCAGGTGCCTGAAGGCAATCTGCAGGCGCTTCACGCAGTTGTCCGGTCCGTGGGCGCCGGGATCGTCGCTGGGCACGTCCCGATAGTGAATTTCCGGGTGCATACATCGTTTCATGGCGTCCCAATCCATGTCACTCAGCGCTTGCCACATTTTTTCCACGATAACCTTGTTGGTCTTGTCAGACATAGTGCACTCTCGATCATTGAGATAGGAGGGATTCATTGTGGCACAGCGGGCCCCGACGATCTGCCTTATGCGGGCTTCCGCCAACCGTATTGTTGCTTCTGGTCTGATCAGTTGACCGTAAGTGCCAGGTAGAACAGGTACATACAGATACCGAAGCCGACCAGGAACACCAGCGAGCGCAACTTGTCCTGATTGCCGATATACAGCGGGATGTAGACGATGCGCAGTGCCACAAACACCACTGCCAGTCTGGCGATGTTTTGCATATCGATCCCGCTGATAAATACCGCAAGAATCGTCGCACTGAATATCGCCAGGGCCTCCCAGCTATTGGCCTGGGCGGCCACCGCGCGGGCGCCGGCGCCGGTCAGTTTAAGTGACTGAATGCGCGGCTCCTTGTTGTCAATACTACCCAGTTGTTTTTGGCGGTGATAGCCCGCTATCCACGCGCAGGTCAGTGGAAGAATGCATAAAATCAATAAACTACCAATGATTGTGTTCATAATTATTGTTCTCCGTTGTGATTATTAAGGATACCGTCTCGCACGTTGTCTGAAAAACTCCCCGAGAGTCGTCAGTGACACTGCCGTTCATCCGGGGGGTGTCGACAGTATGGACTCCAGCAGCAGCGGCTGGCTGGTCATAATACCATCTACCCCCAGATCAATCATGCGCAGCATTTGTGGACCCGTCATGGTGATCATGAAGGTGAGCTGGCGCATTTCGCCTGCTGCTCTTTCAGGCGCGGCAGTGGGTACGACGGTCAGCGATGAAGGTGGTTGCGAAAAGTTGGACCCACTTGAACAGCCTGAGCGCAAGAGCACCTATGACCAGGCCTGCTGCAGCAAACAGTTTGTTCATCGCGACTTCTGTGGATTGGAGTTATCGCTACAGAATACACCAAAATGCTGGACGTGCAGGGCTGTTATCGTGCCAGCTGGATATACTCAGCCACCAGCGCCGGATCCTGCATGGGAATGAAGTGATTCAGCTGCGGCAGGTATACCTCCCGGCAATTTGGTAGCGCGGCGGCCAGTCCGGGCCAGGTGGGGGAGGTGCTCAGGTTGGGCAGGGAATCGTCTCCGGGCGGAGCCCGCAGCAGCGTGACCGGTGTGATTATCCTGGGCAATTCGTTGAGGATCACTTCATTGCCCTTCTGGTTGACATAAATGCCCGCCTCGTTGAGCGGATCGCAGGCCAGTTGGCGCAGGTCGTCATTGTCCGCCGGGCGCAGCGCGTAGTCACAGTAGTCGCGCAGCACAGCGGGCTGCCAGGTATTGAAGGGTGCGCGCCCTGGAAGCGCTCGTACATCTCCTGCGCATCGCGCCATTGGTTTTTGCGCCGGCTTACCGGGTGATCCTTCGCCTGCAGGCCGCCAGAAAACATCTGGAACTGTGCATAGCGCTCGGGCGACATGATAACCGGGTCGATGAGCACGAGATGTTTGAAGCGCGCGGGTGCCTGCGCGGCGGCGCGCGCGATCAAATGGCCGCCTATGGAGTGGCCCACGCCCACCAGGTGGGTGAGGTCCAGTTTCTCGATGAGCAGGCGGATGTCCTCAGCCATAACACGCCAGTCGGTCTCACCGGTATGACCGCTGGCGCCGTGAAAGCGCAGGTCCACCGCGTAAATATGGCGCCCCGGCAGGTGCTTCACCACCTGATTCCAGCAGCGGCTGTGAAAGCCTGTAGCGTGCAGTAGCAGAATGGGATCACCCGTTCCGGCCCACTCGATGATGGACAACTCGACTTCGCCGATATCCAGCAGGAATTCTTTGCAGTCTTGCATGTATTGGCGGGTGTCTGCGCAACTATTAAAAGAGGAGCCATTGTACTGCAGTGTGAGGCATGGAACGATGGCGGCGAGCGACGGCTAGGGCAGTGCCTCATAACTGCAGGCGAACCTTCGTTGTTAGCGCAAGGCTTCCCTGACCTTAGGGTCGTAGCGCCTGCGTATGAGTGAGCCCGGGTAGTCGTAGTCCGGCAGCGGTTGTATGGCGGGTGGGCGCAGGGGCGGGTGGGCTATCGGATGCCCGGGGCGGGGGTGATGAGAGGGTCGCCAGGGTCGCCAGGGCCGTTGGGCCGGATAGCCGTAATAGCCCGTATAAATCGGAGAAGTGTCGTAGTAGTCCGGAATGTCCTGCGACGATTGCTGGGCGTTTGTTTGCGCCTCGAGCTGGCGCAGTTCTGCGCGATGTTTTTCCCGCGCCATACGATCAGCCACCATACGGTCCGTTGTCTCACGCATGTCCTGCAGTCGCTGCTGCGCCTGCTCTGTAGCCGCTGGTGACTGCTCGTCAATCACTAACGTTTCCACCACGATATCGTCTGCTGGTCTGGTGTCCGAATAACTGACTACGCCGTTTTCATCAATCGATTTATAAATGGTTGCAGCGAAGCTCGGTAAGCAACACAAAAGTGATAGTGCCGCTAGCCATGAGTATTTGTTTCGACCTTTCATGTTTGAAAGTATAGGGCAAACTGCTGTATTGCGCAGGTTCTTGGTTGCAGGTGCGATCAGGCACAGATGAACGGGGCGCGGTGGGAAAAAATCACGCTCCAGCCAGGTCAGCGCTATAGCCTGGCTTGTAGCAACAGTTCCAGTCGACTATCGGGCAACAACACGCTGCGTTCGAGCCTGAAACAGTGCAGCAATTCCTTCAACTCACCCTGACTGTGCGGAGCGTAGCCCGGTAGCGCTGCTCGTCTGTTTCTGAAACTGAGGGTATCACGTTGGTTGATGCCGTAGAGGTGGCTGCCCTGGGGCGTTCTGAGGTTATGCACGGAAAAAGCGTGTGCCATGCTGCTCTCCTTCAGGTGGGGGTGCAGCACCGTAAGAAATGCGTTGATGGCAGCCGCGTCGAGAAAGTTGAACAAATCCCAGAACAGGCAGACGTCGAAGCGCGTGTGCGCCGGAAACTGTAGCAGGTTTTCAAACTGCTGCACCAGTGTGGGTAACTCATCCTCGCCGGCGACAAAGGGCAATTCGCAGAACAAATCGATGAAATGCAGTTTGCAGCGGTAATTGGAAAAGAAATCCACTGTCTCGGGCAGTGCGGGCCCCACATGAAAAACAGTTACCGTCTGTTCCTCATCAATATGCTCGAACAGGTAGGGAAGTAACTTGGACGCTTGTGTCGATGGTTTACGCAATGGCTATTGAGAGGCGACAGCGGCGTGCGCTCGCCGGAAGGCGAGCCTGCAGCATTGCGATAACTCCATTAGACGCTTTTCAGGTCCAGGCCGGATGCCTTGAGAGGCGTCGCCACGGAATGGGTAGTCTGGTGGCTTGCCAGTGGCGTCTTGGCGAAGGCAGCACCCGCTGGATCCATATCAATACTGCCCTTGAATATGGCGCCATCTTCAAGCGTGACGCGCGGTGCGACTATATTGCCTTTTACATTGCCGGATTTGGAGATAACCACCTTTTCGATGCCGGTGATATCGCCGGTGACCTTGCCATCGATTTTAACAACCTTGGCCTGGATATCGGCGAAGACCTGGCCGGACTCTCCGACGGAGACCTGATTACCACTCAGGTTGATCGTGCCTTCAACCCTGCCGTGGATCAAGAGGTCTTCCTCGCCGGTTACTTCGCCTTTGATGACAATACTGGGTCCTATCATTGCGACACTCCTCGCAGGTGCAGGTATAGCGGAAACAGAGGGAATTTGGGGTAAAACAGGCGCTTTTGCCGGTGTTGCCGCCGGTTTGTTTTTGCTTCGACCAAACATGGTAATCGCCACCGTATCAAGATGTGGGCTGGCCATGCTACCAGTCTGTCAGCAGATAAACCAGTGCCCTATTTAGGTACTGCATGCCGTACTGCAGCTGTCAGCGGATGGCTGGCAGGATTGATTTGTCCAAAGGGTATGCACTACGTTAATAATGCTTATTACACATTCATTCTATCAAACGAGGCATAGATCATGCTGAAAACTATTCTTGTTTCTCTGGTTATTGCGCTTGTAGCGGCCTGCGCTACGGGCACTGCGGGCACTACCGGTTATCCTCCTGTGAGTCCTGATGGCCTGCACCTGATGCCTGACACCAAGCTGGCTGCGGTGTATATGAAGCCCGGGGCGGATCTGAGCCAGTACGACAAGATCGCCTTGCTGGATACCTATGTGTCCTTCGCCAAGAACTGGCAACGCGATACTAACGAGGAAGCGACCTTTGAAAACCAGGTCAGTGACCAGGATATGCAGAAGATTCGCGAGAATGTGTCCAGGGAATTTGCGCAGGAGATGATCAAGGTGCTCACTGCGGACGGACGCCAGATCGTCACCACGGGTGGTACTGGGGTGCTCATTCTGCGCCCGGCGATTATCAATCTGCAAGTCACTGCGCCGGATCTTATGACACCCGGTATGGAGCAGACCTTCGTGGCCAGCGCAGGTAGCATGACCCTTTATCTGGAACTGCTTGATGGCAAGACCGGGGATCTCATTGCGCAGGGTTATCGACCCCGAGGCTGCTGACGATGCCGGTATGGCCGGAATTGCAAATGGTGTCACCAATACCGCTGATTTCGACCGGATCGTGCAGCGCTGGGCCCAGATACTGAATGCGCACCTGGCCCAGATTTCGAAACAATAGCAAACCGGAGTCCTGGCGGAGGCGGGATAAGCTGTCTTGAGGGATGAGATTCTTATAACCGATCTGGCTCATCCCGAACTCAGTGCGGCGCAGCGGGGTGCCTTGGCTTATGCCGAGACCCTGCAGATTGAGCTGACCCGCCGCAGTATCCTGCAGGAAGCCCGGCAGGCCACTGGCCTGGACGATTTCGGTCCCCCGGACTTTCTTGAGCGGCTCGAACTGCTGTGCGACGAGTGGGGCAGTGATGAAGGGCTGACCAATCTGGGCCGCCTGTCGCTGCGCAACAAATTGCTGCAGCACGCCCGCAGTCGGCTGCTGATACAGGATGTACTCAATCGCCACCCCGAAATCCACGCGATGGAGATAAAGGCGCCCATTATCGTGGCCGGCCTGCCGCGCTCCGGTACCACCCACCTGCTCAACCTGATGGCCGCTGATTCAAGATTGCGGGCCCTGCCACTGTGGGAGTCCTATGAGCCGGTTCCCCTGCCGGGCGAGCAACTGCTGCCCGGTGGCGTGGATCCTCGTTACCAGCGCTGTGCCGACCAGTGGCGGATGATGCAATCACTGTCGCCCCTGCTGGCCGCCATGCACCCCATGAACCCGGACCATATCCACGAGGAACTGGAGCTGATGGGGCCCGATTTTGCCTCCTATAACTACGAGTGGCTGAGCGTGTCACCGCGCTGGCGCGATCATTACTACGCCTGCGACCAGACGCCGCACTACGAGTACATGAAGACAGTGCTGAAAATTCTCACCTGGCAGGATGGGGACCACAGCGGCGCCAATACACGCTGGGTATTGAAGTGCCCCCAGCATCTGGAGCAGTTGGGCGTACTGCACAGGGTGTTTCCCGATGCCACGGTCGCTATTACCCACCGCGATCCGGTATCGGTCATTCAGTCTGCTGTGACCATGTTAGCCTATGGGCAGCGCATCAATCGCAAACGCGTGGATCTGGACGGCTTGCTCAACTATTGGACTGATCGCGTCCTGCACCTGTTACAGGCCTGCGTCAGCGATCGGGCGATACTGCCCGCCGCACAGAGTATCGATGTGCCCTTTCACGAGTTTATGGCGGATGATCTGGGGATGGTGGAAAAAATATATAGCAGGGCGAACCTTGCTATGACAGCCGTCGCGCGCAACCAGTTACAGACCTATATCGACGCGCATCCTCGCGGCAAGGAAGGGCGTGTGAGCTACAACCTGCGGCATGATTTCGGGGTCGAACCCGCACAGTTGCGTGAGCATTTTGCTTTCTATTTCGAGCGCTTTCCCGTGCAGGTGGAAGTGGCATGATGTGCGGGGTGACACGATGAGAAGTCCAATCTACAAATCCCGTCCGATTGAGCCCAACCCGGCCCGGTTTTCGGCGGTCAGCGCATCAATGATTTTATCGTGCTGTCCGAGGCGTTTTCCAACAGCTACCTGCTGCAGACGGACGCGGGCAATATCCAGGTCAATGCGGGTATGGGCATCGAAGCGCCCGTGATCAAACACAATTTCGATGAATTCTCGGGCGCGCCCCTGCGTTACCTGATCCTGACCCAGGGCCATGTCGACCATGTCGGCGGCGTGGCCTATTTTCGCGAGCACAATCCCGGCCTGTCGGTCATTGCCCAGGCAGGCAACCCTGAGCACCAGGCGTACGATGGGCGCCTGGCTGCATTTCGCGCCAATCGCTCGGCCTTTGCCTTTACCGACAAGTTTGCCGCCGCCTTCAAGGACTACGCGCAGCATGGCCTTACGTCCTTTCCGGCGCAGGATGCGCCGCTGCCCGACATTCTGGTGGAGGACCGCTACCACTTCTCGCTCGGTGGCCTGGATGTCGAAGTCATCGCGGTGCCAGGGGCGGAGACCAATGATTCAGTGATCGTCTGGTTGCCGCAGCACAAGATCTGCCTGACCGGCAACCTGTTCGGTTGCACGTTCGGGCATTTTCCCAACCTGGTGACGATTCGCGGTGACCGCTATCGCGATGCGCTGACGGTGGCGGCGGCAGTCCAGGTGGTATTGGACCTGGGCGCCGACACCCTTTTATACGGTCACCATGCGCCGGTGGTTGGAAGAGAGCTCATTGCCACTGAATTGTCGGTGTTGCGCGATGCGATTCTCTATGTGCACGACGAAACGGTAAAAGGCATGAATGCCGGTGTCGATCTCCCTACACTGATGGCGACGATCCAATTGCCAGCAGAGCTGGAAGTGGGGCAGGGCTATGGCAAGGTTTCGTGGAGCGTACGCGCAATCTGGGAGAATTACGCAGGCTGGTTCAAGCATGAGTCGACGACGGAACTGTATGCCCAGCCGCGCAGCGCCATCCATCAGGACCTGATCGAATTGGCGGGTGGACCCGAGGCCATCATCGCACGGGCGCAGGGTAAACTGGCTGAGAAAAAATACGTGGAGGCGCTGCACCTGTTGGATATCGTGCTGCCACTGCAGGGTCATGTTCCCGGGGCGGTGACGGCCGCGCTCGCGGCCCATGAGGCGCTGTTACACGATAGCGCCAATTTCTGGTTGTCATCCTGGTTAAAAAACCAGATCAAACTTTTGCAGAACCCACGTGCCTGAATCTGCGACAGCGCTGATCAGGCGCTCTGCTTAGACGGCAGATAATCCCGGGTCAGTTCTTCCGATACCTGCCACAGTTTCTTGGCCATGGCATCGTCACGCATGTGCACGCTTCCCTCATCCACATTACAGTCGACGAAATAGAAGCCGCGCACGTCAACCAGTTCCGGATTGGTGGCCACATAGCAGGTGGTAGCGGCGCCTTCGGGAATGGTCTTTAGAAAGGCCCAGCCAAAGTATTTGGCTCCCCAGCGTTGCCAGCCCGGCAGGTTCTTGACCAGATTGGTCGGGATGATGCCGGGGTGTACGCTATTGGCCGTGGCGTCGGTGTGGGAGATCTGCGCGGCCAGCTCCCGCGCACACAATGCGTTGGCCAGTTTCGAGACCCCGTAGGCGCGCCACGGGTCATAGTGTTGGCTGCCGTCGAGGTTGTCGAATTCGATACCCCTGTCGGCGCGGCGGTGCGCCCTGGAGCTGAGCAGGGTGAAACGTCCCTGCGGTGCAGCCAGCACGGGTTCGCGCAGTTGGTTGATCAGGATGAAATGCCCCAGGTGATTGATCGCAAACTGCGCTTCGACGCCGTTGACCAACTCCAGTTCCGGCAGGGCCATGATGCCAGCATTGGTAATCAGGCCATCCAGCGGGATATTCATGGCACGGATGCCCTCGGCGCAGCGCACCACGGATGCCCAGTCGGCAAGATCCAGGAACATCGGCGTGGTATGGCCTTTGACGCTGGCGCAGGCCTCATCCGCTCGTTCCTGGGTGCGGGCGATGCCGATCACGTGAGCCCCGCGCAACGCCAGCACGCGCATCGTCTCATAGCCCAATCCTGAATTGGCCCCGGTGATCGCAATGGTCAGTCCACTCAGGTCGATGCCTTCCGTCACTTCCTCGGCAGTGGAACTGCTGTTAAAGCGACTGCGCGGTGGTTGCCGTGTGATGATCTGGGCCAGAACCGAAAAGGGCAGTGCACTGAGCACGCTCAGGGTCGCCATATACTGCAGAACCTGGCGCCGGCTACATGGCATGTTGGACATGGTACTGCTCCCTTGCTCGCTTCATGGGCTGTTATTTGTATGTGCTCGCGTCGACCGCAGTTTGTCGGGGAGCCGCTTGATCTCAGTGTAGAACAATCCAGACTCGGCACACAGCGATTGATTTGGCCATAGTTACGTGAGAATTGCGGCTGTTATTGCTGTTTTCTGTTGCTGTATACCCCCGCGTACAGTTGCCTGGCGACTCTGTTACACTGCCGCCCCCCCTGGCACACCGATGGCGGCCTGCAGCGTGCACAATCGATCTTTCTCCAGCCTGGCCCTGCCACCGGCCCAACTCGCCAACCTGGAAAGTCTGGGCTACCTGGAAATGACGGACATACAGGCGGCGGCGCTGCCGCAGGCCCTGGCGGGCATGGATTTGATCGGCCAGGCCAAGACCGGCAGTGGCAAAACGGCCGCCTTTGCGCTGCCGCTGCTCACGCGGCTCAATCCGCGGGACTTTGGTACCCAGGCCCTCATCCTGTGTCCGACACGGGAGCTGGCCTCACAGGTGGCGAGCGAAATCCGGCGTCTGGCCCGCTATCAACCCAATATCAAGGTGGTCACCCTCTGTGGCGGCCAGGCGATTGGCCCCCAAATCGGTTCGCTGGAGCATGGCGCGCATGTGGTAGTGGGCACGCCGGGACGCATCAAGGATCACCTGCGCAAGGAGACCCTGTCACTGCAGCGCGTCAACACCCTGGTGCTGGACGAGGCCGATCGCATGCTGGAGATGGGCTTTATTGACGATATCGAGGCGATCATTGCCGCCACCCCTGCCACCCGGCAGACCCTGTTGTTTTCCGCGACCTACCCCGAGAACATCCAGTTATTGAGCAGCCGGTTCCAGCATACGCCGCAGCGCGTGAGTGTCGAGTCGCTGCACAGTGAGCAGCACCTCGCCCAGCGCTTCTTTCTTTGCAACAAACATGAACGGCTGACAGGGTTAGTGAAGCTGCTGGAGCATTTTCAGCCCGCGGCCGCCGTGGTGTTTTGCAATACCAAACAAGAGGTGCGTGACGTCTGCGACTACCTCAACCAGACTGGCATTCACGCCCTGGCGCTGCACGGTGACATGGAACAGCGCGATCGCGACCAGGTGTTAATCCAGTTCAAGCAGCTCAGTTGCAGCATTCTGGTCGCCACCGATGTCGCCGCACGTGGTCTGGATATTGATGATTTACCGGCAGTAGTGAACTTCGAGTTGCCGCGCAATGCCGAGATCTATGTGCACCGTATCGGGCGCACCGGGCGCGCCGGTAAGGAGGGTTTGGCGCTCAGCCTGTCTGGTGGATGCCGAGCGCTTCAAATTGGACAGTATTGGCGACTACCAGCAACGCGAACTGGAATTTGAGGCGATTGAGCAGCTTCCGCACACCGGCGCAAGCCTGCCCGTGCCGGCCTTCGTCACCCTGTGTATCGCGGCGGGGCGCAAGGAGAAGGTGCGCGCCGGCGACGTCCTCGGTGCGCTGACCGGTGACGCCGGCATCGACGGCCAGGCCGTGGGCAAGATTACCGTGACGGATTACTCCACGTATGTCGCTATCGCGCGCAGCGAAGCGGACAAGGCCCTGCAGCGTCTGCTCAACGGCAAGATCAAGGGCCGCAAGTTCAAGGTGCGTAAACTTTAAATTCGTCATCCGTCAGCTGGCCGGGAAGGCGCCTGGCTTG
Source organism: uncultured Gammaproteobacteria bacterium (assembly GCA_963712135.1). GTDB lineage: Bacteria > Pseudomonadota > Gammaproteobacteria > Pseudomonadales > Halieaceae > Marimicrobium. Next base: position 62,337 of record CAVQGV010000011.1, read on the forward strand.
CCGCACCAAGCATAAGCAACGTAACCGGGTCATTGGATTATTACCACAGGGCAGGCTCGACCTGGAGCCGCGAAGTCTCTAAAGTACCCCCCCTGTTTGGAAACCCCACTTTTATAGCACCACAACGACACGCCCGTGTCAGGAATACTCCGTTGATCTCTACCGCCAATATCACCATGCAGTTCGCTGCCAAGCCCTTGTTCGAGAACATCTCGGTCAAATTCGGCGATGGCAATCGCTATGGCCTGATCGGCGCCAATGGCTGCGGCAAATCGACCTTCATGAAAATTCTGGATGGCAGCCTGGTACCTACCGCCGGCAATGTCTCCATTTCACCCAACGAACGCCTGGGCCGCTTGAACCAGGATCAGTTTGCCTATGAGCAGTACTCGGTGATCGACACGGTCCTGATGGGCCACGAGGAGCTGTGGGCGGTCAAGCAGGAGCGCGATCGTATCTACGCGCTGCCCGAGATGTCCGAAGACGACGGCATGCGGGTCGCCGAGCTGGAAGTGCAGTTTGCCGAGATGGACGGTTACAGCGCGGAGAGCCGCGCCGGTGAAATCCTGCTGGGCGCCGGTATTGCGCTGGCGCTGCACTACGGCCCGATGAGCCAGGTGGCGCCCGGCTGGAAGCTGCGCGTGCTGCTGGCCCAGGCGCTGTTCTCCGATCCGGATATCCTGCTGCTGGACGAGCCCACCAACAACCTCGATATCGACACGATCCGCTGGCTGGAAGCCATTCTCAACGCGCGCAAATGCACCATGATCATCATCTCCCACGACCGGCACTTCCTGAACGCGGTCTGCACCCACATGGCCGATATCGACTACGGCGAACTGCGCGTCTATCCCGGCAACTACGACGATTTCATGACGGCATCCACCGCCGCCCGTGAGCGCATGCAGTCGCAAAACGCCAAGAAGAGCGCGGAGATTGCCGACCTGCAGCAGTTTGTCAGCCGCTTCTCGGCCAACGCGTCCAAGGCCAAGCAGGCCACCTCGCGCGCCCGGCGCATCGAGAAGATCGTGCTGGAGGATATCAAGCCGTCCAGCCGGGTCAGTCCCTACATCCGTTTCAAGCAGGAGAAAAAGCTGCACCGCCAGGCCCTGGTGCTGGACAAGCTGGGCCACGGCTTTGACGAAGGCCCCTTGTTCGAGAAGGGCAGCCTGATTCTGGAAGCGGGCGCGCGGCTGGCGATCATCGGCGAGAACGGCGCGGGCAAGACCACCTTGCTGCGCTGCCTGATGAATGAAATCACGCCCAACAATGGCAGCGTCAAGTGGGCGGAAAACGCGAGCCTGGGCTACTGCCCGCAGGACAGCACGGCTGATTTCGATTGCGACCTGAACCTGTTCGACTGGATGAGCCAGTGGCGCAAGCCCCGGCATGACGACCAGATTGTGCGCGCCACCCTGGGGCGCCTGCTGTTTTCCTCGGATGATTTCAAAAAGCAGGCGAAAGTCTGCTCCGGCGGCGAGAAGAATCGCCTGCTGTTTGGCAAGCTGATGATGATGGACACCAACGTGCTGTTGCTGGATGAGCCGACCAACCACCTGGACATGGAATGTATCGAAGCCCTCAACCTGGCGCTGGAACACTACGACGGCACACTGATCTTCGTCAGCCACGACCGGGAGTTTGTGTCGTCCCTGGCCACGCGCATTGTCGACATACGGGGTCATGAGTTGGTAGATTTCCAGGGCACCTACGAGGAGTATCTGTCCAGCCAGCAGGCTGCGGGCCGGCTGGCAAGCGCATCCTGAGCTGTTTACAGCGTACAAAGACCTCAGTCCGTTAAACCGGGCTATTGTGCTCCCGGCGAATCATCAGCCGGGCCGCTGTACAAGGCATTGCAAGCGATTACACTTATCTCTGGCGGTGTTCCCCGTACAGAGCAGGAGAGCGGCAGTGTCGGACTTTACCCTCACCACCTTGGCCAGTATCGCCGACATCATCGGCGCTGGCAGTATTGTCACGGGATTAATCGTCGGCTGGATTCAAATACGCCACCTGCGCCGCCAGCAGCGCGATGCAGTGGCGATCAATCTGGCGCAAACGTTCTACAGCCACGAACTGGCCCGGGCCATCGCCCTGCTGCAGCCACTGCCCGACGGCATTTCCCTGGTGCAAATGCGTGCGCTGGGGGACAGGTATGAATTCGCGGCCCTCACGGTGTGCACCTCTTTTGAGACCATGGGCCTGCTGGCTTTCAAGCGCATCGCGCCGATGGACCTGGTGCTTGATCTGGCCGGAGGCATTGTCGCGGTGATGGCCAGGAAGCTGCACCAGTGGAACGAGGACATACGTGAGGAACAGCAGCAGCCGTCGTTCGCCGAATGGTTCGAGTGGCTGGGAGACCAGGCACAGAAGCGCAAGTTCCAATCAGACTCCGGCGCACCTCAAGCACCAAAATTGGAAGCCGTGAACGACGGAATCAGGTCCAGCTCATTTCGCGCAATGCCCCGCGTATTTTCGGGCTGTCATGGTTTGCTTACAAATGCCGCATATGAAACTCAATATGCTCGCCGATGAAAGAGGCAATGAAGAAATAACTGTGGTCGTAGCCCGCCTGCATGCGAATCGTCATGGGATAGGACGCCTCCGCGCAGGCTTTCTCCAGCAGCTCGGTCTTGAGTTGCGACGCGAGGAAGTTGTCCGCATCGCCCTGGTCAACCAGTACTGGTAAGCGATACTCGGCGCTTCGCACCAATTCGGTCGTGTCGTATTGTTTCCAGGCTGCGCGATCTGCGCCGAGATAATTACCCAGCGCTTTTTCGCCCCAGGGGCAATTGAGCGGCGAGCAGATCGGCGAGAAGGCCGAGACTGAGCGAAAGCGATGGGGATTTTTCAGGGCAATTGTCAGTGCGCCGTGACCACCCATCGAGTGCCCGAAAATACCAGCGCGTTCACCGTGAATTGGCAGCTTGGCAGTCACCAGTGCCGGTAGTTCGTGCACCACGTAGTCGTACATCCGGTAGTGCCGTGACCAGGGCGCCTGCGTGGCGTTGACGTAGAAACCTGCGCCCAGCCCGAAATCGTAGGCCGCTTCCGGGTCGTCCGGCACACCTTCGCCACGCGGGCTGGTGTCCGGGGCGACAATGGCAACACCGTGTTTTGCTGCATATTGCTGTGCTCCGGCCTTTTGCACGAAGTTCTCATCGGTGCAGGTGAGTCCACTCAGCCAATACAGCACTGGCACAGAGCCTTCCTGCGCCGCCGGTGGCAGGTATACGGAAAAATTCATGCTGCAGTCGAGCGCCTGCGACGCGTGGGAGAAGCGCAGTTGCCGCCCGCCGAAGGAGCGATGTTCGTCGATTTGTTCCATCTGTTTGCCGCGCCCTAGTACAGGACGACGGAGCGAATGCTTTCGCCGCTGTGCATCAGGTCGAAGGCCTTGTTGATGTCGGTCAGCGGCATGGTGTGGGTGATCAGGTCGTCGATCTGGATCTTGCCCTCCATGTACCAGTCGACAATGCGCGGTACGTCGGTGCGGCCGCGCGCGCCACCGAAGGCCGTGCCGCGCCAGGAGCGTCCGGTCACCAGTTGGAAGGGACGGGTGGAGATTTCCTGTCCCGCACCGGCCACGCCGATAATGCAGCTCTGGCCCCAGCCCTTGTGGCAGCACTCCAGCGCCTGGCGCATCACCTTGACGTTGCCGATGCATTCGAAGCTGTAATCCACGCCGCCGCCCGTCATGGCGACGATGTGATCGACGACGTTTTCCACCTCACTGGGGTTGACGAAGTCGGTCATGCCAAACTTTTTCGCCAGCGCGACTTTCGCGGGGTTGAGGTCGATACCGATGATGCGTGTAGCGCCCACCATGCGGGCGCCCTGTATGACATTGAGGCCGATACCCCCGAGACCGAATACCGCGACGGTTGAGCCCGGCTCCACTTTCATGGTGAAAGCCACCGCGCCGATGCCGGTGGTCACGCCGCAGCCGATGTAACAGATCTTGTCAAAGGGCGCGTCCTCGCGCACCTTGGCCAGCGCGATTTCCGGCAGCACGCTGTAGTTGGCGAAGGTGGAGCAGCCCATGTAGTGCAGGATGGGTTTGCCGTCCAGCGAGAAGCGGCTGGTGCCGTCGGGCATGACGCCGCGGCCCTGGGTGGGGCGTATCGCCTGGCACAGGTTGGTCTTGGGATGGAGGCAGTACTCGCACTCCCGGCACTCTGGCGTGTACAGCGGAATCACATGGTCGCCGGGCTTGACGGAGGTCACGCCCGCACCGATCTCCACCACGACGCCGGCGCCTTCATGACCGAGTATGGCGGGAAATGCGCCTTCCGGGTCGTCGCCGGACAGGGTGAAGGCGTCGGTGTGGCAGACGCCGGTGGCTTTCATCTCAACCAGCACTTCGCCAGCTTTTGGGCCCTCCAGGTCAACGTTAACGATTTCGAGGGGTTTGCCCGCCTGGAAGGCGACTGCTGCGCGTGTCTTCATGGTGATTGCCTTAATGTTTCTGCAAGAAAAGAGGGCCCAAGTCTAACGATATGCCCGGCGGAGATAAACAGCGGCGTGGTTCAGCGACTGCGCTTACCCTGCCCAGCGTTCCAGGCATAGCGCCAGCCACTGCTTGAGGGCAGCACTGTGGTATTTCTCGCGGTGCGTGATGAGGAACCACTCGCGCCGAAAGTCCCGCCCAGGCACGGCCAGCGGCACCAGCGTGCCGCGCTTGAATGCCTCCGCCAGGCAGATCTGTGACAGGCAGCCGACCCCCAGGCCGGCTTCCACGGCGCGTTTGATCGCTTCGGTGTGTTGCAACTCCATGGCGATGTGCAGGTCGGTGAGAATGCCATGCATGGCGCGGTCAAAGGCCTGGCGCGTGCCTGAACCGCGTTCGCGCACGATCCAGGGTAACGCCAGCAAGTCCTGATCGGAGAGCGCGCGCGCCTGTGCGAGAGGATGCCCCGGCGCGGCGAATACCACCAGTTCGTCGCGCCGCCAGTGCACGATGTCCAGGTTCTGGTGTTGCAGTTCGCCTTCGATGAGACCCATGTCCAGCTCGAAGCTGGCCACCTGCTCGGCAATCGTTTCGGTATTGGCCACCTGCAAGACAATATCGGCTTGGGGGTAGTGCTGGCGGAAGTCGGCGATCATGTTGACCGCGATGTAATTGCCAATGGTCAGCGTGGCACCTATCTTCAGGCGCCCGATTACCTCCTCTCCGGCGAGCGCCTGCTCGAGTGCTCGGGCCTGCTCCAGCAAGCTTTCTGCCTGCGGTCGCAGCTGCTGGCCCAATTCACTGAGCTGTAAGCGCTTGCCCATACGGTCGAACAACTTCACGTCGAACTGACTTTCCAGTTCGCTGAGCGAACCACTGGCGGCGGATTGGGACATGGACAGCGCCTGCGCTGCCCGGGTCACATTTTCGTAGCGGGCGGTGGCCAGAAACACTTCCAGTTGGCGCAGGCTGAAACGCATGGCAACTCCTTATATCGGAAATACAGATATATGATAATCAAATATACCCATTTTACCGATTTAACAACAGCCTCTATTCTAGGCGTCATCAAGATTCATTACAGAGGGTACAGGACTATGGCACAGATACTGCGGGAACAGGTTACGTCGGTCCACCACTGGACAGACCGCCTGTTCAGTTTCAAGACCACCCGCAATTCCGGGTTTCCGATTCAAGAATGGCTATTTCACCATGATCGGACTGGAGCAGGAGGGCAAACCGCTGATGCGCGCTTACAGCCTGGCCAGCGCCAATTATGAGGATGAACTGGAGTTCTTCAGTATCAAGGTGCCGGATGGTCCCCTCACGTCCAAACTGCAGTCGATCAAGGTGGGCGATACCTTACTGGTCAACAGCAAGGCCACCGGCACCCTGGTGCAGGACAATCTGTTGCCGGGCAAACACCTGTACCTGATCGCCACGGGCACCGGGCTCGCGCCTTTTCTAAGCATCATTCGCGATCCGGAAATTTATGAGCAGTACGACAAAATCATTCTGACGCACGGTTGCCGCTATACCGAGGAACTGGCCTACCGTGAGCTGATCACCGAGCACTTGCCGCAGCATGAATACCTGGGTGAAGCGGTGCGCGACAAGCTGATCTACTACCCGACCGTGACGCGGGAAAAGTTCGAAAACAACGGCCGCCTCACCGACCTGTTGCGCATCGGCAAGCTGGCCGCCGATATCGGCCTGCCGCCGATCAACCCCGACACGGATCGTTTCATGATCTGTGGCAGTCCCAGTATGCTCAAGGAAATCTGCGCCTTGCTGGACAGTCGTGGCTTCAGCGAGGCGCGCCATGGTGAGGCAGCGCACTATGTGGTGGAGCGGGCTTTCGTGGAGAGCTGAAGCCGCTGTTCGGTACTCCTCGCACAGGGTAAGGTGATCCCGCCCGGATCACTGCAACCACCCCAGTATCCGAGCCTCCTGATAGGCGTAAAAAGGATTGTGGCGCAGGCGCAACAGGAAGTTCTCCGGTATGGTCAAAACGCCTCGCTCACCCTGCAGCGCCTGCTGCCCCAGAAACAGTTCGCCGGCGTCGTTGGGTGCGTGCGCGCCGTAGAGTGGATCATCAGGCGGAAAGGGCAGTGCGACGTGTGACAGCGAGAATACCTCCCGCGGCCAATCCTGCCCCAGAGGCTCAGTGCGCTGGGCGGTGGTGGTGTAGGGTGCCTTTGAATATGCAGCGACCGAGCGGCTGTCTGCGTTCGAGTTGGACACCAGCGTAAAGGTAAATGGCAACTGCTTATCGCCGATCAGTCTGGCGGTGAACGGGCCGGGATCGCTGCGCAACAAAATAGCCGTGGCGGCAAAGCGATTAACATCGAACACCACCAGTTCATGGCGCTCGGGTGCGAGTTGCAATAACAGGCGGTCCACGACGGCATTGTTGGCCACCGTTGCGTCAACGGTGGATTTGAAGATCAGCATGGGCGGCAGTGGCTGTTCTGTATCGGAGCGCGCTGCGATGCGATTGGCTACCGATTGTGTCAGCTCAAAGACCTGTTCCGCCGCATTGGTGGTAAAGGAGTTGTACTTGTAGGGATCGAACTCGGGCTGAATATCGAGCCACGCCAACTGATGCAGTCCTGGCAGCCGTGACAAGCGACGGCTCCATTTTGCCAGTGCAGCCGCAGGGCTGACGCCAATGGCCGGTGAGATCAGCACCAGTTTTGCCGCTGCCGGCAATGTTGCGTCCTGTTGCGCTTGCAACGCATAGTCCAGCGCTAGCGGGGCGCCCGTCGAATAGCCAATGATATGAATGGGTTTGTCCGGCACTTGCTGGGCCAGGTGTAACATGCCAAGACGGACCACAGCGGCCATGTCCTGCCACTGCAGGTAGAGCATGCCCGACGGTATGGTGCCATGCCCCGGCATGCGCAGGCCTACCACGTGATAGCCGCGCTGCTGCAGCGCTTCACCCAGCGCGCGCAGACTGTAGGGTGAGTCGGACATGCCGTGCAGTAGCAGTACGCCGCCGCTGGCTGTGTCGCCGGGCAGTTCAAAACTGCGATTCCAGTTGGGTTGCCGTTGACCCGGGTCCGCGAGACTACCCTTGCTGTAGCGTTTTATGGCATGCTCGGGACCGGTGTCGGAATCTGCATAGATGCGCTGATCCAATTCGGTAAAGACCGCGTCTTCCAGCGTCAGGTACTCCGCGAAGCTGTTGATGTCCGTGGTGTCTTTGCTGGAAAACTCGCTCTGCAGCAGTTCCTCATGCCAGGGCATCAGTTCGGGGCGGTCGCAGCCGGTCAGGCAAAGCAAGATGCATAAGGTTGGTACCAGGGACGTACGTACGGCAGGTAGATTTATCAAAAGCACAAGCCTCGCTGTTGTATGCTTACGGTAGCAATATAGGTTTATTCACACGGCAATCCAAGTAGGGAGTTATAAATGCGACGTTACAAACACAGTGTGTTGCTGGGATTGTGCCTGCTGCTGGGCGGCTGTGGCGGTGTGCCCGTTAAGCCCATGGCCACAACGGACTACGACCACAGTTACGACTTCAGTCATGTGCGCAAGATTGCCATCCAGCCGATCAGCAGGGACTCGGTCTCCACAGTGACCATATCCGACATGCAAATTAGCAGAATTGATCAGGCATTGATCGCAGAGCTACAGCGCCGTGGTTTTCAGGTGGTCACAGTGAACGCCGATGCAGATATGTTCCTGTCCTGGCAACTGGTCACGCAGGAGAGTGCGCATGTGAGAATAGCTGACGGTTCTACACAGTATGCGACCCAGGGCACGCTGTTTGTTAACATGATCGACCCGGTCATGCTCAAGTCAGTGTGGCGCGCCAGGTTCGAATCGGGATTGCGCGAAAATCCCGAATCCGATGCAGCAGCACAGTATCGCCAACAAGCGGCTGAGGTGATTCTCGCCCAGTTTCCTCCCACCCAGACTGCGCGCTGATCCAGTTCACCGCATTACGCGCCCGGTTCCTATTTGGCGGTCCATACAGTAAGATGCGCCTCCCTCGCAGGGCTCAGGTAGTCTCCTGAGAGTGTGCTCAAGACGATCAAACCAAGAGATTTTCCATGACATTTGATGAGCTCGGCCTGTCCGCGCCCCTGTTGCGTGCCATTGACGAAAAGGGTTATCGCGAACCCACTCCCATTCAGGTCGCCGCAATTCCGGCTGTTCTGTCCGGTCGTGACCTGATGGCAGCGGCGCAAACCGGGACCGGCAAAACGGCTGCATTTACCTTGCCGATACTACAGTTACTGCATGCCACCGGAGCGCCCCATCCGCACCGTATTCGGGTATTGGTTCTCACCCCCACGCGCGAACTCGCCGCCCAGGTGGCTGATAGCGTCGCGACGTACGGCACGCACCTGCCGTTTAAATCAGCTGTGGTATTTGGTGGCGTGAAGATCAACCCGCAGATTGCCGCGCTGCGCAAGGGCGTGGATATTCTGGTGGCCACGCCGGGGCGCTTGCTCGACCTGTATCAACAGGGCCAGGTGAAATTCTCCGATCTGGAGGTACTGGTGCTGGATGAAGCGGATCGCATGCTCGATATGGGATTTATCCACGATATCCGCCGCATTATCAAACTGTTGCCGCCGCAGCGCCAGAACCTGATGTTCTCGGCCACGTTTGCCAACGAGATCAGGGAGTTGACCAAAACCATACTGCACAACCCGCTGGAAGTGTCGGTGTCACCACCCAACGCGACGGCGGAGCGGGTGGAGCAGTGGGTGTATCCGGTGGACAAGAAACGCAAACCCGAATTACTGCTGGAACTGGTGGTGCAAAACGACTGGCAGCAGGTGCTGGTATTCAGTCGTACCAAACATGGTGCCAATAAACTTGCGCAGTATCTGGAAAAAGCCGGTGTCGATGCTTCCGCCATTCACGGCAACAAGAGTCAGGCGGCGCGCACCCGCGCCCTGGCCGAATTCAAGGCGGGCAAGATTCGTGTGCTGGTCGCGACGGATATCGCGGCGCGTGGCCTCGACATCGAGCAACTTCCCCAGGTGGTTAATTTTGATCTGCCCAATGTCTCCGAGGATTACGTGCACCGTATTGGCCGCACTGGTCGGGCGGGGTCCTCGGGGCATGCCTACTCTCTGGTCAGTGCTGACGAGATCAAGCAGCTCAACGGGATAGAGCAGGTTATCCAGCGCCATATCCCGCGCGAGTATGTGGACGGCTTTGAGCCTGATCACGAATTGCCTGCCAGTGCACCCCTGCGTAAGCCCCACGCACAGGGACAGGCTAAAGCAGGCAAACCGCCCGGCGGCGCACAACATCGTAATGCGCGACCCACCTCCCGTGGTCGTGGTAGCGAAGGGCACAATCGACCACGACGCAACAAGCGCGCGGGTAACAGCGCCAGGTAGAGCTTACTGGACATCAGTCCACCGGGTTGCATATCCCCGCATCAGGAAAATTAGGTAGACTGGCCTCTGGCAGACACGAACCCGGGGACTCACTATGCAGCGCACTATTCTGATTACGGGGTGCTCCAGCGGCATTGGCGCCGCTCTGGCAGCCGAGTTGCACCGACGCGGGCACCGCGTCTATGCAACCGCGCGGCGGCTGGAGACATTGGCGCCACTCGCCGCGACAGGCATTGACACCCTCTCCCTGGATGTCAACGATGACGCCAGTATCGCGGTGGTTATGTCGCGCATAGCGACTGAGATCGGACACCTGGATATCCTGATCAACAATGCGGGCTTCTCGCAAGTTGGCGCAGTGGTCGATCTCACCCGCGAAGATCTTCGCAAGTCAGTATGAAACCAATGTGATTTCGCCGGTGGCGATGACCCGCGCTGCACTGCCGCTATTGCGGGCAGCGCACGCGGTGCATGGCACAGCCATTGTCGCGAATGTCGGCAGTATCGTCGGTCTCTTTACCACACCCTTTGCCGGTGCCTACAGTTCCAGCAAGGCGGCCTTGCACTCCCTGTCCGATGGCCTGCGCATGGAGTTGGCACCTTTTGGCATACAGGTGGTAATCATCCAGCCGGGCGGGGTGCGCTCGGCCTTTGGTGATCACGCCGAGGCGGCGATCCGCCTGCCGGCCGATTCGGTTTATCGGCCGGTGGAGAAGGGGATTCGTGCCCGTGCCCAGGCCGGGCAACAGGGTGCGATGCCGGTAGCATCCTTCGTGGTGCCGGTGGTCGATGGTTTATTGCGAGCCACGCCTGCGCCCATCATCAGGGGTGGCAAAAACAGTGTGCTGCTGCCGCTGCTGAAACAGTTGCTGCCACTGCGCACGTTCGATCGTCTGCTGGCAAAGACGTTTGGCCTGGATCATTTCAAGCCATGAGGAAAATGCACCAACCGGGCACTCAGTAGCCAGCTTCTCCTGCGCGCAGTATGGCGGCGTACTCTTGATCGAGTAGTTCGTAGGTGTCGCTGCGGGGCTTGAGCACATAGATCGGGTCGCTCACCCGTTCCAGATCGTAGCCCGCCTTGCGCAACTCGCCTTTAACCATCTTGAAGGTGCCGGTGGTGTCCATCTCTCGCTGTATGCGCAGGAACACGGGTCGCGCGTAAGCCGGTAAGTGCTCATTGACGTAGGCGGAAAAACTTTTTACATCCAGCGCCTCGATCCCGTCGGCCAATACCAGTGACGCCATCCCGGCCCTGCCGTCGGCTTTTGGTATCTCCACGCCATAGACGTTACAAATATCAACGTGCGCATGACCATTGATAATCTCACCGACTTCGTTGGTTGACACGTTCTCGGACTTCCAGCGAAACGTATCGCCGACACGGTCAACAAACTGGTAGTGCGGAAGCCCCAGCGAAAAGCCCACGTCAACGGTTTTCATCAAATCGCCGGTATTGAACCAGGCATCGCCTTTCTCGAAAGCATCGCGCAGGATCTTCTTCTCCGTGTCCTTACTACTGGTATACCCTTCAAATACCGTGTGCTCGGTAATCCTGCCCAGCAGCAACCCGGGCTCGCCAGCCGCCGCCCTGATACAACGGCCCTGGGCATCGCGCGCTATCTCATCGGCATCCACATCGTACTTGACCAGTGCCACCGGAATGCTGGTCATGCCCACAGTGCAGTCCTTGTTCAACATATTAACAAAGGCAACATTGCCTTCACTGGAGCCGTAAAACTCCGCTACCCGCTTGATGCCAAAACGCGCCTTGAATTGATGCCAGACGTCCGGGCGCAGCCCATTGCCCATCATGGAGATCAGCGGGTTATGGTGGTCATCTGCCGTGGCGGGGACGTTGAGCAAGTAGCGACACAATTCGCCGATATAAATGAAACAGGTGGCACCGTGCTCGCGTATCTCGCTGAGGAAGTTACTGCCGGAAAACTTGCGCCGGATAACCATGCTGGCGCCGGTGGAAAATGCAGCCCCCACTCCCAGGAACAGGCCGGTGCCATGGTATAGCGGCAGGCACAGGTAAATGCAGTCGCTCTCCTTGCATTTGAGGCCACCCTTGTAGGACAAGGCGGAGGCCAACAGGAAACGTCGATTGGAAATCACCGATGCCTTGGGCAGCCCCGTGGTGCCTGAGGTAAAAATATACAGCGCGGTATCGGCGAGCGTGTTCTGGCCTGTCTGCGGCGGGTTAGTGCTGTCCTGGCCTGCGGCCTCCTCGCCCAGATTCATGGCCCAGCGCGGGCACAGTTCCTGCCCCGCATCCGCCACGAACAACCAGTTCTCAATGCCTTGCAGGTCAGGGTCGGTGCGTACCTGGGCTATCGCTTCCAGCCGTTCCTCGCCGAAGATACACATTCTGGACCCGGTGATCTTGATGCAGTGTATCAGGGGTTTGCCGGTCAGGTTGGTGTTGATCAGCGCAGCGATCACGCCGAGTTTATTCAGGGCGATAATCGTGGCCAGGAACTCGATGCGATTTTCCATGATCACGCTTACGGCATCGCCGCGCACTAGTCCCCGCGCGCGCAGGGCAGATGCATAGCGGTTGGCGTGGGCGTTGAGTTCGTTCCAGGTCAGGGTCTTGCCTTCAAAAATAACGGCTTTGTGGTGCCCAAAACGCGCAGCGGTGCTTTCCAGCCTGGCCGCAAAACAGTCGCAGGTGGTTAGCGGTCGCGGCTTAACTTCTTTTGCAACCTGCAGCAGAGTGGGTGCCTCTGCCAATGTCGTCACGACGTCTCGTAGGCTCATAGCGGCGGTCTTCTGTGTAGTTATGGTGAAAAGATAGCGGGTCTGTGGATTGGCGGCAAGCCAGCTTTTATGTCGAGCGGATGTCGAGTGTGCTCAGGGCCCCAGCAGGTTGGAGATCTTGCCCGCCGACAATTGCGCGAACCAGGCCTCATCATATGCGCGTTGCAACAGGTTGATGGCCGACAGGGCGGACACGACCGACTCGGCGAAGGCCGCGCGTTTGCTGGCCAAATCCGTATTGCGGCCATCCAGTAGCGCCAGATGCCCCGCCAGACGCAGGCCGTTGGTGAACAGGTCCTGGGATACGGATGACTCGCAGCTGATAGACCTGCGCAGCAGCATTTGCTGGCCCTGGTCCAGCAGTTGTCGGGTAAATTTTTTCTGGTCGTGTATGGGTCGGCCTTCCATATCCATCAGTGCTACGGCAATGATCAGATAGGCCTCGGTAATGGAACGCAGTATAGCGTGCCCAAAGCGCGGCGGTTTGTCCCGCAACAGCTTCTGAATGGACAGCTCGCCGCTGTCCCAGCCGGGGTAGCGCTGCTCTGTTTCATACAGGACCTCCTGCCAGAATTCCTCGGTCGGTTTGTAGAAAAATTCAAATTTGTAGAGCTCGCGCAAGGCGGTGACATTCCTGCGCAATGCCTCGACATTGGGCAGGTCGATATCCAGCGCACACATGGCCAGTCCGATCTCACCCAGGGCGGCGTGCAGAAAATAGTGGGTGATGGTATTGCGGTAATAGGCGGCCGCCAGGCGTTGTTCGCCGGGGATGTAATAGACCGGCACTTGCGCTTTGTCGAAAACCTTGACCAACCCGGACCGCTCCAGGGCCAGTACCGCGGCGCTGACCTGGGCTTCGCTGTTCAGGCTGAAGCCCGACGCGGCGGGCAGTTTGCGGTCGCGGATCAGCTCAGCAATACCCGCCGACTGGCGATACATTTCCATGGCGGTCAGCGCGCGCCGATTGGCACCCAGTAGCACCATGGCCAGGACATCCGCCGACTTGATGGGTGTAATCTGCTCTATCCGCGTGCATACCTCGAAGGCCATTCGCGTAACGTCGAAGTACGGCCCAATGTCCTGGGCCTGAGCCCCCTGGGGCAGATCAGCCGGATGCTCCAGCGCCACGGGGGTGCCGTAGCGCACATAGACCTTGCCGTAGGGCTGTCGCATGCCGAAGATATAGTTAAAAAACCAGCTTAGCGATTCCTTGCGTTTGGGCCGTCCGCTCTGCAGCGCAACGTAATCGTCGATCTCGGCGATGCGATCGAAAGCAATGGAAACCGGCACCAGCAGTACATTTTTGGTCTGTTCGCGGTGACAGGACTCTACCACCCAGTTTAATAACCCGAGTTTGGGAGGTGACAACTTGCCTGTACGGGAACGCGTACCCTCAATCGACCAGGACAACGGCATGCGATTGCGGATCAGGAAATCAATGTAGCGGCGAAACACCAGTTTGTAGATGGGATCTTCCTGGAACGTGCGGCGCAAAAAGATGGCGCCCACCCGGCGCGCGAGAGCACCGAAGCCCAGGAAGTTCATGTTGATGCCGGCAAATATCAGCGGCAGGGGGCGAAAGTGGTTTTGGTAGAGGGACAGAAGAAATACAAAACTGTCCATGTGGGACTTGTGTGACCATAGAAAAAGCAGCAGGTGATCCTGCGACAAGACCCGCAATTCCTCCAGTTTGTCCAGGTTGATATCCAGTTCCGCCTCGTAGCTGCGGGTGTAGATGAATCGCGCCAGTCTGGCCATTGGGCGCAGCCACGCCTCACGCGGTGTAGCTTCGATCTCATTCAGGCACTTGCCTGCGTAGATCTGTGCCTTCTCCAGAGTTTTGCCGCTGGCGCTTGCAGCCAGTTGCAGTTCTGCCAAAAAAGCGGGATCGCGAAGAATGACACTGGCGTCGGAGTTGATTGTCATAGTTTAAAGACTCCAAACAGCGCCGCGTGGTCGGACAGGTCGCGCCAGGGCCCCGTACTCAGGCGGTGGCAGGCCGCTGGTTTCAAGCCGCGGTAGTAGATGCGATCCACCGGCAGCAATGGCGCCCAAACGGGAAACGTCAGTGCGTGCCGGCCGTGCATATGGAGGAACAGTTCCTCCAGTCCCAGGTCGGCATGCAGGTGGCGCTCTGCGCGGCGCCGCCAATCGTTGAAATCGCCGGCGATGATCATCGGCTCATCTCTGGGTACATGGCTATTAATCCTGTCTGTGAGAGCCAGCAGTTGCTCGCGACGTTCCTGCTCGAGCAGTCCCAGATGGACACACAGGGTATGCAGGCGCGTTTTTTTGTGCGGCAGCTCGATGACACCATGCAGGATGCTGCGGCTGGAGCGGGGAAACACCGAGACATCGATGTTCTCCCAACTGGCGAATGGATACATGCTTAAAATAGCGTTGCCGTGGTCCCCCTTGCGGTATATCGCGTTGCGGCCATAGGCAAAGTGTGGCCATGCCTCATCTGCCAGATATTCGAAATGGGGCTGGTCGGGGTAGGAGAAGCGCCGACGTTTGGCCTTACTTTTGATGGCAGTGCCATTAATCTCCTGCAGGAACACGATGTCCGCGCCGGTCTCCGCGATGCGCGCGCGCATGCCTTCCAGCACAAAACGACGATTGCCACTGCAATAGCCCTTGTGGATGTTGTAGGTCAGAACGTGTATATCCTTGCTCACGGGCTTCCTGTTAACAATAGTGTGGGGGGTTGTTTGGCACAGGTCTATTCCTCTCTTGTACGCGACTGCATGGCCCTGACAGTCCAGGTCATCACATAGTCGAAGCCACTGGCCGCCGCTATGAACAGCACGGCCACGGAACCTGCCAGCGTTGCGATCGGGGGGATATATGGCACCACTTGCGTCAGCAACACCAGTACGCAAAAGCTGATTTGCAGGAACATATTGATTTTACTCAGGCGGGTAGCGGAGAACTCAACGGGTCCGATAAACAGGTAGTAGCAGGCGGCGCCTGCAACAATGACAAGATCCCGTGTGATAACTACCACCGTCAGGTACCAGGGCACCAGTTCCATCAGGGCCAGGCACACAAAAGTCACCATGATCAGTATTTTGTCGGCAATGGGATCCAGTGCAGCACCCATGCGTGAGAAGGCGCCCAGATGCCTGGCCATGAGGCCGTCCAGCGCGTCACTCAACCCCGCGAGAACTCCGACACCCAGCGCCCAGGCGTAGTCTTCGCGCAGAATAAAAACCCCTAAGGGGACGGCCAGCAGCAGGCGTAGAACTGTCAGGCTGTTGGGTAGATAGTGCAGCATGCCAGCGTTTATTTGCCCGCGCTTTCCCGTGGCCGCCACAGCAGAAAAACGGCCAGTTCGCGCCGCTCGGTTTCGCTCAGGGGGAACACGGGCATAGGAGATGGCGGCGCTTCAAGCACGTTGATGACGGCAACGTAACCGAGGCGCTGTGCGAGTCCGTCAAGTCGTTTGGGGTTTTCGCCCTCCTCGTGACAAGTGCGGCACTCATAGCGCAGGTAGAGTGCACTCCCGTTATTGGCCATGGTTGCCAGGTCGGCATCTGCCAGCCAGGCGGGTGGCTGTGCATCGAGGCGGCTCTCAGCCGGAATCGCAACGGGCGGGATGTTGACACTGCTGGCCGTTTCGTTGTCAGGCGCCCCATAGATGACCCGATAGATTGCTCCGGCGTAATCATCGGAGATGTAGATTGCGCCGTCAGGTCCCTGGGCGACATCGACAGGCCGACCACTGATTTCTCCATCCTGGTTAAAGCCGGTCAGAAAGTCACGCTCTTCAATGCCATCGGCGGTCCAGTCCAGTGCTACCACTTTATAGCCGTCAGGCGAGCTGCGGTTCCAGGAGCCATGCAATGCCACCAGTGCGCTGCGCTGGTACTGCTCTGGCAGCTTGTCGCCGTTGAGAAAGGTCATGCCCAGTGGCGCGTTATGAGCGCGAAAGTTGTGCGCTGGTGATGTTGGCACTCGTTGTCCGGCGAGAGGGTCATTCCCCATGTCCGGGTCGGGGATATTGTCACCATAAAAGTATGGCCAGCCGTAGAAACGACCTACTTCGATACGGTTCAGTTCGCAAGGGGGGGTGTCATCTCCCAGCAGGTCGCGGCCGTTCTCAGTGGCGTAGATAGCGCCGCTCCAGGGTGCCCAGTCAAAGCCGACGCTGTTGCGCAGGCCCGTGGCGATGATTTCGGGCTGACTGCCGTCAAGTTCAAAACGCATCATGGTCGCGCGCCTGGGATCATCTTCTTTACAGATATTGCAGGTCGAGCCCTGGCTAAGGTACAGCTTGTTATCCGTGCCGATGCGAATGGTTTTGCTCCAATGGTTGCCATTGTCGGATAAACCCTCCACTACGGGCTGGATCAAGCCCTCCACGGTGCCGGTGTCACTGTCAAACCGTACGCGGCCAATGCGGTTTGATTCGGCGATATACAGCCAGTTGCCAATGATATCCATCCCCAGGGGGCGATGCAGTCCTTTGATGAGGGTTTCTCGTGCATCCGGTCTGCCATCGCCATCGGCGTCGCGGCGCAGCAGCAGGACGTCGCCCGCATGGGGTCGGCTGACCAGCAGGTCTCCCGCCGGTGTGAACCGTAAGAAGCGGGCGCGCGGCAGCTCAGTGGCGTACAGCTCGAGGGTGAAGCCGTCGGGTACCTTGTAGTGCTGGCGCACAGTGCCCTCGTCTGCTACAGGACCGGAGACTCCCGACATCACATTGAGCAGCATACGCAAGCTGCTGCTGTCCATGGTGCCTGTTGCCAACAGTGCGCCCGCCAGACCAAGTGTCAACAGAACCAACAGGCTTAGGCCGATCAGAAATTTGCGCATACGACTGTCCTGTTTCACTCCCCGATGCTGGTGGCAACTGTATGTCGCGCACGAATATAGCACAGGAGGGGCCTCAGGCATTGCCCACAAGTGAATGTCCCGGAATCTACCCGGTGAGCGCCCGCATTTCGGGGAGTGTGCGGTGTATCACACTGCGTAATGCAACTTTCATTAGAAATCTACAAGTAATTGTGGACACCTGCGCGGCGCTTCCCTAGGCTCTGAAATTGTAAATATGCACGAATGCAAGTAATTTATGAGAATTTGCGGTATGTTTGTAATCGGGGTAAAAAAAAGAATCGGTAAGTCGGGCGCCTATGCTCAAAACCCTTAAAGTTGCTACAAGTGAACTGCACATTGGCATGTTTGTCAGTGGTCTGGATCGGCCGTGGCTGGAAACGCCGTTTTACACCCAGGGCTTCGTGATCGAGAGCCAGGAGGACATCAGTCACCTGCAGAAGTATTGCGAATCTGTTTTCATCGACAGTCGCCGCAGCCGTAAGCAGAGCATGCCCATTCGCCGCGAAGTCTCCAGGCAGCGCGACCAGATCGCTCCGCGGGCGCTAAAGGATCGCCCCCGTGTGCCGATTGAGCGCATTTTTGCCGGCCGCACGATCAGGCCATACCATGATGATAGTGTTTGGGAAGAGGAGCTTCCCGGGGCGCAGCGTGCGCTGACTACGTTGATCAATGATATTGACGACATCTTTGAGCACGTCAGTGACGGTGAAAAGCTGAATGTCATCAAATTGCGCAAATCCGTGGAGCCCCTTGTAGACAGTATCAGTCGCAATCCCGACGCCTGCTTGTGGGTCAGCCGTCTCAAACAGCACGATAATTACACATACCAGCACTCCCTGAGCGCGGCGATGTGGTCAGTCTCACTGGGTCGTCAGTTGGGTCTGCCGCGGCACGACCTGCGTTCTCTGGCGATGGGCTGTATGTTGATGGATATCGGCAAATTGCGTGTTGATCACAATCTGCTGCAGGCGCAGCGCGAACTGACTACTGAGGAAGCGGCCGCGGTGGCGGGCCATGTAGGCCACGGACTGGAGATTCTCAAGGAATGCGGGATTCTCAACCAGGATGTAATCGACATGGTAGCCCACCATCATGAACGTTACGACGGCTCCGGCTACCCGAATGGCCTGACGCGGGATGAGATTCCACCCTTTGCCCGCATCGCTGCCATCGTGGACACCTACGATGCTCTCACCACCAAACGGCACTACGCTAAAGCAGTCTCGCCCAGTGACGCCATTAAGCTCTTGTACGAGGCGCGGGATGAGGATTTTCAGGCGGAGTTGGTCGAATCGTTTATTCAGGCGATAGGCATCTACCCTGCGGGCACTCTGGTGGAGTTGTCCTCTGGTGAAGTTGGTGTGGTGGTGGCAGAGTATCGCACCCGGCGTCTGCGACCCAAGGTGATGCTGTTGTTGGATGCCAACAAGAACAAGCTGGCCGCATCAAAATTGATTGACCTGCAGGAGACCACAGACAGCTCCGGCGCCCCGTCCCTGAGTATAAAAAAGAGCCTCGAGCCAGAGGCCTATGGCATCGACCTGTCCAAGGTCAAGCTGTAGTACAGTTCCACCCCTCCAGATTATCCCTGCCCATCGCCGGCGCATCATAGGTATGCGTGTGGGTGACGCTTTTCTATTATTTCTGTTGCACACTATCGCCTGCGACGAATAACTCCGCCATCATGTGACCGGCCCTGCGGTATTTATTGCGATAGGTCATGGTTGGCGGAGGCCAGGCGGTGGAAAATGAGCGCTGGTCTGAGCCATGGCGCGAAGGGTTGGAGTGTAGACGATGTTGCGAGGAGAGCGAAGATGACAAAGGGTAGGCCCATTCGATTGGGTATCATGGGTTTTGGCCAGACCGGGAGGCAGATTTATGAGTTGGCCTCGTGCAGCGCCGACGTGGAGGTGGTGGCGATTGCCGACGTGGGCAAGCCCGAAATACTGCATTACCTGCTGAGTTCTGAGGTGAAAGAGCCTCAACGGCACGAGTTACAGGGTAATTTTCTGGTTAATCCACGCTTTCGTGCGCGCCTGATGCAGGTTGATCGTCCTGCGGAAATGCCCTGGGATATCTTCGCTGTGGATATGGTGATCGATTGCACCGGCGCGTTTCGTGACCGGCAGTCCATGGCAGCACATCTGGCCAACGGTGCTCAGCGCGTGCTATT
Organism: uncultured Gammaproteobacteria bacterium; assembly: GCA_963712135.1. Lineage (GTDB taxonomy): Bacteria > Pseudomonadota > Gammaproteobacteria > Pseudomonadales > Halieaceae > Marimicrobium. The sequence continues at coordinate 81,940 of CAVQGV010000011.1, forward strand.
GCGCACTCTTCCCACCGACCATATCGATCGCATTGTAATACCTGGAATCAATGACACTGCAGCGCATGTGACCGACCGCATGATTTCGGCGGGTTCGCCCACCACTTCTGCATTATGCCTGCTCCTGCAAAGCGTGTCCGCGCGCTGCGCCATTGAGTGCGGCAGCATGACCACGGTACATGCGTTCACCTCTGATCAGGCATTGCAGGACTACGCCGGCAGTGATTTTCGCCGCAGTCGCTCCGCAGCCAAGAATATTATTCCCAACACGCATGAGGCCTCTCTCTGGCTGGGGAAAATACTGCCTGAATTCGACGGCAGGATAATGACCTGGGCGCTCAACGTGCCGGTGCAGGACGGTTGTCTGCTGGACGTGACCCTGGTGATGAAGGACGCGGCCGTTACGGTGGAGGACGTCAACGCGGCCATGCGCTCTGCTGCCAATGAGCGGCCGGGTATTATTTCGGTAGCGGAGGACCCCATTGTGTCGTCGGATGTCATCGGCAATTCAAGTTCCCTGTTGTTCGATATCAAGGGCACGCTGAAAGCGGGCAGCAATATCATCAAGACACTGAGCTGGTATGAGAATCTGGGTCACGCGGCGCGACTGCTGGACGTGGTGCGCCTGTACGGCGAGTTGGGCCAGCGACAGGAGGAAGTGAAATGAAGATCGCTATCAATGGATTTGGCCGTATCGGGCGTTCTGTGTTTCGCATTCTCGAGGAACAGGAGGATATTCAGGTCGTCGCCATAAACGACCTGTTTGACTACGGCGCCCTGCGCTATCTGCTCAGCTACGATACGGTTATGGGTCCCTTTGGTAAGAACCTGACTCTGGAGGACGATCACTTTGTCACCGATAAAGGGCGCGTAAAACTGTTGAGCGTACGCAATCCCGAGGACCTGCCCTGGCGCGACCTCGGGGTGGATGCCGTGGTGGAGGCCACAGGCGTGTTTCGCAAGCGCGAGCAGTTGCAGCAGCACCTTGCAGCCGGTGCCGGACGGGTGGTGCTCACGGTGCCGTCCAAGGATCCTGTCGATTACACAGTGGTGCTGGGTGTCAATGAAGATGGGCTGAAAGCGGAACACCGTATTATTTCCAATGCCAGTTGTACTACCAACTGCCTGGCTCCCATGGCTCGGGTGCTGGACGAGGCCTTCGGTATCGAAGAGGGGGTTATCAATACGGTTCACGCCTACACCAATGACCAACGCCTGGCGGATGTGCCCCATAGCGATTGGCGGCGTAGTCGCGCGGCAGCGGAGAACATCATTCCGACCTCCACAGGTGCAGCCAAGGCAGTGGGTGAAGTACTGCCACAGCTCAAGGGCAAGCTGCACGGTATTGCCGCCCGGGTACCAGTGCCAGACGGATCTGTCGTGGACCTGTTCGTCAAGTTGGGCAAACGTGTCTCGGTGGCGGATGTGAATGAGGTCGTTCGCGCCGCGTCTGCCACGGAGAGACTGCGGGGTATTTTGCACTACTGCGAGACGCCCATTGTGTCCACGGACATCATCGGCAATTCACATTCTTCGATCTACGATGCGGGCTTCACTGGTGTTATTGCGGACCGTTACCTGCGGGTTTTGAACTGGTATGACAACGAGTGGGGTTATTCCTGCCGGGTGTGTGATCTGCTGATGCGCTTAAGGGACTTGACCTGACGCTGTTGTGTACACAGAATAGCGCTGCAATGTCATTGTCTGCGTGGTGCGGGCAGCTTGATTTGATGGTCGAGGTGGCATGTTCCTCATAATGCAAGGTCTTTCGTTATGCACAGATTCATAAAGGTCCTATTACTGCTCCCTTTCCTGATTATGGGAGGTCCCGCTGCCTGGGCGAACAGCTACAGCGAGGCCATAAAGGTCTTTAGCAATGCGGGCGAGAGTGGCCGTTATTTCAAGACGGCCTATGGCTATGCCATATTTCCCACTATCGGCAAGGGCGGTTTCATCGTTGGTGGCGCCTATGGCGAGGGCAAAGTCTTCGTTGGGGACAAGCACGTGGGAAACTCCACCATGACCCAGTTTTCGCTGGGGGCACAGATTGGCGGCCAAGCATTTAGCCAGATCATTTTTTTCGAGCATGAGCAGGCCTTCAAGGATTTCACTGCGGGCAACTTCGAATTCAGCGCCCAGGCGTCGGCTGTGGCGGTTACTGCCGGGGTTTCTGCGGAAGCCAATACCGGCGGCGGCACGGCGGCAGGTATTAGCGGCGGGCGCAACGACGCCGCAACGGTGTCTGGCGGCTACCGTAAGGGCATGGCGGTATTTACTGTCGCAACGGGCGGATTGATGTTTGAAGCCGCGTTGGGCGGACAGAAGTTCACTTACATGCCTCTGTGAAAAGGGCGCGTCCTGCGCCTTGTCTGTTTTAGTGTTTGCTGAATGCCGCGCGGGCCAGTTCCAGTGCCTCGCTCGGCACGTTCCCCAGTAAAATGACATGCCAGCGATGGGGTCCGTGGGCGCCGTACACCAGTTGTCCCTCGATATCGGCCGTGCTGGAAGGGCCAGCGATAAAGTTGATGCCTCGGGGCCGGCCGTTTTTTCCCATTTCCTGATTGATCCTCTCCCAGGCCGCCTCCAGGGTGAGGACCAGGTCTGCCGCGTCTACCAGTACAATGTGATGCTCTGACAGCAGGTTGTTTGCCGCGGGATTCGCCTTGCTCGTCCAGGTGACTACTGCCCCGGTTTCGGCCACACCCAGTCGGGCGAAGCTCAGCGCAACGGGTTCGCCCGCCTCCAGGCTACCAAAGCGGGGTAGCACTCCGGCATCGCGCCAGGGCATGGCCGCCAGGCGAGCGTCATTGCCGGCCACCAGGCGGTGGCTGCGAAAATGCGTATACAGGTAGTGTCCTATCGCCTTGACGGCTTCGGAGCGATCGCTTACGCAGTCCACGCTGCCCTGGTTTTTCAACACGTTGACCAGGAAGGCCTGGCACAGCTCCGGCGCGGGCGGTGTGGGGGCGGGTGCGCTACCCAGTGACTGACACTCCCGTTGAATCGACTCTGCGCTTGCAGCGCCACTGGCGGCGTGCAATCGGGCAAATATTTCTGAACGGGCGCTACTGCTCATCGTTCGCTATCATCCTGGCCTGGTACAACTGCATAAAAGTCCTCTTCTGCGGTGCGGGAAAATCCCGCTGACTGGTCCAGCCCCCGGCGAACGGCAGCCGGGAAAAACTGCCCCGTCTGCGCCCCAGCAAGTGCAATAAGGGGATGATGACAGCAGTCAGTCGGTGGTATAGCGGTGGATGCCTGGCGAGCCAGGCATGCACTTTCAAGCCGTAGCGCCAGCGCGGGGCTGACAGTTTTTTGTTGCTCTCTTCATGGCGCAGGTCGCGCAACAGATCCGGCAGCGGGATATCCGCCGGGCAGACCTCGGCGCAGCGACCGCAGCCGGTACAGGCGTTGGGCAGTTGATGGCTTGCTTCCAGAGACGTCAGCAGTGGTGTGAGCACGGAACCCATGGGGCCCTGATAAACCCAGCCGTATGCGTGTCCGCCCACAGCGGCGTAGATCGGGCAGTGGTTCAGGCAGGCGCCGCAGCGGATACACTCGAGAATTTCACGGTAGCCGCCGGCCAGTATATCGCTGCGCTGGTTGTCGAGCAGTACGAAATGCGTTTCCAACGGCCCGTCGATATCGCCTTCCCGGCGCGGTCCCGAGTAGAAGCTCGTGTAGCAGGTTTGCGCCTGGCCTGTGGCCGAACGTACCAGCAGGCGCAACATGGCGGTGGCGTCCTGCGCGCGCGGCAGCACCCGGTCAATAGTGGTACAGACAATCAACACCCTGGGCAGGTTGGCGCAGAGATCACCGTTACCCTCGTTTGTGACCAGCATGGAATAGCCGTTTTCGGCGATCAGTGCATTGGCGCCAATGATGCCCACTTCTGCCTTCAGGAAATGCTCCCGCAATACCTGGCGCGCCTCGCCGACCAGATCTGAGGTCTCCGGCAGTTCGCGTGGGCCGAGATCGTGCTTGCTTTGAAAAAGTTCGCGTACTTCGTCGGCAGATTTGTGCAGGGCAGGGCCGACGATATGGCTGGGCGTTTCCCCGGCCTGCTGGATAATGTACTCCCCCAGGTCGGTCTCCATCACATCCAGGCCGGCACGCTGCAAAAAGCGATTCAGGTTCGTCTCCTCGGTCACCATGGATTTGCCCTTGGCAATGCGGCGCGCTCCGTGTTGCTGGCAAATGTCCAGCACGATGCTATTGAGCTCGTCGCCGTCACGCGCAAAATGCACATGGTTGCCGTTGTGCACAGCTTCCTGTTCGAACTGGCCGAGGTAGTGCTCCAGGTGGTCCAGGCTGTGCTGTCGCACCTGTTTGACGTGGCGGCGCAGGCTGTCGAAACAATCAATGCCGTCGATGGCAGCTGAGCGTATGAGCGGTGCGAATAATGCGATCATGTCCCGGCGCTGTGCCTGATCTGAATCACCCAGAGCAGCACTGGCGTTGGCGAGAAATGTGTTGCTGCGCTGTTCCACGGTCTACTTACCCTGTCCTATTGCGGGCGCATCCAGGTCGCCACTGAGCAGCTCGGCTATATGACGAACTTCGATCGCTGCCCCTTGCCGCTGAGCGCGGCCGGCAATGTTGAGCAGGCAACCCAGATCACCGCCAGCGAGAATTCTGGCACCTGTGGCCAGGGCGTGATTGAGCTTATCGCCCACCATCTTGCCGGAAATCTCCGGCATTTTGGCGCAGAACGTGCCGCCAAAACCGCAACAGACTTCGCTCTGCTGCAGTTCACTGACCTCAATACCACACAGGTCGCGCAGCAGTTGCCGCGGCTGCTCCCGGATACCCAGTTCGCGCAGCCCGGCACAGCCGTCGTGATAGGTGACGGTGGGGAAGCCGGACAGGTTGTTGCCCTGCGGTTCGATACGCGCAATATCCTTGAGGAACACGGTGAGTTCGAACGTTTTGGCTGCAAGTTCCAGAGCCCGGTCCCGCCACGCGCCCTCCAGAAGCCCGGGGTAGTGGTGGCAGATCATGCCGGCGCAGGAACCCGAGGGTACGACGACATACTCTGCCGCTTCCAGCATGGTAATCACTTGTCGGGCCAGGGGCACAGTGGACTCATAGTCGCCGCTGTTGTACGCGGGTTGACCGCAACAGGTTTGCAGCAGGGGCACGGTCACTTCACAGCCGGCCTGCTGTAAGAGTTTGATACTGGCGAAGGCGACCGAGGGTCGAAACAGATCTGCCAGGCAGGTGACGAATAGCGCGACCCGCATTCGCTGGGGTGAAGGAGAGTGATCCCGATCTTGCTCATTCATGCAGGCCGCGGCCCCTTGCTTGCGCTGTGTTGGAGTTGTTGTGGCCGCTCCGAAGAGCGCAGTATATCCAATTGCGGGAACCGGTGTCGCCCCGCGTCACAGTGCTAATTATCTAGAAAATTTCGTGCAGGCAAAGCAGGATGGCCGCAGCAGTGGCCGCAGCCACAATGGCGAAAGCTCCCTGGGCGAGGGGATGACCACACTCCAGCAGTTTAACCAGAACGGTATTGCGGTCCACCTTAATGCCGCCCCGCGCCAGCGGGCTGACCAAATTCTGTATCTGCGGTTAAGGGAAAAACGGGAAGCAAGCCGCTGCCGCAAAAGACCACAACGTCATCGATCATCAGGAAGGGGCCGTGATACTGCACACTGGCGCCGCCGCCGAAGTGATACATCCCACGGTGGTCCACCAGCAACAGTTTGTCCTGCACAATGCCAATGTGTCCTGGCGGGCGCCGACTCAGCAGCAGCAGGGCGATGGCGGGGCCGCTGAGCGCAAGCAACAGCGCTGCCAGCTGCCAGGTCGTGACACTTTGCCCGATAGCCAGCATCAGGATGCCGATCGCCAGCAGGCCGTAGTTAAAACCGCTGCGACGCAGCAGAGCCTGGCGATGCTCAACCGGCGCTATCCAGCGCAGTGTATCAGCGTAGTCGTCTACCGGTTCGGCACCGTGTTCCCGTTGGGGTTTGTACACCAATGTGCGCAGGTTTTGCAGATACCCGATGCCGAAGCCTAGCGCCGCAGTCAGGGCGCATACTAACAAGCCGACGCGCCATGCCAGCGTGGTAAGTCTGGCATGGCGTCGCTGCTCAGCGATCAGTTCTGCCAACTGCGAGGGCACGAAGGGAGCCTCGACAGCGCCCTGGGCACTGAATCTCTGTAGCGCAGGGCGCCCCGGGTCGCTGACCAGGGTTTTCTCGCCCCAACTGGCCAGTTGCAGTGGGCCGGTATCGTCCGGCAGCGCTACCTGGTCCAGGTAATTCCACTCGTTGTCAAAACGATACAGTGCGATACTGCCGGATTCCGGATCCTGCAGGCTCGCCCACCACGAGTTGCCAGACCAGAGAAAGTTTCCAACTCTGGATTGATCTGCCATTTGCGCAGCGGGAGGCAGCAACAGGATTTCGTCCAGTTGTTGGCCGAAAGCGGTATCCTCGTAGCGCAGCACGCTAATGCCCGGACCGCCTGCACTGTTCATCAATAATAATCCGTCATGCAGTCGCAGCACCGGGTGACCGGGAAGGGGAACAGTGGCGCGCGCCACTATCTGTCCGTCGCGGGTGACTTTCAGCAGTTGCCCTATTGAGCTGTCGGCCAGCAGCAGGCTACCATCCAGTGGGTGTATTACGAATGCGCTAATGCCGCTGTCCTCAAGCTCTGGTGAAAAGTGCTGACACGTTGACACCGCAAGTTCACAGCGCAGCAGTTGCAAGCCATTGCCGCCAGCGGGCCCAGCGCTGTCCCCATTGAGCCGGCCCAGTGCGAGTAGCGCTCCGGCGCCGTCAAAGGCCAGGGGTGGTTCCAACTGACTGATACCCAGTGCGCTTAGCGGTACCTGCTTCGTGCTGACGCCGGCGCGATCATGAAACAACAGCATATTCCCCGGCCAGTAACAGTGGACCGGACTGGGGATCGACCGCCAGGGCTTGGGCACCGGTGATGACTGGATCGGCAACGCGTCGGACAAAGTTCCCCCCTGCCAGCAGCAGTGTGGCCAGCGCTAAAGCGCCTATTTTGTAGCTCAGGCGCATGCGTCGGCGAGACTGTTCGGCCCGGGTGCGCACTTCCTCTGTATTGCGAAAGGGCCGCAGAGTGTAGAGATTCGGTTCGCCCGACTGGCGCTTGCGCTGGCGTGGAGCTCCGCCGTCCACGGGCTGGCCAGTTTTGCGTTGGGGGGTCTCCAGGCGGGTTTTGATGCGGGCTTTAGCGGGTTTGAATGCAATCTGTTGCGCCAGTTCCAGAGCAGCTCGTTGCACCGCTTTTTCTTGCAGGGCCTCACTGAGTGCAGCTTGTTCCAGTCGCTCCTGCGCTTCCTTGTTGAGTCGTTCCGCCTTGTGGCGAGCGGCCTCTTCGGCTTGCTGGCGTATCTGTTGCGCTTTCTGCGCTTTTTGTTCGGTCTGCCGGGCGGCTGCCTTGCGCTTTTCCTCTTTGCGCAGAGCACGCTGCGTCGCTAACTTTTCGGCGGCGGCGCGCCGCCGTTCCGCTGATTCACGTTGGGCTTCAGCCTGTTTGCGCTGCGCTTCGGCTTTTATCCGCGCAGCTTCCTCCGCTTCCTGACGTTTTATCTCTTCGAGTTCAATCTGCAGACGGGCAGCTTCCTCGGCTTCCTGACGTTTTACCTCTTCGAATTCAGCCTGCAGTCTGGCGGCTTCTTCGGCTTCTCGACGTTTTATTTCTTCAAGTTCAGCCAGCAGACGGGCGGCTTCCTCGGCCTCCTGACGTTTTTTCTCTTGCAGTTCCGCTCTGCGTCTGGCAGCTTTCTCCGCTTTTTGTTGCGCTCGTTCGGCTTCTCTGCGCACGCTTTCCTCAGTCGCAATGCGCTTGGCTTCAACTGTCGCAACCTCGCTCTGTGCTGCCTGTGCTTTCTTTCGGCGTTTTTGCTCCGCCAGTATCGCCTTGTTCCTGGCTTTCTTTCCCGCTGCCCGTTGCGGGGACTCTGCTTTGGGCGATTTTATCTGTGTCTCTATACCTGTCTTGTTAAGCGGGGACGTGTCGGGCGCTGTGTTCGTGGGCGTGGGTGGCGCGTTGACGACGGCATCTGCGGACTCACTGTTCGTGACCTTGACCAGTGTGGCGACCACGCCCAGCACGTGCAGTTCGTGATAATACTGGGCGGCGGCTTTGCGCTCGAGATTGCGGCGCAGGATGATGGTCTGGCCAGAGAAGAAGCGCTCCAGCCGCACGGGATCGTCGATGGCAAACATTTTGCCGAAGCGCAGCTTGACCCGAGCCGGATCATGCCCAGCCAAAATCTCGCCGCTAAACGTGAGGTTAAATTTGTTCACCCCGCGCGCACTATCCCCTGTCGCTTTTATAGTTTCGTGCAGGAAATGTACGAGGTTTTAGGTGCATTACCAGCGCCGTAAGTGATGGCAGACAGGATTCGCTAATTCTGCGATCGTTTCCGACCGCTCCAGACACCCACCAGTGCTATCAATGTCGCGAGTAAGGCCAGCATACCGCTGCCCAGCGCAGGGATGGGGCCCGGCGGAGCAATGGACGCCGAGATGCTGTCCGGAGTCACGGCACCGGGGAAACTGGCGCCTCCTCCCACTATGTTCCATGTACAGGACTGGAAGTTGGCTATATACACAGCATGTTGAAAGGTAATTGTGGCGGGGTTAACGACCGGACCGGAGGTCAACTGCAGATTGAGCGTGCCCCCGTCGCCGGGCTGTGCTGCAGGAACTGCGGCAGGGTCGCGTGTAGGAGGCCCGACCTGATACCAGACTACCTTGAAACCGACAGGCGCCACGGGTTGTGTTTGATAACAATCCGCGAGTGTTGCAGCCGCGCTGATGGCCGGATCTTCCACTCCGGGCGGATTTTGATTGGCCAATAAATTCAGATACAGTTGACGGAGGTCTGATGTGGGAGGTGCCGACACCAGGTTTGCCGTCGCGTTGAAAACGGAGCCGCCCCAGTTTCCAACGTATGTGCCTGTTGCGGAGGGCGTCCAGTCGGACGGAATGACGGCGCTGAATACCCAGCCGACGGTGTTGCCCCCCAGCGGGGCGGTGGGCGTGGAGGCTTCAGTGAGAGCGACATTAAAGGTTTGCGATGGCCCGATGTTCGAGGGCACATTGATTTCGGTCCAATGGCTATCGCAGCCCGTTACAGCAAGCAGGCCAAATATTGAAAAAGCAAAAAAAAGCGGGCGGGAAATTTTCACGTCACGGACTCTTATTATTTGAGAAGGCTACAAAAATATAGCAGGCTTGGAAGTGCAGCGCTACTGGCGGACATTTATTCTAGACAGGGTTGCTGCGACTGGCTGCGCTCAGGTGGGATCGATGATCTCAAACATCAGGCCGGCTTTGGAGGTCAGGCGCTGCAGGTACTTGCCGCCCAGGGCCGCCGCCGGGGTCCAGAATCCGCCGCCCACTGCGAGTTCATCCTGGGCCAGGCAGACTGCAGCTTCCCCCAGCATTCTTGAGGTTGAACCGTAACCGGGGTCCAGATCGCCACTGACCTTGAGCACTGTATCCCTGCTGCGGTCGCTGGGATCAATGCCGCGAAAAAACACCTCATAGTAGCCGGCCTCGCGCTGTTCACGGGTCGGTCCCTCGCCCGGCCTGGGCAGAAAACGTTGTGCCAGAGCGCGCGTTGGACCCAGCGCGAGAGCAACCAGTCCCACGCCGCCCGCCACACTGGTCAGCACGGCCTTGTACAGCGACTTGTTGAGAGTGGCCTCGTCATAACGGAAATTTTTGCCCCAGGGAAAGCCCAGCAGGGCGTTACTGCGACGCACCACGCGGGTGTTAATCGCGGCCATGATAAAGGGCGAGGTCCACTGCTTGAAATCCGTATCGAATTTAGCGCCAGTCTGGTCCGGTCCGTCCTGACCCGCGGGTATGCCGGCGGGGTAGAGCGCGTAAGGGTTGGCGACCTGGCGCCGGATCGACGGGTCGCGGCGGGCCTCTTCCATCATGTTCAGGATGCTGGCGATGGTGCCGCCGCTGGCCGCGCCCCGGTTGCGGCCCACCCGTGCCTTGACCTGTCTCGCATAGACGCCATGGCGCTCGAACATCACCTGTTGCAGATACCAGTTGCCCATGTCAAAAGGGACTGAATCGAAACCGCAGGTGTGCACGATGCGGGCGCCGCTCGCCTCGGCGGCTTGCTGATACTGTGGTATCACCCGCGCCATCCATTGCACCTCGCCGGTGAGGTCGCAGTAGTGCGTGCCGGCCTCGACGCAGGCGGCGACCAGCGGTGTGCCGTATTTCGCGTAGGGACCGACTGTGGTGCATATCACACGTGTCCGTGCCACCAGCGCTGCCAGACTGCCAGCGTCGTCACTATCGGCCACAATGATGGGGAGTTTGTCGTGTAGGGCTGTCGCCAGGCAGGATCGTCGCACCGCTTCGAGTTTACTGCGGTTACGCCCGGCAATGGCCCAGCGCAGGTCACCGTCCACGCCATAGGTCTGCACCAGGTACTCCACCACTAATTGACCGGTGAAACCGGTCGCTCCCCAGACAATCAGGTCGAACTCGCGCTTGCCCGTATCTCTGCCCATGGCAATCTCCTAGTGAATTCCGTGCATCATTTTCTTCAGCAGTGGGGATAACAGCAATAACAGCGCCGCCACTGCCAGGCCTACGTACAGCAAGCCGCTAAATAATTCCGTGTAGCTGGCCAGGGCCGCGCCGATATCGGTACTGTACCATCGACGGTGTCAATCGCCGCCAGTTTGGCCAGTTGCGCGGCGACGAATTCCGAATAGGCCGTGGCCAGAAACCAGGCGCCCATCATCACCCCGACCACGCTGGGCACAGCCAGCTTGGTGACGGCCGACAGCCCCACTGGCGAGAGGCACAGCTCGCCCGTGGTATGCAGCAGATAGGCCAGCACCATCCAGTAGCCCGCGACCAGGCCGGCCTCGCTGGGTGTGGTTGCCCCGATAACCAGCGCGCCAAAACCCAGTCCCGCCTGGGCGATGCCCAGGGCGAATTTGACCGGCGTACTGGGCTCCAGTCCCCTGCGGCCCAGAAACATCCATAGCCAGGCGAATAGCGGCGCAAACAGAAAAATAAAGAATGCGTTGAGGGAGCCAAACTGTGAGGCTTTGAGCGTCGTAACCAAGAATCGTGCGATCCAGCACGCGATCAGCGTACAGGGTCATGGACGCCGCCGCCTGCTCAAACAGAGCCCAGAACACCACAGTTGACATGGTCAGCACCAGCAGCACCAGCATGCGACTGCGCTCTACCGGGTTGCATTTAACTGTGATGAACCAGCCCAGTCCTGCCAGCACTGCCACTGACAGAAGGTTGAGCATGTGTCCGACGGCGCCGTGAAACTGCAGCATTTTCCACGCTGCAAACACTGCCAGCAGGCCACACAGGTAGATGGTCCACTCCTTGTTGATGCCAAGCGGGGACTGCTGCAGCAGCAGGGCGTTGTCGCGGGGTTCCGCCAGACCGTGCAGGTGTTTCTGCCCATAGAGAAAGGTTGCCAGGCCGATCAGCATACCGATGCCCGCTGCGCCGAAGCCGTAACGCCAGCCGAAGGTCTCTCCGAGATAGCCGCACAGCAGGGTCGCGGCAAAGGCGCCGATGTTGATGCCCATGTAAAAGATGGTAAAGCCGGCATCGCGCCGCGGATCGTCCGCGCCATAGAGGCGGCCCACAATGGTGGAGATGTTCGGCTTGAGAAATCCCACCCCGATGACGATCAGCGCGAGGGAAAAATAAAATGCCTGTAGTGTGCCTGTATCGCGCACCACAGTGTCCCCGACCTGACGCGCCTGTTCGCCCTCCAGGGCCATACCCAGATGACCCAGCACCAGTAACACCCCGCCGAAAATAACCGCTTTGCGCATGCCCAGGTAGCGGTCCGCCAGCAGTCCTCCGATGACCGGCATGGCATACACCAGCGCCGCGTAAGCACCGAGTACCTCGAGCCCATCGCTATCGCTGAACAGGTGGTACTTGGTCAGGTACAGCAGCAGCAGGAACTTCATGCCATAGAACGAGAAGCGCTCCCACAACTCGGTAGCAAAGCAGACGAACAGGCCCCGCGGATGCCCGAGGAAACCGGTATCCAGCGGGGGCAGGGGCGCTGCCGCGTGCGCGGTGGACATTGTAGTTGCTCTCCCCATGTTCTCGACTGTATTTATAGGGTCAATAGTATAGGGACGACAGTATAGGGACTAGGGTCACCGCGTGCAGTCCTTTTTCGGGGTGCGCGCGATGCGGCAACAGGTTATGCTTGCGCGCTTGCGAAAAAGCCACCGACCGCTGTGCGAATGACAACCGATCAGACGAAATTCTACACGACCGCCTTACGCCGGTGCGCTCGCACGCTGCTGATCCCGTTACTGATTATTGTCGCCGCCTGCGGTGAGCCGCCCTGGAACAATCCGCATCCGCCGTCGCCGGACGGCCAGGTGACCTATCAGTCGGCGATGTCGCCGGCGCCGCCGAAACATCTGGACCCGGCGCTGTCCTATGCCTCGGATGAAAGCCTGTTCATCATGCAGGTATATGAGCCGCCGCTGGATTACCATTTCCTCAAGCGGCCTTACGAACTGATCCCGGGTGCCCTTGCATCCTTGCCGCAGGTGGATTACCTGGATGCCAGCGGGCAGGAGGTGCAGGAGGGCAATGAATCCGTGGCCTTCACCGTATACACCCTGCGTTTACGCGACGATCTGCACTACCAACCGCATCCGGCATTTGCACTCGACGACGCAGGGCAGCCCCGCTACCTGTTTGACACCGCCGCAGCAGGTGGGCGCTTCCGGCAGATACCGGATTTTCCGCACACGGGCGACCGGCCGGTACACGCCAACGACTACGCCTACGCCATCAAGCGCCTGGCCGATCCGCTCAATGCGTCCCCCATGCTGGGTTTCATGTCCCAGTATATTGTCGGTATGAAAGCGTTTTCCGAGCGTATCGCCACGTTGCCCAGGGACGCGTGGCTGAATCTCGATGACTATCCGATGGAAGGGCTTGAAGTACTCGATGAACGCACACTGAGCATTACCATCAAGGGTCGCTATCCCCAGTTTGTCTTCTGGCTGGCCATGCCGTTTTTTTCGCCCATCGCGCCGGAGGTGGATCGCTTTTATCACAATCCGGGTTTTGCTGATCGCAACCTTACCCTGGACTGGTGGCCGGTGGGTTCCGGGCCGTTCATGATGGTGAAGAATGACCCCAACAGCGAGATTGTGCTGCAGCGCAATCCCAATTACCGCAAGAATTATTTCCCGTCCGAGGGCGCACCGGGAGACCTTGAGGCCGGTTTCCTTGAGGATGCCGGCAAACTCATTCCCTTTGTGGATCGCGCAGTCTATCGCCTGGAAAAATCCGGGCTATCGTTGTGGACCAAGTTCCTGCAGGGCTATTACGACCGCTCCGGTGAAGTGCATTCCAACACCACCGGCGTTTTTGACCAGGCGTTTGTGGTGCGGCCGGACGGCGTGGAAATGTCGAGCGAAATGCAGGAGCGCAACATCACCATGTCTCCGGATGTTCAGCCGGGCGTGTATTACTACGGCTTCAATATGCGCGATCCCGTCGTCGGAGGCTATACCGAGGATAAACGTAAATTACGCCAGGCCCTGCAGATCGCTTTTTTGACCGAGGAGTACCTTAACGTTTTTTACAAGGGCAATGGTATTGCCGCGCACAGTCCAATTCCCCCCGGGATTCCGGGATACTTGCCGGGTAGAGAGGGCATGAATCCTTTTGTCTACGATTGGGTCGATGGCGCGGTGCGGCGCAAGTCCATAGCCTACGCCAAACAACTGTTGGTGGAAGCGGGCTATCCCAACGGTCGCGATGCCCGCACCGGCGAGCCGCTTAAAATTTTCATTGATGTACAATCCCAGGCAATCAGTAACACTTCCATGAACTGGATTGAGCGGGTGTTCACCGCCATTGGCGTGCAGGTAGAATTCCGGCCGGCGGACTTCAACCGCACCCGTGAGAAATTGCTCACCGGCAATACGCAGATATTCTCACACGGTTGGATGGCGGATTATCCCGATCCCGAGAATTTCCTGTTCCTGTTGTACGGCCCCGAGAGTCCGCTGGTCTGTGCCTGCGATGGCGCCAATAATACCAATTACGCCAGTGAGGAATTCGACGACCTGTTTCGCAGGATGCGGGTAATGCGGCCAGGCCCCGAGCGCGATGCGCTGGTAGCGAGCATGGTGCAACTGTACCAGCGCGATGCGGTCTGGCTTTACGCGTTTTTCCCCAAGGAAATATTTCTCAATAATAGCTGGGTGCACAATAACAAACGCCACGGTATTTCCAAGGCGACACTCAAATACACGCGGGTGGACGAGGTGGAGCGCGCGAAAATGCAGAGACTGTGGAACCAGCCGATTACCTGGCCTCTGTACGCCGCTGCCTTCCTCCTGATTTGCCTGCTGTTGCCCGGAGTCATCGCCTATCGCCGTCGCCAGAACGCCACAGTCCGACAGGTATCGAGATAACCATGCTGGCTTATATCATCCGGCGACTGTTGTACGCGATTCCGATTCTCATCGGCGTCAACCTGCTTACATTCACCCTCTTTTTTGTAGTGAACTCGCCCGAGGACATGGCGGTCTCCCAGTTGGGACAAAAATATGTCACCCCCGCAGCGATCCAGGCCTGGAAGCAGAAAAACGGCTACGATCTGCCGCTATTTTTTAATCCACAGGCCGCAGGGTAGCGCCGCAGTGACGGAAACGATATTTTTTTCCAAATCATTAAGGTTATTTGCGTTTGACTTCGGCCGCTCCGAGAGCGGGCGCGATATCACCACTGACGTTTCCACGCGTATGTGGCCCAGCCTGGCGGTGGCGCTGCCGACGTTTCTGGTGGGTATCTGGGTCAATATCTGTGTCGCGCTACTGGTGGTCATGTTCCACGCCACGCGACTGGACCGCTGGGCCGTGCTGGTCTTTGTTGCGCTGATGTCTATTTCCTACCTGTTCTATATCATCGGCGGCCAGTTCCTGGTGGCCAAAGTCTGGAAGCTGGTACCCATTTCCGGATTCCACACCGAGGGCCAGATATGGAAATTCCTGATCCTGCCGGTGCTGGTCGGCGTGGTCGCGGGCATCGGTTCCGGTGCGCGCTGGTATCGCACACTGTTCCTGGAAGAAGCTAACCAGGACTATGTGCGCACCGCCCGTGCCAAGGGCGCCAGTGAACTCCGTGTCCTGTTCCGGCATATACTGCCCAATGCCCTGATACCGATTCTCACCGGCGTGGTGGTGGTGATTCCGTCGTTGTTTATGGGCGGCTTGTTGATCGAGTCCTTTTTCGGCATACCGGGCCTGGGCAGTTATATGCTGGACGCCATCAACGCCCAGGACTTCGCCATCGTGCGCAGCATGGTGTTTATCGGTTCGATTCTTTATATCGTTGGCCTGATTCTCACGGACATATCCTATACCTGGGCCGACCCCAGGTTACGGCTGGATTAAGACATGAAGCCGCTGCTGTTATGGTCCGATGCGCTGATCTTTCTGCTGGTACTGGCATTGTGCCTGTTTTTCCTGCACTTGCGCTCGGATCCGCAGATACGGGGCCGCTGGCATCAGGTCTTCAGCACACGCCTGGGCATGGTCACCTTTACCCTGATCCTGGTCTACGTCGGAGTGGCGCTGCTGGATTCCCTGCACTTTCGCCGGGCCATGGCGCCGCTAGCGGGATCACCGGGTGGCGAAATTTTTTACGACAACAGGGTGACCAGCGTGCTGGATGTCATGCTGGGAGGAATGGGGGAGCGATTTGAGCGCACCTACTCAGCGCCCTTCGCGCTCAAGTCATTCGAGAAACAGGATATGAAGGATGCCAATGGCGTAGCGTATCGCGACTTTCCTCTGCTGGAACATGCGGGGCGCCACCTGGCCCAGCCCGAGGATCGCTGGAACGATGTTTTGGCAAGGTCTGTCCCGGCGCTGCTGTGGGGTCTGCTGGCAGCTGCCGTGGTGGTGGGTTTACAGTGGTTTTGGCTGCGCGGCAGTCCACTGCCCTGGCCCGCGTCCTGGATGACGCAGGCCGTGGTCATCTGTCTTGGGGTATGGCTGGTCAGCATCAGTCGCTACTACCATGTGCTGGGCACCGATCTTGGCGGCGCCGATGTGGCTTACCAGAGCATTAAAGGCGTGCGCACCGGCGTGCTGCTCGGCACCCTGGCCACCCTTATCATGTTGCCTATCGCCGTTACGCTCGGCGTGATGGCGGGGTACTTCAAGGGTTGGGTGGACGACGTGGTGCAGTACCTGTACACGACACTGAGCTCCATCCCGGGCATTCTGCTGATCGCCGCCTCTGTGCTGTTGTTCCAGGTGTATATCGACCTGCATCCGGATTTCTTTTCCGTTGGCCTGGAGAAAGCCGACGCGCGGTTTATTGCCCTGTGTTTTATTCTGGGTGTCACCAGTTGGTCTTCGCTGTGCCGCCTGATTCGCGCGGAAACGCTCAAAATTACGCAACTGGGCTATGTGCAGGCAGCCCATGCCTTCGGTGTGAGCCACACGTCGTATCCTGGTGCGCCATATTTTGCCCAACGTTGTGCACATTATTCTTATCACCTTCGTGCTTGATTTCAGCGGGCTGGTATTGGCCGAGGCGGTGCTGTCCTACATCGGCGTGGGCATTGACCCCACTATGGGCAGTTGGGGCAACATGATTAACGGCGCCCGCTCTGAATTGTCCCGGGAACCCGCCATATGGTGGACACTGAGCGGGGCGTTCTTCTTTATGTTCGTGCTGGTGCTGGCGGCTAACCTGTTTTCAGATCTGGTGCGCGATGCCTTTGATCCGCGTACCCGGCTCGGCAGGTCAGCAACATGATGGAGCAGTCTTCCGTGGCCATGCAGGTACGGGATCTGCGGGTGCAGGTGGCCGAGTCCGGCGCGGAGATCCTGAAGGGCGTCAGCTTTGAGTTGCATGCCGGCAAGATTTTCGCGCTGGTCGGCGAGTCCGGCAGCGGCAAGTCGGTAACCTCCCTGGCCGCCATGCGTTTGTTGCCCAATGCCCTGGTCATAACCGGCGGGTCGGTCCATGTCGCCGGACAGGACCTGTTTGAGCTGTCCGAGGCCAATATGCAGACCGTGCGCGGCCAGCGCGTGGCGATGATTTTCCAGAATGCGATGAGCGCCCTGAATCCGGTGCAAACGGCGGGCGAGCAGGTGGCTGAGACCCTGCGATTGCACACCACCCTGGGAGGCGAGGCCCTGCGCCAGCGGGTTCTGCAATTGTTTGCAGAGGTGGGTATCCAGGAGGCTGCCCAGCGCTATTCGTTTTATCCGCACCAGCTGTCGGGTGGCCAACAGCAGCGCGTGATGATCGCCATGGCACTGGCCTGCGAGCCCGACATCCTGATCGCCGATGAACCCACGACCGCGCTCGATGTCACCATCCAGGAGCAGGTGCTGGCGCTGATTCGCGGACTCACCCGCTCGCGGCAGCTGGCTGTACTACTGATCACCCACGACATGGGGGTGGTAAGGAATACCGCCGATGAGGTGGCGGTCATGTATCAGGGAGAAATTATCGAGCGCGCCCCGGTACAGGAGTTCTTCCGCAATCCTCGCGAGGCCTATAGCCGGCGCCTGATCGCGGCCCTGCCGGACCTCTCGCGTTTTCACGGTAGCTGCGAGGGCGAGGCTTTATTGCAGGTGGACGATGTCAAAGTGCATTTTCCCTTGCGCAAGGGCGTGCTGCAGCGGGTGGTGGGGTACACCAGGGCCGTGGATGGCGTCTCGCTGACTATCGGTCGGGGTGAGACGTATGCGCTGGTGGGTGAGTCGGGCAGCGGTAAATCGACCCTGGGCCGCGCCATTCTCAATCTTGAGCGTGTCAGCTGCCGGACAGATCACCTTTCAGGGCGAGCCGATACACGCGCTGAGCCGACGCGCCATGTTGCCTTACCGGAAAAAGATCCAGGTGGTGTTCCAGAATCCCTACTCGTCCATGAACCCGCGCACTGACCGTGGGTGAGATTATCAGCGAAGGTATGGATAGTCTCGGCATGGGTCTCTCCGCCGCGCAGCGTGCGCAGCGCACCGATGAGTTATTACAGCGCGTACAGCTGGGTAGCGAGTTCAGCCAGCGCCATTCACACGAGTTATCCGGTGGCCAGTTGCAGCGTATCGCCATTGCCCGCGCGCTGGCGGTGGAGCCCGAGTTGATTGTCTGCGACGAGCCGACCAGTGCCCTGGATGTTTCGATCCGGGCCGAGGTGCTGGAACTGTTGCAGGAATTGCAACGGGAGTTTGGCGTGTCCTACCTGTTTATCACCCACGACCTGTCCATTGTGCCCAGCCTCGCCCACCGGGTGGGCGTTATGCAGGCGGGCAGGTTGGTGGAGCAGGGCAGTGCCGAGCAGATCCTGACCCGGCCGCAACATCCCTATACCAGGGCCCTGCTGGACTCGGTGCCCAGGGTGGACCGAGCGTAGCCAGTAGCTGGCGCTTGATCTATGCTTGGCCTGCGAAGGCGGCGCAATACATTCAGGGATCCAGTCAATAGGAGAAGGCCGTGTCTGAACCCAGTGCAGCAGTACTACAACAACTGCGTCAGCTGTTGGGCGACGATGGGGTGCGCGTCCAGCCCGATGCCGTGCTGCCCGACGTGGTGT
Source organism: uncultured Gammaproteobacteria bacterium (assembly GCA_963712135.1). GTDB lineage: Bacteria > Pseudomonadota > Gammaproteobacteria > Pseudomonadales > Halieaceae > Marimicrobium. The sequence continues at coordinate 100,546 of CAVQGV010000011.1, forward strand.
TGCGGCCGCAAAGTACCGAACAGGTGTCGGCTATTCTCAGGATCTGCTCGGCCGCAGGGCAGGCGCTGGTGCCACTGGGCGGCAGGACGGGAATGGCGAACGGACATTTCCAGACCGCCGGTGAGATCGGCCTGTCGCTGGAGCGCATGAACGCCATCGAGGAGATCGATCCCGACAATCGCACGATGACCGTGCAGGCCGGCTGTATCCTGCAGGTCGCGGTCGAAGCGGCAGAGGAGAAGGACCTGCTGCTGCCACTGGATTTCGGCGCGCGCGGTTCGGCCACCCTCGGCGGTATCGTGGCGACCAACGCCGGCGGCAATATGGTGATTCGCTACGGTATGGTGCGCGACATGGTGCTGGGACTGGAGGTGGTGCTGGCCGACGGCACGGTGGTGACCAGTCTCAACAAGATGCTCAAGAACAATACCGGATACGATATCAAGCAGTGGTTCATCGGCGCCGAGGGCACCCTCGGGGTGATCACCCGGGTGGTGCTGCGCTTGCGGCCCACTCCCAGCAGCCAGAACACCGCGTTGCTGGCGGTCGACAATTTTCCTCAGTGGTCAAACTGCTGCATTGGCTGGATGCGCGCACGGCGGGCACGCTGTCGGCGTTTGAAGTGATGTGGCCGGACTTCTATGAATTTATTACCCGTGAAGGGAGCCTGCATACACCGCCACTGCCGCACGGCAGCGCCTATTACGTGCTGGTGGAAACACTGGGCTCCAACCCCGAGACGGATGCCGAACACTTTGAATCGGTACTGGGCCAGGCCATGGAGGAGGGGCTGATAGCCGATGCGGTGCTGACCCGCTCCCAGTCGGAGCGCAATGCCATCTGGGAAATTCGCGACGATGTGCTGGAGTTGTTCAAACTCGGGCCCATTATACCCTTCGATATCAGTGTCACGCTCGACAAGATGGAGAGCTTTCGTCAGTGATATCCGCACCGGTATGGATGAGTTGAAGGAACCGGTCTGCGTAATCTTCGGTCACCTCGGCGACAGTAACCTGCACGTTATCCTGGGCGCGAGGAACGCGGCAGGAATTTGATTACAAGGCACTGGAGCACCTGCTGTACGAAACCGTGGAGCGCTACCAGGGATCGGTGTCTGCCGAACACGGTGTCGGCCTGGCCAAGCGCGAGCAGTTGCACCGCAGCCGCAGTGCGGCGGAGTTGCAGTTGATGATCGCCATGAAAAAAATGCTGGACCCGAAGAACATTCTCAACCCCAACAAGATATTTACCGCGGAATCCATCACCGCGGCCTGACACTTGCCAGAAGACCCTCCCGGAGTAACGCATGAATGGCGCAGAGAGCTTACTGACCACCCTGATCAACAATGGCATCGAGGTGTGTTTCACCAATCCCGGTACATCAGAGATGCATTTCGTGGCGGCGCTGGATGAAGTGGAGGGCATGCGCTGCGTGCTGTGCCTGTTCGAGGGTGTGCTCAGCGGCGCGGCGGACGGCTATGCCCGCATGGCGCGCAAACCCGCGTCGACCCTGCTGCACCTCGGTCCCGGCCTGGGCAATGCGCTGGCCAATATCCACAATGCCAAAAAGGGTCACGTGCCCATCGTCAACATCGTGGGCGATCACGCCACCTACCACGTGCAATACGACGCACCGCTGACGGCGGATATCGAGGGTATCGCGGGTCCGGTGTCGCACTGGGTGCACACCTCCACAGCGCCTGCAGAGATCGCTCGCGATGCGGCGGAGGCCATTCGGCAGGCGGGCAGCGGCCGCGTGGCTACCCTGATGCTGCCGGCGGATGTGTCATGGGGCGACAACCCCAATGGCGCGGAACCGGCCATCGAACGCGAGACGCCGCTGCCTGTGCCCGCCAGCCGCATCGAAGCGGCGGTGGCCAGGCTGACCTCCGGCAAAAAATGCATGGTGATGATCGGCGGGCGCGAGATCACCCGGGAGCAGGGCCTGCTGCTCAGTCGTATCGGCAAGGCCTGCGGCGCGCGCGTCAGCACCGAGGTCTTTCCCACGCGGCAGGCGCGCGGCGCCGGCACCGCGGTGCTGGAACGTTTGCCGTATCTGGCGGAGCTGGCCATCGACCATATCAAGGAACTGGATCACCTGATCCTGATCGGCGCTTCATCGCCGGTGTCCTTCTTTGCCTATCCGAACGTGCCCAGCCTCATCGCCCCGCCGCAGTGCGAGGCGTTCCAACTGGCCCGCCCCCACGACGACATCGACCAGATGCTGGCCGCGCTGCTACAGCAACTCGGCGGCAATGGCATCGAGCCCGACGTGCATCCGCTGGCGCTGCCCGAACTCGCCACGGGAGCGCTCGATGCATTCAAGGTGGCGCAGGCTGTCGCGCACTATCTGCCCGAGAACGCCGTGATCGTGGACGAGGCCAACACCAGCGGCCTCGCCCTGGCACCCGCGACGACCACGGCCCGAGCGCACGATGTCCTGAACCTGACCGGCGGCAGTATCGGCTGGGGCCTGCCGGCCGCCGTGGGCGCGGCGATCGCCTGCCCCGAGCGCAAGGTGGTGTGCCTGGAAGGCGACGGCAGCGCGATGTACACCATCCAGGCGCTGTGGACCATGGCCAGGGAAAACCTGGACGTGACGGTGATCATCTTCAACAACCGCAAGTACAGCATCCTGGAACTGGAGTTCGGCCGTACCGGCGCGCGCGGCGGCAAGCCGGGCCCGAAAGCGGCCAGCACGCTGCGCATCGACGGTCCGGACCTGGACTTCGTCGCGCTGGCGCGCGGCATGGGCGTGCAGGCCGAACGCGCCACTACGGCGGAGGAGTTCAACACGCTGTTCGCGGAGGCGATGGCGGCGAAGGGGCCGCGGTTGATCGATGCGCTGGTGCCGACGCTGTTTTAAACTTCTGTTCATCTACAGTAGAATGGCCGCCTTTTGCGACGGGGGTGGCGCGGGTCCTGCCACTCCTTGAATTCAATCCAGAACACTACCTTCAGAGAATTACAGTATGAAGAACTACAAGATCGCCCTGCTGGCGGGAGACGGTATCGGTCCGGAGATCATGCGCGAGGCCGTCAAGATCTTCCACGTGATCGAAGAGCGTAACGATGTCACTTTTAACCTGGTTGAGGCTGACTTTGGCGCGGCGGCGTATTTCAAGTGCGGCGACCCTTTTCCCGACGCGACCAAGGCCATCTGCGACGAGGCGGATGCCATCCTCAAGGGCCCCATCGGCCTGAGCCACGAGGAGTCGAAGAAAATCCCGGTGGATATGCAGCCGGAGCGCGGCGCGCTGCTGCCGCTGCGCCGGCGCTACAACACCTTCGCCAATTTTCGCCCTGTGTTCCTGCCCAAGGCCCTGGCCCACTTTTCCCCGTTGAAACCGGAGATTATCGGCGAGGGCATCGACCTGATCATGGTGCGCGAACTGGTGGGCGGCTTGTACTTTGGCGAGAAGGAGGTCGGCGTCAACGAGCGCGGTTTGCGGTACGTGAAGGAGACGCTTGAATACGACGAGGAGCAGATCGCCCGCATCATGCACGAGGCCCTGCAACTGTCCATGCGGCGCAAGAAAGTGCTGCACAATATCCACAAGAGCAACGTGCTGAAATCCAGCGTGCTGTGGAATGAAGTGTTGGGCGAAATCGCCGTGGAGTACCCGGAGGTGGAGATCAAACACATTCTGGTCGATGCCGCCGCCACGCTGTTGTGCCTCAACCCCGGGCAGTTCGATGTGATGGTCATGGAAAATATGTTCGGCGATATCCTGAGCGACCAGGGCGGCGGCATCCTGGGCTCGCTGGGCCTGATGCCCTCGGCCTGCAAGGGGCCGGAGAAAAGCTACTACGAGCCGTCACACGGATCGGCGCCGGACATTGCCGGCCAGGGCATCGCCAACCCGTACTCGATGATCGGCTCCGTCGCCATGATGCTGGAGGACAGCTTCGGCATGGTGCAGGAATCGAAAAATGTCTGGAGCGCGATGCAGAGCGTGTTTGCCGACGGCTACTCGACGGCGGATCTCTCCAAGCCCGGCAGCGGGGTGAAGATGATCAAGACCCATGAGTTCGGCGATAAAGTGGTGGCGGCACTGCGGGCGATGCCCAGGGCAGTTGCTACACCACTGACTCAAGGCGCGACGGTTTGACGCGCTAAAATTAAAAATCCCGCACAGGGCCGGCATCCGCCAGTCTAACGAAACGACCGGCCAAGTCACGTTGGAACACCCTCTCGCAATACTGCCGCATGCTGGCGAAGCATTAACGCTTCCTCTGACCCGATGCAGAACTGATCGGCCTGGCGTGTCAGGATTGTTTACAGTCGTGCCATTGCCGATACAGAGTATTACGTAAAATCAATAAGTTATATATGTGGCACATTACTTGCTGCTGTATTTATCTGAGAATTTCAGCATTTCAGCACTGCCATTGTGGGAGGTTTTATGGAAATGTTCTACGGTATCGTGGTGAGCGGATTGGCCAGCGTGGTCTGCATCAGTCTGTATTGCTGGATGACTGACTATTAGAATCACGACATCTGGTCGTCGGGGTCTTATCGATGATTTATGGTCATCACTTTGCGGTGACGTCCCCCCTAAGTGAGTAGCACAACGAGTTAGAGCTATTTTTTACAAATTGAAAAATTTTCCGAGGGGTGCTGGTACAGACTACTCGCAAACGAAAAGGCCGTCCCGGTCGGAGCCTTGATCCTGTTGCCTGCATGGAACATCGGACCGCGTGACAGCACGGAGGGTTTGGGCGTCGGGTGTGCAATTCGTTGGCGAGTATCGGGTGGTCCGCACAGGGGAAGCCGGCGAATTGCACACCCGACGCGCGAACCCGGTAGCCCGAAAGATCCGCCTTAAATCAACGTCGCGGCCCCGGCTTCCCCGCGTTCATCCTGGCGGTCGCGGGCGACCACAGGCTATGCGGTTTGGCTGAATTGGCGCTCATGCAGCTGCAAATTGACAATGCGCAGCGCGGCCAGGATGCCGGCGAAGACCTGGTTGGAGTGCACGCCGCGGGTCTTGATGTTCTGTCCGTTGCAATCCCAGGTAATGACGCACTCGGTGAGGGCGTCGGCGTGGCCACCCTTGGGAATGCGCACGGCGTAATCCACCAGTGTGGGCAGTACATAGTTCCTGGACGCCATCACCTCGTTCATAGCGTAGATGAACGCGTCAAAACCGCCGTTCCCCGAGCCGACCCCGTGCTGGATATCCCCGTCCACATCGACGCGGATGCTCACCGTCGATTTTACATCCAGGCCGCTGGTAACGGTACAGTCCAGCAATTTGATGTGGTGGTAGTTTTTGCTTTCCAGCACTTCGGCGATGATGAAGGGCAGGTCATCGGTGGTGATGAGTTCTTTTGAATCGCCCAGTTTGACCACCCTGGCCAGCACTTTCTGCTGGTTTTCCTCCGACAGGCTCAGGCCCAGTGCTTCAAGGTTCTGCAGCAGCGAGGCCTTGCCGCTCATCTTGCCCAGTGCATAGCTGCGGGTGCGCGAGAAACGCTCCGGGCTGAGCCGTGTTTTGTACAGGTCGCCCTTCTGGTCGCCGTCGGCGTGAATGCCGGCGGTCTGGGTGAACACGTCGGCCCCGACGATAGGCGCATTGGCGGGCACGCGCTTGCCGGAGAAGGATTCCACCATCGTGCTCAATTGCACGATGTAGCTCTCGTCGATGGACAGCTCCATGCCCAGCTTGTCGCGCAGCACCACGCTGACCTCCGCCAGTGAGGCATTGCCCGCGCGCTCGCCCAGGCAGTTCACGGTGCAGTGTACGGAGTTCACGCCGGCGCGTACCGCCGCCATCACGTTGGCGGTGGCCAGCCCGTAGTCGTTGTGCGGATGAAAATCGAACTGTTGCTGTGGGTAGCGTGCCGCCATATCGCTGATGCTGTCGAACACTTCCTCGGGAGACATCACGCCCAGCGTATCGGGCAGCATGAAATGGCGGATGCCGCAATCCTTGAGCTGATCCATCATCGCGTACACGTAGTCGCGGCTATTGCGATAACCGTTGGACCAGTCTTCCAGGTAGGCGTTGACCAGCAGGCCTTTTTCCAGCGCGTAGTCCACGGTCTGTCGAATTTCCGCCACGTGCTGGTCCAGTGTTTTCCCAAGCTGCTCGCGACAGTGCTTCTCGCTGCCCTTGGTCAGCAGGTTGATGACCTGTCCGCCGGTTTGCAGGATCCAGTCCACGCTCTTTTTGTGATCGACAAAACCCAGCACTTCGATGCGCTCGCCCAGTCCCTGCTGCTGCGCCCACTGGTTGATATTGGAAACCGCCTCCATCTCACCGTGCGATACCCGTGCAGAGGCGACTTCAATGCGGTCGACTTTGAGCTGTTGCAACAGCGCCCTGGCGAGATTGACCTTCTCTTCCGGGGAAAAGGACACGCCCTGGGTCTGCTCGCCATCGCGCAGGGTGGTGTCCATTAACTGGATGTGTCGCGGTGTCTTGTCCATGGTCTTTTCTCTTGGCTGTGGCGCTAGGCAGCGCAGCGGTCAGCAGTATCCGGCATGAAGGGATTGTAGTAATACTAACCGAATATCATCCGGATTTCGCAGGCGCTTGATCTGTTCAAACAACAGTGCGGCCTGGGGAAAATAGCCGCGCAGGTAGACCAGCCATTGTTTGAGTGGATTGCCTGCGTTATGGGTGTCGTAGTGTTGCAGGTTCAGCTCAAAGAAGTTTGCCAGCAGTGGCGTAATTTCTTGCCAGTGCAGGGAGTCCCGAGAGTCACCGCTGGCGGTCGCTGCGGCGATCAGGCGCGGCAGGTCGGGTCGGCACAGGACGCCGCGACCCAGCATCAGGTCGTCGCAACCGGTGACAGCGCGACAGCGCAAGGCATCGTCAATGCTCCAGATCTCGCCATTGGCGATGATGGGCAGCGCCAGCAGTTCCCGTGCTTCCGCAATGGCATCCCAATAGGCAGGGGGTCTGTAACCATGGCGTTTGGTTCTGGCATGAATCGTGAGCTCGCTCGCGCCGGCCGCTTCGATGCCCGCCACGATATCCAGAAAGAGCGCCCTGTCCTCGTAGCCCAGCCGGGTTTTCACCGTGACCGGGATATGCTTTGGTACCGCCGCGCGCACCGCAGAGACAATAGCGTGCACCCGCTGTGGTTCGCGCAGGAGAATAGCGCCGCCGTCGGAGCGGTTCACGGTTTTTGCCGGGCAGCCGAAATTCAGGTCTATGCCGGGAGCGCCCAACTGTGCTGCGCGTGCAGCATTGTCGGCCAGCACCGCAGCCTGGCCGCCCAACAACTGCAGGTACACGGGTACTCCAGAAGCAGTAGTTCCGCCGGTGTCCAACTCCGGGCACAGGCGACGAAACACACGCGGTGGCAACAGGCGATCTGTGACGCGGACAAACTCGGTGACACAGCGGTCGATGCCGCCCAGCGAAGTGAGCAGCTCGCGCATGACATGGTCGATAACGCCCTCCATGGGAGCGAGCATCAGGCGCATGGGAAATCCAGACAAAAGAGTTTATGTGGGGCATTATACTGTTTTATTCTTTGTTGTAGTCTGGCCTTTGGTAGAAAGCAGTCGGTGTCACTAGAGCAGATCATGGAGAGTACAGTTGAAGGAATTCGCCATAACCATTACCCCGCGCCTTTATGAAACCGATGCCATGGGGCATATCAACAACGCCACCATCGCCGCATGGTTTGAGGTGGTCAGGGTGCGTTTTCTGGAGTCATTGGTGGACCGCAGCCCGGGTATCGCCAGGAACTGGATACTGGCCTCCGTGCAGATCGATTTTGTGGGGGAGACTTTCTACGGCACGGATGTTATCGCCAAAATCATAGAGGCCGGTATCGGCAACAGTTCATTGACGCTGCACACCGAAATGTTCCAGGGTGGCAGGCTGACGGTACGCGGCAAGGCGGTACTGGTGCATATCGACCCGCACAGCAAAGCCCCGATGCGTGTTCCCGATGCGGTGCGGGACAAGATCGCAGCGCTCTAGCGCTCGCCCCGCCTGAGCAGGCGAAAGAACGCGTAGGAGGGGTCCTGCGGACCCGGCCTGCCGATATGTGAGCCCTCGATCATGGGGTGGTCCAGGCACACGGTGGTGGGGTTGTTAAACGTGGCCCAGTCTGCCACCACCGCCCGGTGACTGAATTTCCACACACCTGCGCGCTTCTCGTAGCGGTCGAAATAGCGCCCGCCAATAAATAAATCCACAGGCTGATCCTCGGTCTTCACCTGGTGGAACGCCAGAATGTAGACTTCACCCTCCGCGTAGTCACCGTCCAGCGCGATGTTCACGGTGGTGACATTATGGTGCAGAATCATCATGGGTGCCTGGATGGCGGGCAGGGCGTCGATGAACTCCATGGCCAGTCCCTGGAAGAAGGCACCATGATCGTCGATGGCATCCTCATGATAGAGCGCGCGCATCTTGTCATGGTCGTGGCGGTCCGCGGCGTTGCAGTAGCTGTGGATCAGCTCCGTGATGTCCTGCTTGTCGAGCAGGGCCTGTAAACGCTTATCCATCAGCGCTTGCCCAGCGCGCGCTGATACGCGGCTATCGTAGGTCGCAAGTCCCATGCGGATGGCGTCTACCGTAAGGGCGTGGCCGATGGAGACTTCCAGCAAGCCTGTAATAGTGGCGAAACGCGGGAGATTATTGAGGTCCAGGTCATGGCCAGCGTTTATACCCAGCCCTTCATCTGTAGCCACCTCTGCCGCCTCTACAAACTGCTGGAACACGGCATCCACATCCCTGCCGAGCCGGAACGCCCGCGCATAGGTCTCGGTGTACAGCTCAATACGGTCGGTGCCGGTTTGCGCCGCCAGGCGGATCTGCGCCGGATCCGGGTCCATAAACAGGCTGGTGCGGATACCCAGTGATTGCAGCTCCTGCACCAGAGGTGCAATGCGCTCGCCATCCCGCCGCAGGTCAAAGCCGTGGTCTGAGGTCAGCTGTCCGTCACTATCGGGCACCAGGGTGCATTGTGTCGGGCGAATCTCTTTGACCAGCGCCATGAATCCGGGGTAGTCCTCCACATCGGCGCGGTCACTGCGGCGCGGGCCGCTCATGGGATTGCCCTCGATATTGAATTCAACAGCGAGCATCGCGGCCAGGTCAAAACAGTCCCGCACACGTATGTGTCGCTGGTCGGGGCGCGGGTGAACCGTGATGCCATCGGCGCCGGCATCGATGCACATCTGCGCGTGCTGTGGAATATCCGGATTAGTCGTGTCCCGCGAGTTGCGGATCAGTGCGATTTTATTGAGATTGACACTCAGCGCGATCATCAGGGTTGCTGGCGTACAATTTCCTTGATGACGATGGCCTTCTGGGGCACATCGCCCATCCCGCCCACCTTGCCAGTTGGCGCGGTGGCTATGAAGTCCACGATGTCCATGCCCTGGATCACCTCACCGAATACGGTGTAGCCCTCGCGGCCGGCAGCCCAATCCAGACTAAGGTTGGAGCGCTGGTTGATAAAAAACTGGGCAGTGGCTGAATCCGGGTCATTGGTGCGTGCCATAGCGATTGTGCCGCGGACATTGTGCAGGCGATTGTTTGATTCATTGACGATCGGGGCCCTGGTTTCCTTCTCTTTCATGTCCGGTCCGAGGCCGCCGCCCTGTATCATAAATTCGGGAATAACCCGATGAAAAATGGTGTCCTTGTAAAATCCGCTGTCCACATAGGCCAGGAAGTTCGCTACTGTGACGGGAGACTTATCGGCATACAACTGCACCGTGATATCCCCCTCGCTGGTTTTGATGACAACCCGGGGGTTAGCCGGCGCTGCTTCTTCGGCACTTGCAACGGCAGGCAGCAGCAGGGACAGGCATAGCAATAATATTTTCAACATGGTGATCTCCTTCAATTCCAGCCCGAGTTTTTGCGCCGCTGGGGAACCAGACGGGGCGCTACCAGTGCGATGATGACACCCAGCAGTACTGCCAGGGCGCCGTTCATGAAGTCTTCACTGTCAAGATTGTCCAGCAGGCGCTGGTTTTCCGCTCGCAGCATTTCCACATTAGAGCGCAGGTTCTCTGTCTCCTCCACCAGCCTCTGATTGTCAATGTCCAGCTGTACCGCCTTGCCGGAGACTTGCTTCAATTGATGCAGTTCCTGGGCGACTGTGTTGAACTCGGCATCGCAGGTATTGATACGATTTAGCAACTCCGCTGGATCCGCTGCCGGCACCGGCATGGTAGATGCTAATTCGATACTGGCATCGCCCGGTCCCTGGACAGGTTTGGCGGTCGCAGGCAGTCCCGGTTGCGGGGCAAGCTCCAGCACCAGGTTGCGGGTGGGAATCCAGCCGGTTATGCCATTATCCGTTGCGATGTCCGCCCATAGCCCGTCTTCGGAGGTGCGCGCCACAGTGAGGCGCGTGCCGGGCGGGAGACCCCGATAAACGATGGGATAGTCCTCGCCGGCACCACTGCTTAGAGGAACAGACTGCTGCCCGCCGACATAGCGAACGTCAGCCGCCATACTGACGGCGGAAAATACCAATGAGCACAGCCATAAGAGGACAGAGAATCGCAAAATGGGTTCCTTTTCAAGAGCCGGAATAGGGTTGGAACTAAGGGTGCGGCTAGCGTTAGTGTGCATGTTATCTTTCAGCAAAGACTAATGTAACCCTGCGGATAAAGAAGTTGCAGCTCAGGGCAATACCAGTTTGTATGGCTTGACGATAATCTTGCTGAAAACACCGGCCTCCACGTAGGGATCGGAGTCGGCCCAGGCGGTGGCAGCCTCCAGGCTGTCGAACTCGGCAATAATGAGGCTGCCGGTGAAGCCGGCCTCACCGGGCTCCTCCGTATCCAGGGCAGGGTGCGGACCCGCGGCCAGCAGCTTTCCCTGATCTGCGAGTGCCTGCAGGCGCGCCAGGTGCGCCGGGCGCGCACTCTGGCGCAGGGGCATGCTATTTTCAACGTCTTCGCACAGTATGGCGTAGTACATGTGGTTTGCTCTCCGTGAAGCGCTAATCGTCCTGCTGTAGCAGTTGCTTTTCCGTTGCGTCTGCCTTCAGGTGGGGGCTAATGAACAGGGCCGTCAGGATGGTTAGTACCAGCGTGAATCCGATCGAAGAGTACAATTTATAGCTAACCCAGATCTGTTCGCTAAACTCGTAGGCCACAACCAGATTGAGTCCTCCCACGATGAAGAAGTTAGACACCCATAACAGGTTAAGCCTTGTCCATACGAGCCGGGGCAGGTGGATCTGGCTGCCGAGGGTGCGCTCCATGAGGTTTTTGTCGCCGACAAACTGTGAGACAGCGAAGGCAAGGGCAAGGGCCCAGTTGAAGATGGTGGGTTTCCACTGGATAAACATCTGGTTTCGAAATATCAGCGTGGCACCACCGAATACCAGTACCGCCAGCAATAACCACAGCAGGCGCTTTTCCAGCCTGCGCGTCACCGCGTAAGAAAAAATCACCTGCAACACAGTGGCCACCATTAAAACAAGGGTGGCAGAGAAAATACCATCGAATTGATACGTCCAGCCCGCCAGAGAAATGTTCTGGCCATCCAACTGGTAGGCGATAAAGAACAGGGCAATGGGCACGAATTCAGCAATTTGCTTCATGGATTCTATCCTGCTCCAGCTGTTACCATGCGTGATGATCAAACAATACGAGTTGGTTCACAGCAGCACTGCCCAGGGCGAGGGTAAAGACTGTGCTGATTGACTTCCACACTCACACCAGTGCCTCTGACGGCGCCCTTGATCCCTGCCAACTGGTGGCTCGAGCGCTGGCCAACAAGATCGATTTGCTGGCTATAACCGACCACGATACGGTGACCGGTTACGAGGTCGCAGCAGCTTATCACAGGCCAGTGTCGGGCGGTATGCAGCTAATTCCCGGGATTGAGTTGTCCTGCCAGTGGTCGGGCACGACGATCCATATCCTCGGCCTTGGTATCGATTGTGAACATCCGGCTATGCGCTGCGCACTGACGAATATGGATAAAGCGAGGCGGGAGCGGGGTGGCATGATTGCCAGTCGACTCGCGTCCCGGGGTTTCGTCGGTGCACTGCAGGGTGCTTTGGAGCACGCTGCTGGTAGTCAATTGGGTCGCCCGCATTTTGCTGCATGGATGGTCCAGCAGGGCCATGTCAAGGACCACAATCAGGCCTTTGACCAGTATCTGGGGCAGGGTAAGACGGGAGATGTGAAGGCGTTCTGGCCGGACCTGGCCGAGGTCGTCCGGTGGATCACGGTCGCCGGCGGTGTAGCCGTTATCGCCCACCCCTTAAAGTACCGTTATACCGCAATGAAATTACGGCGTTTAATTGCTGATTTCGTGGCAGCAGGGGGTAGCGTTATGGAGGTGCTAAGCGGGTATCAGACGCTGGATCAGATCGCGCAACTGAAACGCTTGGCTCGGCGAGTTTGATCTGGAAGTATCAGCCGGCAGTGATTTTCACCGGGATGCTCCCTACAGTGCGCCGCTGGGTGTAGAATCTGCGCCGCTTTGAGGGCTTGCGCGGCGTGTGGGAGCGCTGGGCAGTCCCGCGCTAATCGCTTTTTCAATAATAAACGAGATACGCTGTGAGCCAGTTTTACCAGATTCATCCACAGAATCCCCAGCCCCGTTTGATCAGTCATGCGGTGGACATTATCCGCAACGGTGGGGTGGTGGTCTATCCGACCGATTCAGCATACGCTCTGGGCTGTCGTATCGGTGATAAAAACGCCCTCGACAGGATTCGCCGTATTCGCAAACTCGACGACAAGCACAATTTTACCCTGGTGTGCCGCGACCTGTCGGAGATCGCCACCTACGCCAAGGTAAACAATACGGTGTATCGACTGCTGCGCCACACCACGCCGGGCCCTTACACCTTCATCCTGCGGGCCACCTCCGAGGTGCCCCGGCGCCTGTTGCACCCCAAACGAAAAACCGTTGGATTGCGGGTGCCAGACAATACCATTGCCGCTGCCCTGCTGGCGGAACTCGGTGAACCGCTGATGAGTGTGACTCTGATAATGCCCGGTGATGACCTCCCGCTCATTGATCCTTACGATATACGTGAAGTGCTGGAACACGATGTCGATCTGGTTATCGATGGCGGCTACTGCGGGATGGAGCCGACCACGGTTGTGGATCTGGCGGACGATACACCATTAGTGTTGCGGGTCGGCAAGGGGGATGTGGCGCTTTTTGGGGGCTAGTCCGCCGAACTGCCCGGGCCGGATAACATCCTGTGTAACACAGCCATTTGCACCAGCATGCGATTGCGTGCTTCGGCAATGACGACGCTGCGCGGGCCGTCGAGTATGCGCTCGGTAACCGTGACTTCCCGGCGCACGGGGAGAGCGTGCATAAAGCGACAATCAATGGCGGCGTTACTGAACCATGGTTCGTCGACACACCAGTTGCGCAGCTCATGTTTGAAGTCATCCTCGGCGCGGATGTCGCCATAATGGCGCTGCGACGTCCACGAGTTGACGTAAATAACGTGAGCACCTTCCATCGCAACGTGGCGGTTATCGGTTTCTGTCACTGACCCGCCACTCGAGGTTTGCCGCCGCACGCGCTCGCTCCATGATCGGGTCGGGTAGTTCATATCCCTGCGGTCGCAATACCGTTACCTCCATGCCCCGCATTGCAGCCATGTGGACAGTAGCCGCCGGTATTGCCAGTGGCATTGGCTGCGGGTGCCAACTCCAGGAAAGTACAAACTTGCCGCCCCGTGAGGGAATGTCCAGGTCGTCCAGGGTTTTCCAGTCGGCAAGACTTTGACAGGGATGATTGATGGCCGATTCCATATTGATATAGGGTATATCAATCAACGAGGTCAGCTCATGAAACTGGGTATCATGCAGGTCGTGAGCGAGATTTTCCCGCTTTGCAAAGGCGCGGATGCCGATGGCGTCGCTGTAGGATGCGATGACTGGAACGGCCTCGCGAATGTGTTCCGCCGCGGCACCGTCCATGACGATGCCTGAGCGGGATTCAATATTATGAATCGACATTTCCGGTGAGATGACGAAAACGCCGCCGCCCAGGCGGGTCATCGCCGACTGAAAAGACGCCAATGTGCGTAATGAAGGATTCAGGAATAATAACGCGAGGACTTTTCCTTCCAGCGCCCGCGGCTGCGGGTTTTCGTCCAGTCTGTGGGCGAACGCGACCAAATCCCTGATTTCAGCCGCGTTGAAATCCGCCAGGTCATTAAAAAACCTCATCGTACTGCCTTGCCGTGATTACCGCGCGGCATTGCCACAACCTTAGAACAGGGTGTAAATAAAGGGGGCAATTGCCGAACCCTGGGCCAGTACCAGCAGGCCGCCAAGAAGAACCAACATCAGAATAATAGGCATCAACCAGAACTTTTTGCGTTCTTTCATGAAGCCCCATAAATCCTTGAATAGATCGAACATCAGAAGGGCCGCTCCATATTTTCAGGTTTTGTTGGGTTGGATGTAACTCGATAGCTGTCCGCTGCAGGATCGAATTTGCGCCGCATTGGATCGTTGAACATCCGCATAATCATTCCGAACGGAAAAAATACCAGAAAGAATATCAGACTGAGAATGATGCGCGTATTGACCCAGCCCAGCGCCTCGGCGAAACGCATCCAGATTTTGTACACCGGCCCGAGTGCGGCTGGGATGATTAGGGCCATACTAACGAGGATGACCGCGGGGTATAGCGGCCACACGGGCATGGCTAGGTCCCAGATCCACGGGATTAAAAGATCAAAAAACAGAATCAGCATGCCGGCCGTAACCAGTCCGAACTTGCGTAATTCGCTGGTGCTCATTGTTGTATCTGATTTTGACATCTCATCGAGTCTCACAGTTAGTCCAGCTCGAACTCATTCATCCACGCGTCGTCTTTCGCCACGGCTGGCTGTCTGGTTTTTTCCAGTAAAAAGTTTTCTATAACGAGATAGTCCATCTCGGTGCGCATAAAGCAACGGTAGGCATCTTCCGGTGTGCAGACAATCGGTTCGCCGCGTACATTGAAGGAGGTGTTGACGAGCACTCCACAGCCTGTCTTTTTCTTGAAGGAAGAAATGAGTTGATGATAGCGCGGGTTAGTATCCGGATGAACTGTCTGAATCCGCGCCGAATAATCCACGTGCGTGATGGAGGGAAGTTCAGATCGTGGAATATTAAGTTTCTCGATGCCGAACAGTTTCTCCTGATCTGCAGTCATCGGGATTCTGATTCTTTCGGCGACAGGCGCGACCAGCAGCATATAGGGACTTGGTCGATCCTGCTCAAAATAGTGACCAACATCCTCATTAAGCACGGAAGGAGCAAAGGGTCGGAACGATTCGCGATACTTGATTTTGAGATTCATCACGGATTGCATCTTGGCCGAGCGCGGGTCGCCAATGATGGAGCGCCCACCCAATGCGCGC
>CAVQGV010000012.1:0-75021 GCA_963712135.1 uncultured Gammaproteobacteria bacterium
GCGGCGGGAGTTGAACCCGCGTCCGCCAGTACTCTGCCTTCGGCTCTACATGCTTAGTTTCCGTTAATTGATTTAGCCGCATACAGCCCAACGGGCAGGACGTAATTGGCGATCCTGTAAACATTTAGCAGTTCCACCCCAGGCAGGCTTCACAGCGATCCAGTTCTATATGACAGTCAGTAGCGCGGGGCTGGCACCTTGCTAAAGACCGCTAGGGCCGAAGCCACTAGATGGTGTTAAACAGGCTGCTTACGCAGCGAGTTGTGCACCGTAGTTGTCGTCGTTGGCAACTAGTAGTTTGCAGCTTTGGATTAACGTGATTGGCTACCATCACGGCATGCACCTCAGGGTTCGCTACCGTCGTCGAATCCGAATCGCCCCCATAAGTGAGGGGATAGTATAGCGCAAATAACTACCCCTGGGGGCAAACCATTTGTGAAGAAGCAGCAATCGGGTTAGTTGGACACAATTGCTCCACCATTATCCGCTTGACGGACGTGCAGGGGTTGTCGCTGGCCCATATGCGCCTTAACAGCGTTTCACCCAGAATGGATAAGCCACCCGTTGAAACCGCTGCCCAGGCGCGCCAGGCGATCCCCGTGGGATTGGGCACCATTCTCGGGTTGTTTAGCGGACCCCGGATCTGGACGGTATTGGAAAAGATAGTGCCCACGGATATACCAAGACCCTGGCGACCCCTGGAGTCGATATTCATCTCCAGAGTTTCCTTGCCCAGGTCGACTTTCAGGTGACCGAGCAAGTTGGCCTGGTTGGTGCGTGCGGCAAAACCGTAGGGGGTACTGCCCACACCGTTCTGGAGGAGCGCCACGGTGGTGCCACACTCCAGTTGCTGCTGCTGGCGATTAATTCCGGGTATCAGGGTCTGGAATATCGTGGTGGCCACATTAGCCGTGAGCAGGGCTGAATTGGCGTAGTCAAAGGGACCTGCCCCCAGTTCCAGAAAGATGAGGCCGCTGGCATTGGCGGCGAGCTCCGCCTGGCTGTTACCCCGGCTTTCCACTGAGACAAAACCACTGCGGGGAAAGGTACTCCTGCTTGCCAGCCCGCGCATGTTTTGAAACGTGCTGGTCACTTTGAAGGTTGGCGGCGCGGCACCCGAATCCAGCGCCAGCGTGATTTCTCCATTGCCATCGCTAAGCTGGCCACTGCTGGCTTGTAATGCAAGGTTGCCATTGGTCAGGCTGCCCGTAAACTGATTGTCTCTTGCCGTGATTGCAGTACTAAGCAGCGAGTCCAACTGCCCCGAGATATTCATATTGAAATTTTTCAGAGAATCAAGGGGCAGCGGGTCAGTGCTGAATACCCTCGTGCGTGGCGTGGTCGCATCGCTGCGGGTTAGAAATTTCAGTGGGGCTAGTAGAATATCCCCAACAAATTCCGCGCTTGCTCTGGCAATAGAGCCCAAACCGGTTTTGGAAGGTCGTGCCGCATCTTTATTCTCGGCATTCAGGTAGGCATTTTCCCAGGGCAGTAGCGACAGAGTGCCGCTGTGTATTTCGACCTCCATTGAGGGGGGTGATGTGCGGTGGTAGCTAACGCTGGCGGCAAGTTCGCTCTCGCCCCATTGCAGGCTGGTGATATCGGCCCGCACACCATCGGGCAGGCGGCTTGCCTTCACTGCCAGTTTGCGTCGGGCCTGTGGCGCAGCGTTCTGCCGTGGTCCATCGGCCTGCAGATCGATATAGCCTGTCACGTTACTGATGAGCTCCTCGATCCGGCTGCCCTCACTGAGTAGTTTGACAGTCCCCGAAACGGGTACGCGCTCCACGTCGCGGTGTTGAATCAGAAACTGGTCGAGATCCACATCGGTCAGCTGTGCAGTGCTCTCAAGCTTTGCGCGCTGGCCTTGCCAGGTAATTTTCCCCTGGGTTTTGAGTGTGAGATCCTGGGAAATGAAATCGAATCGATCGATAGTCAGTCAAATTGGGGGCCGATGCAAGTTCAAGCTGTACATTCGACAAATTCGCATCACTCACCGTCAATGATTTGGCATCTAGGGAAATCTGCGCCGCGCCCAGGCGCTTGAGTGAAGGCACCAGGCCTGACTGGTCGGCCTTGGCTGTGGATTCGGGCAGCAGGGCCTGCAGGCCGGTGACGTTCAGCATTTCCGACGTAAGGTCTGCAACCAACCAGGGGCTGCGATCGGATGCCAACTCAAGACTGCCATTCAGGTCCTGATCAATTGAATTTATGTCGAGATTTTCAATCTTTATACCGACAATCCGATCATTATCGAGTATCAGGCTGGAATTTCCTGTCAACGACAGTTTTTCCTGTGCACTTGCCGCGCGCTGCCAGTTGTTGTCCGATCTGATCTCCATTGCTAACGTTGCTGTTCCCTGCATGGCAGTGAACACATTTTTCATGTCGTGGCCCTGGCTGCGAAAAGTAAGGCTGCCGGTGCTGCGACTGTTGATCAGGCCTTTTTGCCTGAAAATGTCGGGTATATCCATGTCGGTGAAATTCGCGGTGAGCTTGACATCAGTGGGGTTGTCGGCTGGCGTGCTTGCTTCCAGCGTCAAGTCAAGACTGCCAAAATTTGTGCCCTTGGCCGTCGCTACAAGCTTGCCCCCTTGGGCTGTGCGCTCCAGTGTCGCGCTGGCCTGGCCCAGGCTTAGTCCCGGGGCCTGCAGGTTTTCGGCATTCAATGTCAGGTTCAGGTCCAGATCTGGCATCACTGTGAGATATTCCGGCAAAGCGATCCCGGGAAGTGGTTGCGTATCTGTCGGTGTCAAAAAGAAAGCCCAGATCCATGTGCGTACCTTTCAGGTCCATAGTGAGCTTGCGTCGATCCGTACCGGACAGCAGCGCAGTGCCGCTTATGTGCAGTTCACCGAGCTTGATCGCCAGGGCATCCAACGCGAGATCCTCCGGGCGATTATCGAGCCGAGCTTCTATGGCTACCGGTATTTGGTTCTTGTTGCGGTAATGGCCTGCCAGTGACAGGTCGCCCTGAAGGGAATTGAGCAATGTTCCAAAGGTATCTCCCCGGCCAGTCAGCTTGGCTCGCCCGGTGCGCCAGAGCCAATCCGATCCCCCGAACTGCGGTGCTATATCACTTTCGCCCTCCCTGGCTTGCATGGTCGCATCCACGTTCACGGTCCAGCCCTGCTCATCGCTGACGACGCCGAGTGCGCCAGTCACGATGCCCGTGGGACCACTGCTGGTCAGGGCGCTGATCTGCAAGCCATGTTCGCCACTGGTGAAGTCGAAAGCAGTCTCCTTGCCAATCTCATCCTCCATGCGGATGACATCAATGGCAACATGGCCCCTATGTGTTGGCAACTCCATATGTGGCAGGGTTGCGGCGAGATCCTTGGCTAGTTCGCCTTCCGGTTGCGTGTCGCGATAGCTGTTGATGAGGTCCAGTAACCGTTTGACATCCAACAGCGGTACGGTTGTTTCGGATTGATCGGGCAGACGCCAGGGCGTCTGCCCGGTGGCGGCGATGTGTGCGCTCATTGCGGCGGCTTGCAGATCGATTTGCATGGCGTATGCGGAAGTTGTTCCGGGCTGCACCGTGGCCTTGAGCGCAATGGGAGAGTCGGGTTTGCCCACGACAGCGACGGCCAGTTCAAGCTCAACCGGGGCAAGCTGCAGCAGGTCGGCCAGCGATTTCACTGTAGCGCGTACGGCAACTTCGCCCGCCGCGCGCGCCTCGGACCAGTTGTGCCGTTGCGCTGCCATCGGCCTGACGCTGCCACAGCAGCCTGGTTATCGGGTAACTGTCACCAGTGTCGCTAACATACTGCCCGGTCTCCAGTTGTAAATTCTGCGGCAGCCAGGGGTCGAGAAAGCGGTAGTCATTGGGCAGCGGCGCGTTGCTGGCGGGCCAGCGCGACGGACGCACCATGAGATCGGAAGCGCTGGCGCGTCACCAGCCGTATCTTGCGGTCCAGCAGGTCCGTCCATGCCAGCGTTACCGTGACATCGGTCGCGACGACTGCGGGATCTTGCGGGTCGCCCATGATCAACTTAGGACTGCTTGCCTGCAGTTGCCACAGATTTGCATTTATGGGGGAAAGTTGTACCGGTAGGCCAAGCTGCCTGGTCAGCAGGGGACCGAGTTCTGCGTCCAGCGTATGCCCGATCAGACGGTTACCCCAGAGCGACAACGCGCCAACGGCCAGAATTACAACAGATGGCAAAAATGAATCGTTTCACGCAGTGACGCCCAGCATATTATTGCCGGCCATAGTAACAGCGGGTAGTGCCGCTTGCCACGATTCTGGCCTGCGGCAAGTTGTGCAGGGGGGTGCACTTTTTGGTGTGGCCAGAATAGCCTGAGCTGCTGGCACTAAAGGTCTTACTGTTTGACGTTGTCCCGCACGATGCGTTGTTTCTGGCGATTCCAGTCCCGGTCTTTTTCGGTATCGCGCTTGTCGTGAGACTTCTTGCCCACGGCCAATGCGATCCTGGCTTTGACCATGTGACCTTTCCAGTACAGTTGGGTACACACGCAGGTCAGGCCTTTTTGCGAAGTCGCCTCCAGGAGTCGGGCCAGTTCCTTTTTGTGCAGAAGCAGCTTGCGGGTGCGGGTGGGGTCCGGACACGAAATGGGTGGAGACAGTGTCCAGAGGGATAATGTGGCTGCCCAGCAGCCAGGCCTCACCGTCCTTGATCAGCACATAGGAATCGGCCAGGTCAGCTTTACCCATACGCAGACTCTTTACCTCCCATCCGGTCAGCGCTACGCCGGCCTCGAAAGTGTCCATCAGTTCATAGTCAAACCGGGCGCGCCTGTTTTGGGCGATGACGTTGCTGGGTTTTTGCGCTTTCTTTTTGGCCATGGCGCGCATTATACGGACAAGGTCCACAGGGGAAACGTGAATCCTCCCCTTTTCACACCTGAAGGCCTGCGGCACTCTAAGCCAATGACAATTCAGGCTTTTTTATGGTGACAGTGACCGACTCCGGCACTCTCGACCGGTGGGGTACACGAACCACATTCGTACTTGCGCTGTCCGCCTCGACGGTGGGGATGGGCAATCTGTGGCGCTTTTCCTATCTGAGTGGTGAATACGGGGGCGGAGCCTTTGTTATCACGTATGTGTTGTGTTTGTTTCTCATCGCCGGGCCTGTCATGGTGGGTGAAGTAGTGCTGGGTAGGTGCGGCGGGCCGAGTCCCGCTGTGGCCATTCGTCGCGCCTGTGATGGTTCGCTGCGCTCGCACGCATGGATGGTGGTGGGCGCTCTGGCCTGCCTGACGGGTCTGCTCATTCTGTCGTTCTATATAGTGGTCGCAGGATGGGGCATGGCCTACGCTGGATTCATGCACGCCGGCATTTTCTCTGCCGCCCGGGCGGTGGATGTGGGAGTACACTTCGAGCACTTTCTGGCCGAACCGATGCTACAGGTTTATTGGCAGAGTTTGTTTTTGTTGCTTACGGCAGGGCACTGTCGTGCTGGGCGTGAGGCGGGGTCTGGGCATGCTGGTCTGGCTCGCCGTGCCGCTGCTGCTGGCCATGTTGGCGTTTCTGATCAAGTTTGGATTTGATAACGGCGATATTGGCGCTACCGGGAATTTCTTGTTTTCCACCCGGGTGGTGGACTTTTCTGGCCGTTCCGCACTGCTGGCACTGGGGCATGCATTTTTTACCCTGGGCGTGGGCGTAGGTACGGGTATCAGTTATGGCGCCTACGCCCCACAACGTATTCCTATCGGACGCTCAGTGTTGGCCGTGGCAGTATTCGATACGCTATTTGCCGTGCTGGCCGGACTGGCGATTTTCCCCCTCGTATTTGCGAGCAATGTAGAACCGGCAGCGGGCCCTGGTCTGTTATTCATCAGCCTGCCCTATGCGTTTGGCAATCTGCATGCAGGGGGAATTGGCTGGCACCGTTTTCTTTGTGCTGATGGTAGTGGCCGCGCTGGGTTCAGCCGTGGCAATAATGGAGCCCATCGTAGCCACGTTGATGCAACAGTTACGACTGGAGCGCTTCACGGCGACCTTTCTGGTTGCCGCGCTTGTGTGGCTGTTGAGTCTGGCCGTGGTCACATCGTTTGGGTCTGGGATGGGGCTCCAGTGGTTTGGTAAATACAATCTGCTCGATATTTTGGATACCGTCACAGCGGGTGTGTTGCTGCCGCTGGTTGCGTTACTGATCGCCCTGTTAGTCGGGTGGCGCCTGCGACCGGAGATCCTGCGGCTGGTTCTGGCATCGGGAGTCAGATCTGTTTTTCTCGCTCTGGCGCTTCCTGTTGCGGTATATTGCGCCGCCGGCCATAGTGCTGCTGATGCTGGCGCCGTTTTTTGTAGCCAGGTTGAACCTATGAGCAAAGACAATACGATTACGGTGGAAGTGGCCTATGCGCTACCGCACAGGCAGGTCCTTGTCGAAGTCGAACTGCCGGTCGGGGCAACTGCTTTGGAGGCAGCACAGCGCTCCGGCATCGCCAGCAAGTTTGAAGGCGTGGACCTGGATAATGCCACATTGGGTATATTCGGCCAGATAGTCGCACCGAGGCAGGTGCTGCGCGATGGGGACAGGGTAGAAATCTATCGGCCGCTCATTGCCGATCCCAAGGAAGTGCGCAAAGCCCGAGCGGTGCGCGCCAAGGAGCGCAGGCAGCAGGGCAAACCCCACTGACTGGCCCCGGCTTGCTATTGGCTGGTCGGTATACCGGGAGCGGGTTCTGCCAGCGGCTGGACGCACCGGTGCTGAACTGTTTGCCACGCCCCAGTCGGGTGGGACCATGTCTCCCAAAATCCTTACCAGTGCATCTCCATCAAATTCGACCGTTAGCCGGGATTCACTGAGCACCTTCTCGCCATTGCGCTTGACGTACAGGTAATCCCAGCGATTCTGGTTAAACGTGTCTTCCACCAGCGGCGTCCCCAGAATGAAGCGCACCTGCCGGCGGTTCATGCCCGGTTTGAGCTGGTCAACCATCTCCTGCGTGACGATATTGCCCTGTTCAACATTAATCTTGTAGACACCGGGAAAGCTGCAGGCGCACAGACAGACGATGGTCAGGGAGATCAACAGAATCCGCATGGGATAAAACTTCCACTTCCGGTATCGGGGTGGCATCATACCCCCACTGGACAGTACAGAGAACCCCCAGGGCCATGGCCGAGCGAAACCAGGAACTGCGTAAGGCGGGTTTGAAAGTCACCCTGCCGCGCGTCAAAATCCTGCATATATTGGAATCTTCCGAACGGGGCTCCCTGCACTTGAGTGCGGAGCAGGTCTATGACGCGCTGCGGGATGCGGGCGAGGATGTGGGCTTGGCGACGGTCTATCGGGTGCTCACGCAATTTGAGAGCTGCCGGCCTGGTGACCCGTCATCACTTCGAGACAGGTCATTCGGTATTCGAATTGGCCAAGGGCGAGCATCACGATCATATGGTTTGCGTCAGCAGCGGAGCGGTCGTGGAATTTACCGATTCTGTGATTGAGCAACGCCAGCGTGAGATCGCTCATGAATACGGTTACGAACTGATCGACCACTCCCTCGTGTTGTACGTGCGCAAGAAAGAGAAGTTAAGACGTAGTTGAGGCTTAGTTGGCCAGCATTTCGCGGGCGTGAGCCAGGGTCTGCGGGGTAATCTTGACGCCGCCCAGCATGCGGGCAATCTCCTGCACTTTTTCCTCGTTATCCAGCTTGCGCAGGCTGGTTTCAACGGTGGTGTCGCTACTGGTTTTGGTCACCTGCAGGTGATGCGTCCCCTGGGCCGCGACCTGTGCCAGGTGGGTGACGCACAGTACCTGGGTCCGCTCAGCCAGGGTGTGTAGTAATTTTCCCACGACCTCCGCCACTGCACCGCCAATGCCCACATCCACTTCGTCGAATACCATGCTCGGTACGGTGGCGGTATTGGCAGTGACCACCCCGATGGCGAGACTGATGCGCGAGAGTTCGCCACCAGAGGCAATCTTGCCCAGTGCCCGGGGCGGCGCACCGGGATTGGTGCTGATGAGGAACTCTATCTCCTCGCTGCCGTGGGGGTGGGGGTGATCGCTTTTCAGGGGCGTCAGGGCGATCTCGAATTGACAGCCGTCCATGGCCAGCGAAGCCAGTAACGCAGACACGTTTTGCACCAGTTTTTTCGCCGCACTGCGCCGTTGCTTGCCCAGGCGCGCCGCGTCGGTCGCATACTGCGTGGCCAGCTCCGCCATCTCGTGTTCCAGTTGGGCAATACGCTGGCCGCCATCGGCCAGGCCCTGCAACTCGTCGCGCAGGCCCTGGTGCAGAGCGGCCAGTTGCTCGGGCAGCACCCGGTGTTTGCGGGCGATGTCGTAGATGCTCTCCAGGCGCCTTTGCACCGTCTCCAGTCGCTGTGGATCGACCTCGACGCTGTCGATATGCCGTTGAATTTCACTGCGGGCCTCACTCAACTGAATGGCCGCAGACTCCAATAATTCCCTCGCGCCCGTCGCTGCGGTAGTAGCATGGACGGCAGCGCCAAGCAACTTCAGGGCCTGACGTACACCGCTTTCCTGTTTGTCGCACAGTTCCAGCGCTTGGTGGGCGCCTGCCAGAATTTCTTCTGCATTGGCGAGCAGGTTTTGCTCCTGCTCCAAGGTGCCCAGCTCGTTCTCCTGCAGCTGCAGCGCATCAAGCTCTTCGACCTGGTAGGCCAGCAGTTGCGTGCGGCTGGTGTGTTCATCTTTCGCGCCGGCCAATAAGTCCAGCTCACGCCGCTTGCGCAGCCAATCGGAGGCGCACTGTTCCACCGCCCGGGTGAGCGGCTTGTGTCCGGCATAGGCGTCGAGCAGATCGCGCTGCATCGGTTTACGCAGTAGTGACTGGTGCGCATGCTGGCTGTGGACATCAATCAGTAACGCACCCAGCTCGGCGCAGTCCTGCAGGGTGCAAACGCTGCCATTGATATAGGCGCGGCTGCGCCCGTCGCTCGTAACTACCCTGCGCAACAGGCACTCATCGCCGGTGTGCAGGTCGCGGTCCTGCAGCCAGGCGATTGCCTGCGGGATGCTGGCAAGATCAAAACTGGCAGTGATTTCGGCACGCTCGCACCCATGGCGTACGGTTTTGGGATCCGCCCGGTCACCGAGGCACAGCCCCAGGGCATCCAGCATGATGGATTTGCCAGCGCCGGTTTCCCCGGTGATCACCGTGAACCCCGGGGAAAACTCCAATTCCAGGGAGGAGACTATGGTGTAGTTGCTAATACTGATTTGGGCGAGCATGGCAGATCATCTGATGGTTTCCCCATTTATACCTCAGAAGGTTAGCCGTATAAACATCCACAGCGCACGACTACTCTGCTGCTTCTATCGCTTTGTAAAGTCTGGCTGTTGTGATAAAACCGTGTGCAAGTCATTATTAGCGGG
This sequence comes from uncultured Gammaproteobacteria bacterium, assembly GCA_963712135.1. Classification (GTDB taxonomy): domain Bacteria; phylum Pseudomonadota; class Gammaproteobacteria; order Pseudomonadales; family Halieaceae; genus Marimicrobium. The sequence continues at coordinate 9,322 of CAVQGV010000012.1, forward strand.
AACCTATGACGGCAGGAGTGATATCAGAGCGCGCCAGTATTCTGCTCAAGACGCTGGTTGAGCATCATATCCGGGATGGCCAGCCGGTGGGGTCCAGTACGCTGCTCAGGGCTGCCGGCCTGCCGGTCAGCGCGGCCACCATACGCAATGTGATGTCCGATCTGGAGGAGCGAGGCTATTTGCACTCGCCCCACACATCGGCGGGTCGTGTGCCCACCGCCCTGGGTTATCGCCTGTTCGTGGATACGCTCCTGCAGGTCCAGCCACTGGAAGATGAGGCTCTCGCAGCGCTGCGCGCCGAGCTCAACCCGGATAAGTCCGCCACCGAGCTGGTGCAGGCCGCATCTTTACTATTGTCCAATATCACTGCCCAGGCGGGTCTGGTCACCGTGCCGCGCCAGGAGGCCAATCAGTTGCGCCAGGTAGAGTTTCTACCCCTTTCCGGGGAGCGGGTGCTGGTGATTCTCGTAGTCAACGAGCGCGAAGTACAAAATCGTATTATCCACACCCAGCGGCCCTTTACGGAGGCGCAGTTGCGGGAAGCTGCGGCGATGGTGAACCAGCGCTACGCCGGTCAGCCCCTGAATCGGGTAAAGGAGCGCATTTTGCGTGAGATGCAGGAGGCGCGCAGCCAGATAGACAGTTACCTGGAGGACGCCCTGGACCTCGCCAACAGGGCGCTGGACCAGGACGGGAATGAGGACGAGTACGTGATGGCCGGTGAGTCCCGCTTGCTCGGCAATGCCACTGCCGAGGAAATGTCCAGGTTGCGTGATTTGTTCGATTCTTTCGAACAAAAAAAGGATTTGCTGCACCTGCTGGAACGCTGTACCCGGGCCGAGGGTGTGCAGATATTTATCGGCGAGGAGGCCGGCTATGAAGTGTTCGGGAACTACAGTGTGGTCACTGCACCCTACAACGACGGGTACAGGACGCTGGGCGTACTGGGGGTGATCGGCCCCACGCGCATGGCCTATGCGCGGGTCATTCCTATCGTCGATGTCACCGCCCGGATGTTGAGTTCGGCCCTTTCTAGCTAGCTACTTCGGCCAGCTCGCAGCCTGCTCCTGCTGCGGGTTTCCATCTCCTCCAATTTCCTTGGTACGAGCCTTGAAATAGCCGGTGATGGCCCCATATCGGGCTACAGATTCTGGATTGCGCAGCCTGCGTCGGGTTGCGCGTAAATTGAATAGTGATCACTAAGAATGGAGCGCCAGCGTGGCCGAACAAGACCAGCAGCCAGAGACTGATGAGCAGGGTAAAACAGCAGACTCCCGAGCCGATACCGCCGAGGCGACGGCGCGGGCAGGAAATGAGTGGCACGGCGCCGCCGAGGAACTCGCAGCGCCGGACCCGGAAGATGTAGTGGCCAGGCTTGAAGAAGAACTGACTGCTGCCAGGGATGCGGTTCTGCGCGCTCAGGCCGACACCCAGAATGTGACGCGCCGCGCCGCGCAGGATGTGGAGAAGGTCCGGAAGTTTGCTCTGGAGCGTTTTTGTGGCGAGTTGCTGCCCGTGGTGGACAACCTTGAACGCGCCCTGGAGACAACCGCAGGCGACAACGAAATCGTCAAGCCCATTGCCGAGGGAGTGCAGCTTACCCTCAAGAGTTTTCAGGATGCCCTGAAGAAATTTCATATCGAGGCGGTTGATCCTGTCGGCGAGCCGTTCGACCCGCAGCTGCATCAGGCTATGAGCCTGGTGGAGAACAACGATGTGGAACCGAACACTGTCATCGCAGTGATGCAAAAAGGCTACACCCTCAATGGCCGCCTGGTGCGCCCTGCGATGGTAATGGTCAGTAAAGGCCCAGGGGGGAGATAATCAGCGGTCGGCGATTTTCAGGTCGCGGGGTCGGAGTGTTTAGCAACTCCTTGAAATCAGTCAAATCGGGCCAATATACAGAACAATGTAAGTGACAGCGGCGGGCATGGCCCGCGCCAACAAACTGGAGACAGAGAATGGGTAAGATAATTGGAATAGACCTTGGGACGACCAACTCCTGCGTATCCGTAATGGAGGGTGGCAAGCCCAAGGTTATCGAAAATGCGGAAGGCGACCGTACAACTCCCTCTGTCGTCGGGTATACCGAGGAAGGGGAAATCCTGGTCGGCCAGAGTGCCAAGCGCCAGGCGGTCACCAATCCACATAACACGATCTTTGCGGTCAAGCGTTTGATCGGTCGCAAGTTCAAGGACGATGTGGTGCAAAAAGACATCTCGATGGTGCCTTACAAGATTATCGCAGCGGACAATGGCGACGCCTGGGTACAGGTCAGGAACGACAAGATGGCGCCACCACAGGTGTCTGCTGAAGTCCTGCGCAAGATGAAAAAGACGGCCGAGGAATACCTCGGCGAGCCGGTGACCGAAGCAGTGATTACCGTACCTGCCTACTTTAACGATTCGCAGCGACAGGCTACCAAGGACGCCGGGAAAATCGCTGGCCTGGAAGTCAAGCGCATTATCAATGAGCCGACTGCGGCAGCGCTGGCCTATGGCATGGACAAGGCCAAGGGCGACCACACCATAGCGGTGTACGATCTGGGTGGCGGTACGTTCGATATCTCCATCATTGAGATCGCCGAAGTAGATGGCGAGCACCAGTTTGAGGTGTTGTCTACCAATGGTGATACGTTCCTGGGTGGTGAAGACTTTGACATGCGCCTGATCGAATATCTGGCGGCGCAGTTCAAGAAAGAGAGCGGTATCGACTTGCACAACGATCCACTGGCATTGCAGCGTCTCAAGGAGGCCGCCGAAAAGGCCAAGATAGAGCTGTCCAGCGCCCAGCAAACCGAGGTCAACCTGCCTTACATTACGGCTGACGCGTCCGGACCGAAGCACCTGGTGGTGAAGCTGAGTCGCGCCAAACTGGAATCCCTGGTGGAAGACCTGGTGACGCGCTCCATGGAGCCGGTCAAGATTGCGCTGAAAGACGCTGGCCTGAGCCCCAGCGAGATCGATCAGGTTATCCTGGTCGGTGGCCAGACCCGTATGCCGTTAGTGCAAAAAGTTGTGGCTGATCACTTCGGCAAGGAACCGCGCAAGGACGTGAATCCGGATGAAGCGGTGGCCGTGGGTGCCTCTATCCAGGGCGCGGTGCTGTCTGGTGACGTGAAAGACGTTCTGCTGCTGGATGTCACACCACTGACTCTGGGTATTGAAACGATGGGTGGCGTGGCCACCCCGCTGATTGAGAAGAACACCACGATTCCTACCAAGAAATCGCAAATCTTCTCTACGGCTGAGGACAACCAGTCGGCGGTGACTATTCATGTGGTGCAGGGTGAGCGCAAACAGGCGTCCGGGAACAAATCACTGGGTCGCTTCGACCTGGCCGATATTCCGCCGGCGCGGCGCGGTATGCCGCAAATCGAGGTGACTTTCGACCTGGACGCGAACGGTATCCTGAACGTGTCGGCCAAGGACAAGGCGACCAATAAGCAGCAGTCGATTCGCATCACGGCATCGGGTGGCCTGAGCGAGGAAGATATCGAGAAGATGATAGCCGATGCCGAGGCCAACGCTGAAACTGATGCCAGGTTTGAGGAGTTGGTCACTTCGCGCAATACCTGCGACGGCTTGGTCCATGCGGCGAAGAAGACGCTCGAGGAAGCGGGTGAGCATGCCAGCGCCGAGGAAAAGGCAGCGATCGAAGCGGCCATCACCGAGGCGGAAGCTGCACTTAAGGCCGACAACAAGGAGGCTATCGACGCAGCGGCCACCAAACTGACTGACGTGACGGGTACGGTGGCGCAGAAGATGTATGCTGCGCAGGCGGCCCAGTCTGAGTCGGCCGCGAGCGGCGCGCAGGCTGAACCCGCGGGCGGCGATGATGTGGTTGACGCGGAGTTCGAGGAAGTGAAGGACGATAAAAAGTAAAAGCTGGCGCTTATCGCCAACGGGATGGACGAAGAGTCCACCCCGTAACATGACCAGGACTACGCGGGACTTCAGTGCCCGCGTAGTCATTTCCGGATGAGCTGAAAAAAGCCTAAGAAACAATTATGTCAACTACGTCAAAACGCGACTATTACGAGGTTCTCGGTGTCAGCAAGGGCGCCGATGAAAAGGACATCAAGAAGGCTTATCGCCGTGAGGCGATGAAGCATCACCCCGACCGCAATCCTGATGATCCCGATGCCGAGGGCAAGTTCAAGGAAGCGACCGAGGCCTACGATGTCCTGATGGACAGCAAAAAGCGCGCGGCTTACGACCAGTATGGTCATGCGGGTGTGGATCCGAATATGGGTGGCGCTGGCTTTGGTGGCGGTAATTTCAGCGACATTTTTGGCGATGTGTTCGGGGATATATTTGGCGGCGGCGGCCGCGGCCGTGGCGGCCCCCAGCGCGGCTCGGACCTGCGCTACACCCTGGATATTTCCCTGGAAAATGCGGTCAAGGGCACCACGGTTGAAATTCGTGTCCCCAGCCTGAGTACCTGTGATACTTGTGATGGCTCCGGTGCAAAGAAGGGCAGTTCACCTGCGACCTGTGGCACCTGTGGCGGCGCTGGCCAGGTCCGTATGCAGCAGGGATTTTTCCAGGTGCAGCAGGCCTGCCCCGCCTGCCGGGGGCGGGGCAAGACGATTACCGACCCCTGTGGTACCTGCCGTGGGCAGGGACGGGTGGAGAAAACCAAGACGCTGTCAGTCAAGGTTCCGCCCGGTGTCGATACTGGCGACCGGATTCGGTTGTCGGGCGAAGGTGAGGCCGGCCCCGAGGGCGGTCCTTCGGGGGATCTGTTCGTGCAGATGTCGGTCAGGCAACACGCGATATTTGAGCGTGACGGCAAGGATCTCTATTGTGAGGTTCCGATTACGTTTGTGGACGCTGCCCTGGGTGGCGATCTGGATGTACCCACGCTGGATGGCCGTGTGAAATTGAAGATCCCGCCAGAGACACAGACGGGTAAATTGTTCCGACTGCGGGGCAAGGGTGTCAAACCGGTGCGCGGTGGCAGCGTGGGCGACCTGTTGTGCCGGGTGGTGGTGGAAACGCCGGTTAAACTGAATAAGGAGCAAAAGGCACTGCTGGAGGAATTGCGCGGCAGCCTTGGGGGGGAGGGAGGAAAAGCGCAATCGCCTCGCCAGACGAGTTGGTTTGAAGGTGTGAAGAACTTTTTTGACGATTTGAAACTATGACGATACGAATTGGTATAACCGGCGCGGCTGGGCGTATGGGACGTACCCTGATCGAGGCGATCACCCTGGTTGATGGATTGACGCTGGCGGCCGCGATTGAACGTCCAGAAAGCACGCTGCTGGGCGCTGATTCCGGCGAGTTGGCGGGGCAGGGAAAGAATGGCGTAGCGGTCGTTGGCTCACTGGCAGCGGTGATTGCAGATATTGACGTGCTGATTGATTTTTCGGTGCCGGCAGCCACCATGGCCAACCTCGCCTTGTGCAGCGCACGCGGTGTCGCCATGGTGATCGGGACCACGGGCTTTACCGCACAGCAGCAGCGCGATATTGCGCAGGCGGCGAGTCTCACGCCAATCTGTAAAGCCTCCAACTTCAGCACGGGCGTCAATCTGTGTTTTAAACTGCTGGATATGGCCGCCAGGGTGCTGGGCGATGATGTCGATATCGAGATCTACGAAGCTCATCATCGACACAAGATCGACGCACCTTCCGGAACCGCCCTCAGTATGGGCAAGGTAGTGGCCGATGCCTTGGGTCGCGACCTGGACACGGTCGCAGTGTACGGGCGTGAGGGCCAGACCGGGGCACGGGCGCGCGATACGATTGGTTTTGCCACTGTACGCGGTGGCGACATTGTGGGCGATCATACTGTCACTTTTGCCGCGGACGGCGAGCGGGTGGAAATCACCCACAAGGCCTCCAGTCGCATGTCATTTGCCCGGGGTGCTGTGCGTGCCGCTGGCTGGCTCGCAGGCCGGGATGCGGGGCTTTACGATATGCAGGACGTATTGGGGCTCTAACCGCACAAACAGAAGGTAGCCCGTAATGTCTGATACTGCTTTGCGGGACCGTCGGCGGCCATGGACGGCCGCCGTCGAGCTTACATGGAGAGTCGCCCCGCTTTCGGGATGTACTCGTAGCGTGTCCCGCAAAGCTGTATCAGGCATTACGGGCGGGAAGCGCATGTTGAATGTTCGTCCAATTGAGGCAGGACACAGTGAACCCAGTGACCGACTACATCGTCAATATCGACGCCAGCAACGCCGCAGCACTACTCATTGATGAGTCCCACAAGCGCCCGGTAGTCGCGGACTTTTGGTCCGACCGGGCAGCCCCCTGCAAAGTATTAACGCCTATGCTGGAAAAAATCGCCAGCGAATACCAGGGTGCGTTCCTGCTGGCCAAGGTCAACGCTGATCAGCAGCCGGGTATCGCGCAGCAATTAGGAGTTCGCAACCTGCCGACCGTGATGGTCATTCAGGGTGGGCGGCCGGTGGACGGGTTTGCCGGTGCCCAAACGGAGCCTTTTGTTAGAAAAATGTTGGAGAAATACCTGCCCAAGCCCTGGGATGCGCTTTTGCAACAGGGTCTGGAGGCGATGGAACGCGGCGATTACAGCAACGCACTCACGCCATTGCGGCAGGCCTTCATGGATTCCCGACAGCAACACAATATCAAGCTAGCTTACACCCGTGCTCTCATCGAAAGCCTGCGATTGGATGAGGCTGCAACCGTGCTGGATGGTGTGCGGATGGCGGATCGGGATGCCGGCTACGAGCAGCTGCGAGCACAATTGGAGATCAAGCGGGCGGTAGCGAAGTCCCCGGAAATCGAGGCACTGGAACAGCAGTTGGCCGCGACTCCTGACGACCTGAATGTGCGCTACCAGTTGGGCGTGCAATACTGCAATAACAAACAGTTCCGGGAAGCCATGGAGCATCTTATAGCTATTTTGCGCAAGGACCTTGGTCACGGTAACGGCGCCACCAAACGCATGCTCTTGGATACTATAGCGGCACTGGGAAAGGGCGACCCGCTGGGTGTGGAGTACCAACGCAAACTTTACAGTCTGTTGTATTGAAGCCTCTTTGGCGACATAGTTTGGCAAGGGTGCGTATCATCAGGCAAAATTCATTATCGCTGCGCAAGCACTGATCGAGCAGATTAAATCAGGCCCCGCCGGCCTGGACACTACTGGAGAATATCTATGAAACTGGGCTTTCTGCTGGGCTACTCCGGCAAGCAAATTCACGTCCCCATGGACCTGATAAAACAAGCCGAATCCATGGGTTTCGATTCTGTATGGACCGCAGAAGCCTATGGCAATGACGCTGTGTCGCTGGCTGCCTGGATACTGGCCCAGACTAAAAAGATCAGGGTGGGTACGGCCATTATGCAGATGCCGGCACGCACCCCCGCCATGTGCGCTATGACAACCATGTCGCTGCACCAGTTGTCAGGCGGGCGGTTTATTGCGGGGCTGGGTGCTTCGGGTCCCCAGGTAGTTGAAGGCTGGCACGGTGTTCCCTATGGCAAGCCGGTCACCCGCACCAGGGAATACATCCAGATTATGCGCAAGATTATGGGGCGCGAGGGGCCGGTGGAGTTTGATGGCCAGATCTATCACATGCCAAATAAGGGAGAGGGCACTACCGGTCTGGGCAAGCCCCTGAAATCTATTCTGGAGCCCTGTCCTGAAGTACCGATTTACACTGCGTCCATTACGCCGGCCGGTTTGCATTGTGCGGGTGAAGTAGCCGATGGGGTGTTTCCGGTTTGGATGGATCCCAATAAATACGGCATTTTGGGTGAACACCTGGAACAGGGATTTGCCGCGGCGGGCAATGGCAAGAGCCTGAAGAATTTCGACGTTGCTCCTTTTGTCATGGTTGCGGCAAACGATGATCTGGCTGCGGCATTTGATTCACTGCGGCCCTGGTTGGCGCTGTACATCGGCGGCATGGGCGCCCGGGGAAAAAATTTCTACCACGACTACGCCGCGCGCCTCGGCTATGGTGAGGTGGCTACACGCATACAGGATTTGTATCTCAGCGGGAAGAAAACTGAAGCCCAGGCCCTGGTGCCGAACGAGTTGCTCGATGCTGTGGCCCTGGTAGGATCGCACGGCAGGATTGTGGAGCGGCTGGCGCCCTGGAAGGAAGCCGGCAAGCGTGGCGAAGTTGGCTCCATGCTATTGAGTGTCACCAGTCCCGCTATTCTGGAGCTGTTTGCCCGGGAAATGCTGTGAGGCAGGGGGTCGACACCCGAGAGCGCTTTGCGCGCGCCATATTAAATGGCTTCGAGTCGTACTTTGCGGAGTTCCAGAATATTACGCTGGCGGCAAGGTCCCGGTTTGAGAATGCCGACTGGCTCGGTATCCGACATGCCTCTATCCAGCGAATCGATCTTTACAAGGCAAAGATAAACCAGATTTATGAGTATGTTGAACTCATAGCGGGCAAGGATCTTCACGACTTCGAATTCTGGCGCGAAGCAAGGCGGATCTATGCACAGTTGATCGAAGGACACGATAACTTTGAGATCGCCGAGACCTTCTTCAATTCTGCCTACTGCGCGGTATTCAGGCATCGGAAAATTCGCGATGAATTCGCATTTGTGTTTTCGCCCCATGGTGATATGCCAGCCGGCGGACGTGAGTAAAGTTTATCGCACCTACAGGCTGGATGTGCCGCTTGCCACCCTGCTGGAAAGACTACTCAGCGATTATGCTTTATCGATTCCCTATGAAGATCTTCAAAGGGATATTGGCAATATCCGGGAGGCGATTCTTGGCAATCTCGCGCTGCGTTTTGACCTGAACGAAGATGAACGTGGAATTCCAGATCCTTGAGCACCATTTTTTTCGCAACAAGGGTGCTTATATCGTTGGACGCATCCTGTCCGGCGGCCAATCCATGCCAATTGTGTTGCCCATTCTGCATAATGAGGCAGGCGCGGTTTACGTCGATACCATCCTGTTCGGCTCGGATATGGTCAGTGTGCTGTTCAGCTTTACCCGATCCTATTTTCTGGTGGATGCCAGTATCCCCGCGCAGTGGGTTTTATTCCTGCAGCAACTCATGCCAGCCAAACCTATTTCCGAAATCTACAGTGCCATGGGGCACAACAAGCACGGAAAAACTTACTATTATCGCTGTGCTTACCGGCATATGCAGAGTACCAGCGACCGGTTCAACATCGCGCCGGGCATCAAGGGCATGGTGATGACCGTTTTTACATTGCCGTCCTACGACTTTGTATTCAAGGTGATCAAGGACAGGTTTACACCACCCAAGGATATGACCCGTGAGCAGGTGAAGGCCAAGTACGCCCTGGTAAAACGTTGGGACCGCGCCGGTCGTATGGCGGACACCCAGGAATTTACCAATCTTGCTTTTGCCAGGGAGCGATTCTCCGACGAGTTAATGGAGGAATTGCGCAAGGTAGCGCCCTCAGTGATCGAGGAGCACGGCAAGGCACTGCTGATCAAGCATGTCTATGTAGAGCGTCGCATGACTCCTCTCAATTTGTATCTGCGCAATGCCACGGATGAGCAGGTAGAGGCGGTTATGGATGAATATGGTAATGCCATCAAGCAGTTGGCCGCGGCCAATATTTTTCCAGGTGATATGCTGCTTAAGAACTTCGGCGTAACGCGCCACGGCCGTGTGGTATTTTACGATTACGATGAAATTGTGCCGCTGACTGACTGTCATTTCCGTACCATACCCAAGCCGCGTACTGAAGCCGAGGAAATGTCCAGTAAGCCCTGGTATACAGTGGGTCCCAATGATATTTTTCCGGAAGAGTTTGCGCTGTTTTTCTCCGGCAACCGGCGGGCGCGTGAGGTATTCGACACGCTGCACAGTGAAATCTATGAGGCGTCATTCTGGCAGGAATTACAGCATAAAGTACACAGTGGTCATGTCGAGGATTTCTTTCCCTATCGACGCGAACTTCGCTTCAAGCGCGAGTTTAAACCTGTATCGGAGAGAGCCTGATGGCCACCATTTATCTCATTCGTCACGGTCAGGCGTCCTTCGGCGCAGAAGATTACGACAAACTCTCCGAACTGGGATGTCGTCAGGCGACTGTGGTGGGTGAGTATTTCCGTGATGGTGGCGTGCACTTTGACGCCGTGTATAGCGGTGACCTGTCACGCCAGCGCGAGACCGCTCGTTTGGCTATCGCCAGCCAGACTAAGGAAGTACCCCACTACATCGACCCTCGCTTCAATGAAATCCAGAACGACGAGCAGTTGAAATGCCTTATGCCTGAAGTGGTGAAAATCAATCCGACGATTCAGGCGCTGGTTGAAAAGGGTTTGAGTTCCAGTAAGGATTATCAGAAGGTCATTGATGCTGTATTCAATTACTGGGTTTCTCCTGCGTGTGCAGATCCGCGTATACAGAGTTGGGCAGAATTCTCCGGTGGAGCGCGCCAGGCCATTGCAGACATTATGCGGGACCAGGGTGGTGGCAAGACTGTGGGTATTTTCACCTCCGGTGGCACGCTGGCCACTATTGTTGCCCAGGTCCTTGGTCTTGGTGGTGAGAAAACGTATCAGTTTTACGAGCCTGTTCTGAATTGTTCCGTCACTCAATTATTTTACAGCGGATCCAGGATATCCCTGTCCTACTTCAATGACTGCTCTTTTTTCCGGGTTCTGGGCGGGCAGCGGGGTGAAAATCTTCTGACTTATCGCTAAGCAGCGTGTATCGAATTCATGGATATATTTCTTGTAAGGCACGGCGAGGCGGCGGCGAATTGGGGGGAATCTCCCGACCCTGGCCTCAGCGAGCTAGGACATCAGCAGGCCGAAGTTGCGGCAGCATTGCTTGAGCAAGAGATCACTGTAGGAACGCAGTTATGGAGTAGCCCTTTGCGACGCGCTATCGAGACCGCCGGGCCGCTCGCGAGAATAATGCGACAAACCGTGCGTGAGGATGAAGCGTTTCGTGAAATTCCCGCTCCCGTACCCCTGGCTCAGCGCCAAACATGGCTGCGTCAATTCATGCAACAACAGTGGCATGCACAAGGAGAAGACCTTATTGCATGGCGCACTGCGGCATTGAACCAGCTGCTGGCGCTGCAGCAACCCGCCGTGGTATTTACCCATTTTCTTGTTATTAACGCCATTGTCGGTCAGGTGCTTGCTCGTGATGAAACGCTGTGCTTCTGGCCGGCCAATGGCTCCATTACCCGGCTTCGCCACCATGGTGCTGGCCTGGAGTTGATCATGCTCGGGGAGGAGATCACGACATTGGTCAATTAGTTCTTGAGTGGTCGCAGCAGTGACTCCTGAGCGGTGGATGCCACCAGCAGGCCATCGCGTGTGTAGAAGGCGCCCCGGCTAAAACCGCGTCCTCCGGCTGCGCTAGGGCTGTCCATGCAGTACAGCAAATATTCGTCCGCCTTGAAGGGGCGGTGGAACCACAGCGCGTGGTCGAGGCTTGCCGACTGCAGATCTTCTGCTCATACCAGTGTACGGGTGTGGCATGAGTGCCGTGCCCAGCAAGGCAAAGTCCGACATGAATGCCAGGACAGTCTGATGCCTGCACAGATCATCTCCCAGATTCCCCAGCGCACGAACCCAGACCTGCTGCAGCGGCTCTTCCGGCTGTGGGTTAAGGAAGTCGCGCTGACGCACTGGTCTGCGTTCGATGGGATGCAATACGGGCGCTTCTATCTTGCCCGGGTTTTCCTGCGCCAGCCTGGACCAGCGATCATGATCGGATTCCAGTTCTTCCGGCGGTGGTACCTGAGGCGCGTCACATTGGTGCGAAAGTCCAGGCTCCTCAATGTGAAAGGAAATCGACGCATTAAATATGGCAACACCGTCCTGCCTGGCAACTACACTTCGGGTAGTAAAGCTTTTGCCGTCGCGAATGGGGTCCACTTCGTAAATTATTTTTTTATCGGGGTTGCCCGGTCGCAGGAAATACGCGTGCATGGAGTGCGCCATTCGTGTGGCTTCCACAGTGCGTACTGCCGCGTTCAGTGACTGCGCCAGTACCTGGCCTCCGAATATGCGCGACGGGCGTTTGGGACTGTTGCCACTGAACAGGTACTGCTCAATTTGCTCGACTTCAAGAAAGCGAAGCAGTTTATCCAAATCGTTGACCACAAAAATACTCCTGCTATTGAGCCCACCGGGTCATCAGTGCGCGCCGCTTATCCTTTGAAGAATACATCGAAGTGGTCGATGGCTGCGCTGTCGAATTTAGACACTTTGCGCTACTGTTTGATTTCCATGGCAGAATTTATTGCTCCCAGCTAGCAGTCAAGGCTGGCTTTGGTAAATCCCAGGCTTTTCCCGATATGCCGCACTGTCCTTGCACGGGAGCACGCTTGGTTAAGCAGTTTGGCTGCGTCTGACAGGATTTCCTCACGCCTGGCATCGTGCTGTGCACTTTGGTTGAGCGGCTGGGAGTTACCAGTCTGGACGGAGGATTTGATTACTGGCATACGTGGGAATTCCGGTCAGGCGAGCAATTGACCTGCTAATGGCGTTACAAATTTAACTCTAAGTATTTTATTTGTCGCTGTCTATAGAGGTGCGCAGAACAGGTCATTCTGCCAGGTCAATTTTGATGTTCAGCCACTTACGCGAGCGATAGCGATGAATGAGTAGTACCGCTTTGATCCCATAATCAAAAAGCATTACAGCGAAAATCCAGATAATGGAGAGCCCCAAAAGCAGGAAGGTCAGTGCCGGAATCAAGCGCCCCAGGATGATGCCACAGAAGGTCGCAATCAGCGGGAACCTGGTATCACCGGCGCCACGAAAGGCTCCCCCGAGGGTGAATTCACAGGCCATGAGTGGTTGGGCCAAGGCAATGATGTAGATAAATACCACGGTCAGGTGAATGACCTGCGGATCATCAATCATGAAACTTGCCAGATCCTCGGCGAACCAGCACAGCAGGATAGATAGGATGATCATGGCCGCCAGCGACATACGCAGTGAGCGCGAAACTGCCAGTACGGCCAATTCGGGCTGTCCGGCGCCCAGTTGCTGACCTACGAGAGTGGCTGTGGCAATGCCAAAACCAAATCCGATTACGATCGAAAATGCGACCAGAGTAACCCCGATACCGTAAGCGGCGTAGGCGGCAGTTCCATAGTGAGCCACGATGGCAAAAAATGCGAGAAATGCCAACTGGACGATACCTTGTTCCAGAACCGAAGGAGCACCGATAGTGATCAGCTGGCGGGAACCTGCCCAATCAACTGCGACCGGTTTTGGCAGTTTGAGATTGAAATTGCCGCGCCACCAGAAAACAAGGAAAACTACCGTAATAAGTGCTGCGCCGAAATTTCCTCCCAGGGAAACTCCGGCGACCCCGAGTTGGGGTAGGGGGCCTACACCGAAGGCCAGCAGATAAGCAAATGTCACGTTCAATACCGAGCTCAACAGGAGAAACCACAGCGGAGTGATGACGTCGCCAGTGGCCCTGAGCGCGGTGCCGAGCATCATGTTGACGGCGGCGAAAACATTGAACATGCCTAACCAGAAGATAAAGCTCGCTGCGAGTGCCGTGGTCTCGTCATCCAGTCCGAACAGCCCCGCTATGGCCTCCGGCGCAAGGAGAATCGGTACGCTGAGCACGGTCGCCAGAGCCACGGATAATACGAGGGAAGTCCAGGAAACTAACTCGGCATGCCTGACCTGCTGTGCGCCCCAACTGCGCGAGATTAGCGCGGTGGACGCCACTGACACACCCATGAGAATGGCCTGTACCAGAAAGAACACCCGGTGACCAGTGGTCACTGCGGCAACCGCAGTGGTGCCTAACTGCGCAACAATTTTGATGTGCAGGAAGCCTACGGTGGTGAATAGGAGGTTTGAGACTATGGTCGGCCACGCCAGGCGCCAGACATTCCGGCTGGTAGAGTGCGGCTTAATAGGCGGGGACAGGGACAAATCAATTTCTCGTAGATTAACTTTGTCATTCTTACCAGCTGAGGGCAGGGTTAGGTGGCTTACGCCAATTGCCGGCACTCGCCATGGCGAAAACAATCTACGGTGTGGTCGTTTACCATACCTGTTGCCTGCATGTGGGCGTACATGATGGTAGATCCGACGAAAGTAAAGCCGCGCTTCTTCATATCCTTGCTCATTGCGTCAGAAGCCGTGCTGGTTGCTGGTACATCACGCGGCGATCTCCAACGGTTTTGTATAGGCTGTCTGTCGACAAAATCCCAGATATAGTCAGAAAAGCTACCCCGCTCCTGTTGTACGTCAAGAAAGGCCCGGGCATTCTTCCTTGCGCCATACACCTTGAGGCGATTTCGAATAATTCGCGGATTCAGCAGCAGCTTCTCCAGTTTTCTATCGCTGTAGCGGGCAATCTTGGCGGCATCAAAATTGTCGAAGAGCTCCCGATAACCCTCCCGCTTGCGCAGTATAGTTATCCACGAGAGTCCCGCCTGGGCGCCTTCCAGTACCAGGAACTCGAACAGGGTGTGGTCGTCGCGCACTGGAACGCCCCACTCCTTATCGTGATAGGCAATGTAGAGCGGATCATCCCCGCACCAGGCACAACGTCTTATCATCAAGTGAGCCCCCTCGCTTGGTTCAGTATGGTGTCCCGTTATGCCAGTGTCCATAACTTTGGTGAGCCGCTGGCGGCAGCTACCAGCCTATGCCACACTAACATCGGGAATTTTCAGTGAAAATCTGATGACAGATACAATCCTTTATAGCTGTGTTGGCCATGTGGGCCGTCTGGTTTTGAATAATCCGCAGCGACATAACTCCCTTGGCCATGTGCAGTTGGAAGCTATAAAAGAGTGCCTGACTCGGGTAGCGACAAGTGCACAAGAGCGTGTACTGATTGTCACTGGTGCCGGTGAAAAGACATTTTGCGCAGGTGCGTCCTTACAGGAGCTGAGTGAGGGTCAGATCGGTGACGACGATTTCCAGAAGATGACCGCTCAACTGGCTGATCTGTCGATCCCCACCATCTGCGCCATGAACGGTGACGTGTTCGGCGGTGGAGTAGAACTTGCGGTAAGTTGTGATTTTCGTATTGGCATCGAGGGTAGTCGTATGCGTGTCCCGGCAGCCGCTATCGGGCTGTGCTATCCACTAGCGGGCATAAATCGCTTTGTAGAATGTTTGGGGGTGAGCCTGACGAAACGAATTCTGGTCGCCTCTGAGGAGTTCCCTGCGAATACCTTACTGGGAATTGGTTTTCTTGACCATCTGGTATTGCCACAAAATCTGGATGCGTTTGCAACTGATTTTGCCCGGCATATCGCTGGTCTTGCGCCACTGGCAGTGCAGTCTATGAAGAGCATACTCCGGCAGGCCGCCGCGGGGGTCATTGATCCGGATGTAGCCAGGGAATTGTCGACCCGGTGCCTGGCATCACAGGATCTGCAAGAAGGGTTCGCGGCCAAGCGAGAAAAGCGCAGCCCCCGGTTCGAAGGTCGCTGAGGCCGTTAGCTTTTTAGGGCCAAAGGTCCATGGCAGTTGAGCTGTCGATCCACAGCCAGCCATGGCAACCCCAGTTTTTCCAGCCATTTTATGCCTGTGGCTTCTGTTTTTAGTCGTGCCACACTAGCCGCACTGCAGGCTGTAAGGCAGTTTTCTGCGATGACGGCTACACTGAGCAGTCCTGGGATAGGCTGGCCATCCACCGGGCTCAGAGCGCGTCCGAAGTGCTCGCCGTCCTGTGTTACTGTTTGCTCGAAGTCGCCACGTATGGCGAAGCCCTTATGGTTCAACTTTATGCGCACAATTGCCGCGCGAGATCCTTTCGGGACGCGCACGCCGACCAGCCAGTTGGCCCCGTCTGGCTCCTTGCCGATGCTTGCCACTTCCTGATCCATTTCAATAAAAGCGTTATTTACTTCATTTTTTAGCAGAAGCTTTCGCACCGAATCCAGTGCATAGGGTCGAATGCAGCTGTTCAAATCGATCAACATGCCCTTTACTCGACAGATGTGCCCCTGTGTCAGTTATCTCGAGATTGCGCCAACCAACCAGCTTGAGCATTCCGTGAAGCTGATCACGGGAGGCGAGCAGGTTGCCCGTGCTGTTGTAGCAGTCCTGTAGGATTCGCGTGGTCGGGTCAAAGATGTGTTTGCTCTCCTGCCAAAGAGCATCAATGTAGTGAAATAAGACTTCGTGCTTCAGCGTCAAGAGGTACATAGAAGCCTGTACCTGCACTCTGGTTAATTCGGCTGGTAATACTGTCGGGAAGGTAAGAGCTGAACTTAGTTTCCAGTCTTTTCAGTTCGTCATGACACAAATGCAGTAGTTCGGTACCGCGGCCATCTCCGTTATCGACAACAAGGTGACATGCTCTACCGAATGCATGCAGTCGAATTTCGCTCTTCTTCACTTTTTCCTACCAGAACTCATTATTGTTAATGACGCAGCTGATACTGCATTCTCTCCCGATCTGGGGACTGATGCGCTGAGCAGCAATGTAGCACCGCAGGAGGGAGCCTGACTAGGTCGGACTCAGTCGGTTGTGTGAAATTTACGAGTTGTCTGGGTTTGGGAACTGTTATCAAAACTGTTGTACCCGAGAATTGAACGGTTCCGCCCAGCTTTTTCACAATGGACTGCACAATGGCGATACCAGAACTCTCTTGCGCCAGGTCTTCAATACGGTCAGGGATGCCAATGCCGCTATCCTGGATAGAGAGCTCAAGGTGGCGTGCAGAAGGTCCAACAGCTGCTATTGACGACATCTTTACGAGAATATAGTTCGCTGGTGATCCCGGTTCAAAGGCGTGATGAATACAATTTTCTAATAATTCATAGATTACAACGGACAGCGGAGATGCCAAATGAGCTGGAATAAGCATGGACGAAACTTCATTGATGGTGATGATTGTTTCCGGCTTGACCGAGGAACTCTTGAGTAGTACCGCTATAATGCTATCAGTATATTTATGAAGATTTGCTACCGGGCCTCCAGTTTGGTAGTACAGGCAATCTTCCAAGCTGGACAGGGCGGCTATTCGTTTGATGCTGCCCTCCGCCAAATCACGTTTCACCTCCTCTGGCTGGTTGAGGCTTCGATAGGATATACAATCGCGTACCAACGATAATGTCGTCAGGTTGTGCTGATAAGCTGATTGAACAAGTTCATCCTGCAGTTCCAATTGTTCCTGCATATCATCATCCGCCTGATTTGCAGCGTCGAACATCTGCCTCGTCAATCGGGCTGACTTTCTGTCGGCGGCATAGCTGTGATAAATACGACGAGAGCCCCACCATAAGAAAAGAAACACCAGACCGTAGGCAGAATATGCCCACCATGTGTGCCAGGGCGAGGGAAGTACATGAACGTCAAGAGTGATACCACTCCTGTTCCAGATACCGGCGGAATTGGCGCCCTGTACGCGAAAGACGTAGTCTCCAGATGGCAGGTTTGTGTAAGTTGCGGTATTTCTCGTTCCGCTTTCAATCCATTCAGGGTCAAAGTTCTCAAGCATATAGCGAAACTGGTTTTTTTCAGGAGAAACAAAATCGAGTACACTGAACTCGAATGTGACGAAGTGGTCCTTGTGCGTTAGTTGAAGAGACTTCAGTTCGTCTACTGACCCTATATTTCTGTCATCTGATTCCGGAAGAATTATGTCGGTCAGCCTCATAGCTGACGCCGTTCTATCGATATCAACGGCAGTTGGATCAAACCTGTTGTAGCCATTTACCCCGCCAAAGTAGATGAGCCCCGCTTTACTAGTGAACGACGCTCCGAGAGTAAAATCGTTACCCTGTAAGCCATCTGTTGTTGTGAATCTCTTGATTAAACGACCTTTTGAATCCAGTTTGACTACCCCATTTTGCGTTGAGCACCAAAGGTTTGCCTCCGAATCCACTTGTATACCGTAGATGGTTGAACTTGTCAGGCCAGCGCTTTCGATGGTTGGCTGCAATGTAAACTGGTTGTCAATTTGGTTTCTTCGGGTCCAAATAAAAAGACCGTGATCCTTCGTCCCTATCCATATGTCGCCATTATGGGCTTGAGCGAAGGAATAGATAATAGGTTGCTTATCTCCCAAGTCGAATTCAAATCGTATTTTACTAAACTGATCGATTTTGGGGTCATGTTGATAGACTATATTCTCAGAAACAGCTAGGAAAATGCCTGTCTTTGATCGAAATAGCAATGTGATAGTCTTCTCGGGTAGAGATTGACTCTCATAGTACGAACGAGTTTCTCCCGCTCTAATACGGAATAGACCCTTGTCATAAGTTGCGACCCATACGTCTTCACTTTCGTCGTCAGCTAATATCTTTGTTACCGCCATTGTATTCTCATCACTTAGCTTGATTGTACGAGAATCGCCGCTCACGATGTTGAATACTTTAACGCCACCTTGGAAAAACCCGATCCATAAGTCATCCTTTTTGGTGGCCATTGTTGCTATTCCTTGGTCGCTCCACGTAGGTAAATTAAAATAATCACTCATATGAAGCCGAGTGTGAAATCCGGTAGTCCCATCATATAAATATAATCCCGAGTATGTTGTGACCCAGAAGCGCCCCTCTATGTCTTCCGCAAAAGCCAGTACAGTATTGTAAACACCGCTATGTCTTGAGTTGAATAAGTCAAACGGAGAAAATGATAACAGGTCCAGTCCATCGAATGTTCCGACCCAGATGTATTTCCCATCGCGAAAGAGACTATAAATGTCAGGGTTTGAAAGCCCATTGCCTTTCTCACTCAAATCTTCAATGAAAGAAAGATGACTGTCAGAAGCGAATAGGCCTCTATCGGTAGCGATAATCAGCTTGTCTCCGTACCGTGCGAATTTCGAGATGTAGTGTAGCGCGTTTCCCGTGATAGCGGAGTTGGCCAGCGGCATACTTGTGTCTACACTCCACACGAGTAGCTGCCCGGTATCTGTGCCAATGGTGAGGTCGCCCTCACCATTTATCTGCAGAGCGGTTATTCTGCAGTTTTTTTGCAATAGAAGAGTTTCACGGTCAAATGGCACAAACGATTTACTTTCAGGCAGAACCTTGGCCAGGCCGAGACTTCCTCCCACCCAGAGGTTTCCCGATTCGTCTTCCACAATGTCATGGAGTCTTCCGATGCTGCGAGCCAGATTCAAATGCATCACCCAGTCTTCAGTATTTTGAAATCTGGGATCGTAGAGAATGAGTCCATCCTTGCTAAGCAGCCAGATGCCGCCATGCTTCGAGACGAGCAAGCGAATCAGGCCAGATGTAGCGATGGGGCCAAATTGCTTGATTAAATCAAAGCTTTTCTTACGCGGATTAAGTTTCAAGAGAGTGCCGTCAGAAGTGGCTACCAGAAGATTGCCATCGTTATCTTCTGCAATATCTTTTATTTCCGAATCCGGGATCCAGTTTTTGTTGCCTCTATCAGAATTAAATACAGTAAGATTTGCGCCATCAAATCGATGAAGTCCCTGTTGTGTACCGATCCACAGAACTCCTGTTACGTCTCGATGAATTGCAGTAACGGTAGGTTGTTGGAGCATGCTGGATAAGCTGGATTGTGTGATCCTGGGCTGCGTGCCATATGCATGGTCGACTATGCTCAAGCAGAAAGCGATAGTTAGAAGTTTGAGACTCAGCGACATCTTTGTTTCGTGGGTAATCACATCTAACTCACCAAGTGTTGCGCTATACTGGCACCCAATTTTCGGAAAAAATTATGGCATCTCCAAATATCCATCTCGGGTTCACTGTTAAAAATGAACTTACGGGTGAATAATTTACGATACTAAAAACGTGAAATTGATTTATTTGGCAAAGCTAATATCGAATTGCTCCACGAATTCATGATAGGCCTCCGTGAGTACAATGATTTCTTCTGCCAGCTCGCCCAGTTGGTTTTCCCTACTTTTCTTTTCTATCTGGGAACTGATACTTCTAACCTTGTCAGCACCTATATTGGCACTCATTGATTTAATTGCATGGGCAGTGCGGTATACGTATGTGCTGTCATGGGCGCTAAAACCGCGTTCAATGTCCCGCAGCTTCTCGTCCATTTGATTGACATAGCCTTCGAAAATTGCAGGCAGTAACTGCTTTCCGGTCTGCCGCTCTACATCTCTTATGCTCTCTATAGCAGAGAGATTTAGTACCTTGTATTCCCGCTCGATCTCACCGCCCCATTCCGCTTGCTGAGTGAATTTCCGATCAATGTCCGCAAACATATCGGTATCGGAAAAACCGTGTCGTAAGTGAATTTCAATATTTTCCCTTATGTCAGATATCGAGAATGGTTTGGTAAGAAACCCATCCATTCCCGCCTGGCGGCATTTGTTCCTGTTCTCTTTGTCAGATCCTGCGGTTAGGGCGATTATATGAACAGGCTCAAGCTGTCGCTCGGATTCGAACTTACGAATCTCCCGTGTTGCCTCATACCCGTCCATTATCGGCATCTGGCAGTCCATAAATAGGAGTGAATACTCGCCGGATTTATATTTGGCTACCGCGATCTGACCATTACTGGCTATTTCCACTTCATGCCCAAGCATGCGGATCATTTCGACGATAATCTGTTGATTGGTAGCCACATCCTCCGCAACCAGAATCCGCTTCCTTCCAGAGATCCTCATTTTTGACGTGTAGTCTTGCTTGCCTGCAGAAGGCTCGGCTGCATCCATGATCTCGGCCAAAGTGTCGTAGACTGCTCTTGATGTTAATGGCTTAGATATGGTGATCCAGCCTGAAAAAATATCGGGTGGTGTGTCCCCAGCTAATGGCATCAAAACAATACAAATTGCCGCATCAACCTGCCTTAATTTCTTTTCAATTTCCGGGGAAAACTGAGTCGCTATCATAATCCACGATCAGAATGTTCTTTTTCCAGTTCGCAGTAGAAACTAGTTCCTCTTCCAGAATGGGAGATGAGTTCACGCCCAAGCGCGATAAGTGGCTGGATGCCATCTGATAGGTGGCCGAATTATTGGTGAATATCCTGGCAGTCAATTCCTCGAACGCTCTGGCAGGGGAATCGGTGGATGGGTCAAATTCCATCGGGATAGACAATGTTATTTTTGTGCCTTCTCCGACGGCTGATTGAATGGCGATATCTCCACCCATCAAATCAATATAGTGCCGAGAGATTGTCAGACCGAGGCCTGTGCCGCCATATTCTCTGGTTGTGCTGGTGTCGGCTTGAGTAAACGGTTCAAAAACACGTTTTTGCGTCTCTTCGTCCATTCCAATGCCATCGTCCTCAACGCAAATATGTACCAGCGCTTTCCCAGCATTTGAGGGGCTGAATTTCGGTTCTACTCTAACGTTTACATTTCCACTGTGGGTGAACTTGATTGCATTGCTGACCAGATTCATGACGACCTGACGTATCTTGGTGGGGTCTCCTACCAATATGTAGGGGGTTAATGGGTGGCAAATATTATTGAGTGTTAGTCCTTTTCTACTCGCGGGCTCTCCCTGCAGGTAACAAATGTCATCAATTAGCTCCGTCAGGTTAAAATCAATCTGCTCCAGTTCAACCTTGGAGGCTTCAACTTTGGAAAAGTCGAGTATCTCGTTGATCAAACTCAGTAGCGACTCGCCACTATTGCGAGCGGCGTTGGCAAATTGTTGCTGTTGTCTATTAAGACTAGTGTGTAAAAGCAGTTCGGTCATGCCAATAATTCCGTGCATTGGCGTGCGAATTTCGTGACTCATAGTCGCTAGAAATTCTGATTTCGCCTTGGTGGCCTCTTCAGCAATTTTTCTTGCCGCCTGTAGATCATGGGTACGCTCTTCCACGCGGTGCTCCAGTTCTCTTTGCCTTTGGAGTGAAATTCGCGCCTGCTCGGCCTGTCGACGAAAATAGTATGCGATAACAGCGATAGCAAGAAGTGTATAGGTACCGTAGGCCAGAGGGCTAAGCCATGGTGGCGGAGCGACGACCACCGGAATGCTGAGACCATCCCAATTCCAGGTGCCATCGGGGCTGGCTGCGGCAAGTTTGAGCTGATATGTTCCGGGTGGAAGAGTGGTAAATGATGCGATCCTTGATTCTGGTGATATAACCCAGTCGGGGTTAATGCCCTCCAGCTTGTAAGCGTAATTCAGTAAGTCAGGGCTGGAATAATCAGCTGCATAGAATTCGACGGATAACATCTTGTCTTCATATCCTAGCTCTATACTATTCAGGGCGTAATAGGGCGCGTCAAACTCTCGCCGCATATTCATTACCCGGATTTGCGAAATTGCCACTTTAGGTGGAATTCGATCTATTGCTAGAAAATTTGGATCTATGGTGTTAAACCCGTGTATTCCCCCAAAGTAGATTGCTCCTGATTGAGATTTAAAAGATGCACCTAAAGTGAACTCATTGGATTGTAGCCCGTCGCGAACGCCATAGTGATGGGTCTCAAATGTTTTGGGATTTATTCTCGACAATCCTTTGCTATGCGATACCCATATCCAACCTTTCGCATCGCCTTGAATCCCGTAAATATTTGAGCTTGGTAGAGCGCTTTTATCAGAAAAAAACTGTTGGATATTTGCCTGCGCATTTCTCCTATCCTCTATTGGCCATAGATTTAATCCGCCACCAGATGTGCCTATCCAAAGCGTGCCGCTCGTGTCTTCATAAAAACACCAAGGAATATCGCTTGAAAAACTATTGGATTCATTCCTTTCAGTAAAGTAGCGTTGGAATGTTCGTGACTCTTGATGATAGCGATTCAGACCCATTTCAGTTCCTATCCAGACGAACCCCAAAGAATCTTCATAAATTGCCAACACTCTGTTGTTGCTGATAGTCGTTGAATCATTAGGATCATTCATTAGGCTTATGAAGTCGTCGCTTTCATCTTTATAAATGCTCAGACCGCCACCATAAGTCCCGATCAGTAACTCCCCGGTAGATAGTCGAAGGATTGAAGTGATTCCATTTGCTCCGATACCAGATCCTCCTAAGGTGCTGCTTTGATATATTGTGGTATCGCCAGTAATGAGGTCCACTTTATTGAGGCCGCTATCATAGGTCCCGACCCATAATGTGTTTTGGTCACTGTAGAGACTCATTACTCTTGGATCTGAAATGGCAGGCTCGGTAGATTCGTTGATCCACTCAAATTCAGTACTTCCAGGGCGGAGTCTATTGAGGCCATCATCTGTACCCACCCACAGACTCCCATCTCCCGATTCCGTAAATGCATTAACCGAGTCACTAGAAAGATTACCTCTTGATCGGTTGTACTTATGAAAGTCCGTTCTCATACCAGATGCCAAACCTGACATGGTCCCTACCCAGTATTTCCCTTCACGCGTTTGATAAACACTAATTACAATATCTTCGGGTAGGTTAGTGTTTACGCTGTCTATATCGGATAAAGTTATTGGTTTCAGGTACAAATAAATTTAGGCCCTGATCGGTGGCGATCCAAATATCGCCATTGGAATCTTCGAAAATGTCCGAGGTCTTGATTGGATGACAATGAGATCTAATAGTCTGATTCTTGATGAGTGAAATTTGTTGCGAAATCCTCACGGGATCGTACCGACTTACTACCTGAGTCAGCCGAGGAAATCCAGATGCTGCCATCTTTGTCAGCGACAATGACGTATAGCCAGTTTGAAACTATAGAGTTCGCTTGATCCAAATTGTGAGTGCGAACGCTCACCTTGCCCGTTGACGGTTCAATTCGAAGAAGGCCAGTGGTTTGTGTCGCGGCCCAGATAGCACCATCAGGTGTCTGAGTAAATCTGCTGATAGTTCCCGTGAGAGGGATATTGTTGGAGCCAGAAACATAGTGGTGGAAAGAGTGCTCTTTCGGGGTTGAAACTGACTAAACGCATTAGAATAACCAAGCCAGATAGTGCCGTCTGCAGCAGTAAATATCGTACTGAATGTCATTAGAGTAAGGGGTATTGTGATTGTTTGGGTCAGCATAGATCGCTTCGAAGCTATCTGATATCGCATTGTAGGAGACCAGGCCAGCACCGCGTGTTGATAGCCAGATTCGACCCTGATTGTCTTCAGTTATTCTAGTAATGTTGTCGTGGGTAATGAAGTGGGATTGCTGCAGAGTATCTGTAGTTCTGGAGTTCGTAGCCGTTGTAACGGTTCAAACCCTCTTGAGTAACAAACCACAAAGCGCCCCTAGAGTCCTGAAAGGATTGCTTCACACTTTGTTGAGTGAGCTTGTCTGCAAAGCTGGGTCGACTAAAGTTGATATCTATGAATCCGAGATCCGTAGCCTGTACGTGTTCTGTCTTGGCAAACAATAGAACCAGGATTAACACCCAGAGTCTGCTAAACCTTCGGTATTGTTTGATCATTTCACTCTAGTCTAATGGATATGCCCACCCCTACCCGGGAGGCTGACCAATTTTCCATTTAAAATTCAGTCACATAACTCTACCTTGAAGACGCTCTCAATGGGAAGCGAAATGGCGGGTCAAATTGTTCCCAGTCACAGCAATCCAGTAATATTTGCACCTTACTTGTGGATTTTGTGAGAGAGTTATCGCTACAAATAGTTAGGTTTTTTCTCCACGATATAGTTCAAAAATCCTGAGACGATACATCCCGTCGTTGCTCTAGAGGTCGATTCAATGAAACTATCCGTCATTCTCATTTCGTACGATATGGCGCGGGAAATTCCCCGTACCCTGCGTAGTCTGTCTCGCAGTTACCAGCAGGGTGCGGAGGATCTCGCGTACGAAGTCCTGCTGGTTGACAACGGTTCGCCAGTGCCACTGGACGAAGCGACATGGGCGGACGTTGATGTGCCTGCGCGACTGATAAGGATAGAGGACGCCTCGGCTTCTCCGGCCGGTGCAATCAATATTGCTCTTGAAGAGGCGGCAGGTGAGATCATTTGTTTAATGATTGATGGCGCCCACATTTTGACACCTGGAGTCTTCAAAATGGCGCTTTCCAGTTATCAGGCCTTTGAGAATGCCGTTGTAGCGATACGTTATTTCTATCTTGGGATGGAAGAGCAAACAGTATCAGTAGCGAAGGGTTACAACCAGCAGGCTGAGGACAAACTACTGCAGCGAATAAACTGGCCGGAGGATGGCTACCGGCTTTACGAGATCAGCACGCCGCTTCGCTCAGGTGCCAGTCGGCTTACCTGGTTTAACCGTATGTTTGAAGCCAATTGCCTGTTTATGAAGCGATCACTTTTTAGGGAGTTGGATGGCGCTGATGAGCGATTCGACTTTCCTGGAGGTGGCTTTTTGAATCTGGATATTTTTAAGCGAGCTGTAGAGGCTCCCGGAGTCACACCGATTCAGATTATTGGTGAGGGGAGTTTTCACCAATTGCACGGAGGTGTTACAACCAATTCCAACGGAGATGAAAGGGCAGCGCGATTGCATAAGTATCGTGCGCAGTACGCGAAAATACGTGGCGATGATGAAGTAATGGCAAACGCCTCATTCACCTACATGGGGCATATGCCGACGACAGCTTCCAATATTACAGCTGTGGAACGCAGAAGGGCGCGGCTAGCGGGCAGGCCGCTCGACTAGCGAGTGGAGTGACATGTGCGTTCTATCCACACAACAGGCATGTGGTTGGACAAACTTTTGCTAACCCACGGGCTTATGACCTATCATGAAAACTCACCTTTCTACAAGCTCGTGACCGATGGTAGGCGTGCCTCAATATGAGGGATCAATGAAATTATCTGTCATTCTTATATCGTACGACATGGCGCGGGAAATTCCCCGTACCCTGCGTAGTCTGTCTCGCAGTTACCAGCAGGGAGCGCAAGACCTTGAGTACGAAGTCATCCTGGTCGATAACGGATCGCCGGTACCGCTGGACCCTGCCTCCTGGATGGGTATAGATGTCCCCGTTCGCCTGATTCAGCTGAAAAACGCGTCACCGTCCCCTGCCAGAGCAATAAATATCGCGCTGGAGGAAGCGGTAGGTGAAATTGTTTGCCTGATGATAGATGGGGCACATATATTGACACCAGGTGTGTTTCGAATGGCATTGGCCTGTTATGCCGCTTTTGATAATCCTGTTGTGGCTACCCGATATTTTTGGCTTGGCCCGGATGCGCAGAATGAGTCAATTGCGCAAGGATACGATAAGAATATCGAAGATCAGTTGCTGCAGAAGATTAATTGGCCTGAGGATGGATATAGGCTGTATGAAATCGGCACGCCACTGCGTACTGGCGCAGAAAACATCAACTGGTTAAATCGCATGTTCGAATCCAATTGCCTGTTTATGAGAAGGTCACTCTTTAAGCAGCAGGGTGGAGCGGATGAACGGTTCGATTACCCTGGGGGAGGCTTTATCAATCTGGATATTTTTAGCCGTGCTATCGATGCACCTGGGATTACTGCCGCGCAACTGATAGGTGAGGGTTGCTTTCACCAACTACATGGCGGAACCACAACAAATGTCAGTATGGAAGAGAGGAATAGGAGTCTGGACAAGTATAGACAACAGTTCGAAGCGATTCGTGGGCACGGTGATGTGATAACCAAAAAGACCTTCTTCTATATGGGGCATCTGCCAACTGCTGCGTCAAAAATTCACCGCGGCAAGAAGTAACTTTCAGGGAGCGAGCGGTTGGCTATAGTTTTCTCCGTTTACCATTCGTATTGGCGAAGGTCGATCGTGCCATTCGTTCTAAAGCGGATACCCTCGTTTTCCAAACGGTCTCTCTGTGTATTGTGAGGTATCGAACCATCCGGCAGGGAAATGCGTCCCTGCGCATTGACGACACGGTGCCAGGGAATGCGTGTATTGGCAGGTAATCCCCGCAGCGCAAGGCCAACCCGGCGGGCTGCACGGGGTATGCCTGCTTTTTGCGCGACCCCACCATAAGTCGACACATTTCCTTTTGGAATTG
Source organism: uncultured Gammaproteobacteria bacterium (assembly GCA_963712135.1). Classification (GTDB taxonomy): domain Bacteria; phylum Pseudomonadota; class Gammaproteobacteria; order Pseudomonadales; family Halieaceae; genus Marimicrobium. Next base: position 36,044 of record CAVQGV010000012.1, read on the forward strand.
CCGCAACGACCTGCCAGATGCGGTGGTTGATATCAAGTTCGTAGTCCGTCATATACTGAAAATCTCCTGTGAGCAAGCGCCACCTCCCTTTTTCAGGCAGTGTATTTGGTGTCGAGGAATCACTGCGACGATTTGCGTGGCATTGCTTGAAAAATGTGGCACTGCCCCCATAACTTCCTAGCCAGCCGAGAACTCTTTTTATGCGTTTTGCAATTATGATCCTGCCCTGGCTGGAACTGTTCACCCTGATCGAACTGGGTGTCAAGACCAGTGCTCTGACTGCCCTGGCCTATGTGTTTGCCACGCTGCTCCTTGGTATTGCGATATTGCAACGTCAGGGGCGGGGCATGTTCGAGCGCCTCAGGCAAGGCCAGGATGGCAGGATATTTGGTCCCGAATTGCTCCTGGATGACATGGCTATGGGGTTCGCCGGTCTGCTGTTGATGATCCCTGGCATGATTACCGATCTGGTTGCCCTGATTGTAATGGTAGGTCCATTGCGCAGACGTCTGGCGCGTGTGCTGTCGGGGTCGCAGCCTGAGATCTACATGCCGAAACGGGACACAGGTAGCGGTGAGACTATTGAGGGTGTTTTTCGGCATCTTGATGATAAAGATAGAACGTAACATATTGTAAATAAACAAATATTTTGGCTATCGCAGGAGTAGACTAACTACGTGGTGGCGCTTGACTCCAATCTTTTCCCGACTAGAATTAGCACTCTCTTGAAAAGAGTGCTAAGCAGGGCTTGAAATCTGTTCCCACGCCCCAATTAACCGGGTTAACCCCCGATCCGGGGTACCCATAACATCACATTGATACTTTGGAGAGCTACACAAATGAAAATCCGTCCGCTGTACGACCGCGTGGTCGTTCGTCGCAAGGAAGAAGAAACAGCCACCGCAGGCGGCATCCTGCTGCCCGGTTCCGCCAAAGAGAAGCCCAATCAGGGCGAAGTCGTCGCTGTAGGCGACGGCAAGGCGCTGGAAAGCGGTAAATTGCGGCCAATGGCTTTGAAAGTTGGCGATAAGGTCGTGTTCGGCCAGTACGCTGGCAGCAACACCATCGACGTTGATGGTGAGGAACTGATCATTATGGGTGAGAGCGAAATCTTCGCCGTGGTCGAGTAAGACCCCGAAGTAATCGTTTTTCACAAGTAACAAACAGATTAATACGTAAGGAATATTTATCATGGCTAAAGACGTAATTTTCGGTAATAGCGCTCGCCAGCGCATGCTGAATGGCGTGAACATACTGGCGGACGCTGTCAAGGCAACTCTGGGCCCCAAGGGCCGCAATGTAATTCTGGACAAGTCTTTCGGTGCACCCACCGTGACCAAGGACGGTGTGTCAGTAGCGAAGGAAATACAGCTTAAAGACAAGATCGAAAACATGGGCGCACAGATGATCAAGGAAGTCGCTTCCCAGGCATCTGACGTCGCTGGCGACGGCACCACTACCGCAACGGTTCTGGCGCAATCCATCGTAAGCGAAGGCCTCAAGGGCGTCGCTGCCGGCATGAATCCTATGGACTTGAAGCGCGGTATCGACAAGGCAATTGCCGCCGCAGTGGAGAAAATTTCCGCTGCTGCAATTCCCTGTGTAGATAGCAAGTCTATTGCTCAGGTTGGTTCCATTTCCTCCAACAGCGATGAGGCCGTGGGCAAAATCATTGCCGAAGCTATGGACAAGGTAGGCAAGGAAGGCGTCATTACCGTTGAAGAAGGTTCCGGTCTGGAAAATGAACTGGATGTCGTAGAAGGCATGCAGTTTGACCGCGGTTATCTGTCTCCCTACTTTATCAATAATCAGGAGAGCATGAGCGTCGATATTGACGAGCCCTACATCCTGTTGGTAGAGAAGAAAATCTCCAATATTCGCGAACTGCTGCCTTTGCTGGAGCAGGTCGCCAAGTCTTCCAAGCCGTTGGTTATTGTTGCGGAGGACGTCGAAGGTGAAGCACTGGCGACTCTTGTTGTGAACAACCTGCGCGGTATTGTGAAGGTAACCGCATGTAAAGCGCCTGGCTTTGGCGATCGTCGCAAAGCCATGCTGCAGGATATCGCTATCCTCAGCGGTGGTACGGTGATTTCTGAAGAAGTTGGCCTTGATCTGGAGTCTGCGACGCTGGAGCATCTGGGTCATGCCAAGCGCGTGACTATGGACAAGGACAGCAGCACCATCATTGATGGCGCCGGTGACCACAAGGCCATCACTGCGCGCGTTAATGAAATCCGTGTGCAGATCGAGAATACGTCTTCTGATTACGATCGCGAGAAACTGCAGGAACGCGTGGCCAAGTTGGCTGGCGGTGTTGCTGTCATCAAGGTTGGCGCTGCCACCGAGATCGAAATGAAAGAGAAGAAGGCCCGCGTTGAAGACGCTCTGCATGCTACTCGCGCTGCGGTAGAAGAAGGCGTTGTGGCCGGTGGTGGCGTTGCCCTGGTTCGTGCCCTGATGGAAATTGCTGGCATGAAAGGCGACAACGAAGACCAGACTCACGGCATTAACTTCGCTCTGCGCGCCATGGAAAGTCCCCTGCGCCAGATCGTGGAGAATGCAGGTGCTGAAGGTTCTGTGGTCCTGAATAACGTGAAAAACAATGGTAAGGGTAACTACGGTTACAATGCTGCCACAGGTGTGTACGGCGACATGATTGAGATGGGTATTCTGGATCCCGCCAAAGTCACGCGCACCGCACTGCAGGCTGCTGGTTCTGTCGCTGGCCTGATGATTACCACTGAAGTCATGATCTGCGAAGCCGTAGAAGAAAGCTAGTTCCGGCGGTGGCGGGCACGATATGGGTGGTATGGGTGGTATGGGTGGTATGGGCGGAATGATGTAAGCCATACCAACTCAGTTACAACGAGAAACCCCGCTGTATGGCGGGGTTTTTTGTCTCTGAAAAAAAAGGGGGACAGGGCTTTTTTAGAAGGGCTCTGCCCCTTTTTTTATGTACAATAACGGTCAGGTTTTTTTACAACAACAAAGGGAGATGACCATGATTCTTGAATTTGTCTTCAGGTGGGCGCACGTCCTGTTCGGTATAGTCTGGATAGGCATGCTTTACTATTTCAACTTTGTACAAACGGAATACTTCAAGGAAGCTGAAGCCGGTGCCAAGGCCGACGCGCTCAAGAAGCTGGCTCCCAGGGCGCTGTGGTGGTTCCGCTGGGGTGCGATGTTTACCTTCCTGACGGGCTTGGTCCTTCTGCACCTGATCGGTGCTACCACCAATATCATGGGCATGCCCGTCATTATGGATAGGTGCGTTGGCGGGTACGATTATGTTCCTGAACGTGTGGCTGATCATTTGGCCAAACCAGCAGGTTGTGCTGGGTCTGAAACCGGGTGATGGCCCCTCCAGTGCCGCCAAAGCGGGACTGGCCTCTCGCACCAATACGCTGTTGTCCGGCCCCATGCTGTTCGCCATGTTGGGTTCCAAGCATCCTGTGTATCGAAGGGGTTAGTCAGTACAGGCCTTTTCGCCTGTTTGGCTATCATCATTGCTACTGGAAGCTAACGCCCTGTTCGGCAAGCTGGGCCCATTGACCACTGTCAAAGGTGTGATCCATTGCAGTATTGGTTTGACAGCGCTGATGTGGGCATTGCTGCTACTTTCTCTGAGGCAGAATCTGAAGTACAACAAAGCCGGGGTTATCCCGGCTTTTTTTGTTCCGGTCTGGTAGGCGGCATGTATAATTGCCACTAACGTTTACACAGCGTAATTACCCCATGCAACACGACGACCTGGATCACATCCCCTCCATTGTACCGACCCGGGACGGTGTGCCGCAGCGCAACATTAGCAAACCCAGTGCCGACAGGGGCGAGAGACGTCGGAGTCCAGGTGCTCAAAAGCAGCCTTCCAGCGCGGGGGGTACAGGTCTGCTGGCGCGCCTGATTATTGCGATTTCGCTCGTTGCTGCCGTTGCTGGCCTGTGCCTGGGCCTGGCAGTTACAGACGCAGTTGCAGCAGGCCAATGAGCATATTTCGAACTATGCAACACGCATTGGCGATCTGGAGGCCAGATTGTCCGATACCGACGAGGGTATGAACCAGAATGCCGAGGTGCAGGCAAAAAAGGCTGCGCAGCTTGAGGCCGAGGTGCGCAAGCTCTGGGACAACGTGTGGAAGGAGACCAAGGATCGATTGGGCAAACTGGAATCCGCCAGCGCCAGCCAGGGAAAAAGCGTCAAGGCGATGGAGGGCTCCCTGTCCACTACCCAATCGCAATTGAAAGTAGCATCTACCGATATCGCTGAACTGAAAAGTGTGGCGGGCGATCTCGCGCGCCTGATGTCCAGCGCCAAGGCCAGCCAGGCCGAGGTGGAACGTGTGGCAGACAGCCTCAATCGAATTGAACTGGCCCTGGCCAAACTTGATAAGCGAGTGGCGGGTAACGAGGAATGGGTGGGCTCCGTCAACGCCTTCCGCAAGCAGGTCAACACCAGTTTGGGTGAGCTGCAGTCTACCGTAAGGGCAATGCAGACCTCGTCGCCCCAGCAGCCCTGAAGCAGGTGCGCTTTCGGTGTCCGCTGATTCCCGCAAGGGGTGTATGATATCGCTCCTTTTTTCTGCATCCGCGCCACAAGGATTCATGCCATGACTGTTATTCGACAGGACGACTTCATCGATAGCGTCGCAGATGCCCTGCAGTTTATTTCTTACTATCACCCCCTGGATTTTGTGAAGGCTGTGAATGAAGCCTATGAGCGGGAGCAGAACCCGGCGGCCCGGGACGCCATGGCGCAAATCCTGATTAATTCGCGGATGTGTGCCCAGGGCCATCGCCCCATCTGCCAGGATACCGGGATCGTCACCGTCTTCCTCAAAATTGGCATGAATGTACAGTGGGACGCGGACCTGTCGGTAGCCGATATGGTCAACGAAGGTGTGCGCAGAGCCTATACTCATCCTGACAATGTCCTGCGGGCTTCGATTCTCGAAGACCCGGCGGGCGCGCGCCGGAACACCAGGGACAATACGCCGGCGGTCATTCACATGGAGGTGGTAAAAGGCGACACCGTCGATGTACAGGTGGCGGCCAAGGGCGGCGGCTCCGAAAACAAATCCAAGCTGGTCATGCTGAACCCCTCCGATAGCATAGTAGAGTGGGTCGTGAAAACCATTCCCACTATGGGAGCCGGCTGGTGCCCGCCCGGCATGCTGGGCATAGGCATAGGCGGCACCGCCGAGAAGGCGGCGATCATGGCTAAGGAAGCGCTCATGGAGCCAATCGATATCCATGAATTACGCGAGCGGGGGCCCTCCAACCGGGTGGAGGAACTGCGTCTGGAGATCATGGAGGAAGTCAACAAGCTGGGTATTGGCGCCCAGGGTCTCGGCGGGCTTACCACGGTAATGGATGTGAAAATCAAGGACTATCCGACGCATGCGGCGTCCCTGCCGGTGGCCATGATTCCCAATTGCGCGGCCACTCGCCATGCGCATTTTGTGCTCGATGGGTCCGGTCCTGCTTTACAAACGCCGCCGGATATCAATGATTGGCCGGACATCACCTGGGAAGTGGGTGAAAATGTACGTCGCGTCAATCTGGATACGGTAACCCGCGAGGAAGCCGCCCAGTGGCGGCCCGGCGATACCTTGCTGTTATCGGGCAAGATGCTGACCGGACGGGATGCGGCCCATAAGAAAATGCAGGAACTGATCGAGAGTGGTGAGGGACTGCCGCCGCAGGTCGATCTCAGGGGCCGCTTTATCTACTACGTGGGTCCGGTGGACCCGGTGCGCGACGAGGTGATGGGCCCGGCTGGTCCGACGACCGCCACGCGCATGGACAAATTTACCGACTTCATTCTCGAACATACTGGCCTGCTGGGTATGATCGGCAAGGCCGAACGCGGACCCGTCGGGGTCGAGGCGATCAAGAAGCACAAGGCGGTCTACCTGATGGCCGTGGGCGGCGCGGCCTATCTGGTATCCAAGGCGATCACCTCCGCCAGGGTGGTGGCTTTTCCCGAAATGGGTATGGAGGCCATCTACGAATTTGAAGTGAAAGACATGCCCGTGAGTGTGGCGGTAGATACCAGTGGCGCTTCCGTACATGAAATAGGACCAAGAATCTGGCGGGCCAGGATAGCAGAGCAGGCCATAGACGTTGCCTGACACGTTCTATTGGCACGATTACGAAACCTTTGGCGCCAACCCCTCAAGGGACAGGCCGGCGCAGTTTGCGGGCCTGCGTACCGATGCTGAGCTGAATGTTATTGGCGATCCGCTGGTCATTTTTTGTCGGCCAGCCAATGACTTTCTACCTCATCCGCAGGCATGCCTGATCACCGGAATTACACCGCAACGAGCCCTTGCTGAAGGGCTTCCAGAGTGCGAATTCATCGCCAGTATCCATCGGGAGCTGGCAGTTCCGGGCACCTGCGGTGTGGGCTATAACTCCCTGCGCTTTGATGACGAGATCACCCGTCACACCCTCTACCGCAACTTCTATGATCCCTACGCGCGGGAGTGGCAAAACGGCAATTCCCGTTGGGACATCATCGACATGGTACGCACCACTTGCGCCCTGCGACCTGAGGGTATCGAGTGGCCGTTGCGGGAAGATGGCCTGCCCAGCTTTCGTCTGGAGGATCTGACTGCTGCCAATGGTATTAGCCATACCGCTGCCCACGACGCGCTGTCAGATGTACACGCGACGATTGCACTGGCGCGGTTGATAAAGGAGCGACAGCCCAAATTGTATGACTATGTGTTGCACCACCGGGATAAGCGCTCGGTGTTAGCGCAACTGGATATCGCAGGGATGAAACCTGTACTGCACGTGTCCGGCATGTTCGGAGCCCGGCGGCACAACATCGCTCTGGTGGTGCCTCTGGCAGCGCACCCTGTAAACAAAAATGAAATTATCTGTTTCGACCTTGGCGCGAACCCTCAAATGCTGTTTGATCTGGCAGTAGAGCAACTGCAGGAGTTGCTCTATACACGAACAGAGGATCTGCCTGAGGGGACGCCAAGGCTGGGTCTCAAGTCGATCCATATCAATCGCTGCCCGATAGTGCTCACGCCGAAAATGGCTGACCCGGCGACGGCCCAGCGCCTTGGAATCAGCGGTGAACAGTGTCGGCAGCACCTTGAAGCCTTGCGCGGCTATCGTGCACGGGATACCGCCGGGTTCACAGCCAAGGTGCAGGCGATCTACGGGGGACGTAACTTCGACACTCCCGATGATCCGGACCTGATGCTGTACAGCGGAGGATTCTTCAGTGAGCAGGACAAGCGGGTCATGGAGCAACTGCGCGCGCAAACTCCGGAAGCACTCGCTGCCGGGAGCTTTGTATTTGAGGATAGCCGTCTGCCCGAGATGTTGTTTCGCTACCGGGCGCGCAATTATCCGGGCAGCCTCGCCCCACAGGAACTTGCCCTGTGGGAAGAGTTCCGCTACCACAGGCTCACTGAGCCGCAGTCCGGGGCCGGATACTGCATGGAGGAGTTTCAGGCAGAGATTGAGGCGTTGATGGCCAGTGCTGACTTGTCAGGGGCGCAGCAGGCGCTGTTGGAGCAACTGCTGGATTACGCGGATACGTTATTGGCCTGAGCGCCCGGCAAGTTCTTTGGTATTACGCCCATGGGCAGGACACTATGTCGCCCTTATAATGGGCGGCGCATAACCCGCGTCATGTCTTGTGCCAGCCCAGGAGAGAACCAGCGTGCAGTTTGCCGGAAGCCACATCCTCTCAGTCCAGCAGTTCGAGCGGGACGATGTTGAACGGATATTCTCCGTGGCCGATCGTATGGTCCCCTACGCCCATCGCCGCCGCGTCACCAATGTGCTTGACGGCGCAATTCTTGGATCCATGTTCTTCGAACCCAGCACCCGGACCCGCGTCAGTTTTGGTAGTGCATTTAACCTGCTCGGCGGCGAGGTGCGTGAAACCACCGGTTTTGAAAATTCCGCCATCGCCAAAGGCGAATCCCTCTACGATACTGCCAGAGTGCTCAGCGGCTACTCAGATGTGATTGCCATGCGCCACCCGCAGGTGGGGTCGGTGGGAGAGTTCGCCGCTGCCAGCCGGGTGCCCGTCATCAATGGCGGAGATGGCAGCAATGAGCATCCCAGCCAGGCCTTGCTGGACCTGTACACGATTCGCAGCGAAATAGCTGCCAGCGGACGCACGATAGACCAATTGCGCATCGCCATGGTGGGGGACCTGCGCTATGGCCGCACGGTGCATTCCCTCTGCAAACTCCTGTGTCGTTTTGAAGGAGTACAGGTCGTGTTGGTGTCGCCCGAGGCGTTGCGTATGCCGCCAGAAATAGTCGAGGGTCTGCGCAACACGGGGCACAAGGTGCTGGAGTCTGATCAATTGGAAGAAAGCATCGCCCACGTGGACATCGTCTATTCCACTCGCATCCAGGAGGAGCGCTTCAGTTCCCAGGAAGAGGCAGATCTGTATCGGGGACGCTTCCGCCTCAACCAGAGTATCTACACCCGCCACTGTGAACCCAACACCGTTATCATGCATCCGCTGCCACGGGATTCCAGGGTCAACGCCAGGGAACTGGACGATGACCTGAATGACAATCCGAACCTGGCGATTTTCCGCCAGACCGATAACGGCTTGCTGCTGCGTATGGCGTTATTCGCACTGATTCTGGATGTCGTGGAACAGGTGGATGAGCATGCACGCGATGTTAACTGGTACACCGGCGGCCGTTTCTGATGGCGCTGGAATTGAAATTTGGAGCGCGGGACGTCAGGCTGCTCGATGACCAGACCGTCTGGTCTGGTCACTATTCAATGCGCAGAATCACCTTGCAACACCGCCGGTTTGCCGGCGGCTGGAGTGATCCGATAGTGCGCGAAGTGTTCGAGCGCGGTGATGCTGTCGCCGTTCTGCCCTATGACCCTGTAACTGACAGTCTGGTGATGATTGAGCAGTTTCGCCCGGGGGCAATACGCGGCGATGACAGTCCCTGGATGCTGGAATTGATTGCCGGAGTGGTGGAAGCCGGGGAGCGCGATGAGGAGGTGGTGCATCGCGAAGCGATGGAGGAGGCGGCGTGCCAGCTTTCGGAGCTGGTGCCCATTGCCACGGTATTTCCCAGTGCCGGTGCCTGTACCGAGCAGGTGCGCCTGTTCTGTGGTCGCGTGAACAAGGCTGCTATTGGGGGTCTGCACGGCTTGCAGGAGGAAGGAGAGGATATTCTGGTGCATGCGGTGGCGCGCACGGATGCCCTGCAGATGCTTGCCGAGAATCGTATTCCCAATGGTCATACCCTGATCGCCCTGCAGTGGTTACACATTCACGGTGCAGCATTGCGGGAGCGCTGGTGCTAAGGCTTCTCGCCGGCGCTTGATGGCACATGACTGACAGTAACGCTAACCCTCCCGCAAAAGCTGCTCCAGGCCTGTTGCGCTCCAGCTTTCAGGTCGGCAGCATGACCATGCTCTCACGGGTATTGGGATTACTGCGCGATATCGTAATAGCCAGGGTTTTCGGTGCCAGCGCCAATGCGGATGCCTTTTTCGTCGCCTTCAAGATACCCAATTTCCTGCGCCGCCTGTTTGCCGAGGGAGCGTTCTCCCAGGCGTTTGTACCCGTGCTGGCGGAGTATAAAGCGCAGGGCAGCGCTGCAGCGGTAAAAGAACTGGTCAACAGGGTGGCCGGAGTACTGGGAGGTACGCTGCTGTTTGTCACAGGCATCTCCATATTTGCCGCGCCGCTCGTCACGACGATTTTTGCCCCGGGCTTCGTCAGTCAGCCCGAGAAGTTTTACCTCACTACCGAAATGATCCGCATCACCTTTCCCTATCTGTTCCTCATTTCGATGACCGGTTTTTGTGGAGCCATACTCAACAGCTTCGGCCGCTTTGCCGTGCCTGCATTCACGCCATTTTTCCTGAATCTCTCGCTGATATTTGCCGCACTGGTCGCAGCGCCGTGGTTTGACGAGCCGGTATTCGCTCTGGCATGGGGTGTGCTGTTGGCCGGTGTCGTGCAGTTACTCTTTCAACTGCCGTCCCTCTATCGGCTGGATCTGGTGCCGCGGCCAATCTGGGATACTTCGGACGAGGGCGTGCGGCGCATCATGAAACTGATGGTGCCGGCCCTGTTCGGGGTCTCGGTTAGCCAGATCAATTTGCTGCTGGATACGGTGTTGGCATCGTTTTTTCCTACCGGGAGTGTGTCCTGGTTGTATTACTCTGACCGGCTCACGGAGTTACCCCTGGGTATATTTGGTATTGCCATTGCCACGGTCATTCTGCCCAATCTCTCAGCACATCGCGCGGCGTCCCGGGATGAGCATTTCAGCGCCACCCTGGATTGGGCAATGCGCTGGGTATTGCTGATTGGGGTGCCCTCGGCGCTGGCGTTGATTGTGCTGGCTGAACCCATACTGATTACCCTGTTCCAGTACGGTGCACTGACATCGCACGATGTGGACATGTCGGCCTTGAGTTTGCGGGCCCTGAGCCTGGGTTTGGTCGCGTTTATGCTGATCAAGGTGTTGGCCCCCGGCTTTTATGCGCACATGGATACTGCCACACCGGTGAAGATTGGTATCACTGCCATGGTCGCGAACATGGTTATGAACCTGATGTTTTCACTGCCCTTGATGTATTTGTTCAATATCGGGCACATGGGTCTCGCGCTGGCCACCAGCCTTGCCGCCATGCTCAATGCGGGGCTGTTGATGCGGGGTTTGTTGCGCGCCGGGTACTACCGGTTCCAGCCCGGGTGGACGCCTTACACACTGCGATTGCTGGTGGCTTCTGCCAGCATGGTTGCCGCAATTATATGGCTGGCCCCTGAGGGGGCCGCGTGGTACGACTGGCACTGGCCGCGACGGGTTCTCGAACTGGCGACTACTGTGTGGTGTCGGCGTTGCCGTTTACTTCGCTGCGCTTTGGCTGCTGGGTACTCGGATGCGGCACCTGCTAGCGCCTGCGTCGCAGTGAGCACAGCATCCCGCAGGCAGTTTCATCTTCGGTATGGCGGCGGACCATAGGCTAGGGGGATCAAGTTCGCTATACTGCCGCGTTTGGCTTGAACCGGCTTGGATACCGCATGGAACTGATTCGCGGCCTGCACAATCTGCGGCCCAGACATCATGGTTGTGTCGCGACGATTGGTGCGTTTGATGGTGTTCATCTCGGTCACCAGGCGGTTATTCGCCACCTGCTGGAAAAATCGGTGAAACTGGCGCTGCCCTCGCTCATCATTGTCTTCGAGCCGCTGCCCCGCGAGTTTTTCGCCCCGCTTCAGGCACCTGCGCGAATCATGAGTTTCTGGGAGAAATGCCGGGCACTGGAGGCGCTGGGCGTGGAGCGCCTGTTACGCATACGCTTTAACGAGAAGTTTCGCGGCATGTCCGCGCAGCGTTTCGTCGATGATATCTTTGTGGCCGGGCTGGGCGTGCGCTACGTGGTGCTGGGAGACGATTTTCGTTTCGGTGCCGATCGCCAGGGCGATATCGAGTTTATACGGGAGCAGGGTCTGCGCTATGGTTATGCTACCGGCTCCACCCCGACGTTTGCGGTGCAGGGCGAGCGGGTGAGTAGCACGCGCATCCGGGAGGCCCTGGAGAACGCCGATTTTGCCGCGGCGGAGGCCTTGTTGGGTCGACCCTACAGTATTTCCGGTCGGGTGATCTTCGGTCGCCAGTTGGGGCAGGTCATTGGCACACGCACGGCTAATCTGCAATTGCGTCGACTGCGTGCGCCGCTGTCCGGCGTGTACACGGTGGAAGTGAGCGGCGGTGGTCTCAAGAACGCCCCCGGTGTCGCCAATGTCGGAGTAAGGCCCACGGTAGACGACAGTATCAGGGCCAATCTGGAGGTACACCTGCTGGACCGGGAGATTGATTTGTACGGTCGGCATATTGAAGTGACCTTCCGTCATAAGTTGCGCGAAGAAATGAAGTTTGGGTCGGTGGCAGAACTCCGCGAGAATATAGCGAGGGATATAGAGCAGACACGGGCCTGGTTTAGCCGGGGCCAGAACTCGAAAAAACTATGAGCGACTACAAAGACACACTGAATTTGCCCATGACGGATTTTCCGATGAAGGCCAGCCTGGCCCAGCGGGAACCCCTGCGCCTGAAACAGTGGCAGGAAATGGGCCTGTACGAGATGATTCGCCAGGAGTGCGCCGGACGGCCCAAATTCATCCTGCATGACGGCCCACCCTATGCCAACGGGGAGCTGCATGTGGGGCATGCGGTCAACAAGATCTTGAAGGACATCATCGTCAAATCCAGGACGCTGGATGGTTACGACGCGCCCTATGTGCCCGGTTGGGACTGCCACGGACTGCCGATAGAACTCAATGTCGAGAAAAAGGTGGGCAAGCCCGGAGTCAAGATCAGCCCCACCGAGTTCCGCCAGAAATGCCGTGACTACGCCAGGCGCCAGATCGACGGGCAGCGCACCGATTTTATCCGTATGGGCGTGGTCGGGGACTGGTCAAATCCCTATTTGACCATGGATTTTAAATTCGAGGCCGATATTGTCCGCGCGCTGTCACGCATTGTCGATAACGGCCACCTGCACAAGGGCTTCAAACCCGTACACTGGTGTATGGACTGCGCCTCGGCACTGGCTGAGGCGGAAGTGGAGTACCAGGACAAGCGCTCACCGGCGATTGATGTCGCCTTTGCCGCCATCAATCCGGCTGCGTTCAATGCCGCCTGCGGGGCGGCCTACGACGGCGACATCGCCGTGCCCATCTGGACCACCACACCCTGGACGCTGCCCGCCAATATGGCCGTGTGTTTGCATCCGCAGTTGGATTACGTATTGATCGAAGGCCGGGGCAGGGCATTGTTGGTGGCCGAAGCAACTGGCGCAATCCTGTGTCGCCCGCTTTGGCCTGGAGCGCGCTCAAGGTGCTGGGGCGCTGCAAGGGTGCGGCGTTGGAAAACCTGTTGCTACAGCATTGTTTCCTGGAGCGGCAGGTGCCCGTGATCCTCGGCGAGCACGTAACCACGGAAGCGGGTACGGGCGCGGTGCACACCGCTCCGGCCCACGGCCAGGATGATTTTGTGGTGGGTCAGCAATATCACCTGGAGGTCTACAATCCGGTGGACGGCAACGGTGTTTACCTGCCGGATACCCAGCACTTCGCGGGCCAGCATGTATTGAAGGCCAACGCCGCTATCGTTGCCTTATTGCAGGAGCGCGGTGTCTTGTTGCACCACGAGGAGTACCTGCACTCCTATCCGCATTGCTGGCGGCACAAGACGCCGATCATTTTTCGTGCCACGCCACAGTGGTTCGTGAGCATGCAACAGCAAGGGCTGTTGGATAAAGCTCTGGCCGCAGTGGCCGGGGTGCAGTGGCTGCCGGAATGGGGCAGGGCGCGTATCGATGGCATGCTGGCCAACCGACCGGACTGGTGTATCTCGCGCCAGCGCACCTGGGGTGTGCCGATAGCACTGTTTATTCACAGGGAAACCGGTGAATTGCATCCACAGACGTCGCATCTGATGGAGCAGGTAGCGCAACGTATGGAGCGCAGTGGCGTGGACGCGTGGTTTGATCTGGATGCCGCCGAACTGTTGGGTGAAGATGCCAGCCACTACGAGAAGGTTACCGATACCCTGGATGTCTGGTTTGATTCCGGCGTTACCCACGCCTGTGTGTTGCGCCAGCGCGCAGAGCTGCAATTTCCGGCGGACATGTACCTGGAAGGCTCTGACCAGCATCGCGGCTGGTTCCAGTCCTCGCTGCTGACAGCAATCGCCATGGATGGTGTAGCGCCCTACAGGACGGTGCTGACCCACGGCTTTACCGTGGACAGTGATGGCCGCAAGATGTCCAAGTCCATCGGCAATATCGTCGCGCCGAAAGCGGTGATGAACGACCTCGGCGCGGATATCCTGCGCCTGTGGGTGGCAGCCACCGATTATCGCGGCGAACTGACGGTCAGCGATGAAATATTCAAACGCACTGCAGACTCTTATCGCAGGATTCGCAATACAGCGCGTTTCCTCCTGTCCAACCTAAACGGCTTCGATCCGGCTGTGGATGCGGTGAGTTTTTCCGACATGCTATCGCTGGATCGCTGGGCGGTGGACCGGGCAGCACAGTTGCAGCAGGAAATAGTGGAAGCCTATCGAAGCTACAATTTTCACCAGATCTACCAGAAGCTACACAACTTCTGCGCCAATGACCTGGGTGGTTTTTATCTGGATGTGATCAAGGATCGTCAGTACACGACGCAGGCCGACAGCGTGGCCCGGCGCTCTGCCCAGACCGCCATGTACCATATCGGTGAAGCCCTGGTGCGCTGGATCGCTCCCATCCTCAGCTTTACGGCGGAGGAGATCTGGGAAAACCTGCCGGGAGAGCGGGCCCCGTCGGTGCTGCTGCAGCAGTGGTACCAGGGCCTGGCAAGCCTGGCGCCGGACGCGGCCATGGGGCGAACTTTCTGGCAGCAGTTGATGGCTGTGCGCACGGCGGTCAACAAGGCCATGGAGGCGCAGCGGGCAGCTGGTGCCTTGCGCGGTTCGCTGGATGCTGCAGTCACACTGTACTGCTCTGCTGACCTGCATGCGAGCCTGCATACACTGGGCGATGAGCTGCGCTTTGTGCTGATTACTTCAGCTGCGACCCTGCTGCCGCTTGATGCCGCCGATGCAGACGCGGTCAGCACTGAACTGCCTGAGCTGCGACTACAGATTGCCGTGGCGACCGAGGAGAAATGCGAGCGCTGTTGGCATCGCAGGCTCGATGTTGGCCACAATACCGTGCATCCGACATTGTGCGGCTCGCTGTATAGAAAACGTTGATGGCGATGGTGAGCGCCGTCATTTTGCGTAGCGGACTTTACGCACTGCCCTGGTTCGGTCTGGCACTGGTGGTCATCCTGTTGGATCAGTACACCAAAGGACTCGCCAGCAGCAGCCTGGAATACGGACAGCCGGTGCGCGTATTCTGGTGGTTCAATCTTACCTTACAGCATAATACGGGCGCGGCGTTCAGCATTCTGAACGATGCCGGCGGCTGGCAGCGCTACTTTTTCAGCGCGGCGGCAATTGGTATCAGTGTGGCCCTTGCTATCTGGTTGTGGGTGATGCCGCGGGGACAGTGGCTGTTGGCCCTGGGTCTGGGACTGATCCTGGGAGGCGCGCTGGGCAACCTGTGGGATCGTGTGGCGCTGGGCTACGTCGTGGATTTTATCTCGGTCCACTACCAGGGCCATTATTTCCCCGCCTTTAACATAGCCGACTCGGCGATATCGGTGGGGGCGGCCTGTATGTTGCTGGATAGTTTTCTGCACCGGGACACGGCTGTTGTGGGTGAAGGGAAATCAGAATAATGAATCTTGTACCCGTAAGTGAAGGTACCCGAGTCTTCCTGAATTTTTCAGTTAGTCTGGAGGACGGAGCGGAAGTGGACACCAATTTCGGCGGCGACGTCGGTCAATTTCGTCATCGGTGATGGCAGTCTGCTGCCGGGATTTGAGCGCTTGTTGTTTGGTATGTCGCCGGGCGAGCGGCAGATGTTTGTGGTGCCGCCAGAGCGAGCCTTCGGCCAGCCCAATGACAACAACGTGCAGTATTTACCCCGCAAGCAGTTTGAAGAAGATATGGATCTGGAAGTTGGCCTGGTGTTTTCCTTCGCCGATGCCAGTGGCAGTGAGCTGCCCGGCATGATTGTCGCGTTCAATGAGGATGAGGTGACGGTGGATTTCAATCATCCGCTATCCGGGCGTACAATCCTGTTTGATGTCCTGATCCACAGGGTGGAGCCGTTGGAGTTACACTAGAACTGGTCAGGTGAATCTGGCTTGGTCGCTGCGCTGGGCAGACCAAACTGGCAGGCGTTTCAGGAGAGATATTTGGCAATGGAAATACGATTGGCGAATCCTCGCGGCTTCTGCGCCGGGGTTGATCGTGCCATCGACATTGTAAATCGTGCGCTGGAGGTGTTTGGCGCCCCGATTTATGTGCGCCACGAAGTCGTGCACAACAAGTTTGTGGTGGAGGACTTGCGTGCGCGTGGCGCCGTCTTTGTCGATGATTTGCATGAAGTGCCGGACAACTGCATTGTCATTTTTAGTGCGCATGGCGTGTCGCAGGCTGTGCGCCGGGAAGCGGGGAAGCGCTTGCTCAAGGTATTTGACGCCACTTGCCCGCTGGTCACCAAGGTGCATGTGGAGGTGGCGGGCTATAGCCTGCAGGGCCGGGAGTGTGTACTGATTGGTCATCGCGGACACCCGGAGGTGGAGGGTACGATGGGGCAATACGACCGCAGCGCCGGCGGTGAGATTTATCTCGTGGAAGACGATGCGCAGGCCGCTGCGCTGGTGGTAAAAGATCCTGAGAACCTGTCCTACGTTACCCAGACCACCCTGTCCATGGATGATACCGCGAAGGTAATTGATACCCTGCGCGCGCGTTACCCCAATATTGAGGGGCCGCGCAAGGACGATATCTGTTACGCCACCCAGAATCGCCAGGACGCGGTGAAGAAGCTCGCCGCTACCTGCGACCTGATGCTGGTGGTAGGCTCCCCCAACAGTTCCAATTCCAACCGGCTGCGCGAGCTGGCCGAGCGCATGGGCGCCGAGGCATATCTGCTGGATGGTGCGGAGGACATAAACCCGCAGTGGCTCCAGGGTAAATCGCGTATCGGTGTGACTGCCGGAGCCTCCGCCCCGGAGGTGCTGGTACAGGAAGTTATCGACGGCCTGTGCGCGCTCGGTGCGCAAGTGCCGGTCGAGGTTGCGGGTCAACCGGAGAACATTACCTTTTCCCTGCCGCGCGAGTTGCGCATTGCCGCGAAGAATATCTAGGACTTCTTCGCGCTAATCCTGCGCCCGCTGTCGGGCATCCAATAACGCCCTTTTCAGGCAAATAGAAACCATTTGCTGGCGCTTTTCCCCGGTCATCCTATGCTTGTCCGCAAATGGAGGAATGCTGTGGACAGGATGTCGCCGCGTGGCCCCGCCAGTGGGCTTACCCTGATTGAACTGATGATCGTGCTGGTGGTGCTTGCCGTCACCCTGTCCCTGGGCGCGCCTCTGTTCCAGAACCTGCTGCACAGTAATCGACTGCGCGCAGAGGCCAGCCGCTTTCTGGGTGCGATCAATCTGGCGCGCAGTGAGGCGGTCATGAGGAACCAGCCCGTCAGCATTTGTCCTTCAGCGATGGCGACGACCGGAACAGCCTCATGCACTGGCACCTATGCGGGTGGTTGGATCGTATTCGCCAATGCGGACAAGGATAAAGTGGTCGATGCGGGCACGGATGAGGTACTGCAGGTCTTCGAAGGGTTGTCTCCGGGCTTCCGGCTAAGCAATCGCAGTGGCACCACGGCGGCGTTTGAACTCATTAACTATCTTCCTGATGGCTCATCACACAGCAATCGTACGCTGTTGTTCTGTCCACCGCAGCGAACGTCCATGCAGTCACTGAGTATTGTTATCAATATTGTTGGCCGGGCGCGTCTGATCGGAGGTTGGGGTGAATGTCCGACCGTGTGAGATGCAATGCGGGTTGTGCTGTGCCCGTAACAGCGCCGTTTGACGTGAAAAAGGTGTTTGGCATTGGTGGGCACAGGGGAATTGGCATGCTGGAGTTCCTTGTTGCATTGCTGATCTTTTCGATGGGCATGATGGGCCTGCTGTCGGCGCAACTGGCTGGCAAGAAAGCCGGCTACGATGCGAGCCAGCGCTCAGTTGCGACCGCAGTTGGCGCGGGACATTCTCGAGCGTATGCGCGCCAATCCTGGCCAGATTGCGGCCTATCGGGTTACCGATGCCGGGGACGTGAGCCATCGCTTGCCGCTGCCCGACGCTGATTGCGATACGACTGCGTGCTCGGCGGCACAATTGGCGACCTTTGACGTGTGGCAGTGGGAATCCCTCCTGTTAGGAGAAGCAGAAAAACTTGCTGGAGTTTATGCAGGCGGCCTCGTCTCACCCCGGGCGTGCATTACAGGTGATGCTGGCGAGATCGCGGTGACCATCAGCTGGCTGGGTGCAACGCCCTCCCCAATGGCAACCGCAGCCAATTGCGGTGATGACGACGTGGGGAGCGGCGTTGCACCGGCTGACAGTGATTCCAGCACACTGCGGCGCCAGCAGCTTACTATTTCTACGTTTATCGAGCCGCGCTAATGCAGCATCGTGATAGGTGTAAATACTGTCGCCCGTTTCACGCAAGGTCTGTCGCTTGTTGAGCTGCTGGTGTCAATGTTGTTGGGGCTGATTCTCAGCGGCGGTATTGTCATTGCCTACCTGGGTGCCAAACGCAACTACTTTTATGAGGAACAGATGGCGCGCATGCAGGAAAATGGTCGCTATGCCATGCGTTTGCTGTCGCGGGAGTTGACCATGGCGGGATTTTTTGCAGGCGTTCCTGTGCTGAGCGGTGTTTCTCCCGCCGCCGTAGGTACAGACTGCAGTGATCGGGATTGGGTTTTGGATGGCACCCATCCACTGGAGTTGGTCAATGATTATTCCGGACAGCCAGTACCGATTTCCCTGCACTCTACCCCTTTGACCTGCCTGGACAGCGCGGCCATTGCGTTAGATACCGACCTGATTGCGATAAAGCGCACCGCCGCAGAGGCGAGCCTGCGCCGAGGGATACCCGCCGCTGGCCTGACGACCTCTACCGTACAGAATTGGTATCTACGCCTCGCATCGGGAAATTCTCCCGAGTGGGAAAAACTGCGCTCAATTGACCTGCTTGAGCCCGCGCGAGCGCTCCCATCACTCAGCTATTGGGAGGCAATTTCCCGCATTATGTTTATTCGCAGGTATTCTGATTCCGGCAACGAGGACGATGACATTCCCAGCCTGTGTATGGAAACACTGGCGGGCGATGCGATGACGTCGCGCTGCCTGGTGGAGGGTGTGGAGAATATGCAGCTCGAGTTTGGTATAGATACCGACGCTGATGGTGTTCCCAACCAGTATAAGTCGGCGCCTACGGGTGATGAAATGCAGCATGCCGTCGCGGCGAAGATCCATCTGTTACTGCGCAGCATCAGCAAGATTTCCGGTCATCACGATGAGAAAACCTACACGCTGGGCCAGAAAATACTGACTGCCAAACACGATCCCTACCTGCGGCGCGTATTCAGCACAACGGTGCTCCTGCGCAATCGGATCGAACCAATCGGTTGATACTCTGGAGCCATGGAAAAACTGCCCGCATTACGCCGACTGACTGCAAGCCATGGAGCTGTACTGCTGCTCGCCCTGGTGTTCATGCTGATGCTGGCAATCATCGCGTCTACAGTGCTACAGACAGCAATTTTACAATTACGCATGGCCGGCAACGATCAGTTCCTGGAGGAGGCCTTGCACAAAGCACAGGCCATTGCCACGGAGTTGTCTCTGAATCCGGATAACTTTTCTCTTGAGGGCGGTGTGGGCCACACCAACTGTGCGATAGGAGAGCAAAGTTTGCACTGCGACCGCAGTCAGCTGCAGACCCCCAAATCGGCTGTAGCGCCAGCGGGAGTGGAGATTGATTATCGGGTGATCAGGCAGGATCCCTTGTTATGGAGAGGTTTTCCACTGCGGGAGGCGCAGGACACAGTGTCCAGCAGCAACAGTTTTGATGCGGCGATCTTCGAGATCGATGTACGTATCAGTGGCAGTGAAAAGCGCCTTGGCAGCGCTCATATCGTGCAGGGTATCGCGGTGCGTGTGCCGGCATTGCGCTAGGTCCAGGGAGGGGCCTGTTATGAAAAATTATCTTGTAGCTGTGCTGGTTTGCCTGCTGCTGTGGGTGAATGGGGCGGCGGCCGATGACATAGAGGCGTGGCTTCCCGATGCTGGCCTCGCCGGCGTGTTTGTACATGTCGTGATGGATCTGGGAGACAGTGCCCGCGATGGCGTGCTGTGCACCTACGGCGTCAACTGCGGGCCGCCGTTCATGACAGCGGCTGCCCATCGCCACCTCGGTGACATGTATCTTGAAGGTGACAGCGTCACTGCGCCAGGCGTATTCAAGGCGGTGCTGGCGGCCGTGCTGGAAGACACACTGTTTGATGATGTGTATTTATCATTACTGATATCGAACCATCAGGATAACCAGTTAACTGCCCTGGATACTGTGCGGGGAGGAGGCACGCTACTGCAGGGATACCGGCGTTTACAGGAGCACCGGGCTGAGTTCGTCACTACTCTCAAGTCGACTCCGGTTCTCGCGTCCGGTGGTGTCCCATGAGCTGCAACCGAAAGAGACGTATTTCGAGTGGTTGCGCTATATACAAGGTGGCGATGTGGCCCTGGGGCAGAATACCAGCGGCAACTTTGGTCTAGTCGACCCCGTGCCAGACTACGATGGGAACATTATCAAAAAGCGGCAAATACCTGGCGCCCTTTGCCGACCAGCAGGGGTGCCAGAAACTTTACTCGATTCTGTTTACCCTGGGCCTGTCGACACATGACGAGGACCTGAATACCCAGATTGCTGCACAGCTGCCGCTGTCGATCCAGGCCTCTTTCGAGCAGCTGCTGGCTTACCTGCACAATAGCAGTACGGATTTGCTACCGAACACAGATGCAAACGCGTCCCTGCAAAAGACCTGGGTGGTGACCAGCCGCGACAGGTCCGGAAGCGCCGCTGATTATGCTGTCGCTGGCCGCAGCGGGGCTGTCCTGTATGTCGATGAACCCGTAGCATTGCAGGCGAGTCTGACCACGGCCCTCGCGGCAATAACAACGTCGCCGGCAGCTCTATGGACGTGGCCTTTTCCGAAGATGCTTTTAATCCGGGCCGGGTACTGGACAACCTGTTTATCCCGCTATTCCTGCCGCAGGCAGGCGCGGACTGGCCGGGTAATGTCAAGAAACTGAAGTTGAAGAATTCGCAGCGCAATGGTGAGACGGTTGCAGCGGGCGCGCAGGGCATGTTTGACCAGATCGTTGACGTGCGCGCTGAGCCCGCCTTTGAACTGACCGGTGATAACAGGGGTCAACTGCGCTTTGATGCATTGACCTTCTGGACCGACATCGCAACCCTGCCGCCCGGTGATGGCAAGACTGTCCCGGACGGGGCCGATGGCCGCATAGTGACCCGCGGGGGCGCCGGCCAGAAGATAGACGGGTTCGTCAGTTACAGCACCGACCAGGGAGTGCTTGTAGAGCACTCTATCGGGGATACCAATGCGGATGCCCCGGTCAATGGTTATCTGCCCCGGCAGCTGTTTTACGAGCCGGAAACCGGGCAGGACTTTGAGCCCTTCGATGCCAATGCGACAACTTTACTGGCGCTTAAGCCTTTACTCGATCCCGAGGCAGAGATGACGGACGAGGCGCTCCTGAATCTGCTCAGGTGGGCGCGAGGGCAGGATACGGACAATGGCAAATCTTCCGCCCGGGGCTGGATTATGGGCGATGTTCTGCACTCGCGGCCGGTGGCGCTGAATTATGGCGCGACGCCCGGCTACAGCAAGGTAAACCCGAATATCCGCGTGCTGTTTGGTAGTGGGGAGGGTATGTTCCATATCCTGCAGAACACCGATACCAGCGGCAGCGAGTCGGGCCGCGAAGTGTTCGGCTTTTATCCCAGGGAGTTGCTGGCCAACATCAGGTGGCGTCACGAAGAGACCACCACGGCTCTGCCCCGGCACTATGGCGTCGACGGCGCGCCGGCTGTGTTGAAGGTTGACAAGAATGGCGATGGAACACTTGATTACCGGTCTGGCGATGAAGCCTATGTGTACGTTGGTTTGCGGCGTGGCGGCTCCAGCTATTTTGCCCTGGATATCAGCAACCCTGACGCCGTCCCCAGATTGTTGTGGAAAATTACTCCGGCGGCGGGCGGTGCATTTGACGAACTGGGTTTGACGTTTTCAACCCCGGTGGTAGGCAAGGTTAATTACAGTGGTGTCCCGCTGGATGTGCTGATCTTCGCCGGTGGCTACAACGGCGGCTGGAATGATGGCTACACCGCGCGGCGCGGTAAAGACCTCAATGCCGATGATGATGCTGTCGGTAATGCTATTTACATTGTTAATGCACGAACCGGTGAACTTGTCTGGAAGGCGGTACGGGGTGTTACCGGCGTCAGCTCCAACATGCATTACGCACATGCGGGGTTGGTGGACAGTATTCCCTCCACGGTTGCCGCGCTGGTCACACCCGCTGGCATCATACACAGACTGTACGTGGGAGACAGTGGTGGCGCGCTATGGCGCGTCGATTTGCCGGAGAGCAGGGGCAGGCGACGATAACCATCGCAGGGACCACTGGTTTATCACCATGTTGGCGGATCTGGGCGCTGACGCGGCAGAGTCCGGTGGTACGGCAAGCGACGATCGGCGATTTTTTCACGCGCCCGATATCGTCCATTCCTACGATGAGTTCGGCGACTTTGACGGCGTACTGATCCAGAGCGGCAACCGGGAGGATCCGAATGAGAGCCTGGTTGAGAATGCACTTTTTTATATCAAGGACCGGCAGATCGCGACGGGCAGTGCCACCGTCCGTGCTGAGAACACGGTCAGGAATCCCGCAGGAAGAGTCCACTACACCGATCTTTTGGATCAAACGACTTGTATCCTGGGTACGGAGCATGCTGGTGCTGGCGAGGACGACGACAGTCTCGCCTGTGGCGATCGCAGCCTGAAGAGTGGCTGGAAACTCCGCTTCGCAGAGCCCGGAGAGAAAGGCCTGTCCACTCCCCTCACTGACGGGGGCAGGGTTTTTGCATCCACTTTTATCCCCGGTGACGCGACGCCCTGTTCCGGGCGGCAGGGGCGCGGCATGCTGCATGTTGTGCGGCTGGCAAACGCCACCGCGGTGGCCAATCAGCAGAGACAGTATGAGATTGGATCTGACATTCCATCTGCTGCAGTGTCATTGGGTGACGTCATTTTTGTGCCCGGTGGCGGTCTGGATCTGTACGATCTTGATGGCGATGGTGTACGCGATATCGACTAAATTACTGCCCAGCCAGGCCCGGCAGGTGTATCGGACCTACTGGCGGGAACCCGGCATGGATCCCTTGTAGGATTACCGGAGTACACAGGTGACTGACCGGCGAAAAAAGGGCTTCACTCTCATTGAGCTGGTGGTAGTTGTCTGCATCGTGGCGATATTGCTTGTCCTGACCTTACCCTCCTACCAGCGGCCAGCTGAGAAATATGCGACGCAGCCTGGGTGCTGCTGAGCTACTCCAGGTCATGATGAGGCAGGAGCAATACTTTGTGGATCACAAACGGTACGCCGATACGCTTACGGATCTGGATTTCCCCGGGAGTCCCTATGCGATTGATGCCGAGGGAAATGCCGGGTCTGCGCTGGCCGATGACAGGATTTACCTCATCGAACTGACACTGAACCAGGAAGCCTACACGTTGCGTGCAATCCCGCAACTGGGTCAGGCGGCGGATCGTTTATGCGGTACCTTGAGTCTGGACTCAATGGGAATCAAGCGCGCAGCTGGCGGGAGTGCGACGCGGGAATGCTGGTGAGACCGGTTAGTCCTCCAGCTCCAATTTTTTTTGCCGGTAACGAAGGCTTCTGAAACTGATGCCCAGTAGCTTTGCGGTGGCGGTTTTGTTCCAGCGACACTCTTCCAGGGCCGCGCTGATAATTTCCCGTTCAAGATTTTCCAGGTAGCCCTCCAGGTCCCCAAAGGCCTCGCGTGCAGCACGCGCGGGGTTGCGGCGCTCGACCCGCTCGGCACCGGGTACCGGGGAAGCCCCTGACAGGGTGGCGGAAAACTGCAGGTCATCGGCGGTAATCCTTTGCCCGTCAGAAAGAGCCAAAGACCGTTCCAGCATATTTTCCAATTCGCGCACATTGCCAGGAAAAGTGTAATCGCTCAGGGCCTTGAGAGCGGATTTGTCGAGGCGGGCTGCCTCCTTGCCGTCCGCTGCACAAATACGCTTTAGAATGTTACTGGTTAACGCGGGAAGGTCCTCGAGTCGTTCGCGCAGACTCGGTACCCTTACGTCGATAACGTTAATGCGGTAGAACAGATCCTGGCGGAAGCGACCCGCTTCGACTTCTGTGGCGAGCGTTTTGTGGGTGGCGCTCAACAGCCGAATATCGGTGCGCTGCTCGTCGCTCGCGCCCACCGGGCGCACCGTTTTTTCCTGGATGGCGCGCAGTAACTTGACCTGCATGGCAAGCGGCAGGTCGGCCACCTCGTCCAGAAACAGGGTGCCCCCGGAGGCTGCCTGGAACAGCCCCATCTTGTCCTGGCTGGCACCGGTGAAGCTACCTTTCAAATGCCCGAACAACTCGCTCTCCATTAATTCCGGAGGGATCGCGCCGCAGTTGACCGCGACGAAAGGGCCCGCAGCCCGTGGGCTGTGATTGTGAATCAGGCGGGCGACGACTTCCTTGCCACTGCCGGATTCGCCATGGATATGCACCGGCGCCTGACTGCGCGCCAGTTTGGATATCTGCTGGCGCAGGATTTGGATCGTCGGTGCCGAGCCGATCAGTTCCTGGTCCACTGCATCCCGCGTCCGGCTGGTGTCGACTTCCAGTTGCAGGGCGGAACTGACCAGTCTGCGCAGATTCTCCAACTCAATCGGCTTGCTGATAAAGTCAAAAGCCCCGGCCTTGAGCGCGGCGATGGCTGCTTCCACGCTGCCGTGGGCGGTAATCATGGCGACGGGAATATGCGGAAACTCCTGCTGGATATGCTCCACCAGGCTGATGCCATTGCCATCGGGCAGGCGCATGTCGGTCAGGCACAGGTCAGGCCGCTCCCGCGCGACGATCTCCCTGGCCTCCTTCAGTGTGGCGGCGCTGTGGGTTTGCAGACCCATACGACTCAGCGTGATATCCAGTAACTCACGGATATCCGGCTCATCATCCACGATTAAAACACTTTGGGTCGTCATTTACAGGGCTCGCTGGTTCATAGAGATACGGAAGCAGCTTTCACCCTTCCTGGTCGGTCGATAGTCGAGATTCGCATTGTTGATTTCACAGAGTTCCTTGCACAGGTACAGGCCCATGCCGCTGCCTTCTGTCATCGTGGTGAAAAAAGGTTCAAATAGCTTTGCGACATCCGCAGACGGCACTCCGCTACCCGCGTCAATGATATCAATCTGGCACTGGTGCAGGGCAGGGTCGAGATCGACCTCGATGCGCGCTGTCTCATTCCCGGTTGCCAGTTTGCTGTGGCGCAGTGCGTTGTCCAGCAGGTTGGCAATGACACGCTGCAGATTTTCCGGGTCGAATTCCACCAGCAGTTCCTTGTAGTCGCAATGGATGGTCACTTCCGCTGCTCGGTTCAAGGCGTTGAGGTATTCGCTGACGAACTCGGTCAGCCATGGCGCCAGCAGCAGATACTGGGGTTTGGGAGGCTCGCGCCGGGAGATCTGCATCACGCTCTCCACGATCTGGTTTACCCGTTCGCAGTGGCGTTGGATGATTTGGGCCATGCGGCTGTCTGCGGGCGACAAATCGGGTGATTCCTGCAGTAACTGGGCAGCGTGACTTATCGCCCCCAGGGGATTGCGAATTTCGTGGGCGATACTGGCCGTCAGGCGGCCCAGCGAGTTGAGTTTCAGCGACTGCGCGTACTGGGTAACGGGCGTGTAGTCTTCCACAAACACCAGAGCCTCGCGGTTGACACTGGGCTGCAACTCACGAAAGTTAGCGATTACCGCAGGTGTACCCTCCATAACAGTGAAGGGTTTGGCCCTGTGTACGCCGGAGTCTTTCCAGTGTTGGAACTGGTATGCCAACTCCGGGGAGTAGTCAGCCAACTGTCGTCCCTGCTCTACAGTGACTGGTCTCTCAGGGGCGAGTAAACCGATGGCAGCCTTGTTCATTATCCGCACGACACCTTCGTTATTCACCAGCAGTATGCCGGTCTGCATGTGTTGCACGATTTGCTCGTTGAGCCGCTGCAGGCTGTACAGGTCACTGGCCCGATTGCGGGCCAACTCCTCGGCCCGGCCCAGACGGTGCGCTATGGGCTGCACCATCAGGGATACGCCGAAAATCAGCAGGCCGAGTATTCCCGCAGGAAACAGTGAGCCAACGTCGAGTCCGTGTTGCAGAATTAGCCAGGCTGTATCCAGCAGAATAGCCAGTACGCTAATGGCCGCGATCAGGGTGGCCAGGGTTCGATTGGTGATCAGCACTGCGCTGGCGGCGACAGTCACCACCAGTAATACCGGCAAGCCGCTTATCATCCCGCCACTGCTATCTGCCAATAAGGTAATGGCGACGATATCCACCACAAAGACCAGCAGCATGAGTCTCTGGCTTTGGTTGAGGCGGGTCGATAGCGAACCCACCAGTGGAATGCTGGTGGCCAGGTAGGCCAGTGCAACCGTGGTGTAGAGCGTCGGGTTGAGGGTGCCCACCAACTGGCGGGTATTGGGGCTGACCAGCATGATCAACAGGACTATTGAAAGCAGGGAGCGATAGCCAACATAGACTCGAAACAGTGCGAGATTTTGATGGCTCGGTGAGAGAGCTTCAGGTTTTGTGAGTATCGCTGGGCGGTTCACCGTGCGTTGGCCTTGTACTTACCTATGCAGTTGGGACTGTAATCCAGTGTAACAGGATTGTCGAATCGAAAGACTGGCTAGGCAGGGTGCTACTGCGGACAATGCGAACCGAACATTATTTGTCCGAGGTTCAGGTTCTGTCCGGGGTCAACTTTGCTTCGACGCCCGCGATTTCCGATTTCAGCCACATCGTTTCGCTGAGGTTGCCGCCGCCCGATTGCGACAGCAGCGCATCGAGTGCGTCCTTTTTCACCCTCAATGCATCCATGTTGTTTGCTTCGGCGCCGAGCGCGACATCGAGCAGGTGCATGGCTTCGAGCGGTTTACCTTCGGCCAGCCGCGCTGCGGCGCGCCCGGCCAGGGCCGCGGCGCCGCCAGCCAGTTCGACCAGATCAGCGTCGACACTTGAACGCGGTACACCGTAGAGCGATGTCGTCGAATCGTAGTGGAACCAGCCCGAGTGCTCTTCCCAAATCGCGCGCACGGCCCAGGATACCCTGCCGTGAAACTGGCCGATCTGCAGATGCTCGGGCAGGCTGATTTCGCGCATCAGTTCATGCACGGTCTTGCCCGCATTCATGCCGGCGATAACGGCGTTTTTCACGTAGGTGACGGCGTCGTACATCCTGTCGAGACTGGCGCGGATGGTGTCCCTGCCGACGATCGGATCGCCGTGGCCTGTGATCAGCAGCTCTGCGCCGAGATTGCGTACCCGGTCGAGCGATTCCAGGTAATTGACGACCAGTCGCGGTTTGTCGCCACGCGTCGTCGTGAGGTTCGGCATGGCGAGGAAGACCGGGCCGAACAGGTTGCCCGTGAAGGCAATCTTTTCATTCGGCATCCATACCGTGAGCGCGCAGAGCGATTCGCCGCCCGGCGTCGAAATGACTTCAAATGCGCGGCCGCCCAGTTCAAACGTATAGCTGCGATCGACAACAATGTCAGGGACGACTTTTGGCGGCGGTGTTGGATTGCTGCCGCGCTGCATGGTCGAGGCCCACAGTTTGGCGGTGCGCTTCTGCAGGTAGGGGCCGAGATCATGAAAATATTGCCAGGTGTCGGTAAAACGCTGCTGGGCAAGGACTTTTGTATCCGCCTCCCTGAATGCAGGTACGCCACCATAATGATCGGGATGGGCCTGAGTCAGGATGATGTAGCGCAGCGCTCCCGTGCGTACCGGCGCGAACAACGCCTTGTTGCGCTCCACGTTTGCGGCATCCATGAAGCCGGTGTTGACCATGAGATCGCCAGCGGCCGTGGTGACGAGATAGGCGTTGGAAATATCCTTCGCCATGAAGATGAAATCGTTGATTTTTACGGCTTCTTTTTGTTCGTCACCGGCCCGTACGAGCGCAGCGAGCATTGGCCCGTTTGCATTTTCGGATTTGGGGGGCTGCTGTTCATCGCTCATGGTGTGCGCTCATCGCAGTTGATCATTACCTTCGCCGATTGCGGTGTTGCCGCGATCCTGAGCCCATCCAGCACCTGACCCAGGGGCAGCCGGTGGCTGATCATCGACGCGATCCTGTCCTTCAGCCGGGGCATGGCCGCGATCACGTCGGGCATCTCGGTGGGATAACCCATCGCGGTGGTGATGGTCATCTCGCTGGTCAGCATGCGACCGAACGGCACCTCGATCGGTCTCATGTAGGCAGCGGTAATGACCAGGCGAGAGTGGAATTTCGCCATCATGATGACGTCGCCGACGATATTGGGCGCGCCCGCGGCGTCAATATAGGCGTCAGTGCCGACGCCGACACGGCCATAGGAGGGCACTTCGCCGTGCAACTTCGCGAGTTCGGTCCGCAGGTCGATCCCGGTGGGATCGAGAGCCGTGCGCGCACCCAGTGCCAGCGCGCGTTCGCGTCGTTCTGGTGCGAGGTCCAGCGCGACGACGTCGGTCACGCCGCGATCGATGAGCCAAAGAATCATGCCCAGGCCGATGGGGCCGCAGCCGAAGACCACGACCTTGTCACCGGACTTCACTGCCATCCGGTTGACGCCGTGCATGGCGACAGCGAGCGGTTCGCACATGGCGGCGATCTCGTAGGAGATACCCTCGGGAATCGGCAGGATCGAATCGCCGAGCCGCGCTTCGCGGACCAGCAGTTCCTCGGTGAAGGCGCCTTCCGGCCCGCCGCTGCCGATGTTGCCCGGACTCATCATCGGGTTGATGATCACCGGCTGGCCGACCGCAATGCCTGTGACTTCTGCGCCAACTTCCAGCACCTCGCCGGCGCCTTCGTGGCCGAGCGCGGTGATGGTGCCGGGCGTCGGGATGCCGCCGATCTTGATGTAGGAGAGGTCGCTGCCGCAGATACCGCAGGCCTTCATCTTGACGACCACATCCTTTGGGCCCGCCGCCGGGCGCTCATAGGGATCGAGGCGGGCGTCGCCGACGCCATGAATTTTAAGTAGTCGCATCCTGGTTCTCTGCTCCTCTTTTAGGGTGCTATTTATGGACGGACCATGTAGCCACCGTCGATGGTAATGGTCTCGCCGGTCATGAACGAGGAGGCATCACTGCACAGATAGGCGCCGATGCCCTCGAAATCCTCTGGATAGCCGACGCGCTGGATCGGGGTCTGCGGGCCGTACAGGTCAGAGATGTACCTGGCCGTCTGCTCAGTCGCCCATCATCGGGGTGATGATCAGGCCCGGCGCAACGACATTGGCGCGGATGTTGTACTTGCCGAATTCCACCGCCATGCAGCGGATAGCGGCGGCGATGCCGGCCTTCGAAGCGGCATAATTTTGTTTGCCCGGCAGGCCCTGGAACAGCGACAGGCTGCCGCAGGCCACCAGGCTGCCGCCCGGCTCGCCCGCTGCGGCGCGCGCAACCATGTGGCGAGCGCCCTCGCGCAGTGTAATGAATGCGCCATGCAGTGCGACATCGAGAAACTTGTGCCATTCCGCGGTCGGCATGTCGAAGACCGATGTGTAGGCCGGTGCGGCGCCCGAGTTGGCGAAGACGCAGTCGATGCGTCCGAAATCCTTCATCAGTCTGTCGTAGCCGCCGATGATCTGCTGCTCGCAGCTGACATCGACCTGATAGGTCTCGACGCGGCGCGCGCCGGCTGCCAGCAACTCTTTCCTGGCAGCGGCGCTTTTCTCCTCATTACGCGCCCAGATCGCGATGTCGCCACCCATCCTGGCGACGCCCATGGCAAAACCCAGACCGATACCGCCGTTGCCGCCCGTCACCAGGGTGACCTTACCGGTGCAATCGAACAGACCCTTAGCCATTCTCTATCTCCTGCTGTCGTGCCGGCACTTGATGCCGATGTAAAGTGATCGTGGCGTCAGCATAACGCGCTCAGGCCTGCACAGGAATGCTGAAAGACTGGCTATGCACGGCGCTTTTTCGGACAATGACGGCCTGACGACGCAACCGCCCGAGAGTGCCATGAGTACCCTGAATATCCTGATGGCCCAGATGAACACTCTGGTCGGTGATTTTGACGGGAACACCCGCAAGGTTATCGACACGCTGGCGCTGGCCGAACGCGAGCATGCACATTCTGTCGTGGTGTTTCCTGAACTCACGCTCAGCGGTTACCCGCCGGAGGACCTGCTGTTGCGCCCCAGTATCGGCGTGCGCGTGACACAAGCGTTGGCGGCTATTTGTGCCGCGATGAGTGGCTCTGCCTACGCGATTATCGGCTACCCGCTGCGTGAAGACGGTGCGCTGTACAATGTCGCGGGCGTGCTCCACCGCGGCGCAATCGTCGCGCAGTATCGCAAGCAGTACCTGCCCAATTACCAGGTATTTGACGAAAAACGGTATTTCAGCGCGGGTAGCGAACCCTGCGTCGTCAATATCGAGGGCGTGCGCGTGGGATTGAGCATCTGTGAGGACATCTGGGAGGAGGCGCCTGCCACGCAGGCGGCGCAGGCCGGGGCGCAGTTGTTACTGAATATAAACTCCTCGCCCTACCACCGGGGCAAGCGCAGTGAACGTTGGGAAACGGTGGCCGCCCGCGCCCGGCAGGCCGGCATTCCGATCGTTTACGTGAATCAGGTGGGCGGGCAGGATGAGCTGGTGTTCGACGGCGGTTCTTTTGTGGTGGCCGCTGACGGCACGATAGTGGCCGCCGCGCCCAGTTTCGAGGAGGGCGCGTACTGGTTGCAAATGGACTTCGGTGCCCGCCCGGTCAGGATTACCGGTCCAGACCTGTGCCCGCCGCTGCATGAACTGGAAGCCACCTGGCGGGCGCTGGTGCTGGGTGTGCGCGACTACGTCAACAAGAACCGTTTTCGCGGCGTGGTGCTGGGTTTGTCCGGCGGTATCGATTCCGCCCTGACGCTCGCGGTGGCCGTGGAGGCTTTGGGTCCGCAGCGCGTGGAAGCGGTGATGATGCCGTTTCGTTACACCGCGCAGATGAGCGTGGAGGATGCAGCTGAGCAGGCCAGGTTGCTCGGGGTTACGCACAAGGTGATTTCCATAGAGCCCATTTACGAGGCATTTATGGACAGCCTGAAAAATGAGTTTGCCGGAACCAGGCCGGACACCACCGAGGAAAACCTGCAGGCCCGCTGTCGCGGTGTGTTGCTGATGTCCATCTCCAACAAGAAAGGTTTCCTGGTGCTGACGACGGGTAACAAGAGCGAGATGGCGGTCGGTTATTCCACGCTCTACGGCGATATGGCCGGGGGCTTTGATGTGCTCAAGGACGTACCCAAGACGCTGGTGTTCGATCTGTGCCGCTACCGCAATTCCCTGGGACCGTGTATTCCACAGCGGGTGATTGATCGCCCTCCTTCGGCGGAGTTGGCGCCCAACCAGAAGGACGAGGACAGTTTGCCACCCTATGACGTGCTGGATCGGATTCTGGCGCTGTATGTCGAGCAGGATTACAGCGCCGAGGCGATCATCGCCACCGGCATGGATCGCGAGCAGGTGCTCAGGGTACTGCGGCTGGTGGATATCAATGAGTACAAGCGCCGCCAGGCGCCGATCGGGGTGCGTATTACGCGGCGCGGCTTCGGGCGTGACCGGCGTTATCCGATCACCTCGGGTTGGCGTTGGGGGATTAAATCTTCGGGACGGGTGTCGAATTGGGGTGGTTGCGGTGGGTCAAACACCCCGAACGACAGCTTGTTGACCCAGGAAGATCCTGCCCCGTCCGAGGAATAGCCGCTCTCAAACTGGCCATTTTTATCGAACGCGGGGTAGTCGGGGTAGTTTGCCGCCAGCACCTTGATGGACTCGTTGGCCAGATCATCCATGCCAAGCAAAATATAGCCCTGGGCCATGATGGCCAGCCCATCGGCCACCGCCGGGGTGCGCTGGAAATTTTCCACCACGAAGCGACCCCGATTGACGGCGGCGAGGTAGGCGCCGCGCTTCAGGTAGTAGTTGGCAACGTTAATTTCGTGCTGGGCCAGCAAGTTGCGCAGGGAGACCATGCGGGCCTTGGCATCCGCAGCGTACGGGCTGTCCGGGAATCTGGCGACCAGTTGTGAAAACTCGGCGAAGGCCTCCCTGGCATGGTCGGTATCGCGCTTGCTTGGATCGGTGGGCAGGAAGCGGTCGAGCAGGTCATCATTGCTGGAGTACGCAGCCAGGCCTTTCATGTAATAGGCGTAGTCCACGTTGGGGTGCTGGGGATGCAGCCGGATAAAGCGGTCCGCGGCTTCCACTGCCGCCTCGTGTTCGTAGGCGTTGTAATGGGCGTAGATGATTTCCAGTTGCGCCTGTTCGGCGTACTTGCCGAAGGGGTAGCGCGCTTCCAGCGCCTGGAAGCTTTTTACCGCCAGGTCGTAGTTGTCGCCCTGCAGGTAGCGCTGGGCTTCATCATAGATTTGCTGCTCACCGGCATCATCGGCGATATCGGGTAACTCGTCGTTGCTGGAGCAGCCGTACAGGGCCAGGCCGAATAACAGGATCAGGACGTATTTCATGCTTCCACCTAATGGGCTCGCGCTGGCGTGCTAAAATCCCACGCAGCGCGGGAGCTGATGCAGCGGTATTTAACCACAGGCTGGCTGGCGCACAAACAGGAATTGTCATGAATGACAGGGTGGAACTGCAGGCCAGCGTGCCGCAGGACATGCACGGCAGCAGGCTGGATCAGGTCGCGGCGCAACTGTTTCCGCAATACTCGCGGTCGCGTTTGCAGGAGTGGATCAAACAGGGGGCGCTGTCCGTGGATGGGCAGCAGTGCCGCCCGCGCGATAAAGTGTCAGAGGGTGCCCGCCTCCAGGTCGACGCCGAACTGGAGACGGCAGTGGGCTGGCAGGCCCAGGATATTGCCCTGGACATTGTCTATGAGGACGCCAGCCTCCTGGTGCTGAACAAACCCGCAGGACTGGTGGTGCATCCCGCGGCAGGCCATGCCCAGGGCACGCTGGTCAACGCGTTGCTGGCCCACGCGCCCGAGCTGGCGCAACTGCCCCGGGCCGGCATCGTGCATCGCCTGGATATGGAGACTTCGGGCCTGCTGGTCGTCGCCAGAACCCTCCCGGCACATCATCATCTGGTCGCGCAATTGCAGGCGCGGACCGTCAAGCGGGAATATTGCGCGCTGTGTATCGGCGCGATGACCGGCGGTGGCACGGTGGACGCGCCCATGGGCCGCCATCCGCGGCAGCGCAAAAAAATGGCGGTCCTCGCGGCAGGTGGTAAACCGGCCATTACCCACTACCGGCTGGCGCAGCGCTTTGGTCACCACACCCGCATCACGGTGAACCTGGAAACCGGGCGCACCCACCAGATTCGGGTGCACATGGCGCATCGGCACTATCCGTTGATCGGCGACCCGTTGTACGGCGGCCGCCCGCGTATACCCAGGGGCGCCTCCGATCTGCTGATTGATACCCTGCGTCACTTTCCCCGGCAGGCGCTGCACGCCCGTGCGCTGGGGCTGATTCACCCCGCCACCGGGGAGGCGGTGCAGTTTGAATGCCCCTTGCCGGACGATATTCTCCGATTGATTGCGGTACTGGAACAGGAAGACCCGCCCCTTGCCAGTAATACCACCCTTTATTAAGCCGCCGTTTATTGAGCCACAGTGGCCGGCCCCGGCCAGTGTGCTGGCCCTGTGCACCACGCGCCGCGGCGGGTGCAGCGCGGCCCCCTACGAGAGCTTTAACCTGGCGCACCATGTGGGAGACAGCGCGAGCGCCGTGGCGGGAAACCGGGACATTCTGGCCAGCGCACTGCCTCCCGGGGTTGCTGTTTCCTGGCTGTCGCAGGTGCATGGCACCGCAGTGGTTGAAGCGGGGCAGGGCGGGCCGTATCCGGTCGCCGATGCCCAGTGGAGTCGCCGTCCGGGTGCTGCCTGCGCGGTGTTGACAGCGGATTGCCTGCCGGTGCTGCTGTGTTCTGCCGTCTGGTGATGTGGTCGCTGCCGCGCATGCGGGCTGGCGCGGCTTGCGGGCGGGCGTATTGGAAGCCACTGTGGCGGCGATGAACACCAGGCCGGATCAGGTGCTGGCGTGGCTGGGTCCCGCAATTGGCCCGGCTGCTTTTGAGGTGGGACCGGAAGTCCGCGAGGCGTTTCTGGCGGCGGCAAACTTTGCCACGCGAGTCCGCCATCGCTGCGTGTTTTGCACCCAATCCGGGCCGCCCCGACCATTTTTTCGCCGACCTGTACGCCCTGGCCCGAGTGCGCCTGGCTGCGCTGGGCGTGACGCGCGTCTTCGGCGGCGACTTGTGCACCTACAGCGACCCGGAGCGCTTTTACTCCTACCGCCGGGATGGCCAGACCGGCCGCATGGCCAGCCTGATCCTGCTGCGTTGAACACGCCCGGCACTCTCAATCCCCATACTTGAAATGGGGCAATTTGAGCCCCATTTATGCCTGCAATGAGCGTGATGTACCTCTTTCGGAGGTAGTCAGCAAGGAGATGCAGAATGAGAATGGACAAACTGACCAACCAGCTGCAAACGGCCCTGGCGGATGCCCAGTCGCTGGCGCTGGGTAAGGATCACAATTTTATCGAGCCGGTACACCTGCTCAGCGCCCTGCTGGAACAGCGCGGCGGTGCCTGCAGGCCTTTGCTGCAAAAGGCGGGGGCGGATATTGCGGGCCTGACGCAGCGCACCAAGGCAGCCATCGAGGCGCTGCCGACGGTGTCCGGGACAGGTGGCGACATTCACATGTCGAACGACCTCGGCAAAATACTGAACGTCACCGACAAATTGGCGCAGCAGGGCGGCGACACCTACATCTCCAGTGAGCTGGTATTGCTGGCCATGCTGGAAAGCAAAACGAAGGCCGGTGAGTTGCTGCAGGCCAGCGGTGTAAAGGCGCTGGAACTCAAAGGAGCAATCGAGATGATGCGCGGTGGCGAAGCAGTGGATAATCCGGAAGCCGAGGAATCGCGCCAGGCCCTGGACAAATATACGATCGACCTGACCGAGCGCGCCGAACAGGGCAAGCTGGACCCGGTGATCGGCCGCGACGATGAGATACGGCGCACCATTCAGGTATTGCAGCGCCGCACCAAAAACAACCCGGTGCTGATCGGCGAGCCCGGCGTGGGTAAAACCGCCATTATCGAGGGGCTCGCGCAGCGTGTGGTCAACGGTGAAGTGCCGGAAAGCATGCGCAACAAGCGCGTGTTGTCGCTGGACCTGGGCGCGCTGCTGGCCGGCGCCAAGTTTCGCGGCGACTTTGAGGAGCGGCTCAAGGCGGTGCTCAATGAGCTCTCCAAGCAGGAGGGCAAGATCATCCTGTTCATCGACGAACTGCATACCATGGTCGGCGCCGGCAAGGCCGAGGGCTCCATGGATGCGGGCAATATGCTCAAGCCGGCGCTGGCGCGCGGCGAACTGCACTGTGTGGGCGCCACCACCCTGAACGAATATCGCCAGTACGTGGAAAAAGATGCCGCGCTGGAGCGGCGCTTCCAGAAAGTGCTGGTGGATGAACCCAACGAGGAAGACACCATTGCCATCCTGCGCGGCCTGAAGGAGCGCTACGAGGTGCACCACGGGGTGGATATCACCGACAGCGCCATTATCGCCGCCGCCAAACTGTCACAGCGCTACATCACCGACCGCCAGTTGCCGGACAAGGCCATCGACCTGGTCGATGAGGCCGCCAGCCGTATTCGCATGGAGATCGACTCCAAGCCCGAGGTCATGGACAAACTGGAGCGGCGCCTGATCCAGCTCAAGATCGAGCGCGAGGCGGTCAAAAAGGACACCGATCCCGCCGCGAAAAAGCAGGTGGAATTGCTGGACGACGAGATCGACAAGGTGGAGCGGGAATTCTCCGACCTGGAAGAAATCTGGAAAGCGGAGAAGGCCTCCGTGCAGGGCGCCGCGCAGATCAAGAGCGACCTGGAGCAGGTCAAGCTGGACCTGGAAGCGGCCCGCCGCGCGGGCGATCTGACCCGCATGTCGGAGCTGCAGTACGGGCGCATTCCGGAACTGGAAAAGCAACTGGAACTGGCGCAGGCAGGCAGAGACGACGGAGACCACGCTGCTGCGCAACAAGGTGACCGACGAGGAAATTGCCGAGGTCGTGTCGCGCTGGACCGGCATCCCCGTGTCCAAGATGATGGAAGGCGACCGGGAAAAACTGTTGCGCATGGAGGATTCCCTGCGCGAACGGGTGGTGGGTCAGGACGAGGCGATCAAGGCGGTTTCCAATGCCGTGCGGCGTTCACGCGCCGGCCTGTCTGATCCCAAGCGCCCCAATGGTTCATTCCTCTTTCTCGGCCCCACCGGCGTGGGTAAAACCGAGCTGTGCAAGGCGCTGGCGGACTTCATGTACGACAGCGACGATGCCATGGTGCGGGTGGATATGTCCGAATTCATGGAGAAACACTCGGTGGCGCGCCTTATCGGTGCGCCGCCCGGCTACGTGGGCTACGAGGAGGGCGGCTACCTGACCGAGGCCGTGCGGCGTCGCCCTTATTCGCTGCTGCTGCTGGATGAAATTGAAAAGGCGCACCCGGATGTGTTCAACATCCTGTTGCAGGTGCTGGATGATGGCAGGCTCACCGACGGCCAGGGCCGGACGGTGGATTTTCGCAATACCATCGTGGTGATGACGTCCAACCTGGGCTCCCACCTGATTCAGGAGATGGCGGGCGAGGGTAACTACGAGGCGATGAAGGCCGCCGTGATGGAAATCGTCGGAACACATTTTCGACCCGAATTCATCAACCGGGTGGACGAATCGGTGGTGTTCCATCCGCTGGCGAAGGAGCAGATTCGCGGCATTGCCGCCATCCAGTTGCGCGGCCTGCAGGCGCGCCTGGCAGAGCGGGATATGGCGCTTGAAATCAGCGATGCCTTCATGGATCGCCTGGTGGAAGCCGGCTTCGACCCGGTGTATGGCGCACGCCCCCTGAAGCGGGCTATCCAGCAGGAGTTGGAGAATCCGCTGGCGCAGCGCCTGCTGGCCGGGGAATTTCAACCGGGAGACACGATCTTCGCGGATCTGGAGAGTGGCACGGCGGTCTTCTTAAAGCGTTAAACGATGGGTGTGTCGTGAGGCCGCTCGTCACCGCAGAATGAAGGGGCGGACGTTCGCGTGTTACGATGCAGGCATGAACACGACGAACCAGGGTGTGTTAATCGTTGACGACGAGCCGCTCGCGAGGGAGCGTTTGCAGCGCCTCGTCGAGGAGTTGCCGGGATGGGACGTCGCGGGTGTCTGCGGCTCGGGTGAGGCAGGCGCTCAAACTCGTTAGCGCACTGAACCCTGCAGTCGTACTGCTGGATATCCGGATGCCCGGCATGAGCGGAGTCGAGGTGGCCAGACACCTGGCGTCCTATCCGTCGCCGCCGGCGATCGTATTTGTTACAGCCTACGATGAGTACGCAATCGAGGCTTTCGACGCCCAGGCCGTCGGCTACCTCCTGAAACCGGTCCGCAGGGAAAAACTCGAGCGCGCTTTGCAACAGGCCGGGCGGTTGGGCGCGTCGCAGCTCGGCGAGGTTGCCGCCGCTGATACACGAGTGGCACGGCGTGAAAACATCGCGATCAGGTTCCGGGACGAGCTGCGGTTGATTCCATTGAAGGACGTACGGTTTTTTCGTGCCGACCAGAAGTACGTCACTGTGTATCACGCAGCGGGCGAAAACCTCATCGATGAATCGATGAAGCTGCTGGCCGAGGAGTTCGAACCCGACTTCGTTCGCATCAACCGGGGCATCCTGGCGGCAGTGAGCGCGATCGAGGTGCTCGAGCGGGACGGGGAGGGGAAATACCGGGTTCGGCTGCGCGGAACCGCGGACACGCTTCCCGTCAGCCGTCGCCGCCTGGCGGCGCTGAAGCGCGCGATGCTCGCCCGCAAACACCAATGATGCAAGAATTGCCACCAGCCGGTAAATGGGACCATGCCATGCCTTCGCTGCAGCGCACGGATCAGGTGACACCGCAACAGGATTTCTTGATCCCGGACCTGTGTGCGACGCGTCCGACGGTGTTGTCGATCCTGCTGGCAGAACTGGTGGTGCTGGTTCATGTTCTCGCAAGTAGCGGCCTGCCCCGCTTCGGCTGGGAAGAGTTCGCCCTGAGTTCACTGTTCGTGTTGTGGGTGGTACTGCCGAGTAACCTGCTGCTGTGCTGGTGTCGCCGGCCCTTCAGTCGTCTCAGCCTGCCGCTCACGACACTGTCCAGCCTGGCCGTGGTCACACTTGTGACGCTGGTGACAAGTGTGCTGGTCCAGGTGTTTTTCGCGCAGCTGGCGAATATCCAGGATGACCACTGGTGGGTCGTGCGCAACCTTTTGGTGGCCATTGTGGTGGCGGGAATCGTGTTGCGTTATTTTTACCTGCAGCAACAGCTGCGCCTGCAGGAACAGCTTGAATTGCAGGCGCGGCTCGACTCCCTGCGCACCCGGATACGGCCGCATTTCCTGTTCAATACCCTCAACAGCATCGCCAGCCTGATCATGTCGCGACCCGAAACCGCAGAGAAGGCGGTAGAGGACCTGGCAGAGCTGTTCCGGTCCAGCCTCAAGGAAAGCCGTGAGCCGACAACGGTGCAGGACGAGATCCGCCTGACCCGGTTATACCTGGGTATAGAAGAGTTGCGCCTGGGCCAACGCCTGCAAGTGCATTGGGACGTGGACGAGAAGACCCTCGGTGCTTCCATGCCGACTCTGGTCTTGCAGCCCCTGGTGGAGAACGCGGTGTATCACGGTATATCCCGCTTGCCCAAGGGGGGCAATATCGACATCCGCATTGCGCGCAAGGGTGATGAACTCGCCGTCTCGGTCGATAATCCGATGCCCGGGGCGGGCGCCACCTCTAGGGGCAACAAGATGGCCCTCGCCAACGTGGCGCAGCGCCTGCAGGCAATCTATGGCCCGGGGGCGACTCTGGAAGTTTTTCCGGGTGTGGAACACTTCCGGGTTGAACTCGCATACACGCCGCCTTTTCGGTGAACCAATACCAAAGAGAGTTCCCTCTTCCCGGAAGCAAAAACTGTGAACTAATCCACAGTTGCGGCCTCTGCGTACCGCTGGTCGCCCGTGACCGGCCACTTGTCAGCGCCATGGTGGTGCCGGCGGGCGTGCTCTGCTAGCTTGATCACATGGGGGCACAGGGGGTAGGTCTTAATGACACTCAGAAAG
>CAVQGV010000013.1:0-27003 GCA_963712135.1 uncultured Gammaproteobacteria bacterium
TTCTTCGGGATGGTTGGCAAGCGAGTGGTTGCAAGCAGAAAATTTACCTGTTTCATCTGTGATATAACGCATTGTCCATTATGGGAGTTGTTATCGGGCTTCAGTTTGTAAGCAGTATCTATCGCAGTAGCCTGATTGGCCTACAGAGGCAGGTGTTATTTAACTCGGTAAACGCGGCATTATCAACGATACGTGGGTTCGGTGCGTTGGCTGTGCTCGCCTGGTTTTCTCCAACCATCAATGCCTTCGTTACCTGGCAGCTAGTTATATCAGGGCTGACATTACTGATATTAATGGCATCAACCTATAGGTGCCTGCCGACCATTAGTCGAAGTGGAAGGTTTTCATTGCAAACTCTAAAAAGAATCGGTCGTTATGCAGGAGGTGCGTTGGGTATCACCTTCCTAAGCCTACTTCTTACACAGATTGACAAGGTGTTACTTTCCCGACTACTGATGTTGTCAGAATTTGGCCAATACATGCTGGCATTTCTAGTAGCCAGTGGCCTCAGTATTCTTCTTGCACCGATCACGCAAACATGGTTTCCACGCCTAAGTCAGCTGCATGCCAAAAATGACAGTAGCGCTTTGATCAAAGCCTATCATGAGGGTGCACAGTTAGTGAGCGTAATCATGGGAAGCGCTACATTGGCGCTGATCATTTTCGCGGAGGACATCTTGTGGCTTTGGACCCAAGACGCTGAGCTGGCGAAAGCTTCTAAAGGCCTTGTTAGGTTGCTTGCTTTTGGCAATTTGCTTAATGGCTTTATGACCATGCCGTATCTTGTTCAATTGGCATATGGCTGGACGGGATTTGCACTGCGCGTAAACGCATTATCGGTTGTGCTGATCGTTCCAGCGATTTTTTGGGCTGTACCAGCCTTCGGAGCTAAGGGCGCGGCTTTGGTTTGGGTGGGCTTAAACGTCGGATATTTTTTAGTCGGCATTCATTTTATGTACCGGAAGATATTAACAGCCGAGAAATGGCGCTGGTATAGAGATGACATCGTGTATCCCATGCTTTCTGCGACTGCGATGGCTGGCCTTTTACTAATTATAATTCCTGAAACGAACTCCCAATGGATTCGCTTAATTGAAATTATTCTGGCATCGTGCATGATTTTAGTATCAGCGGCATGCGGCGCCCCGAACATTATAAGACTGGCATACTCAACTGTTGTTTTAAATAGAAGACACGAAGTGTTGTCCTCATAGTTCGACAACATGGATGTCGAAATGCGCTAAATGTTCATTTGTGTGTAGGCAGATCGAAATCGATCTAATAGTTCACGAACGCCTTTTAACCAGAGACTCATCTGCGCATACAGATGTTTCACGGGTATTAGTGCGAGTATGGCTAATTTTGTGCTTCTGGAATTGGAGTAGCGAATATAATCAAGATAGTAACGAAGAGGGTGAACTCGATATGATAGCTTTTTCCAGCCTTTCCAGGGTTTAGCTTGTTTCGTACCCGCATTTTCATCGTGTATCCGAAATCGGTTGTGAGTCTCGGGAATGGTTCGCAGCGCGCCCTCATTAAGTAGGCAGTATACAAACATGGCATCCGCATAATAGTCTATATAGAACGTCGTAAAGTCGCTGCACAGCAGCTTTTTTCGATTAAAAAGGCTATACATATAGTGGTGCCTATAATTGCTTTCATTGCCAAGAAAGCAACGTATATAATCGCCCTGCCGAAAATTTGGCAACACCTTATCTAAGACTACAGACTTCCCGTTTATCATGACTAACCTACCTCTGAGACCTACATCTTGAGGCGTAAAGTTTTTTTCCAAAACCTCTAGCCAATTGCTAGCCCAAACGTCGTCGTGTGTGGCCCACATAAATAGGTCTGATTTGGCCTGCTCAAGCACGAATAGATAATTTTCTGATGCGCCAATATTTGCTGGTTGCCGTGTATATCGAATTCGGGGATCTTGTTTTTGGAACTCACGTATTATTTCGCCTGTGGCATCAGTCGAAGCATTGTCGGAAATAATTAGCTCAAAGTCGGTGAAGCTCTGGTTTAGTAGGGATTCTATCGCCTCGCGAAGAAAATTTTCTCCATTAAAAACGGGGAGTCCAATGGTGACTGCAGGGAGGTGACGTTCTGACATTGATTTACCATGTTGGTTCATGGTCGGGACCTTATGGGGAAATCCCATTTTTCGGGAGCAGTTCAATGGGGGTCGCTGAGACCATCCAAATTTGTTATTACAGTAACTAATGGTGGCGCTGAAAACTCATGCCGTCCAGGGGATGACCGGTATTTTGAACGCTTCTGCAAATTAATCAGAGATGCTCTAATAAACAATGAAATTGCAATTCGCTAAAGCTTACACTGAAGTCACTACTGATGGTAACTGTTTTGCGCAACTCAATGGTCAAGTGCTATGGTACTAAGCAATAGCTTTAGCATGATTTCGGGCAAATAAAATACACAAGGATGAGCGTGAAGGAGAGAATAGAAGGATACTAATGAGGGCAGATTTTCTGCTCGTGATCCTGGTCTACCCTGCAGCATGGGTGCTAAGGCGACTGCGAGAATCCGGTATAGAAAGATTCCCGCGCTGTAAGAAGGCGCTGTTTAGCATAGGAGTGTTTCCCATCCGAAATCACTACTATGAACCGCTATTCGACATGAGTAATGTCTCAAGGCCGTTTTCTGAAAAGAGAAATCTACCTGGAATTAATTGGAATATCGAAAAGCAATTAGAACTGCTCAAAGAGTTTTGTTACGCAGACGAACTCGGGGATATTCAGGCCGAAAAATCGGAGAGTCACGGCTTCTATTTGAATAACAAATTCTTTGAACAAGGAGATGCCGAATTCTGGTACCAATTGATCAGGGCGAAGAAGCCACGCAGTATTTTCGAGATTGGCAGTGGCTATTCAACTCTCATAGCTATCATGGCGATTGAAAAAAACAAGGAAGAAGATAGTACGTATACGTGCAGCCATGTTTGCATAGAGCCCTTTGAAGTGCCTTGGCTGGAAGCAGTAAATGTGTCAGTTCTTGAGACGTAAGGTGGAAGATGTTGAGCTAGCGTTTTTTCACGAGCTTGCTGCAGGCGACATCCTGTTTGTAGACTCATCGCATATGATTAGGCCAGAAGGAGACGTACTTTATGAATATCTGGAAATCATACCGAGCCTGAATAGCGGCGTCATCGTTCATGTGCACGATATATTTTCGCCCAGAAACTATCCGGAAATATGGCTGGTTAATCAGGTTCGCTTTTGGAACGAGCAGTATTTGTTGGAGGCATTTTTGTCGAACAACGATAGTTGGGAAATAGTTGCTGCGCTAAATTACCTGCACCACGACTACTCGCAGGAGCTCGGAGCAGTTTGCCCTTTCTTGACATCTGATATAGAGCCAAAATCATTTTATATGAAGAAAAAGTAGTATGTTTGGAAGAGCTGGTACTAACCGATATACCGAACCAGTGACTCTCATCTAGTGGTCGGAAATTGTCACGCTTATGCCAGATGATCAATACAATTTCTCAGTAGTGATTCCGTTGTATAACAAGCAGAATTCTATAGTGCGTGCGATTCATTCTGTCCTTCAGCAGGATGTCCAGACCTTTGAGTTAATCGTCGTTGATGATGGCTCTGTTGATGACAGTGCCGCACGAGTAAGAGAAATTCAGGATGAGCGTATTTTCTTGGTCGAGCAGGAAAATTGTGGCGCATCCGCCGCAAGGAACAAGGGCATACAAATTGCGCAATACCCATATATCGCCTTTTTGGATGCGGACGACCAGTGGTTTCCTGACTTTCTATCACTAATCTCAGCACTCATAAAGCGTTTTCCCGCCGCGGGTGCCTATGCGACTAATTACTTGATTGAGAATCCTGGTCAAGTTAGCAAGGAGGCAGAAATGAAATATGTCCCACTGGATGCGAATGGCGGGTTGATTGACAGCTATTACCGCTGTATTGCTTACGGGAATACTTTGATAACTTCCAGCACCGTTTGTATTCCCCGAACGGTCTTCGACAAGGCTGGTTATTTTCCCGAAGGTGTCAGGCTGTACGAGGATCTTGATATGTGGACAAGGATTGCTGCCCAGTTTCCTATTGCCTACAATAACCATCCTGGTGGCATTTACCAGCGAGATGCGCAGAACCGCGCCTGTAATACGATCGTACCGAACAGGAATGACCTGAGGTTTGCCGAGTCTCTCAGGATCGGGATGCAGCGCGGAGACATCGTTGGCGAGGATGTAACGTACGCCATCGAGTTCATTAACCGCTATGCTTTACAGAACGCGTTCAAGGCGGTGGTGGCGGGAAATTCACTCGAGGGCAGGTTTATACTTTCTGCAGTGCGTCCACGGAGTTTTAGTAAGTTCTGGCGAAAAGCATTTATCTATCTGTATTCGTTTCTGCCGGGTTTTGCGGTAAACACGTTCTGGAAAATTGGCAGGAGATTAAAGGTTGGCTTACGATGAATTATCAGTGAATGTGTCCAAAAGGACAGTATCAGTTATTACGTTTGGCACGTTTGATGTCTTTCATGTCGGACATCTAAGATTATTGGAGCGCGCCAAAGCGTACGGTGATTATCTTGTTGTAGGCGTATCAACTGATCGATTGAATATAGCGAAAAAGGGACGCGCCGCCGGTATACACCCAGGAGGAAAGGCAGCAAATAGTGAGCGCATTGAAATGCGTCGATGAGGTATTTTACGAGGAATCCCTGGAATTAAAGGGCGACTATATTCAACAATTTGGTGCGAAAAAGCTTGTCATGGGTGACGACTGGCAGTGGCAAATTCGATGATTTCAGTGCGCTTTGCGAGGTGGTCTATTTGCCCAGGACCCCTTCAATTTCGACCACGGAAGTTATCGAAAAAATTCGCCTGTAATTTGTCCTGACCTAAAAGTGCTGTGAAGGCCCGTGACATCAAGATTGCGGCAATCAAATGCATCAATCGCTGTCAATTGTTTTACCGCGACCTTCCCGTCGGTATTTTGGCCGTACACAGCCGAAGTTATTGCGCGGTGGATATTGCCTTGTTCTGACGTGTAACTCTGCGGGCTTTGCAGGATTGCTTTCAGTGTTTCGCCGAGTGAATCCAGGTCGGATACCACTTTCCCAAACCGGTATTCCTTCCCGAGAGAAAACCCGTTTTTAAACGGCGGCTCGACATCCAGAAATATCGTCGGTCGATCAAGTGCCAGATAGTCAAAGGCAATGGATGACCAGTCGCAGATCAGGACGTCCGTTTGTAGCAGAAGGCCTTCAGTATCTGGAAAGTCATTCATGGAACAGTAACGCACGTTATCAAAGATCCTGGTGCTGATGCTGGCGTTCAGGTGGCTGCGTATCACCAGCGTCGCCGAGTGCTTGCGGCAGACCTCAC
The DNA here is from genome assembly GCA_963712135.1 of uncultured Gammaproteobacteria bacterium. Lineage (GTDB taxonomy): Bacteria > Pseudomonadota > Gammaproteobacteria > Pseudomonadales > Halieaceae > Marimicrobium. The sequence continues at coordinate 5,375 of CAVQGV010000013.1, forward strand.
TGAGCCTCTGGATGAACGAATCCTGGTTTTCACCGAAGGGAAACAACTCCCTGCCCGCGTCATCCTGGCGCCAGGTGGGCGCATAGAGCACCAATTTTTGGTTCCCGGGTATTCCTGCCTCACTCTCGGAAAGCGGAAGGTGGTGCGGGTCGTTGGAATAGCTGGTCAGTTCGCGCGTAACCAAGGCTTTTCACCTTTTCAGGCGAGAACCCGAAGCGGTCGACGTACATGTCTCTCAGCAGCGGCGAGGAAACCCACACTTCGTCGTATCGGTGTTGAAGTTTGAAATCCGCTGGGGTAAACCCCTTGAATGGTATGCCGTGCCATACGTCGATGAACTTGATATTAGTGAAGCGTAGCAGCGGCTCCATGGTGTGGAGGCCGTGGTCTGTAAGGATCGCGGATGTTCGGGTCAGTACCAGCATGTCCCGTAGGCGGTTGCAGCGGAGCACTCGAACGTTCCTTCGTTTGAGTTCCTCTGCTTGTTGGTCGTCCAGGGTAAGAAAATAGATAGAAAGCTCCGATTGAAACTCGTGCTGCCATTTCTCGTACAGCGCCTTCAGGTTGCCCGCAAACTGGTGGCCATAGAGGACGACAATAGGTACGGCAGGTTTGTGCCTGAATGGCCGACACAAAATGACCAGACATGTGAACAATGCCTGCTTCGCGAGCAACACCCAGTGCCGAGCATTGGACCTGTCAATTTTCACTGGCTTTCAGGGTTTCCTTTCGCATCCTGAACCAATGTGTCGATGATGATGCGAGAGGGGGAGAGCCGATTGCTGGTCGACACAGGTGTTGCAGCTGGCAGTTGCTGCAACACTTCACGAATCCTGTCCAGATCGTAACCTACCAGAACGGCATTGTGCCCAATTCCCTCTTGTCTTTCAGTTGCCTGCCGCATGATCAGGCAGGGCTTGCCAAGATAGAAACATTCTTCCTGGTTGCTGCCCCCGTCGGTGATTACCGCGGTGGCTGCTTTGGTCAGCTTCATAAACTGAAAGTAGGAGTAGCGCGGCCGCAGCTCGATGTTGGGAGATTGCTCCAGCTGCGTGCGCAGTCCGAACTGTTCTAACTTCTTTACGGTGGGTTTGTGGAGGATGAACAGTAGAGGCATGTCAGCGCTGACCTGGGAGAGTACCTCCACAATTTTCGCCAGATTGCGCCGGGAGAATATGTTTTCGAAGCGGTGTAGCGAGACCAGCGCGAATGGCCCCGCTGGAATATCCACTGGTGCACAGTCGATTGCCTGCTCGCTGATGGCAAGGGCGTCCAGCAGGGTGTTGTAGTGTGTGTTGACCTTGATTCCGCGATACTTCTTCAGATTGGAGAGTGCCCATTCGCCAGGCGCAAAGTAGATGTTTGAAAGCCTGAAAGTCAGGATGCGGGTGATTTCCTCCGGGAATGGGCTGAACAACCTGAAGGAGCGCAGGCCCGCTTCAACATGCGCGGAGCGATGCCCGGCGAGGCGGGCCAGCAGTGTTCCCAGCAATGTCGAAAAGGTATCCCCGTGATTCAGGACTATGCCGTATTTGTCGCCTTGCCACACCTGCTTCCTGTTCCTGAACGAGAAAAAAACTATCTGAATGGACCAAAGCAACATCTGGAAGATACCGGTAATATCTTTGCCGATGTAGAGAGTGACATCAGGATCTTTCAGGCCGAACTCTTCACGAATATTTCGGACAGTAGCCTGATGCTGGCCACTAAAGATGAAGTTGTAAGGTATGTTCCGATTCTGCAGCTCCACCATGACAGGCGCCATTTTGATGAGCTGGGCCTTGGTGCCAAGGAAAACGTGGATCATTAGTGACTAGCGGAAGACTTCTATCGGGGTGCCCAGCTTAATCCCGGGCACGCTCAGGCGACTGGTCCCGATGCTGCTCTGCTTTTGCTCTATTTTTTGTACGATGCCTGTGCAGTCCAGGCCGATCCAGGCCTTTTGCTCATCATGGCCGCCGTGTTCGATAAAGCTGTCCGGGATGCCCAGATTGAGAAAAGGCGTGGCGATGTCATTGGTAGCCAGCACACAATTTACGGCTGAGCCAGCGCCTCCAGCTATCGCATTTTCTTCTACCGTAACCAATAATTCATGATTTTCGGCCGCTTTAATGATTTGAGCTTCGTCAAGTGGCTTTACCCAGCGCATATCTACGACTGTTGCATTCAAGTGTTCCGCTGCTGCCATTGCTTCTGGCAGCAAAGTCCCAAAACTCAGAATCGCCACTCGCTCGCCCCTGCGCACTTCTACCGCCTTGCCTATCTCCAGCGCCGTCATTTCGTTGGCGATGATTGCTCCGGGTCCGGTGCCCCGGGGATAGCGGATGGCCGCCGGGCCCGGATGCTGATAGGCGGTGTACAGCATCTGCCGGCACTCGTTCTCATCGGAGGGCGCACCGATCACCATATTGGGAATGCAGCGCAGGTAACTCAGGTCAAAGGCGCCGTGGTGTGTGGGGCCGTCCTGTCCTACCAGGCCCGCCCGGTCGATGCCGAACGTCACATCGAGATTCTGCAGGGCGATATCGTGAATCAACTGATCGTAGCCGCGCTGCAGGAAGGTGGAGTAGATGGCCACCACGGGTTTGAGCCCGTCGCAGGCCATGCCGGCAGCCAGGGTCAGGGCGTGCTGCTCAGCGATGGCCACATCGTAGTAGCGCCTGGGGAAGCGTTTGGCGAACTCCACCATACCGGAGCCCTCGCACATGGCGGGAGTAATACCCACCAGGCGCTTGTCGCGCTGCGCCATGTCACACAACCAGCGTCCGAACACGTCCTGGTATTTGGGTCCAGCGGGTTTGGGGGCTTTAAGCGCTGGCTGCGGCCCTTTTGGTTTGGCCTCGATCTTGTTGATGGCATGGTAGCCCACCGGGTCCCGCTCGGCGGGCCCGAAGCCCTTGCCCTTCATGGTGCGAATGTGCAGGAACTGCGGCCCCTCCAGGTCTTTCATGTTCTCCAGGGTGTGGATTAGCCCCGGCAGGTCGTGGCCATCCAGCGGGCCAATGTAGTGAAAGCCCAGCTCTTCAAACATCGTGCCCGGGGCGACCATCCCTTTCATGTGTTCCTCAGTGCGTTTGGCCAGTTCCCAGGCCGGACGGATCTTCTCCAAAACCCGTTTTGAGCCCTCGCGCATCGCGATATAGAACTTGCTGGCCCAGATTTTGGCGAAGTAGGTGGCAAGCCCTCCCTTGTTGTGGCCGATGGACATCTGGTTGTCATTCAGGATGACCAGCATATTGGGCCGCTCGTGACCGGCGTGGGCGAGTGCCTCAAACGCCATGCCCCCGGTAATGGCGCCATCGCCAATAACGGCGATCACCTTGCGCTGGATGCCCAGGTGCCTGGCGGCCAATGCCATACCCATGGCGGCGGAGATGCTGGTCGAGGAGTGGCCCACGCCAAAGGTGTCGTATGCACTCTCGGTGCGCTTGGGAAATCCCGCCAGCCCGCCGGCCTGCCGCATGCTGTGCATGTGCCCCTTGCGGCCGGTGAGAATCTTGTGGGGATAGGTCTGGTGGCCCACATCCCAGACGATGCGGTCGTGTGGTGTGTTATAGATATAGTGCAGGGCGACGGTAAGCTCGACCACGCCCAGGCCGGCGCCAAAGTGTCCGCCGGTCTGGCCCACGCTGTATAACAGGAAGGCCCGCAGCTCCTCGGACAGTTGCACCAGCTCCTGTGTGTTCAGCTGGTGCAGCGAACCACCCTGATCAATTCTGTCCAGTAAAGGGGTATGGGGCAGGGCTATGGGGATATCCGACAACATGAGCGCGATTCTAGCGCATCCTGGCGCAAAAGTAGTGATTCAGGGGTTGGAAGAATTTGCCTGGACCTCGGGAGCATCCTCTGCCACCTGTGTTTGCAACAAGACTGACAGGCGCAGGTAACCGTGCTCATTGAGGTTGATGCCATCGCCGCGGAAGTAAATTTCCCCGGGCATGCCGTCGGGGCCGGATAGCAGGGGGTTGGCGTCCAGAATAACGACCCGTTCTTCAGTTTTCGCCCAGGCCTGCAACAGTTGTATGGTCTCGTCTATGGTCAGGTGGTCCTGGGGGTACAGCAGTGTCTTCAGCGGTGCGAAGACGTAAAAGCGGCGAGTAATGCCGTAGGAGGCATCCAGTTCAACCAGTTGCCGGATGGCGGCGGCGAGCTGCGCAGCAGATTTGTTGTCGCGAATATGAAACTCGCTGTTGCCGGGTAGCAGGACCACGGTATCAGGCTGATAAAAGCCGATCAGTTGGGTGTAATGGAAAGTGATGTCCTCAACGATGGCATCACCAAGACCGCGCATCACTACAGGCCGGGGTGCCAGCTGGTCTTGCAGCTTAGGCCACAATTTCACCCGCTGTCCGCCAACCACCACCATCGGGCTTGCTGGTAGCTGTGTGCCAGCGTCTGCCGCCGCGTAAGATGCAACTTCCCGCGCCCAGGCATCGGGCGAAGAGTTCAGGGTTTCCAGGGTGTCCCTGGACATCAACCAGGTCAGGTGAACGATGGGCAATAGCAGCAGTACAGTGCATGCAATGCGAATGACTCTCCAGGAGTACATGCTCCGGGTCTCAAGTGTTGCGCTGCAGTCCAGTGTGGCGTAAATGCCTGTCGCAGGCAACGCGGGAAGGTTTGGTGCTGTGACCCCGTTCTCAGCTTGGCGCGCAAAGTAGCTCGTGGGTGCGTGCGCAGTGTAGGATTTGTACATGATCTATCAACGTCATATACCACCGCAAGAGCTGGTGGCAGCCCAGTTGGAGATGCTGCTGCAAAACGGGCGGCGGGCCAATATCAGTATGCATCTGGTGGGTCTGATTGCCGCAGTAGTGATGTTCTGGCCCTTCCTGTCGTTGACCAACCTGCTACTGTGGGCGGCCGCTTTTCTGATACTGTTGCTTGCCCGCTCCCTGCAGATGAGTAATGCACTGGTTGAGCGGCGCTATCAAACCCACCCCAAACGTGTTTACTGGCAGTTGCTAATCGGCGCGGCACTGACAGGCTCAGTCTGGTCCAGTGTCTATATTTTTGCTGCCCAACATGTACCGGTCACCATACAGTACGTATTGCTTTTGCTGATTGTGATGATCACTGCATTTCTGTTGGCTTTCTCCGTTATGGTGCGCGAGTATTTCATCGTTTATGTGTTTACCTCGCTGTGGCCCGTGGCCTGGTGGAGTCTGGTTCACTACTGGGAGCAACCGTACAATCTGCTGATTGGGCTGGTATTGTTAGCATTTTGCGCCCTGTTGATCTACGTCTGTGACCAGACGTACCAGTCGTTTCGCAATATGATCTCCCTGGCCTGGGAGCGGGAGCATATTGCACAGGAACTGGGCGATCTGACGGGTTCCCTGCGGGATCGCAACCGTCAGCTGCTGGACGCGCGTCGTCAGCTGACCGACCTGGCCAATGTGGATGAGTTAACCGGGCTGGGCAACCGGCGTCTGGTAAACCGCGTGCTGCAGGAGGAGATCAACCGGGCCCGTCGCAGTGGTGCCGAGCTCTCCGTAATATTGCTCGATGTGGACTATTTCAAAAGCTACAACGACAACTACGGCCATCCCGCAGGAGACACGGTGCTGCAGAAACTGGCGGATATCATGCAGCGCGCGTCCACCCGGGCCGGGGAGGTGGTGGCGCGTTACGGTGGTGAGGAATTTATCCTGGTACTGCCGGGAGCATCGGCATCGTCCGCCCTGCGCACTGCTGCGAGGCTGCGGGAGATGATCGCGCAGGAGCGGATTCCCCACGCGACATCCCTGGTAGCGGAGTACATTACTATCAGTCAGGGTGTTATCACTGTACGGCCGGATGGCGAACAGCAGCCTGTGCATCTGATCCAACTGGCGGACCAGGCGCTCTACAACGCCAAGGGGGCCGGCCGCGACGCTATCGCCGTGGCATGATGCTGGCGGTCTGGTCCGCTATTCGGGGTAGTCTTTAAAGGCGTGAATCTGGCGTCGTTGTTTCTTGGTGGGCCGGTGGGCCGGGTGCTCCATCATGCCTCCGGCGGCTTTACGAGCCAGCGCCTGCGCCTCACGTTTGGCCAGGCTTGCGGCTGTTTCCTCATACAATAACTGCGCCTCGGGCGCCCCGCGACGCTGGTCGCTGAGCTGTTTCACCAGCACCACTTTTTCATCCCAGCCCTGGCGGATCTGCAGGATATCACCTGCTGTAATCTCTTTTGAGACCTTCACCCGCTGTCCGTCGAGGTGGACCTTGCCGCTCTCGATGGCGGCCTTGGCGAGGCTCCGCGTTTTGAAAAAGCGCGCTGCCCACAGCCATTTATCCAGCCGTACTTTGCCGGGATGGTCAGATCCGTCACTCACAGTTGGGGCTCGCCGGGCATGATTTCGTCAAAATGGTGTATGCCCGGGAAACGGGTGTCAATACGCTTGTGGCGCTGGCTGTCCGGTTGCAGCAGGGTGAGTAAATGGGCGATGCCGTATTGTTGTGCGCTGGCCAGCACCTGCTCGGTGTCATCAATCAGCAAAGTGCGTGAGGGATCGAAAGGGTGCAGGGCCTGTAAGCGGTGCCAGAACGTCTGCTCTTCCTTGGGGGCGTGCAGATCGTGGGAGATTACCACGCGATCGAACCAGTGGGTGATGTCTACGTTATCCATCTTGATGTCCAGCGTGGTGCGATGGGCGTTGGTGACCATGACCACGTCCCGATGGCTGTGGTGGAGTCGGGTGAGAAACTCGATCGCGAAGGGCCTGATGCTGATCATGTGTTGCAGTTCCCGTTTCAGGGCCGCAATATCCATGTCGAGCCGCCTGCGACCAGTGATCCAGGCAGTACCATTGTAAGGTTCCCTGCTCGGCACTGAATTCTCCGTGCAAGCGGGCGTTGGATTCCTCTTCCGATATCTGGTGCCTTGCGGCATACAGGCGTGGCAGATGCTCGGTCCAGAAATAGTTGTCGAAGTGCAGGTCCAGCAGGGTGCCGTCCATGTCGAGTAATACCGTGTCGATACCGCCCCAGTCAACCATGCATCTTCCCCCGTCCTCACCCGGCGGGGTGAGGCAGTCTTCGTGGGGGTGATTATGCCTCTTTTTGCCTGCAGTGGCAGGCGGCGCCAGCGGCAGTGGTATATTGGTGCGCATGACGGACACAGTAAAAGTGCAGGACTTGCAGCAGTGGGTATCCCCGCTGCTGCGTTTGTGTCGGGCGGCGGGTGAACTGATCCGTTGGCACTATAACGCCCCCGAAGCCCATGCCTTCGAGGCCAAGGGGGACGAGTCTCCCTTAACCCGCGCCGATCTTGCGTCCCACGCTGAGCTGCAGGCAGGACTGGGCTCCCTCGATCCCAGTCTTCCCATTTTATCCGAGGAGTCGGTCCCGGCGGATATTGCACAGCGGCGCCAGTGGCGCGCTACTGGCTGGTCGATCCGCTTGATGGCACCAAGGAATTTCTGGCGAGGACCGGCGAATTCACCATCAACATTGCCTTGATTGATAACCACCGGCCAGTGCTGGGCATGCTCTACCTGCCGCTGGAGCGGGTCGCTTATGTCGGTATCCCGGGGTTGCTGGCGCAACGGTACAGCGACGCCGGAGACGGTACCTGGTCGACCAGCGCACTGGCAACACGCAGCTTGCCGACCGGCCAGCCTATGCTGGTGCTGGCCAGTCGGCGGCACAGCGGTAGCCGCTTGCAGGCGTGCCTGCAGTGGCTGGCCGAACACTGGGGGCCTGTGTCCAGATGCAATATGGGTAGCGCTCTGAAGTTCAGCCAGATGGCGCATGGGCAAGGGGATTTCTACCCGCGGTTTTCACCCTGTTGCGAGTGGGATACGGCGGCGGGCCAGGCGGTGCTGGAGGCGGCCGGGGGATGTGTACTGGGATTGGACGGAGCACCGCTGCGCTACAACTGCCGTGATTCGCTCTACAGTCCACCTTTTTATGCTATCGGCGATAGTGCCCACCCGCTCTGGCAGCAGTTGCTACAAGCCGGGTTGGAATAGTTTGCAAAAGCAAGTAAGCGGGCTTGTCTCGGCATTCCATCAGGGTATAGAGTTGCAGGCCGTCTTTGTAACAAAATTGGTTGTATTGATAGCGCGATGAATGGACCCACGGACAACGGCATACCAGGCAACGATGAAGCGGCTAACGAATTGATGACGCCCGGCATGCGTTTGATGAATTTACAGGCGAAACACCGGGAGCTGGATGGGCGTATTGAAGAGCTGCACAGCTACCCCTACCAGAACCAGATCCTGCTGCAGCGATTGAAGAAAGAGAAGCTGCGCCTGAAAGACGCTATAACACGGCTTAAAGACGATATGATTCCCGATCTTAATGCCTGAGCGTGGCTTAAGTCACTCGACTGGCGGCGCATGATGCGATTCGCTCCCGTCGCTCCTTCCAAAGCTAACAAAAATCTTTTGACCTCCAGTCCTCCGGCGAAGCCGGTCAGGGCGCCATTACTGCCGATCACCCGGTGGCAGGGCACTACAATAGGCAGTGGGTTGCGACCGTTGGCGGCCCCCACCGCGCGCACCGCAGCCGGATTGCCGATGGTCCGGGCAATATCCCGGTAACTGCGCAATTCACCGTAGGGAATGTCCGCCAGGGCGGCCCACACCGACTGCTGGAAGGGGGTGCCCCGCGCGCGCCAGCGGCAGTTCAAAACGGCGCCGCTTGCCAGCAAAATAGTCGGTCAACTGCCCGGCGCAGGCAGCTAATACAGTATCGCTGATTTCAACGGCATCGCTGGCGCCATACTGGCCCGCAAATTCGATGTTGATCAACTGCGCGCCGTTGGAGATCAGGCGCAGGGTGCCGATCGGCGTGTCAAGGTATTGAAAATTCATACACTCAGGCTCCTCCAGAGCAGGTTCGCCGCGTAGCTGCGCCACGGGCGCCAGTTTGCCGTGTGATCCGGCAGGTTAACGGCAGGGCCGGGAAGTCCCGCCCAGGCTTTTTCCAAACCGAGATCCTTTGTAGGAAAAATATCCGGCTGCCCATTGCCGCGCATGGCTACCATAGCGACGGTCCAGGGTCCCACACCTTTTAGGGCGGCCAGGGCCTCGATGTCCAGTTCGTTCTCGCGATCGATGCAGTACCGGCACAGAGTGCGCAGTGTCTCGCGGCGTCTGCCGGGCATGGGGAAGTGCTCATCGCCCAGCGCGGCAATGGCGGCGGCGCCGGGAAATAGCATACGATCAGTAGCACTGCCCGCAGCGGCGGCGAGCCGGGCGAGCACACCCCGCGCTGCCTGTGTGCTGATCTGCTGACCCACGATGCCGCGTATCGCGGCCTCATACAGGGACCAGTGTCCTGTTGCGCGAATACCGGGAAACCGCTGCAGCAGCGGTGCCAGCCGCCGGTCCTGCCCCAGCACCTGATGGATTGCCGCGGGGTTGGCATCCAGGTCGAACATGCGTCGCACCCTGGTCACGATGGGCAGCAACAGACTGTGGTCCGCTAATTGCAGCTCCAGTCGCAAGGCGTCTTTGCCCGCCATGGGGCTGACCTCGAAACTGCCGGACGCACCGCCCAGCGTGATGTTGCGGCGGTAACTCCGCGGCGTGACGAACTCCACCCCGGCGATGGCGTGGCGTGTGAAGAAGTCTGCGACGCCCTCCCAGTCGTAGGGTGGGCGGTAGTGCAACTGCAACTCTATGTTGGCGTTGGCGGTCGTTCACGCTGCGCCGGCCGCGCAGTGCACTGGGCGGCAGCCGGAACTGCTTTTGCACGGCACTGTTAAAACGCCGCACGCTGCCAAAACCGGCGGCAAAAGCCACATCAGTCACCGGCAGTGTGGTCTCCGCCAGTAATTTCTTGGCGAACAACAGGCGCTGGTTGAGCGCCAGCGCCTGCGGCGATACGCCCAGTTCGCGCTGGAACAGTTTGCGCAGGTAGCGCTCTCCGACTCCCAGCCGCAGCGCCAGGTCAGCGAGCGATCCCTCGTTCAGCGCGCCCTGGCTGAGCAACTGCAGCGCGCGCTGTACTGTGGTGGAAGAGCCATTCCAGGCCGGGCTGTTGGGGGCGGACTCGGGGCGGCAGCGCAGGCAGGGTCGAAAACCGGCCTGGGCCGCCAGCGCGGCGCTGCGAAAGTAACAGACATTTTTCTCCGCTGGCGCGCGTGCCGGACAGATCGGCCTGCAGTAGATACCCGTGGTCCGCACGGCCAGGTAGAATTCGCCGTCGAAGCGGGCATCGCGCGATACCCGGGCCCGGCGGCACACCTCCGGATCAAGGCCCGGCTCCAGCGCAGTCGTGTTGAGGTCGCGGTACATGCCGGCAATATAGACCCACGGGCGCAGCGGTACTAGTCAAAATCGGCCCTGTATATCAGTGCGCGGCGGCTGTTTTATTGTCTGCGGCCCATTACACTGTACGTAGAAAACGTACGCGTCTGGCGTACGAGGGAGAGAGTTGATGCGGGGATTGTTATTGGCGGTTTTGTCACTGCTGCTGGCGTCGTGCCAGTCTACCAACCACGGTTCTGCTGCACAGTCAGGCTATCCTGATCTGGGTCCTCTGGTGGCTCAGGTGGCGCACGCCCGGGATGCCCAGCAAACGGCAGTGGAGCAATTCCAGTCGACGCGGGCGCAGCTGTCAGGGTTGGCCAATGTTGCGGGTGGTGACCTGCAGGCACACTATGCTGCCACGGCCAATCAGTACGACGCCTCGGTAGAGGCCGCTGTAGCGGTGGGTAGCGCCAACGCCGCCGTGGATGAGACAGCCAGCGCGCTATTCCAGCAGTGGCAGGTAGAAACCGAGGCGTATACCGACCCGAGCCTGAAGGCCGAAAGCCAGGCGAGATTGGCGCAAACCTTGCAAGGCTACGAGAGTATGATCCGGGTCCTGCGCCAGCCCGAGGCGACAATGACGGCAGTGTTAGCTGCGCTCAATGACAATGTGGCGTATCTGCAGCACAACCCGGATGCGAGTGCCGTGGCCGCGCGCAGGGTTGAACTGGGTGCCATCGAGGACGAAATTCTGGTATTGATTCAGCAGATGAACGACGCCATTGCCAGCGCTGGCGATTTCAGCGCAAGCGTGCAGCGATAACTCTGGGCCGATTATAATGAATCTCGTCGTTTACGCGGTGCCCGTTTTTCATCCTCGCCATTGTGCTGGAACTGGTCTATGGCCTGGTGAAACAGCGCAATACCTACCGCCTCAACGACAGTGTCAGCAGCCTGTCTCTGGGTGTGCTCAGCCAGGCGCAGCGTTTTGTCACGCTCGGCGTAGGCGGCTATGTCTATCATCTGCTCACTGAGTATTTCTCCCTGCCGCTGATGGACCCCGGCCACTGGTTTACCTGGGTGCTGGCCATGGTGTTGTACGATTTCTGCTATTACTGGCTGCATCGTATGGGTCACGAGCGCACCATTTTATGGGCCGCGCACGTGGCCCATCACCAGAGCGAGGATTACAACCTCACCACCGCCCTGCGCCAGACCAGCACCGGCTTCCTGCTGGGCTGGATCTTCTACATTCCGATGTACCTGCTCGGTATTCCGGCCGCCGTAGTGGTGACCGTGGGATCCATCAACCTGATTTACCAGTTCTGGGTGCACACCGAGCATGTGCCCAAGCTGGGCTGGTACGAATGGATTTTCGTCACGCCCTCCAATCACCGGGTGCACCACGCCCAGAATGACCGCTACATGGACCGCAACTACGGTGGCCTGTTCATTCTCTGGGATCGGCTGTTTGGTACTTTCCAGGAAGAGCTGGCGGAAGAGCCGGTGGTCTTCGGTATTCGCGGCCCGCTCAGGAGCTGGAGCCCGGTCAAGGCGCTTACCCATATCTATGTCGATATGGCCAAGGACAGTTGGCGCACGGCTCGCTGGCGCGACAAGTTGAGGGTCTGGGTGGCGCGCACGGGCTGGCGGCCGGCAGACGTGGCTGCGCAGTATCCGCGCGAGAAAAACGACCTGAGCCACTTTGAGCGCTACGATCCGAAAGTGCCAACGCGAGTGTCGGTCTACGGCTTTTTTCAACTCGTATCCGTTGTGCTGTTGCTCAATTTTATGGAGAGCGCGGAGCTGTCTTACTGGCAGGGCTTGGCCGGTTGGGCGATATTGCTGGCCACCACCGTAACCACTGCTCTGTGGCTGGAGGGCAGGACCGCCTCCGGTTTGCTCAAGTGGGAGTTGCTGCGACTGGGTGGTATCGGCCTGCTGCTGGCGATCTTCTCAACATCCGGCTTCAGTGTCGGCAGTCTGGCCTGGGCTTCGATCTACGGTGCCCTGAACCTGTTGTTCCTGATGCGCTTGGTACGCACACCGCGGGAAAGTGATGCCATGCGCGCGCCATGCTGATCAATATCCAGTTGCTGCGCTTTATCGCGGCGTTACTGGTCGTTCTACATCATTCTTCGGATCATCTACAGGCCAGCGGACATGAATTAGGACCCGTATTTGAGATTGGACGTGCAACCGGCTTTGGCGGTGTCGATATCTTCTTTGTCATTTCCGGTTTCATCATGGCCTGGACCACCACTGCTTCTGCGGGCGCTGCGGACGCAGTCGCCTTTATCAAGCGCCGGGTAGCGCGAATCTATTCTGGCTACTGGCCTTTTTTTTTGTTCGCACTGACTTTGTTTTACGTCTTCGATGCAAACCGGCTGGTCGATGTGCAAATTCTGAGATCAGCCTTGCTGTGGCCCACCAAGCTGGATCACTTGATGATTCCAGTGAGTTGGACGCTGATCTTCGAGATGTTTTTTTATTTCCTGTTCGCACTGCTCATAGGTTGCAGTGGGGCGCGCAGGACATACGTTATAAGTTGGCTAGCGGTTGCAGTGCTCGGTTGGACTATCTACAGCCATTTCGGGCGTCACGCCTACGATCCGGGTGAGCTCGAGCGGATAAGTGTTTACGAAAACTATTGGGCCTATCCATTTCTATTGGAATTCCTGGCCGGCGCTATTCTGGCAGAATGGCTGCGCCGCACGTCCAATGGCTCCGCCTGGCTGCTGGTACTGGCCGGTATCGTGCTATGGCTGACGGGTGGTTGGCTCAATGATACCTGGTTCGGTGGTAAGCTCTCCCAGGGATACTTTGTCATTTGGCGCGTACTGATATTTGGCGGTCCCGCAGTGCTGTTAGTCGCTGGGTTGGTACGGTTAGAGCGTTCTGGGAGGTCATTCATGCCCCGTTTCGGTGTCCTGGCCGGGGGCGCTTCCTACGCCATTTACCTGAGTCATACGTTAATACTGATGTGCGCGCACGGATTGGGATTGAATAGATGGGTGACACAATTCCCCGCGTGGGCTGCCCAGCTTGTGTTTGTGTGTGTGGTAGCCCTTATAGTTGCTTACAGCGTTGCGCATTATCTTTGGCTGGAACGACCGCTGCATCAGATATTCAGGCGCTGCCTGAAGAGTTGACCAACAGGAGATTTCACTAGGCGGCTAGGCCACTCAATCGTTCTGGCACAGCAGTACCGGTTCCAGGCTGGTGGAGGTGCTGCCGTTGTCGAGGTAGATGATGCCACCCACGATGCTGGCATTGAGTTGCACCGTGCGCTCAATGAGGTTGGCGGCGGCCTGCACCTCGGCCCAGTCCAACTGCCACACCTGTAAATGCGGCAGGGCGTTGATCGTATCGCAATGTAACTTCCACCACGTTGGCGCGCTTTTGGCGAAAGCGTATACGCGTCACCTGCCGGGCACGTCCGCAGGCTTTGCGCAGGCGCGGTGTCTCGGGTTGTCCGACCTCGATCCAGTTTTGTATTTCACCACTGTCGCTGTGTACCCACAAGTCTGGTTCATCCGCGGTAGAGATACCCTTGGTAAACTCCAGGCCGCGCGTGCAGCTCAGGCAATAGGCGAGCAGGCGCACGACCATGCGCTCCAGTGTTTCCGACGGATGTTTGGCCAGGGTCAGGGAGAGCGACTCGAAGCAGTTGCGATCGCTGTCCGCCAGTTCGATCTGGGCTTTGTAAATCGTGGGCTTCAACGCCATGTTTCAGGTTCTTCCTTGTCTACGCGCGTGTCTCACACACTGGGATGATGGCGCTGCTGCCACAATACGATCGCGCAAAGCAGCGACGACGATCACGTCGACAGCCATGCGCAGCGTATACACCTGCTCAGGCTGGGGCGCAGTGTACAGCAGCACTGCGGTTGCGGTGACCGGAATGACGATAGCCATGAACAGGGAAAACCGCGAGTGCCCGAACAGGCCGATACCGATAACCAGGTAAACCGTGCCCAGCAGCCCATCGGCAAGTGCCGTAAGGGTCAGCTCGCGCAGCCACAGCGCGGCAATTTGACCGAAACCCGACAGGCACATCAGCGTTGCGGCTGTATGGCGCAGTAATAAAGCCGGTCGGTTTGCCATGCGACACCCTGTTTATGGTCTGGCGAGGCGCGCCCGTGCCACGCGCGATGCGTTGACCCTGCCCAGCGTAGCAGAAATCCGGCTGCCGGCGGCAATCAACTTGTCCAGCGCCAGGCCGGTTTCTATGCCCATGCCATGCAGCATGTAGACCACATCCTCGGTGGCGACGTTGCCGGACGCGCCGGGCGCATAGGGACAGCCGCCCAGTCCGGCCACTGAGGCATCGACGGTGGCGATGCCGTGCTGCAGCGCCACCAGGATATTGCTCAGGGCCTGGCCGTAGGTGTCGTGACAGTGTACGGCGAGTTGCTCTGGCTTGAAGCGCGCTAGCAGCACATGCAACAGCCGCTGCATGCTGCCGGCACTGCCGACGCCGATGGTGTCACCCAGGGATACTTCGTAACAGCCCAGGTCCATTAACCTGCCCGTCACCTCGGCCACCGCCTGCGGGGATACCTCACCTTCATAGGGGCAACCCAGCACGCAGGACACATAGCCGCGCACCGGCATATTGTGTTGCTGCGCGGCATCCATCAGGTCGCTGTAGCGTTGCAGGCTCTCTGCGATACTGCAGTTGATATTCTTGTGGGAAAAGGTCTCCGATGCGGCGGCAAAAATCGCGACCTCGTCGGCGCCGGCGGCCAGCGCACGCTCAAAACCGCGCAGATTCGGAGTCAGCGCGCAGTAGCGCACACCGGCGCGACGCTTGCATTCCTGCGAACACCTGCTCGCTGTCGGCCATTTGCGGCACCCACTTGGGATTCACAAAACTGCCCGCTTCGATGTACGTGTGACCGGCGTCGGCCAGGTCGTCGATCAACTGCAGCTTGGCGGCCAGGGGAATGGTCTGGGACTCGCTCTGCAGGCCGTCCCTGGGGCCGACCTCCACCAGACGAACTTTTTTTGGCAGTGTCATTGGCAGTTCACTCCTCGCTGGCGGCAAAGTCGAGTAACGCAGCGCCGCCCGCCACCAGTTCACCGCTCTGGTAATAAAACGCTTGCACGACGCCGGGGGCCGGCGCCCGAATCGTGTGTTCCATTTTCATCGCTTCCATCACCAGCAGGGGCGTGCCAGTGTCTACCAGCGCGCCCACCTGCGCCAGCAGTGCGACGATGGTTCCATTCATGGGCGCCCGCAGTCCGCCAGCGCCGCCGGACTGCGTCTGCTTCGCCCGTATCCGCCGGCACTTCGTGAAAGTGACAGGCGCCTTCCGGCAGATAGAGCGTAAAGCTGTCGTGCGTGCACGCCAGGGTGCCGCGGCGGCGATGGCCATCGATTTCAAGATGCAGGATATCTCCGTCGAGTGCACCCTCCAGCAGTGTTTCGCGTCCCGCGACACGCACCAGGTACTGCGCGCCGCGCTGCTCCACCTCGACGGCGTGCTGCTGTTGATGACAATGCAGGGTGAGGCGGTGTGTGTGCGGCTCATTGAGGCGCCACGCGTTGTTGTGCTGCCACGGTGACCAGGGATCGATGCAGGAGGAGCGACCCGGTCTGGCGCTGCTTATGCAGCAGCAGGGCAAGCGCGGCCAACGGCAACTCGCGCGCCAGGTCCTGGCTTTGCTCATGGAAAATCAGTTCGCGGTGTTCGTCGATAAAGCCCGTGTGCAGCTTTGCCTCGACAAACGGCCGGCAGGTGGCCAGGTTGTACAGGAAGTCGAGGTTGGTGACCGTGCCGCTGATGCGGTATTCCGACAGTGCGGTGCCCAGCCGGTGCAGGGCGCGTTCGCGGGACTCGTCCCAGACGATCAGCTTGGCGATCATCGGGTCGTAGTACACACTGATCTCGTCGCCCTGGCACACACCGGTGTCCACCCGCACATAACGGGATTCGTCCGGCGGCCGCAAAAAATCCAGCGTGCCGGTCACCGGCAGAAAGTCGTTGTCCGGGTCCTCCGCATACACGCGCGCCTCGAAGGCGTGACCGCGAATGCTGCACCGCCTCCTGCGCCAGGGGCAGGGCTTCACCGCAGGCCACCCGCAGTTGCCATTCCACCAGATCCAGCCCGGTAATCATCTCGGTCACCGGATGCTCCACCTGCAGGCGTGTGTTCATTTCCATAAAGTAGAAACTGCCGTCCTCCTCCAGCAGGAATTCCACGGTGCCGGCGCCGCGGTAGTCAATGGCATGAGCCGCCTTGAGCGCGGCCTCGCCCATGGCCTGGCGCAGGGCCGCGGTCATGCCTGGAGCCGGCGCCTCCTCGATCACTTTCTGGTGGCGGCGCTGCACCGAGCAGTCGCGTTCCGCCAGGTAGATGCCATTGCCCAGGTGATCGAAAAATACCTGGACTTCCACATGGCGGGATTTGCCGAGGTATTTTTCCACCAGCATCCGGTCGTCGCCGAAACTGGCCAGGGCCTCGCGCCGGGCGGCGGCCAGCGCCGCGTCGAATTCGCTCGTCGACCACACCTGGCGCATGCCTTTGCCGCCACCGCCGGCCGTGGCCTTGAGCAGCACGGGGTATCCCATCTCCTCGGCCGCGCGCCGCAGCAGGGCGGGATCCTGGTCATCCCCGTGATAGCCGGGCACCAGCGGCACGCCGGCCTGCGCCATGATGTGCTTGGCTGCGGATTTGCTGCCCATGGCGGCAATCGCCGCGCTGGCCGGGCCAATAAACACCACGCCCTGCTCGGCGCAGGCCGCAGCAAAGCCAGCGTTTTCTGACAGAAAACCGTAGCCCGGATGTATGGCGTCGGCGTCAGTGGTGTGCGCGGCGGCGAGTATCCGCTCACCCAACAGGTAGGATTCGCGCGCCGGCGCCGCGCCCGATGTGGATGGCCTCGTCCGCCAGTCTTACGTGCAGCGCGCCGCGATCCGCATCCGAGTAGACTGCCACCGTGGCCACGCCCATGCGCCGCGCGGTCTTGATGATGCGGCAGGCGATTTCACCGCGGTTGGCAATGAGAATCTTGTTAAACATACGTTATTCCCTGCACTCACATCCGGAACACGCCAAAGGTCGTCTCCTCAATCGGCGCATTCAACGATGCCGAAATACACAGCCCCAATACCATTCGCGTATCCGCCGGATCGATCACCCCGTCATCCCACAGCCGCGCCGACGCATAGTAGGGATGGCCCTGCTTCTCATACAAGTCGATGATCGGCTGCTTGAAGGCCGCCTCCTCGGCGGCGCTCATCTGTGCGTTGTCCCGTGCCATCTGTTCCTGCTTCACCGTGGCCAGCACGCCCGCTGCCTGCTCGCCACCCATCACCGAGATGCGCGCGTTGGGCCACATGAACAGAAAGCGCGGGTCGTAGGCCCGTCCGCACATGGCGTAATTACCCGCGCCGAAGGACCCGCCGATCATCACCGTGAACTTGGGTACGCGGGCGCAGGCCACAGCGTGCACCATTTTCGCCCCGTGGCGGGCGATGCCGCCGGCCTCATACTGCTGGCCCACCATGAAGCCGGTGATGTTCTGCAGGAACACCAGCGGAATCTTGCGCTGGGCGCACAGGGTGACGAAAGTGCGCGCCCTTCACGGCGGACTCGCTGAACAGGATGCCGTTGTTGGCCACGATACCCACCGGATAACCGTGGATGCGGGCGAAGCCGCACACCAGCGTCTCGCCGAACAGGGCTTTGAATTCGTCAAATTCTGAACCGTCCACCACGCGGGCGATCACCTCGCGCACATCGTAGGGTTGTTTGGTGTCGGCGGGAATCACGCCGTAGAGTTCCTGCACCGGGTACAGCGGATCAACACTGGGGCGCAGGTCCATGGCAACCGGCTTCACCCGATTCAGGCGACTCACGGCGCGGCGTAGCAGTTCCAGGGCGTGGTGATCGTTGTTGGCGTAATGGTCCGTGACGCCGGAGGTGCGACAGTGCACGTCGGCGCCGCCCAGGTCCTCGGCCGACACAATTTCGCCGGTCGCAGCCTTCACCAGCGGTGGGCCGCCCAGGAAGATGGTGCCCTGGTTTTTCACGATGATGGATTCATCCGCCATCGCAGGAAGGTAGGCGCCCCCGGCAGTGCAGGAACCGAGTACGGCGGCAATCTGCGGGATGCCCTTGGCGGACATGCGCGCCTGGTTGTAGAACGCGTGTCCGAAATGCTCGCGGTCCGGGAAGACCTCGTCCTGCAAGGGCAGGAAGGCGCCGCCGGAATCTACCAGGTAGAGGCAGGGCAGGTGATTCTCCTCGGCGATGGTTTGCGCGCGGCCCTGCTTCTTTACGGTGAGCGGGTAGTAGGTGCCGCCCTTCACCGTGGCGTCGTTGATGAAGATCATGCACTCCTGGCCGGCGACACGTCCGATGCCGGTGATGATGCCGGCCGCCCGGCACCTCGTCCTCATACACCTTGTAGGCTGCCAATTGCGAGAGTTCCAGAAAGGGTGAGCCGGGGTCCAGCAGGGCGTGGAGGCGATCCCGTGGCAGCAGTTTGCCGCGCGACGGTGTGGCGCTGCTGGGCCTTGGCGCCGCCGCCCAGGCGAATCGTATCTACTTTTCGGCGCAGGTCATCGACCTGCGCCTGCATATGGCGCGATTCCTGCCGAAGACTTCGTCCCGGGTGTTGATGCGTGAATGCAGCACAGCCATGTCGATTGCTCCTAGGCAGTTGCGTTGAACAGTTCGCGGCCGATCAGCATGCGCCGTATTTCGGACGTACCCGCGCCGATTTCGTAGAGCTTGGCGTCGCGCAGCAGGCGGCCGACATTGGCGTCATTGGTGTAGCCGTAGCCGCCCAGCGCCTGGATGGCCTGCAGCGCCATCTGCGTGGCTTTTTCGGCGGTATAAAGAATGACCGCCGCGCAGTCCTGGCGGGTTTCCTCGCCCCGGTCGCAGGCGCCGGCCACCGCATACAGATAGGCGCGACAGGCATTGAGGTCGGCGTACATGTCGGCCAGCTTGCCCTGCATCAGCTGAAATTCGCCGATGCTCTGGCCGAACTGCTTGCGGTCGTGCAGGTAGGGCAGCACTTCGTCCAGGCAGGCCTGCATGATGCCCACCGGCCCGCCGGACAGTACGGTGCGCTCATAGTCCAGGCCGGACATGAGAATGCGCACGCCGTCGCCCTCGTTGCGCAGCACGTTTTCCACCGGCACTGCGCAGTCCTGGAACACCAGTTCGCAGGTGTTGGAGCCGCGCATGCCCAGTTTGTCCAGCTTGGGTGAGCGGGAGAATCCGGGGATAGTCGCGCTCGACGATGAACGCGGTGATGCCCCTGGAGCCTGCCTGCTGGATCTGTCTTGGCGTAAACAATGTAGACATGGGCATCCGGACCGTTGGTGATCCACATCTTGGTGCCGTTGAGCAGGTACGTGTCGCCTTGCCTGCGGGCGTGCAGTTTCATGCTCACCACGTCGGAGCCGGCATTGGCTTCGGACATGGCCAGCGCCCCCACGTGTTCGCCGGTGCACAGCTTGGGCAGGTATCTGGCTTTCTGTTCCTCACTCCCATTCTTGCGCAACTGGTTCAGGCACAGATTGGACATGGCGCCGTACGACAGTCCGACGGACGCAGAGGCGCGGCTGATCTCCTCCATCACCACCGCGTGGGCCAGGTAGCCCATATTGCTGCCGCCGTAGCGCTCCTCCACGGTGATGCCGAGCAGGCCCATGTCACCGAACTTCCGCCACAGATCCATCGGGGAATTCGTTGTTGCGGTCTATGTCGGCCGCGCGGGGTGCGATTTCCTTCTGGCACATCTGGTAAACCGCATCGCGCAGCATATCGATGTCTTCGCCGAGGCCGAATTTGAGGGTGGGGTAGCGGGTGTTCATTGGGAGCTTCCTGTCATTTCTTTTTCGTTGCCTGAAACCTTGGTCCGGCGCTTGCCCAGTGCCTTTTCACACAGCTCCTGCACCTCGTCCAGTCCGGCCAGCATGTCGTCGATGTCTTTCTTTTGTTGCAACAGGGTGGCGCGACGCTCCGTGACCGTACTGATAAGGGAGTGTAGCTGGCGCGTGTTATTGTGCTGTGGCTCATACATGTCGATCAGCTCGACGCTTTCCTGCAGCGTCATGCCGATGCGTTTGCCGCGCAAAATCAGCTTTATGCGCACCCGGTCAGCGGGTGTATAGAGTCGTTTCTGCCCTTCGCGCAGCGGGCGAACCAGCCCTTTCTCCTCGTAGAATCGGATGGTGCGGGTGGTAACCCCAAACTCGTGGGCCAGTTCCGAGATGGTGTAGGTCTGCTTTGGCAACTTTTTCTGCCCCTGGCTACCCTGGTGAAGATTCCCAGTGTAGTAGATATTAACGTTGACGTAAACGTAAACTTAGCGGGTGAGGCAAGTCTGCAGATGACCGAGCCATCTCCTTTCCTCGGCTTCACTGCATGCTGGTTGCACCAGGTGAGAGCATATCCGACACAACAGATTTATTTGCTATGATCGGGCCACTATCAATCCGTAGAGCGCTGTCATTCGTGTCTAAAGCAAAACTTCTGCCGCTGCTGGCAAATGGCGAGTTCCGCTCGGGCCAGGATCTGGCGGATGCCATGGGCGTGAGCCGCACCGCTGTGTGGAAGCAGGTCAACCGGCTGGCTGCAGACATGGGGCTTGCGATCGAGTCTGTCAGGGGCAAGGGCTATCGCATTCCGGGCGGCATCGACCTGCTCGACGCTGAACAGGTCAAGGTCCGCTCTGGATCGCTCGCGCCAGCGCGCTGCTCACCGCGGCTGGAAATTCTCGATACGGTAGACTCCACCAATGCCGAGCTCATGCGCCGGGCCGAACAGGGTTGCTCCTGCGGTCTGGTGTGTACGGCGGAGCAGCAGACTGCCGGTCGCGGACGCCGTGGGCGGCAGTGGGTCAGTCCCTATGCCAGCAACCTTTATCTGTCACTGCTGTGGGAGTTCAGCCAGGGGGCGGCCGCGCTGGAGGGACTTAGCCTGGCAGTGGGTGTCGCGGTGGCGCGGGCCCTGCGCGCTTGCGCTGTGCCCAGCGTGCAGCTCAAGTGGCCTAATGATGTGTTGTACGGGGGCGCCAAACTGGGCGGCATTTTGCTGGAAATGCGCGGCGATACCGCCGGTAGTTGTCAGGTGGTCATCGGGGTGGGTCTCAATGTCGCCATGCCCGCAGCGGCCGCAGGTGCCATTGACCAGGCCTGGACCGATATCAAAACCATCACAGCGAATCAGCATCCCGGGCGCAATCGACTGTTGGCGGCCTTGCTGAACGAGCTGCTGCCGCTGGCAGCAGATTTTGAACAGCAGGGATTCAGCCACTGGCGCGAAGAATGGCAGTCACTGGATGCGTTTGACGGTGCAGCGGTGGTGCTGAACACCGGCTCTGCACAGTTGGGCGGTATTGCCCGGGGCGTGGATGAGCGTGGTGCGTTGCAGCTGGAAACCACCACCGGGGTGCAGTCAGTGTATGGCGGTGAA
>CAVQGV010000014.1:0-12863 GCA_963712135.1 uncultured Gammaproteobacteria bacterium
TTATGCGAATGTAGCGCCTGCGCCCAGTGCCGTACCTTTGGTGAAAATGCGGTCGCCTATCCGTGTTTTATGGAAGCCGGGATCACCCAGGTGTCGAGGGTCCATGCTCTCTTCATGAAAATATGCAGGTCCACTCCCAGGTGTAACCCATCGCACCGTGCACCTGATGCTATTGTGGGCCGCGAGCTTTGCCGCCTCGCAGGCGACCAGCTTGGCGTGTGACACGGCGTGGGCCGGCGACAGCCTGGCCATGTGCGATCGCGTAGGCGGCGCGATGGGTCGGCGCCTTCGCATACTCCAGGCGCACGGCGATTGGCCATATGGTGTTTTACCGCCTGGAAACTGCCGATCGGCTTGCCGAACTGCTGGCGCTCGCTGGTGTACTGCACCGAGAGATCGATCATACGCTCGGCCAGTCCGACAGCTTGCGCGGCACACCGAGCGCACCGCGGTTCAGGGGGTCAGCAAACAGTGCGGCCGCCCCGTGCCGCCGCAGACCACGGTTGTGGCCGGGCAGCCCGTCCATCGCGAACAGTCGGCGCGAGGGGTCGATGGCTTCATTATGCGTGCAGGCGGACCTGCGTGGTGTCGGTGCCACCAGGGTATCGCCCTGCAGTAGCAGCAACAGATCCGCCACATGCGCATCCTCCACGACCAGGTTCTGTTGCAGGCCTACGATTACCTTCGCCTCACCGGCAGCGATCTGCGGCAGCCACTGCGCGGCCAGCTCGCCCCCGATATCCTGCAACATGGGCACCGCCACCAGCACTGTGTGCACCAGCGGCTCGGGCAGGGCGACGTAGCCGCACTCCTGCGCCAGCAGCACGAAATCCAGCTCGGTCATGCCGAGGCCGCCGTGTGCTTCCGGCTACAGTCATGCCGGTCAGCCCAAGTTCTGCGAGCTGCGCCCACAGGTCGGCATCGCGACCAGTGTCAGTGTTCCAACTGGCGCGGATGCGCTCGGGCGTGACTTCATTCACCAGGAAATCCCGTACGGTGTCCCGGAACAGCAACTGGTCTTCAGTAAATGTGAAATCCATACTGGTCTCGCAAGGAAGATCCCCGCGCGCGAGGCAGGGTAAATAAGATTACCTCGGCATTCCCAGCATGCGTTCGGCGATGATGTTGCGCTGCACCTCGTTGGTCCCGGCGTAGATCGGACCGGACTGGGCGAACAGCCAGCCGTCCAGCCAGTTGCCGACGCCCTGCGCCGCTGGCGCATGCGGCAGCAGTTCCGCACGCGCACCGAGAATACTCATGGCGGTAGCGTGCATACTCTGGTCCAGCTCCGACCAGAATATTTTATTGGTGGACGACTCGGCGCCGATCTTGCCGCCCTTGTTCAGGCGACAGGCGGTCTGGTAGGTGGTGAGACAGTAGCTCTCCGCATCCAGATACGCGCGCAGCACCGCGTCCTTGACCGCCGGATCGCGATCGGCGGAATCGCGGTTGGCGCTGTACAGTTCGACCAGGCGCCGCGCCGTCTCCTGGAAGCGCGCCGGGCGAGCGCAGCATCAGGCCGCGCTCGAAACCGGCCGTCGCCATGGCCACGCTCCAGCCCGCGCCCTCGTCGCCGAGGCGATTCTCGACGGCCACCTCGACATTGTCGAAAAAGATCTCCGCGAAACCGGGCAGGCCGTCGAGCTGCGGTATCGGGCGCACGGTGATACCCGGACTGCGTCAGCGGCACGAGAATAAAGGTGAGACCGTGATGCCGCTGCGATTGCGGATCGGTGCGGAACATACCGAAACACCAGTCCGCCCAGACCGCACGGGTCGACCAGGTCTTCTGGCCGTTGATGATGTACTTGTCGCCTTCCAGCCGCGCGGTGGAGCGGATCGCCGCCATGTCGGAACCGGCATTGGGCTCGGACCAGCCCTGCGCCCAGACTTCCTCGCCGGTGGCCATCTTCGGCAGGATGCGCGCTTTCTGCTCATCGGTGCCGTATTCCATCAGCGTGGGGCCGAGCAGGAAGATGCCGTTCTGGTTGACCCGCAGCGGCGCGCGCGCCTGGTAGTACTCCTCCTCGAAGATCAGCCACTCGATCAGGTTGCAGCCGCGACCGCCCAACTCCTCGGGCCAGGTGACCATGCCCCAGCGCCCTTTGTTGAGCGTGGCTTCCCACTGCGCGGTGCTGGGCAAAGCCCTCGGCGGTATCGAAGGACTGCAGCGGCGCGGCGGGCACGTTGGCCGCCAGCCAGCCGCGCACTTCCTCGCGGAAGGCCTTTTGTTGATTGGTATACGTTAAGTCCATCTCTGTTCCTGTAAAGGGGTCAGAGCCCTTTTTCATTGATTCGTTGTCGGCCATGAGATAAAGGGCTCCAAAAAAGGGCTCTGACCCCTACTAAAACTTCGCGTCGCGCTTTTGCACGAAAGCATCGCGCGATTCCTGCGAGTCCCCATGGTGTAGGCCTCCAGCGTAAAACCCTGCTCCCAGCGGTATTTGTCTTCGAGGTTGCCGTCCTCGATGCCGGTGAGCGCTTCCTTGGCCAGCTTGACCATGGCCGGGGATTTCGCCGCGATTTTACCGGCGATCTCGCGCGCAGTCGGCAGCAATTGAGCCAGCGGCACCACCCGTCTCTACAGCGCCCAGTCGGTACGCTTCCTGCGCGTCGATGAACTCACCGGTGAAGTACATGTAGCGCACTTTCTGCACCGGGAACATACGCTGCAGGTGCGCGCCGCCGCCCATGGCACCGCGGTCGATCTCTGGCACACCGAAGCGCGCACAGTCGGAGCAGATGATAATGTCAGCGGCGCCCGCCATGCCGATACCGCCGCCCGAGCACAAAACTGTGCAGGGCCACGATCACCGGTTTGGGGTTGCGGTGGATGGCGCGGAAGGTTTCGTAGTTGCCCTTGTTTACATCGACGATCCTGGTCGGGTGCGCGGCCAGCTCCTTGATATCCACACCGGCGCAGAACCCCTTGCCGGCTGCGCCGATGATAATGACGCGCACCGCGTCGTTGACACCCAGTGCGTCGATCTCGGCGGCGATGGCAAACCAGCCCGCGCTGTCAAACGCGTTCACCGGCGGGTGATCTAAAATCATCTCGGCGATACCGCCTGCGATAGTGGTCTTGAATGGCTTGGACATAATGCGTCTCCTAGGAATTTTCTGTCACGCGCAGCGACAGCAGGGTGAGGCGCTGCTCGGCTTCGTTGACGATCATACGAATCAGTTCTTCGCAGGACAGCAGCTTATCGATCACGCCTGCCACCTGGCCCGAGGGCAACACACCGTGCGCGGGATCACCGTCCACCATCGCCTTCTGGATAATCATCGGCGCGTTGGCGGACATGATGGCCTGCGCGGCGGTCATGTCGTCGTCGCGGCTCATGGCGACAGCGGACTTTAACAGGCTGAACAGGCTCGCGCCGGTGTGCTTGCGAAACGCGAGGCCATTGCGCAGCGCGATGAGCAGCTTGCGCAACGTGCCGGCTTTCTCCAGTTCGGCGAGCAACTCATTCATGATCATGCGCTGGGGCAGGCCGTCCATCGCCCGGGAGACAATGATGTCGCCGGGATTCTTGCAGTCGATATAGCGTTGCAGCGTGGCCCGCGGCACCGGACTCTCCTCGGTCATCAGGAAGCGGGTGCCCATGGCGATACCGTCGGCGCCCCAGGACAGCGCTGCCAGCAGGCCGCGCCCGTCCTTGAAGCCACCCGCCGCCACCACCGGAACTTTATCACTCACCGCATCAACCACCTGTGGAATCAACAGCGTGGTCGGAATCGCGCCGGTATGACCGCCCCCTTCCCCGCCCTGCACAGTGACCGCGTCAGCGCCCAGCTCCACCGCCTTGGTGGCGTGCTTGGGCAGACCCACGGTGGGCATGCAGACCACGCCGGCATCCTTCAGCTTTTTAATGAACTCGGGGCCGGGCGAACGCGAGTAACTCACCGCGCGCACGCCGTGGCGAATCACCAGGTCGACGATCTGCGCCGCGTTCGGCTGGTACATATGGAAGTTCACGCCGAAGGGTTTGTCGGTGAGCTCCTTCACGCGCAGGATATCGCGCTCCATCTCCTGCGCCGGAATGGTGGCGCCCGCGAGGAAACCAAACGCGCCCGCGTTACAACTGCCGGCTACTAGCCGCGGGTCGGCGACCCAGCCCATGGCGGTCTGCACGATGGGATACTTGCAGCCCAGCAGTGTGGTTATACGCGTTTCAAGCATGCTTCTGGCCTCGCATCAGGCACGGTTGCCCGGGGGATTGTCCTTAATCTGTTGCCCGCGCTGGTTGTGCGGGTCGAGCGCGGCGATGATAGCCAGTTGCTCGCGGGTCGGCGCGGTGGTCGTTGGCACTGTCTCTGGAATGTACACCGGGTAGCCAGTGTTGGCCTGTACCTGCTCCGCAGTGATGCCCGGGTGCAGTGACACGAGGCGGATCTGGTGCTGCGGGCCGCCGAAGTCCATCACGCACAGGTCGGTGACCACCAGGCGGATGTCGATATCATCCAGGCTGTGGCCTTTCGGCAGGCGCGCCGGGTTGTAGCCGATGGACGACACAAAGTCGCATTCACCGGCCAGGAACACCCGCGTGTTGTGCTCGGGTACGAAAAAACTGTTGGGGTGGGATATCGAGTTCCCCGGAAAACCGCGCGCGCCCAGCATCATGCTCTTGGGTTTCTCGTAGGTGCCGCCGAGGGCGGAGGTGTTGGACTGGCCGAACCGGTCGATCTGCGTCGGCCCGAGCATGGCGTGGCGCTTGCCGCTCCACACATTGTCGAAGATTCGCGCAAAGCCCATCCAGGTTTCGGTGGCGGGTACGAAGCCGGCGGCACGTTTGCCCAGCGGATTGGGCTCGCTCAGCAGCCAGGCTTCCGAGTCCGTCATCATCAGATCGGGGTTGGTAGTTTTCATGGCGAGGCTCGCCGCCAGGCGCGGAATCACGCCGATGCCGGTGCCCAGCACTTCGCCCTCGTCGGCGAAGGCCTGGCTGGCCGCGACGATGCACAATTCGGCCAGGGTGTATTCGGTTGCTGCAGTCATTGCGTTCTCTCCTGGCCGATCAATAGGTGGGCAGTTCAATGGCGCGGATGGCGTCCAGGCCGCCGACATTCTTCTGGTACTCCTCCTCGGAGGCGCCCAGGAACTTGTCGAAGTAGCCCCGGATGCCAGACTCCTCCTTCGCGGATGCGGCATAGGCCTTGAAGTGCGGCACATCGAAGCCGTACAACGGACTACAGGACGTGGGATGCGCACCGCCAGGGAATGGGAATCACGCCGGTGGTCATGGAGCGCTCCCAGTGCACCAGGCGCGCCTGGGCGGGATCGTGAAAATATTCGGTACCCACCAGTTCGTCGCAGGACACGAAGGTCTGCGCCGCCGCGCGGGCGAACCAGTCGTCCATGTAGTGGTCGGGGCCGGCGATCTGGCACACGCCACGCACGTCGGCCCGATCCACGTGGATGAGGGACACATCCAGCTTGAGCGCTGGCATGGCCACCCATTCCTTGTCGTCGTAGGGACTGTCGATCACCTTGATAGCAGGATTTTTGTTGATGACATCGGTACCCAGGCCAACCTCGGTCGGGATAAAAGGAATACCCCAACTGGCGGCGCGCAGGCCCAGCAACATCATGCCCTCGTCAATTTCCATCACCTCGATAGCGCCGGCCTGGCGCGCCTGGCGGAAGTAGGGCTCCAGCGGAATAAAATCCAGCGAGACAAAGGCGAATACGACTTTCTTCACCTTGCCGGCCGCGCACAGCATGCCCACATCCGCGCCGCCGTAGGACACCACGGTCAGGTCCTTTACGCCGGAGCGCAGGATTTCCCGCACCAGCGCCATCGGCTTGCGCCGCGGGCCCCAGCCGCCGATACCGAGGGTCATGCCATCGTGCAGTTGCGCGACGACTTGCGCCGCTGTCATTTGCTTGTTCATCCACTACTTCCTTTTGCTAACTGACGATCCGCGCCATGCGGTAGTCGTGTTTGACAAAATTGACACCCAGGGTGCTTTGCGTGCCGCGCACACCCTCGATGCTGCTGATACGTTGGTGCACAAACTCCGCCAGGTGCTCCGCGTTGCGCACCATGGTGATCGCCAGGATATCGGCGCGACCCAGCATCACGCCCACAAAACCCAGCTCGGTAATGGCGGCCAGTTGCTGCGCCACCTGCCGGGTCTGGCCGCTGCGCTCCACCTCGATCCAGATGTAGGCCAGCGCGGCATCCTTGAAGCGGTCGATGTTGGTCACCGCCGTGATGCGAATCAGTTTTTCTTCTTCCATGCGCTTGACCCGGGCGCGCACTGTGCCCTCGGTTACACCCAGTTGTTCGGCGATCTCGCGGTTGCTGACGCGGGCATCGCGCGACAGCCGCTCGACAATGGCCAGATCCGCCTGGTCCAGGTTACGCCGCATGAAAGGGTACCCAGTCGGGCTGGTTCTTCAGTACATCCAGCGCCAGCGCCGGTGTCAGGCGTCGCACGCCGGGTATGGCGCCCAGCTTGTCTGTGATCAATTCATTGAGGGCGGCCTGGTCCCGCGCCACCACCAGTATCTCCACATCCTGGGCACCGACTACCACATTGACCGAAAACACTTCGGGGATCGCAGCCATCTCGCGGGCCACCGCTTCCGGTGAGCGGCCCTCTACCTGCACACCAATGGCCAGCAACATGCCGAAGCCTGCCGCTTCGATATCCGTGACCGCCACCACACGCATGGTGTCAGACTCTTCCATGCGCCGCACCCTGGCGCGCACCGTGTTTTCCGCGACATCCAGCTCCCGCGCGATGGCGCGATACGGCATACGCCCATCCTTGCGCAGCAGGTCGATGATGGCCTGGTCGGTGTCGTCCAGGTTGATATGTGCGGAATGCGGGCGCGGCGACAGTTGATTCACGGCTGGGCCTGCACGGACCGCTTTATCAATGCTGCTTTATCCACCTTGCCACCGGCGTTCATGGGCAATTCATCCAGGAAAATCACCGAGCGCGGCACCTTGTAGTTGGCCATTTTGTCCTTCGCCCACTCAATCACTGCCGACTCGTCCAGTTGCGCCTGCGCGTCTTTGACCACGTCTTTCACGCAGATAGGCCCTGGCCACTTCACCCAGGCGCTCATCGGGCACGCCGATCACCGCGGCGCGGGCAATGCCCGGCATACCACAGAGAATGATCTCGATTTCAGCGGGGTAACAATTGAAGCCGCCGACAATGAACATCTCTTTGATACGCCCGGTGATACGGACGTATCCGTCTTCATCCATGACGCCAACGTCGCCGGTTTTGAGCCAGCCATCACTGGTGACAGCTTCAGCCGTCGCTGCGGCGTTATTGAAATAGTGCTGCATCACGTTGAAGCCTCGGCACCAGATTTCACCGTCGGTGCCCGGGGCGACGGTCCGTCCCTCGCGGTCGACACATTTGATTTCCGTGCCCGCCATGGCGCAGCCGGAGGTGTGGGAAATACGCTCGGCGCTGTCTTCGGCGCGGCAGATCGACACCACCCCGCAACTCTCGGTGAGGCCGTAGGCGGTGACGACGACCTCGAAGCCCAGTTCCTCGCGCATCCGCCGCACCAGTTCCACCGGCACCGGCGCGGCGCCGGTCACGGCGAGGCGCAGGCTGGACAGGTCGTAGTCCTTGCGCCGCGGATGCGCCAGCAGTGACTGGTAGATGGTCGGCGGGCCGGGGATCATGGAAATCCTGTCCCGCTCAATCTGCGCCAGCACACTGTCGAGGTCAAAATTCAGCACGGGCAGGATGTGCGCCCCGCTGATAATCGCCGCCAGCCACCCGGCCTTGTAGCCGAAGGAGTGGAAGAAGGGATTGATGATCAGGTAATTGTCGTCGCAACGCAGGCCGACGGTCGCACTCCAGGTCTCGAAGGTGCGGATGTTCTGGCCGTGGCCGGTCACCACCCCCTTGGGATTGCCGGTGGTGCCGGAGGTAAAGAGGATATCCAGCGTGTCCTCGGGCGTCAGGGCGGACGCGCGGCTGGCGACCTGCGCCTCGGGCACCGCTTCCCCCGCCGCGAGAAATGCATCCCAGGACTGGCAACCCGCCGCCGCGCCGTTCAGGATAACCGTGCGCTCCAGTGACGGCAGGGACTGATCCGCCAGCAGTTCGGGATAGCGCACGCCGAGAAAATCGCCCACGGTAAATAACATCCTCGCGCCGCTGGCGCGCAGGATGTAGCCCGCCTCGGCGCCCTTGTAGCGGGTGTTCAGGGGCACCAGCACGCCACCGACGCTCTGCGCGCCGATCGCGGCGATAATCCACTGGTAAATATTGGGAGCCCAGATGGCGATGCGTTCGCCTTTCTCCAGGCCGGCGGCAATAAACGCCCGGGCCGCCCGTATCCGCGCCGCATCAAGTTCAGCATAGGTCAGCTGCACCCCGCCATCGGTGATGGCGAGCCGCTGGCCGTGGGCCACCGCCGCGTCGGCAACGACCTGCGGCAGAGTGCGGGCTACATACTGCTGTGCTGGCATGGTTAAGGCTGTGCTCGCAGCTATAAATGGCTCGGAGGGAGATATTAATCAGTTTTTTGGCAAATTTAAACTTCTATTCGTAGATTTTTTATTATTTTTTTACGAATTATCCATATCAATACTCCAAAGCGCAGGGCTGACAAGGATTCACCACCGCGTTGACGTCGTTAGAAACCACTGAACAGTAGCAGTAGCGGCACCGGATCGTTTTCAGCTAAGCTTTTTTATATCCCTGACGCTGACTCCGACAACAACGTGCGGCAGGATTGATAAAACGTCAAAGCCACCCGTCGAATATTTTGGAGAAAACCTAACATGCGCGTACTCACAATATTAATGCTGTCTCTCTTTCTTGGTGTCTCGTATGTGTCGGCTGATTATGACCCGGCGCTGGAGGCGCAGGAGGCCGCCGCACAGGCGGCCGCCGAGCGCGCTGAACAGGAACGAAAAGCTGAAACCGACCGGATAATGGCGCAGGCCAGGGCAAAGCAGGATGCCGCGGTAATGCAGGATAAACGAAAACACCTTGGCAACGTTGCCGTAGGGAAATCTGATGCGGAGGTAAACCGCATGTACGATGAAAAGGTCAAGGCTGATACGGCGGCAGCCATGGGCGCAGCCCAGGATGCCCGGCAAAAGATGAGTGATCCAGCAGCGAACGCACAGATGAAAGCCGCGACAGGAAAAAGCATGCAGGAAATTATGAACATGTCACCGGAAGAACAGGAGGCATGGGCCGCGGAGATGGAACAAAAAATGGGCGCGGGCGAATAAGAACCTGCTTTTGCGCAACACTGACTATTGATGATCAACTACTGGCTGGATCCCACCCCGCATCGGCAGTTCAAAGAGCGGTAATTCCTGCTCAGCCGCTGCCTGTATGCATGATTTCCCAGCGCTTGCCCTGCCATGTCATGAGCAAGCCCAGCATCAGCCCCCATGCCAGGTGGTCATCCAGCGCGACCGGTACATCCTTGAGCACATGCCAGTAGCTGGCGACGGCCACAATGTTCAGGCAGAAAAGTCCCAGGGCACTGAGGCGCGTGAAACAGCCCAGCACCAGCATCACCGGAAACAGTAATTCGCCGCCCGTGCCCAGTAAGGCGGCTACGTTTGTCGGCAACAGCGGCACGCGATATTCATCGGAAAACAGGTACAGCGTTGTGTCCCAGTCGCTGATTTTGCTCCAGCCGGCCATCAGGAACACCTTGGCGATGTAAAGGCGCGCCAGCAGATCGGCCAACGGCGCAGCAAATGGGATCACGCGATCGGCATTTCGACCTGTTTCCAGTGCGCGTGCTATCGGATTAGTCATGGTTGCTCCTCGAAACCCAGATATCGCTTTAGCGATGTTCAGCGGTGGTATCCAACAACAAGCCTGCATCCACCCACTGATGCAGCAGCGCGGCGGCGTTTGCCGGTATCGTGTCAGCTTCTACGCCGTGTCCGGCCATGGCTTCGCACAGGTCGGCAAAGTTGATGCCATCGGCAATCAATTGCAGCAGCCGCGCCTCCTCATCCTCCGCACTTCGCCACATCGCCATGAAATCCTGGCGTCGATAGACCAGCCAGTGCTGCGGGGAGTATTGCTGTTCCGGCACAGCCTGTTGTTCGACCAGACAACTCCAGAAACCGGGCGTGTTCCAGTCCAGACGCAGGAGTCGTCGCTGCGGGTTGCAGTGTCAAAAGCAGTCCCGGCCACCTTTCAGCTGGCAGTGCCCGCAGGGCATCGACTGTCAGCACCGGCCTGTCCGCGGCATCGACCGTGTGGCGCAACGCCCATTCAAAGCGGGCCAGTTCGTGCAGTACTGGATTCGACGACCACGGTGACTGCGTGTGCAGGAAGGCTCCCAGACTGTCGCCGAACCAGCGAATCGATGCGTGGAGGGAGGGATGCGAAGTCGCAAAGGCGCGCGCCAAGGCGCTGAAATCCGCCTCGCCCAAATACCGGGCAATGGCCGGGTAGTTGCTTGCCAGCGCCTCTGCCAGACGCAGGTGATAGGCGTCCTGATAAATGCCGATGCGCTGCTGCGCAATCACGCCTTGCCGCCTGACCGAGTGCAGCAATTGGGCGCTGGCATCGCCAGCCAGAATCGCGTGTTGGAGTTGTTGTTGCCAATCACGCAGCGCGAGCATGTGCCACCTCCCGGCTGATCGTCCGCGCGCGGTCCAGTTCTTCGAGTAAATCGGCCAGCGGGGGAATGTGGTCGTCCCGCTCGATCATGGTTGGCAGGGAACCAAACAACGCAATGGCTTGTGCATGGAGATCCCATACAGCATCGCAGACCGGCTGGTCATGCGTATCAATGCAAATCACGTCGTGGTCCGTATGGCCGGCCAGATGAAATTGCCGAATGCGGCTGGCGGGCAAGCCACGGAGGTAATCCATGGGATCAAAGCCCTGGTTGCGGCTGGAAACATAGATATTGTTGATATCCACCAACAGTTCACAGTCCGCCTCCTCCGCGATGGCTGCCAGGAAATTCCATTCCGTCATCGGTGTATCGGCTTCCAGGTAGGCAGACAGGTTCTCGATCGCCAGGCGCCGGCCGAGGATGTCCTGTGCCTGCCGGATACGCTGGGCGCAATGCATGACCGCTTCGTCCGAGTACGGCAGTGGCAGCAGGTCATGCAGGTACTGCCCCTGCACGCCGGTCCAGCACAGGTGATCGGAAATAATCGATGCGCCAAACCGCTCCGACAGTGTCCTGACCTGCTGCAGGTAATCGCAATCCAGCGGGTCTGTCGATCCCAGGTTCATCGCGACGCCGTGCATGGCAATCGGGTAATCGCAGCGTATCTTTTCCAGGAAGTGCAGCGGCTTGCCGCCGGGCACAAGATAGTTGTCCGTGAGGATTTCCAGCCAGTCCACGCGCTGCTTCGCACGGATGAAATCCTGGTAATGCTCTGGCCGCAGGCCTAGGCCAAAACCGCTCAACGGGGTATTCATGCTGTCGTTTTCCTGTATGGGTATTGGGAGAGATGGCCCCGCCTGCCAGACGGGGCCGTCTGGTGTTATTCCTTCACCGTTCCGCCCTGTTTGGTGCATTCTTCCGCACTGGCAACAACGATCCAGCCCTGGCCTTTACAGGCGTTCTGGCCGGAACAGGAGGTAGTGGCCGTGGCGCACTTGGAGGTGCCCTTGCAGCTGTTGATGCCCTCGCATTTTACGCCTGCGGCTTCCTCGGCATGGGCCACAGGCGCCATAGCGCCGGCAAACAGGGCGGCAGTCGCAGCGGCCAGGGCAATCTTGTTCAGTGATTTCATGGTGAATCTCCTCAATGTGGGTGGGGTTGCATGTGCCGGTTGATCCGCCACACACAGAGGAGATGCTTGAGGTGGCTGGTTGTTACAGTCAGTCGGAAGAATTTTTCTGCCACTGCCGGAAAGCGGCATGAAGACGGGCAGCCAGAGGTCTGGCTTCGCTGTCCGCAAGGGCGGCGTCGGGTTTCTCCCGCAGCACCGCCTTCACCGAGCGGAGTTGGCGCATGAAGCGGCGACAGGCGCTGCACATGGCCAGGTGCATATCGACGGCCAGCCGCTTGCGCCAGGGCAGATAGCCATCCAGATAATTACTGGCATGTTGTTGATGCAGTTCGCGGCAGCTCAGCATGTGCCCGTTTCCTCATAGTGTTCCACCATAGCGTAGACTTTCAGCCTGGCGCGATGGATCAGCACCCTCACATTGGACGCGCTGACACCGAGAATGTTACAGATGTCCTCCAGCGGCAGTCCGTCCATGTCGCACAGGGCCAGGGCGGCACGCTGCTTCTCCGGCAAACGCTGTAGTACTTTATCAAGGCAGAGGCGAAAATCCTCGAACGACAGTAAGCCTTCGGGTGAGTCATGATCCCAGAGCGCGGGCGCAGGCAGCCAGTGACCGGTAGCGTCGAACCGGTCGCTGAACAGCTGCAGGCCGCCGTCCTCACCGATGCCGTCGAGCGGTACTTCACGGCGTGTCTTGCGCAAGCGGGATTTGGCCTCGTTGCCGACGATGGTGAACAGCCAGGTCTTCAGGCTGGCGTCCCCGCGAAAGCCGGGCAGGTGCCGGATGACGGCCATCCAGGCCTCCTGCACCGCTTCCTCGGCCTCGCCGTGGCCGACAATCGCCGCCGCCACTCGCTTCATGGGCAGGTGATACGTTTTCACCAGTTCTTCGAAAGCATTCTGCTCCCCGGCCAACAGGCGTTGAATCAGCGTAGCTTCTGCAAGGTTGTGCGGATTGCCTGTCACAACTGGGTTCTGCCCTGGTGAATGAATGCTGGTAAGTATTTGTGGTTTGGCGAGGCTTTCAGACCAGAGGAAGTTGTTGTCGACCAGAGATGCTGCATCCTGCCTGTCTCCTTCAGATAAAGTCGCGCTGCTCCTGCAGCTCCGTCATGCGCTGCTTAAGCCACTTTGCCGTGAGTT
>CAVQGV010000015.1:0-131377 GCA_963712135.1 uncultured Gammaproteobacteria bacterium
TCTGGGTGCCACGGGCAACGTGACCGCATGGGTATCCAGTAACCGACTGAAAATTCAACGATTTTTCAGTCGATTGCTACTGTTAACCGGCATGTTGCCGGCTTTATATATGCTCTCCTGCCCCGCCAGGCCTGTTGTCACAAGGCAATGGCATTATGAAAAAGATGTTAATCAATGCAACTCAGCCAGAAGAGTTGCGAGTAGCAATGGTCGATGGGCAGCGCCTGTATGACCTCGATATTGAAAACCGTACCCGCCTGCAGAAAAAAGCCAGTATCTACAAGGGCAAAATTACCCGCGTAGAGCCGAGCCTGGAAGCCGCATTTGTCGACTTTGGTGCAGAGCGACATGGCTTTCTACCTCTCAAGGAGATAGCCAGGGAATACTTTTACCGCAAGCCCGGTGGCGACGGGCGTCTAAAGATCAAGGAGATAGTCAAGGAAGGTACAGAGGTCATCGTCCAGGTCGACAAGGAGGAACGCGGTAATAAAGGCGCTGCCCTGACCACCTTTATCAGCCTGGCCGGTCGTTATATGGTACTTATGCCTAATAATCCGCGCGCCGGTGGTATCTCCCGGCGTATCGAAGGAGATGACCGCTCCGAGTTGAAGGAGGCATTGGGTGCCCTCCAGATTCCTGACGGGATGGGTGTCATCATCCGCACTGCCGGAGTTGGCCGCGCTGCTGAAGAACTACAGTGGGATCTTAACTACTTGCTGCAACTCTGGGATGCTATCTCCAAAGCCTCCGAACAAGCCAAGCCCAAGGAACTGCTGTTCCGGGAGAGCAATGTCATTATCCGCGCAGTGCGTGACTACCTACGCGATGATATCGACCAGGTATTGATTGACTCACCAGAAGCCTATAAACAAGCCTGCGACTTTGTTGCCCAGGTGATGCCCAAGTACACGGCGCGTATACAGCTGTACGAGGACAATATCCCGCTGTTCAACCGGTTTCAGATCGAGAGCCAGATTGAAACTGCTTTTCAGCGTGAAGTCCGGTTGCCTTCCGGAGGATCCATCGTTATTGACCCAACCGAGGCCCTGGTATCAATCGATATCAACTCCGCCCGAGCGACTCGTGGCGGCGATATCGAGGAAACGGCGTTGAATACGAATCTTGAAGCTGCGGATGAAGTCGCCAGACAACTGCGCCTGCGCGATATGGGCGGTCTGGTGGTCATCGATTTTATTGATATGCTGTCGCCAAGGAATCAGCGCGCAGTCGAAAATCGTATGCGCGACGCACTGGAGATAGATCGCGCTCGTGTGCAGGTAGGTCGAATTTCCCGCTTTGGCTTGCTGGAAATGTCCCGTCAGCGGTTGCGCCCTTCCCTCGGAGAAACCAGTGCCATCGTCTGTCCCCGCTGTACTGGTCAAGGAAGTATTCGTGACACTAAATCCCTGGCACTGTCCATCCTCCGACTGCTTGAAGAAGAAGCAATAAAGGAACGCAGTGCCGAAGTTCGGGCTATTGTGCCCGTTGACGTGGCTGCTTATCTCTTGAATGAGAAGCGTTCGGCCCTTAGCGACATTGAAAGGGACACCAAGGTTCGTATTTTGGTTATACCCAATCCTAATCTCGAAACACCACATTTCGAAGTGACCCGGCTGCGCGACGATGAAGTGGACGGTGAGCATGAGGTCAGCTACACAGTGGATATTACTGTGCCTGCTGCCGAAGCGATAAGTGACATCCATTCCGCTGCTATCCCCTTACAACAGGCTGCGGTGCAGGGTATCCAGCAGCAGGCACCAATGCCAAAAAGCGAAACAAAAAAGTCCACAGAGGCGCCTGCAGTCAAAGCTGTCGAGCAATCGAGGCATATCCCGACGTCACACGCACCGACACCAGGCGTTCTGTCCCGTATTTTCTCCACCCTATTTGGCACCAAACCTGTCGATCGACCCAAGGAAGCCAAGCCGCTACAGGGACAGCGTACTGCGGAGCAAACACAGAAGGCCACCACGGAAGGCCAGCCTTCCACCAATAGCAGTCGCAATCGGAACCGTCGCCGCAGCACCCAAGGTGATCAGAAACCTCGATCCCGGGAACGCACCCCCACAGGAGACGTGGTAGTCGATACCGATGAGAATCCCCGGGACACTGAAAAGCGTGGGCAACAGAGACGTGACCGCTCCAGTGAGCCTGGTCGTGGTCGCAGCGAGGGTAACCGACGTCCTAACCGGGAAAGCCAGGTTCGTGCGCCGGATGAGAGCTTAGACAGCGGCGAAGTCGGTCTTATAGAGGCCGCACCGGACTCTTCCAATGAGCAGGGCAAGCCGCGCAAGCGACCCGGTGACATGAAACGTGCTGAGCCACAGCGGCGGCGCCGCAATCGCGGTCGCAAGACAGAGACTGAGGGTCTTTTGCCTACAGAAGCGACTGCGTCAGACCTCGTTATCGAAATTGCAGCACAGGTTAATGAGCAAGCACCGTTAGTGGGCACAGCATTACTTGCAGATCCCGCAGTCCCCCTTGAGCATATTGGCGCGACAGCAAATCTGGATGAAACGACCCCCTTTGGGCAACGTGATGACAATGACGTGGAACTCAGCATCCCGGTGACTCTAGGTTCTGCGGATACTGACGGTGGGTGGGAACAAGTTTCCACGGGCAATAATTTAGTCGTTGACACTCCAACAGCAGAAATAATTAGACCTGTGGCAGCAATAAATCCACCAAAAATTCCTGTCCTGGACGTGAAAACCACGTCGACAGATGGCATTACGGGTGGTGGGAGAGCCACTAATGACCCGCGAGTTGATGCCCGCCCCGTAGGTGTTGTGGAAATCATCACATCTCACAAGACTTTGTTCAGTGAAAATGCTGCCCCGCCTGCCGCGCCCAGTGAGCGCATTGCGCCCCGCGCCAGTAACGACCCCCGTGGACCCAGGCCGGAAGGTCAGATGTCACGGGCTGCAGGTCAGTCCTGAGTAGTCGAGAACTCGAGAACGCAGCAGATACTGGCTCCGCAATAATTCCCGATCTGGACATGGGCCTGAAGGAACCCGGTGGGTAAGCCTTCAGGTTGCTGGTTTTCGGGGCGACAATCTGGGCCAACTGATGTTGTAGCTCTGGACGATGCGCTTTGCTGTGCCAGTCGTTGTGCTTGTCAATTCGGCCAATAAATATACTCGTCACCCTCTTCGTACGGTACACCACCAGCTTTATCAATGAGTTGTGCGTCCTGGGCCACGCTGGGCCACAGGGGTTCAGCCTGTTCGGCATTGTGTGCAGCCAGCAAGGCTTCCAGGTCCGCCACCTTACTGGGCAAGCGTTCCGCCAAATTATGCTGTTCCGTGGAGTCAGCCGCCAGATTGAACAACCACTTCTTCTGGGGGGTTCCGGCCGGCTGGTCCGGTTGGTCTGCCCTGATCAACTTCCAACCCTCATGCAATACCGTCTGCTGGTAGCCTTCACGCCAGAACAGCGTCTGATGAGGTGCCCCCCCCTCCTCCCCCCGGATGAAAGGTAGCAGGTTGACCCCGTCGAGTTTGCGGTCGGTTGGTACCTGTGCGCCTGCAGCTGCGGCAAACGTATGAAACAGATCCACGTGATGTATTGGGGCTGACATAGCACTGCCGGCCTTGATCTGCGCGGGCCACTTGGCCATATATGGCACATGGATGCCGCCCTCGAAGTGATCCAGTTTCCAGCCCCGGTAGGGTTTGTTGATATTTGGCAGCCCGATGTAGCCGGCGCCGCCATTGTCGCTGGTGAATACAATCAGGGTATTTTCACTCAGTCCATTGTCCTTTAACGCCTGTTCGATGCGGCCCACGCTGCGATCCAGTGCGCGGATCATAGCGGCATATACCCGCAGGGAATGGTCTTCTATGTGTGAAAATGCGTCATAGTCCTCCCGGGTTGCCTGCAAGGGGTTATGGATGCCCCAGTGGGCCAGATAAAGAAAAAAAGGGCGGTTGCGATTGGCCTCAATTACTTTTATCGCTTGATCAGTGTAGTAATCGGTCAGGTAACCACTGGGCTGAAAGCGCTCTCCACCATTGAAGCGGACCGCGTACTGGGCCGTGGCCCACACCATCCGATCGATGCCGTCGCGTTCCCGCCTGGCATTGACTACATCGGGAGCGTCCTTGGGAAGGTAAAGGGTGCCTGCCATATACAGGCTGTCGTCAAAGCCCTGGTCCTCGGGACGCATACCAGGCAGAGATCCCAGGTGCCATTTGCCGATATGCGCGGTGTAGTATCCACGGGACTTTAACACCTCGGCAATAGTGACCTGTTCCGCTGGCATCCCGAGTTGTTCAAATGGCGGCAGCGTCTTGGCCGCGGTATGATCAATGAACAGTGGCAGGGGTGGCGGATCGAGATCACTCATCCACTGGAAGATCGTCGCCCCGATATTCGGAAACGGTGTGTACTCAAAACCGAAGCGCGTCGAGTAACGCCCGGTCAACAGCGACGCGCGCGACGGTGCGCAGACCGCGTTGGCAGCATAGCCATTTTCGAACACCACTCCCTGCCGGGCGATGGCGTCGATATTGGTCGTCATCACACTGCCATCCGCTGCCCCGCCGTTGTAGAGAGAGACGTCGTTAAAACCCATATCATCCGCCAGGATCAGAATGATATTCGGCGGCCGTTCTGCCGGAGGCGCGCTGGCTGTGGCCGGGCCGCCCGGCCACTGTATAGGCACGTTTGGTGGAACGGGGTCAGTGATGTCTTTCACAATCGGCAGTCCCCAGACCAGCAGGTTGACGCGGTTATGCCAACCAACCATTGCTCCGACAAGGAGCACACCCAAGACAATCATAATTTTTTTCATTTTCGCCTCGACGGCTGAGAGCCGGATCAGGCAGTTCTGGCTAAACACTGCCAAGGTTGCATTATTAACTGTTACAGTAGTGACACTAGGTGTACGAACGCGGCCATCAGCGTAAGTCCAAGGGCAACGCCGCTACGCGGTTGCAGTACCATCGTCGACAGGATCTGTGTCGGAAAGGAGTAGGTTTGCTCCACTGCCGCTGCCTTGAATGGATATGCTTTCATGAAACGCGGATTCAGGGTGAGCTCCATCATGTCGCGGCGACTGCGGTACCTCATCATTCCGACCATGGTCCAGCCCGGGTCCGGCGGTACATTCCAGGAATCGATATAGCCTGCCACTTTGCGCGAGGTAACGACGGGGTGCCCGCCATGCAGAAAAAGCGTGACTGCAAAGGGGCGGAAGTACTCCTGTATGAGCTGGCGCGGAGGCGTCAACACTCCCGTCAGCGGATGCGGAACCGGCTGAGCGTGCAGCCGCACGAGGTTGCACATGACAAATTCCTTGCCATCATCGCGCGCGAGAAATTGCCGCAGCACTTGAGGATCAGTGTGCTCTGCGCCGGGAGAAGTCTGGATCAGGCGCATGTAGTGCTCTACTTCCTGCGTGCTGAGCGGCTTACGCCAGTTGTCATACCAGGCCCTGAACAGCACATAGAGTGCGGCCGCTACAGGCCATATCCACCAGGCTCCGGAAAACCCTATAGCGTTCATAATCATGCCTTGTTGTGCGTAGCGCGTGGAGTGCCGGTGCATCATGCCAGAACGCCTACTTAGGATATTGGCATAATGTATAGGCATACTATATGCCATTATACTAGCTTCAAGGACTATGTTCGGCAAGATCAATCTGGTACGTTTCGATACTAGAGCAAACGGAGACAGCGTCGATGAAATTGGGCTTGGCTTTTGTGCAGACGGCGTTCAGTGCGCAACCGCGATTTGATCTGGAAATCGTGCGTCTGGCGGAGTCACTGGGGTTTCACTCAGTATGGACCGCAGAAGCATACGGCGCCGATGCCGTGACAGGTGCTACCTGGCTGGCTGCCCATACCAGCACGCTCAAAGTGGGCACCGCCATCATGCAAATTCCTGCCCGCTCTCCGGCCTGCGCCGCCATGACTGCCATAGGGCTGGATGCAGTATCAGAGGGACGCTTCATCCTGGGACTGGGCAGCTCTGGTCCGCAGGTGGCCGAGGGCTGGCACGGCGTGGCCTACGACAAACCCCTCGTGCGTACCCGTGAATATGTCGACATCATTCGCAAGATACTGCAGCGCCGTGAGCCACTGCGACACGAGGGTTACCATTATCAGTTGCCATTGACCGGACCAAACACAACCGGTGCCGGGAAGCCGTTAAAGAGTGTGGCCCACCCCAACGCCGAACAACCCATCTTTCTCGCCTCAATCAGTCCCGGCGGATTGCGTTTGGCTGCGGAGATAGCCGACGGGGTGTTGTTATCCTTTATCGATCCCACGTGACACGGAAAATATTGTTGATCGCCATCTCGCCGAAGGCTTTGCCAGTCCCACTGCGCGCTGCCAGCGCAAGGATTTTACCGTAAGCACCTTCTGTGAATGTCATCGTGCACGATGATGTTACAGCCGTGCAGGAAATGATGAAACCGACCATGGCGCGGCAACTGGGCGGCATGGGCTCCAAAGGCAAGAATTTTTACGCCGAGTTCGCCACTCGCATGGGCTATGCAGATGCGGTCGAGCAGATTCAAACCC
Organism: uncultured Gammaproteobacteria bacterium; assembly: GCA_963712135.1. GTDB lineage: Bacteria > Pseudomonadota > Gammaproteobacteria > Pseudomonadales > Halieaceae > Marimicrobium. The sequence continues at coordinate 6,531 of CAVQGV010000015.1, forward strand.
TGTACCTTGCCGGAGAAAAAGACCAGGCGGCCGCCGCCGTACCAGCGGATCTCATCGATCGCACCAATCTGATCGGACCCCCCGGGCGTATCCGGGAGCGGCTCAGTAGCTGGAAAGCGGCTGAGCAGCGCGGCTCACTGGATATGATGCTGCTCACCACGGCTCAACCGGACGCAATGACCCTGTTGGCCGAGGAACTGCTATAGGCCGAACACTCTAATAGCCGGCATTGCCGTCTATAAGCTGCTGGTAGATCGCTCGATCCAGCCGTTGGTAGCCCGCGCTGCCGGGCGATTTTGAAATCGAGCAATAACGGAATAACGTTGCCGAACTCGCGAAGAACGCGAAATACTTCGCGGGCTCTAGTCACAAGGCCCATACCAGTTCACGATTTGCTCATTCGTAGAATGGAATATAGGTACTACATCAACTTGAGGGGCATGGACGCTGTACTATACAAGTCGTCCGGGAAAGAACTGGCCTGTTCGCTCAAAAAGAGCATGCATTCGCTCTACAGGCCAGTTCCCTCCCGGCCCAGCGAAGTGCGCGATTCCGGCATTGGCAACTACGCAATGAGGCGACTGGTCTGGACCTGCCCAGAGAGCGAATGACTTCGCTTTTTGAGCGACTGGGCAGGTCCAGACCAGCCGCCGCCACAAAAATTCGTTACCAATGTCGTTCAGATCACATACTGACTAGCCAATTCCCGCATGATGTTATGAAATCCGGCCATGGTTTCTTCCACGATGTCGCGCGCAGTCTTGATCGAGTCAATTCGCCCGCACACCTGCCCACACAGGGGAATGGCCGCCTCCATATCCCCACCAAAGTAAAGCGATGGCAAATCGGCCATTTGTTCCATGACATTAAACTTGCCCAGTAGAGCAAGCGCTGCGGTTCGTTCTGTGCGCAGCGCGCGCAGGGCGGGACGCGATTCCTGGTTGAGGAAAACGGTGTCAGTTTCGGCGGCATCGAGTACGGCCTGCTTCCAGTTGGCGTGTACCGGTGATTCGGCGCAGGACAGCATCCGGGTGCCCATCTGTACGCCCTCAGCGCCCATCGCGAAGGCACCGGCCATGGACAGGCCATCGACCATGCCGCCCGCAGCGATGATCGGTACATCGACCCGGGAGCGGATCAACGGCAGCAACACCATGGTGGAGACCGGGCTGGGATTCTTGAAGCCGCCGCCCTCCCCGCCTTCCACGACCAGACCGTCAACACCAGCGTCCAGGGCCTTGTAGGCCATCTCCAGCGTCGGTACTACATGGAAAACCTTGATACCCGCCTGCTGGAACGCCTCGGTACAGACTTTCGGGCTGCCTGATGATGTGGTGACAAACTTGATGCCCTGCTCAATAACGAAGTCGATGATATTGCTGCCCTTCACGTAGGACAGGGCCACGTTCATACCGAATGGCTTATCCGTCAGCGTGCGCATCTTCGCGACCTCGACCTTGATGTTATCGAGCTCGCCTGAGGATGTTTCGATAATGCCCATGCCGCCGGCGTTGCTCACGGCAGAGGCGAGCTGTGCCCGTGCGATCCAACCCATCGGCGCCTGGATTATCGGATACCGGGTGCCAGTCATTGCGGTGACGCGGTTACTGATTGCCATATCACTCATGGTATGTGCCTACTCCTGTTTGTTAGGTATGGGTCTGCCTAATGTGTCGCGAGCAGGGCTTCACAACCGGTGCCCGTTAATCACGGCATTTACCCGCGCGCGATCTACTGCACCAAGAGCGAGGTACTGCTCGGTGATCCATTTGAGGCACTTGGCCTGATACGGAAATGTCTGCTGCGTCCAGCGCGCACCATCTATCTGGGCCTCCCAGGTTTTCTCGCCAGCTGCTACTGATTTGGCGTTGGCCAGCAGCGCCGGCACATAGACCCGGCCAATTTCATCGAGCAGGCCTTTGAGAGTCGGCGGGATGTCCTCCAGCCTGGCTCCAGTCGCTGTCCTGCGGTTCCAGTCCGCACTGGTCTTCCATGCGGTCCACCCAGGCGACGGTGCGCGGTGATACCTCGTGGGCGATGGCGCGGGGAGTTGGGTCGAAACCCGACTAACTGCGTCAACTGGCCGTACATGGCGAAATCGCCGGCACCCGGACGCTTGCCGAGCATGAAGGGCTGTTGTGCCAGGTGCGCCTCCATGGCGGCCAGATAGCGCCGGTAACTGGCGTCGATCACCGGTGCGGTGGTGTCATTGGAGCCCACCACGTAGAGGCGCCCCACCTGCCGCTCCGTGAATATTTTCTTGAACGTCTGGTGCAGGTCTGCCGGGAGGCTGACGTCCATCCCCAGCGGCAGCAGCGTGCCGGCATTATCAGCATCTTCTGCGGGATACCAGCGATAATGAAACATGTACTTGGTGCACCACTCATCGGCAAAATCCTCGATCAGGTAATCGATAAATGCCAACGCCGGGTCCGTCGGCAATACAGAGCGGCCCGGGTACATGCTCTCAAGCCGGCGAATGATAGGGCTGGAGTCGCAGACCGGTTGTATGGAGCCGTCTTCGCTCTTGAACAGAAAGGTGGGATGAAAGGTCGGCCTGGGCTTTTCGATACCCATCGCATCCAGCGTACTTACCGGGTCTGCCCATGTAATTGCGTAGGGGATACGGCGGTAGCGCAGCAGCAGCGACCATCTTGCGTGTGTAGGGCGAGCCGGTGCCGCCGATCAGGCGCAGTGGTTCCGGGGTGGACATGAGTGTACTCCTGTTGGACAGGGCAGCTTAGATACGCGGCCGCTGAGCTGTTATCGGATCTGGCGATTATATTGACATATTAAATGCCATTATGTCACTCTTCGCGCTGAATCAGGATCAAACAAGTATCATCCAACCCCGTACATCATCTAGCGCTAACAGCAGGACAGCAACACGGATATGTATCATGGCGATTACGGACTGGTGGGCAGTGAAATGAGTATGTTCACCCGTAAACTGGAAGCCCAGTTGCGCTTCCAGCACATTCCCTGGTACTGGCACTTCAAGACGCAGGAGCGCACTGCCGCAATCGAGGCGCGCACCGGCACCCATTTTATCCCGGCTCTTATCACACCAGAAAAATGGATGATCCACGACACCATCGCGCTGGGTCCGCTGCTCAATGACCGCTTCCACCAGACACCCGTGATTCCGTTGACACCGCTGCAAAGGGCATCCTGCTTTATATTGGAAGACGTATTCAATCACTGGCTGGGCCGAGTCTGTGTGCATACCCGTTGGTGTTATCCGGACAACGTCGCCTGGGTGGGTCCACGCTTTGGCGCCAACTCCGTTCTGAACCGCTCCATAGAAGAGCCGTTCACCGAGCAGGAACTGATTGAACTGGCACCTATCGGTGAGATGATGTACCAGGGTTTTGGCAAGAATGTCTGCGAGGTCAACGGTGTGGGACCTGACCAGGCAGCAGCAGTACGCGGCTGACTACACCAACCTGCTGCAGGCACTGGATGCGCACTTCGCCGACAACGATTTCCTGCTCGGCTCCCGCCCCTGCCTCGCGGATTTCGCGCTGGCCGGTGCCTGCAAGGCGCACTTTGTCACTGATCCTGTACCGGTGAGTTGGCTCGGCCAATACCGCGACATGTTAGTTGCTTACACAGATCGCCTTTTTGGTAATCGCTGTTATGCGGATCGCGACTGGCTGGCGGACGACAAGGTGCCGATCTCGTTGCATGGCGTGCTGGAATATGCCCAGGGCACCTATTTTCAGTTCGCCCGGGCGAATATCGCCGCTGGATTGGCAGGCGAGAAATTCTATGAGTACGACTACGGCTTTGGCGCCACCCGGGCGCGCACGCAAAAACGCCTTAACCTGGCACGCCTGCACGTGCAGGATGAATTGCTGCAATTGGGGGCAACCCGCCACGACAGCGTTAACACCCTGTTCGCCGGTCGCGGCATTTTGGAACATTACCTGAGCTGAACCGGATTGAGCGCAGGCTGACGGGCCTGTATAAAGGAAGAGCAGCATGCGCGTTGTAAAGTGGTCACTGGGAACGATAGTTTTGGTATTGTTACTGCTGTATGGCGTGATGTTCTGGTGGCCACGTCCGCCGGACACCACCGAGGCCAGGGTGTTTGCCGCAGACGGCGCACAACTGGACTATTGCGCGCTGCCGCAACTCGATGGCAACGGCCCACGCGCAGACGATATACCCAAAGCCTATACGCCCGCCGCACCGGAATTGCTATTACACGACGTTCCCCATGCCGATACTGCAGCATTGTAAAGAGCCCATCGCCGAGGGATTTCCCGATATGCGCGGGCTGTGGTTGGCCTACGAAGGCCTGGAGGGACACATGGAACGCATCGAACAGTGCGGTGACCGCATCGTGGTTACCACGCATGGCATCATTCACGACTTCCACGCCGACGGTACGCTGAAAAACGGCTCACGGGATACCGAGGGAGCCACTAACCGCTGCGCCAATACCTGGGCTTCCATGGATGTAGACCCCAATGGAGTACTTAATTTCCATCCCTTCGGCATCTCTTCCATTACCATTGTGAAGCGCTGGATGGAAGGCGATGAATTGCGCTGGAAGTACCCCAAGTTTGATGATGTCATCAAGATGAAGCGGATTTGCACCGTGCCGGTCAATCAGCGCATTTTCACACCCTGATTCCCGGCTATTGACCGCACATGTGAGGCGCCCCGAGACACGATGCTGGAGACGTTCTTACTCGTAGTTTTCCTGGTGGTGGCGGCCATGGCATGGCAACACCTGCGTTACCTGCGCATCCGTCGCGACTCGGCGCAGGATAGGCAGCTCCTGCTGCATTCGGCGGACGTCTTCCACGTTATTGTCTTCTTCAAGCTTGGAAACGGTGACAAGGTCGTCGACACTGTCAGGCGCTTCGTGCAGCAGATCCTGTGCCACCAGCAAGGCCCGGCTGATCTACGCGGGGCAGGCTGCTTTCACCATCAGCTCAAAACAGTTGGGGAACTCGCGACTGGGATGGCTTGCTGATGTTCGAATATCCCTCACGGACGGATTATCAGGAAAGCATTGCCGATAGTCGTTTCCACGAGGCACGCCAATATTTTGCCGACAGTTACGTGCATGGCATGCGACGCGATCGGCAAAAGAATCTGGCTGTTCCGCAGTTCCTGCTGCGGCATGCGCCTTAGGGATATCCTGTGCGGAAAGTGGCGCATCGAACCGCTACAGGTATCGCCGGTGTTCGCAACCTTTCCCGAGTATGAAACATGGCGGACTCGTGAAGCTCGCCTGCGCGCGGCTAATGCGATCAACAGGCAAGGGCTTGTTGTGTACAGCCTGGTCAAGCGCGGCAACCCTGAGCAACCGGCGGACACGATACTTTTTGGCGGGAAAATGTTGGCACGAATGGCTGCCCTTGGTCATGGCCCACTGCATATAGGACGTTCCGTAGGGCTGGAGAATCTTGCCCGGTTCGACCAGGTTTTCGCTTGTTCATTATCCAAGCGCCGACTATTTTGCAGACCTGCTGGCCAGCCAGTTCTTTAAGAGCCTTACCGGCAGCAAACAGTTGGGTGATTACCTCGCTGTATTCACCATACCCATCACCGACCTCTTGTAGAATTTCGGCAAACTATTCGGTTGCGCATTGCTCAGTACCAGCCATAGCCATTGTCAACTTACCAGTCCTTATTGTCCGGTAGCAGCCCTGACAGTTCGGCGTCGGTTAAATTGCGCCAGACACCCGGTTTCAGTGAGCCCAGTTTCACATTGATAATTCGCGTACGGCGCAACTGCACTACTTTATAGCCAAGCGTCTTCACACATCAGGCGAATCTGCCGGTTCAAGCCTTGGGTAAGCACAATTCGAAATCCGTACTTTGCCAGTCTGGACACCCTGCACGGCAGGGTCAGCTGGTTATGGATACGCACGCCACGCGCCATGGTACGCAAAAAAACATCGTTCACCGGCTTGTTCACGCCGACCAGATACTCCTTCTCGTGCTTGTTCTCAGAGCGCAGAATCTGGTTGACGATATCGCCATTACTGGTCAGCAGAATCAATCCTTCAGAGTTTTTGTCCAGACGACCGATCGGAAATATGCGCTCCCGGTGATCGACAAAATTCACTATGTTGCCGTTCACGGTTTCATCAGTGGTGCAGGTGATACCCACGGGTTTATTCAGCGCTATATAAATATGCTTGCGTTTGTTCTTCGCCGTCGGCTTCTGCTTGACGACATTACCATCGACCAGTACGGTCATTCCTTCGCGCCATTTCGCGCCGGTAAGGGCGATTTCACCATCCAAGGATCACGCGCTGCTGGCTGATCAATTCATCGGCCTCGCGCCTTGAGCACCAACCGGATTCACTGATGTACTTGTTCAATCGCATACGACGCCTATCCGGTCTTGCCTGATATTGTGGCCCTTGCAGTGTCTGCAATGGATATTGCAGGAGCAGTTTATAGAAGGCCCTGCCCAATCTCACCGGGTTTTCCCCAGATTTTCTCAGAATTTCTGATTATCCTTGGGTTTATGCTGTGTTTACCGGCCACGTATAGCGGGGTATATTGCATTGTGAGACACTTATTGACATCATAAATGCCAATACATTGGGTTTTCTCCGCGGGAGCTGCGCTGTCTCATGCCATAACGATGGCAGAGTCCGCTAAATCAGGTATTTATAATGACGACAAGCATTATCTGGTCCATCGCCGCGATGACTTACGCCGTATTCTGGTGCTGGTATGTCGGCTTCAGACAGAAAATTACTCCCCTCGAGGTAGAGGAGACCCTGCAGCTGCTCGATGTCCATGAATTTCGGAACCGGAGAATCAACGCGACAGTCTTCGCCACTTCCTGGCCAATGACGACGGCAGGGATTTCGTCATGGTCAACCTGTTGCATCTGAAGGCGCCGCTGCGAGATTCGCGACAAAAAGCTCGAGACCTACCAGAAGATTTTCCTCGGCGCGCTGTTACGCAAGGCAGGCCATCCGGTGATGATGGCGCGAGCGGCGGCGGGTAATCTGGAGAACGTCGCTTGTGACCACGCTGACGGCTGGACGGCGGCCGGCATGGTACGCTACCGCAGCCGCCGCGATTTTATGGAGATGTTGCCGGCCACTGTAGGTAGCCCACATCACGGCCTGAAGCTGGAAGCGCTGGAAAAAACCTTCGCCTTTCCAGCTTCACCGTGGTTCATGTTGGGTGGCCCCAGGGTTGTCGTTGCCCTGTCGATTGCCCTGATCGCTGCCATACTACAGTTGGCTGCAGGCGTATAGTCATCCACATTAGAGATTTTCAACGCTTAATAGGGCGCGTAAGTTCCAAACCGATGCACACTGGAGACATAAATATGCAGATCAGGGACAAGGTAATCGTGGTCACCGGTGCCGGCAGTGGTATCGGCAAAGCCCTGGTCAAAAAGTTTCGCACCGAGGGCGCCAGAGCCGTGGTTGCTGTTGATATTAACGCCGCAGCCGCGCGCAAAACTGCCGCAGAATTTGGCTGCGTCGCGATGTCCGCTGATGTCGCCAAAGAAGACGATGTCATACGCATCATCGAGGACACTGAAAAGGATATCGGGCCCATCGACCTGTACTGCAACAATGCCGGCGTGGCTGTTGGTGCCAGTGAACAGTCCCCCAATGCCGAATGGCAGTTTATCTGGGACGTCAATGTGATGTCGCACGTGTATTCTGCCAGGCATCTGGTGCCACGCATGATCCAGCGCGGCGGTGGTTACTTCCTCAACACCGCCTCTGCGGCGGGCCTGCTCAACCAGATTGGCGGCGCCGCTTACGGTACAACCAAGCACGCCGCCGTCGGCTTCGCCGAATGGCTGGCACTGACCTATCGCCACCAGGGCATCAGAGGTGTCCATGCTGTGCCCGCAGGCAGTGCGCACGGCGATGACCGCCAATACTGAAGACCAGAGCACTATGGCTGCCAGCGGCGATGGCATGATGGAGCCCGACCAGCTGGCCGATATCGTGGTGGAACACCTGAGCCGAGATGCGTTCCTGATCCTCACCCATGAGGAGGTGAAAGTCTACATGCAGCGCAAGTCCTCGGACTATGACCGCTGGATAGCGGGCATGAACCGCCTGCAGCAAAAGTTGTCCGGCGCGGCGTAACATCCGTGGATGACGCACTGTTGCCGCTGCAGGTCTATGGCTCGAACATTTCCTACTTTACCGGCAAGATGGAGATGTACCTGCGCGCCAAGGGTATTCCCTATCAGTTTATCACGCTGAATGCGCGCCGGCACATGCCGCTATTGCAAAGGGAAACCGGAGCGACGCAGATTCCTGCAATCATGCTGGCCGACGGCCGCTGGATGACCGACACCACACCCATGATTGCGTGGCTGGAACAACAGTTGCCCGCCCCGCCGCTGCTGCCCATCAGATCCTGAGCAGCGCTTCTTCAGCCTGCTGCTGGAAGACTATGCCGATGAATGGCTGTGGCGACCCGCCATGCATTTTCGCTGGTACGGTGATGAGGGCGCCATGCACCTCAGTCGGCATATCGCCAACGAGATCCTGCACGATATCCCCCTTCCCGCCTGGCTCAGGCGGCTGTATTTTCGCCGCCGCCAGCGCGGCGGTTATACGGCCGGGGACGGCATCAACGAGAGCAACCGCCTGCAGGTGGAGGCGATCTACCACAACAATCTGACCTGGCTGTCCGCCAGTCCTGCAAGCAGCGCCCTTACCTGCTGGGAAATAGCCCGAGCCTCGCGGACATCGCGTTTATGGGCCCCATGTTCCGTCACTTCTCGCAGGACCCGGAGCCTGCCGAAATCATGCGCCAGCGGGCTCCGGCCGTGTGGGAGTGGGTGGCCCGATTGTGGAACTGTGGCCCTGCAGCGCTACGCGGTGACTGGCTGCCAGGCGTGCCGCAGGACTGGTCGCCGTGGCTGGATGATATTGGCGCCAACTACCTGCCCTACCTATGTGAGAATGCAGAGGCAGTGCACGCCGGAAAAAATCGTTTTACCGCCACTGTCGGCGGAGTAACCTACGCGAGGGCCCGGGTATCGGCGTATCGTGCGTGGTGCCTGGAACAAATGCGCGCACACTACATGGCATTGCCAGCGGACAGCGCAGAGCGAGTGCGGCAGCGCCTGCAACAACACGGCTGCTGGGAACCGTTGTGGCGCCTGCATGTAATAAGCAGCGGTGTGAACAGCACTACTACACCGCCCTTTGGCACCAACGCCAAAATGCTCTAACTTTTTTCCCAAGGAGAATCCGCATGAAAAAGTCCATCATCGCCCTCGCTGTCGTTGTAGTGCTGGGCGCGATTGCCTATTACGAGAGAGCGGCTATCGCCATGCGCGTGATGGCCAGGGGCGCGGAGGCGGCCATGACCAGCGATACCACCGCGGGCTTCGAGGATGGCCTGCACCTGGCCCTGTGCGGCGCGGGCGGACCACTGCCCGACCCCAAACGCTCCGGCCCCTGTGTTGCCGTGGTCGCAGGGAAACAACTGTTCGTGGTTGACGCTGGCACCAACGGCCTGCGCAACCTGCTCCGCATGCGTTACCCTGTCGGCAAAATCGAGGCAGTGCTGTTGACCCATTTTCACTCAGACCATATCGATGGGCTTGGGGAAATGGCCACCATTCGCTGGGTTAACGGCAACAACACACAGCCCCTGCCGGTGATAGGCCCCGAGGGTGTGCAACAGGTCGTCGAGGGTTTCAATATCGCTTATCAGCAGGATTCAGTAGGTCGCAATGCACACCATGGAGACAAGGTGGCACCGCTGTCCGGCTTTGGTTTGATTGCGCGGCCTTTCCCGGTGCCTGCACAAGGCGAACTGGCAACGGTTTACGATGAAGGCGATTTGAAAATCCAGGCGCTGGTCGTTGACCACGATCCGGTGAAACCAGCAGTTGGCTACCTGTTTACCTATAAGGATCGCTCGCTGCTCATTAGCGGCGATACCGCCAAATCGGCTAACGTGCAAAAATTTGCACAGGGAGTCGACCTACTGGTGCACGAGGCGCTGGCGCGCAATATCGTCGGCCTGATGCATGACACCGCCGCCAAAGTGGGCGCAGAGAGCCTGGCGAAGATCACGTTTGACATCCAGGATTACCACGCCTCGCCGGTGGAGGCGGCGGAGATTGCCCGCGATGCCGGTGTGGGACACCTGCTCTACTACCACATCGTGCCGCCGCTGATCTTTCCGGGGATGGACGCTGTGTGGCTGGAGGGTGTGGATGAGGTGTTTTCGAACTATACGCTAGGGCAGGACGGCACAACGTTCTCGCTGCCAGCCGGCTCCAGAGACACCCATCTTATGCGCAAGGGTATGTAAACGCGGCAGCGGGAGCGCTCTACTCATTGCCCCCTGCTACATCTCTATCCATGACGCCGCGAATTGCTGCGAACAGTTCGTTCCGTGGGGGTAAGCTTCTGCAGGTAGTATGCTGCGCCAGCCTCAACCATCTGCGGCTCCATATCCTGCCTGGCGTGCATCGAAAGACCAATGACCTTGATCTGTGGAAATTCTGCGGTTATACGTCGGGTTGCCTCCAGACCGTTTAGTCGCGGCATAGTGGCATCCATCAAAACCAGTTCGGGTTTTAATATCCGCGTTTTCTCCAGTGCATCCAAGCCGTCAAACGCCTCGCCGACAACATCGAAATCCTCCACCATGCCCAGAATCTGCACCAAAGCATCACGCGCCAACGCGTGATCATCAGCAACCAGAATGCGGATAGGACGAGAAAACACCTGCTGCGTGTCGGCGACTACGCTCGTAATACTATCCCCTTCAGACCAGATACCCGGATGTAGAACATCTGCAGTGGCCGGCACGGGAACAGAAAGTGTACATACGGTGCCGCTGTGTGGAGTGCTGCATATATCCAGCATGCCATCAAGCGAAGTCAGCTGCTCCCTAATACTAAACAGGCCATACGAGCGAGGTGTTTGCAGGACATCTGCGACATTGAACCCCCTACCATCATCGCTAACGGCAATGCGAAGTCCCTGGTCGAAAGCAGTCACGTTGACACGGGCCTGCTTGACACCCGCATGCTTGCTCACATTGAACAACAATTCCCGGACGGCCCGAAAGAGCACACTGCTCACCTCGGTAGGTATGGGTGTCACCGGCAAGGAGCCTTGCACCAGAACCTGGAGTTGATGGTGCTCCTCCATCCACCCGGCCAACCATTGCATTGCGTCCACAAACCCTGAACCATAGAGAATTGGAGGAGCCAGCTCCATGGTAAGCGAGCGCGTAACATCAAGGGCTTGCTCAAGAATCTCCACTATCTGCGCGCCTGCAGCGTTTACATCTGATCCATACAAATGGCTTACCAGCATCTCCGCCTTGAATTTCGCCGCCACGAGCAACTGCTGATGATTATCATGCAGCAGTCGGGCTATGCGTCTTCGCTCATCTTCTTCAGCCCGCGTGAGCTTTCTGGCCAGCGCCCGAAACTGGGCATTTCGTTGCAGCAGTTCGGCGCATGCCTGTTCCAACTCGTCTGTTCTTTGTGCGACCCGTTCCTCAAGGGTTTTGTTAAGTTCGACCAACGTCGCTTCCATCTTCTTGCGCTGGGTGATGTCGCGAGCAATGGCCTGCTCATAAGTCTGACCGCCGAGTATTAACGTAGTCAAGGTAACTTCGGTAATGACAGGTGTGCCATCACGCTTGCGACCATGCCATTCATAGACTTGCGGATGGCCTGAACGCGAGGCTTCTACCCGTTCGAGAAAGAACTCGCGCGAGGACTGTCCGTTCGGTTGGGTCGGTGGAAAAAAGTCACCGGTAGGAGCAGAAAGTATTTCATCGCGCGATAGACCATACAGCTCGGCCAGCCGGTTGTTACAATCAATGATTCGAGAATCTTTCATTATCGATATTGCGTCACCGGCATTCTCAAAGAGTGTACGGAAGCGCACCTCGCTATCGCTCAGTGCGTCTTCCAACTGCTTGCGCTGGGTGATGTCACGAATCAATGATTGCGTGTGAGGCTTGCCATCAAGCATGAACGTGGTCAAAGTGACTTCGGTTTCAACAGGCGTACCATCGAGTTTACAACCAAGCCATTCGAAGGATTGGGGAATTCCTGACCGTAATGCCTCTATTCGTTCATGGTAGAACTCGCTCGAAGACTGTCCATTCGGTTGCATGGGTGGAGATAAAGAATAGTTAGTCAGGCTCATTAGCTTATCGCGGGAAACACCATAAATTTCCAGTACCCGTTCGTTGCAATCAATGACTTGCTCGCCTTGCATTATCATTATGCCGTCACCGGCATTCTCAAAAAGACTGCGATATCGCTGCTCGCTAAGCCTTAGCGCTTCCTCCAACTGCGTGCGCTGGGTAATGTCACGAATAATTGCTTGTGTAAAGGTTTTCTCGCCTAGCTTTAACCGTACTCAGGCTCACTTCCGCCTCGAACGGCGTACCATCGAGTTTCACATGATGCCAGGCAAAGAATTGAGGTTTTCCTGCGCGTGCAGCCTCTAGCTTTTCGATCGAGAATCTGCGCGAATCCTGTCCATTGGGTTGTAGCGGTGGAAAAAATTCATAAGAAGCACGAGATGACAATTGCTCAAGCGACGAGACACCAAACATTTCCAGTGCCCGCTGATTAAAGTCAATTATTTTTTCACCCTGCAGTATGACGATGGCGTCAGCGGCATTCTCAAAGAGTCCACGGTAGCGCTGCTCGCTGTCGCGCAAGGCCGACTGCATCTGTACAGTTCGCGATAAGTCCCTCACTGTGGTAGCAAAGGAGATGACCATGCCATTGTTATCCTTGATGGCAAAGGGATTAAGCAGAACCGGGAATCGCTCGCCATCCTTACGCATGAAAGTCAATTCAATTTCAGCAAACTCACCACGCAGGGCTTTGGCAAGAAGGAGCTGTATATTCTCACGTTCTTCCGGAGGCCAATAGGCATGTTCAGGACCGCGGCCAATGAGCTCCGACTCGGAAAAACCGGTCATTGCGCAAAAGGCGGGGTTGACATCAATATGCATACCGGTTGTGTCCACAATCGAAAAGCCGTCCTGCATATACTGGAAAGACAGTTGCCTGAACTCATGGACTGATGCCGATTGCAAATCAACTGTCTTTTGCGGTGCAAATCGCTGCGGGGGAAAATCAGTCTGACCTGCAGACTTTTTGTCGTCGTTGACCATTACAATTCTCCATCAAAGCGACAAAGACAATATGCAAACGCAAGCCAATCGCTGCCAGTGTATACCCAAATTTGTTTGCGCTAAGCGGTATTTTCAAAGACCACCTGATAATGCTGTACTTCAGGAAAGGGATCATAAAAATGATGCAGCAGCTTACGCCACTCCTGGTACTGGGCGGACTCCCTGAACCCTACCGTATGGTCCTCCAGCGTTTCCCAGTTGACCAGCAGCAAATAGCGGCCGGGTTGTTCAATACAGCTGTGCAGCTGATGCGACACATAACCGGGCATACTGGCAATGATGGCCTGTGCCCTGCCAAAGGCGGCCTCGAATTCCCGTTCCTGGCCGGGCTTTACATTGAGAATAGCAACTTCAAGAATCATGGCACGTCTGCTCAGTTATTGCTGCAGTAGCGCTTGCCGGACCAGACCCGACGTTGCGCCCGGGATCAGGCGGCCTTTGCGGGTAGCGTCGCTTGCACCCGATACAGGCGCATTCACCAGTTGGGAAAACAACTGTTGGTGATGGTCCGCATCGCCAAACAGGCTGTTGATAATCATCAGGCGCTTGACGTAGGACCCCACCGGCAGTTCATCAGTCATGCCCATGCCGCCGTGCAACTGGATGGCCTCACCGCCGATCAGTCGTCCCGCGCGTCCGGTCATGACCTTCAGGGCGAGCAGGCTGCGCCGCGCATCGGCGCTGTTCTCCTGCGCTGCACACACGGTCGCGTACAGCAGCGACCTGACATTCTCGCACGCGGCAAACATATCCACCAGGCGGTGTTGCAGGGCCTGGAATGAGCCGATGGCCACGCCAAATTGTTCCCGTGTCTTGCAGTATTCCAGCGTGCGTGTATTGAGAGCTTCCATGGCACCCAGGGCATTGGCACAGATTGCCAGTCGGGCCGCGTCCACTACCGGCGCCATCACCGCATAGCCGTCCCCAACCGTGCCAATAACCGCATCCGCTACCACGTCCTTGAACGTGATATTGGCCGCTTCCGCGCCGTCGGTCATGCGGTATACCGTGCGCTGTATCCCTGGGCTTGCTGCATCAACCAGCAACAGCGTAATACCAGCCGCGTCGGCCTGCTCGCCGGAACTGCGGGCAGCCACAATCAATTTCTGCGCTGCGCCACCGTTCAATACTACGGTCTTTTCGCCGTTCAACAGCCACTGCTCGCCCTGCTGGTGCGCGCGCGTGACAATATCCGTCATTGCATAGCGACTCTGCCGCTCCAGATAGGCGAAAGCGCCCTGCAATTCTCCCGCGATGATGCGGGGAATATAGTCATCCCGCACCGCTTCGCTGGCACCGGCCTGCAACAGTCCGCCAAACAGCAATACCGTGGCAAGGTACGGCTCGGCCACCAGCCCACGACCGAACTCCTGCATGATAACCATGGTGTCGACCGGTCCACCGCCAAATCCGCCCTGTTCCTCGCCAAAGGGAATTGACAGCCAGCCCAGTTCGGCAAACTGCTGCCAGTGCTGCGCGCTGAAACCATGATCCATGGCGACAACAGCATTGCGCTGGTCATAAGCGTAGTTCTCTGCCACGAATCGCGCGATGCCGGCCTGAATCTGGCCCTGTTCTTCACTCAAGTTGAAATTCATGGTCGTTCTCCTACAGGCCCAGTACGTATTTGGCTGTGATGTTTTTCTGTACCTCGTTGGAACCGCCATAGATGGAAGAAGCGCGTCCGCGGAAGTACATTTTCTGCGCGTAATCGGCAAACTCGTGCCCTAGCTGGCTGGCACTCAGGTCACCCTGCAGAGTACCGCTGTAATATCCGGCCACGTCCATGCGCAATTCCTGGATGGCCTGCTGGATTTGTGTGCCCTGCAGTTTCAGCAAGGACGACTCCGGTCCCGGTGCTTTACCCTCCGCTATCGATGCCAGGGCGCGCAGCTCGGTAAACTCCAACGCCATGAGTTCGATCTCAACCTGCGCCAGACGCCCGGCAAACAGCGGATCGTCCAGCAGCGACATTCCGCCATTGATTTCCTGGCGGGCCAGGTCGCGCACTTCGTTAAACGCCCGTTTCGATTCCGCCACTTCGGCGATACACAGACGTTCGTGCACCAAGCAGTGATTTGGCATAGGTCCAGCCCTTGCCTTCTTCGCCGATACGGTTTTCTAATGGCACGCGCACATTGTCGAAAAAGACCTCGTTCACATGGTGGAAGCCGTCAATGGTGGTGATGGGTCGCACTGTGATGCCGGGCGTCGTCATATCGATGAGCAGGAAACTGATACCGTCCTGCTTGCGCCCGGTATTGTCGGTACGCACCAGGCAGAATATCCAGTTGGCATACTGGGCATAGGTTGTCCAGATTTTGCTGCCGTTGACGATGTATTCGTCACCATCGCGGTCTGCTCGAGTCTTCAGGGACGCCAGGTCGGAACCCGCGCCCGGCTCGGAATAGCCCTGGCACCACCAGTCCTCACTCTTGAGAATGCGCGGCAGGAATCTGGCTTTCTGTTCTTCGTTGCCATAGGCGATGATGACCGAGGCCACCATGGTCACCCCGAACGCGACTGCCTCCGGCGCGCCGACGACCGCAGCGCTCGGAGTTATAAATAAACGACTGCGTCACGCTCCAGTGGGTGCCGCCGTACTCCACCGGCCAGTGCGGGGCCATCCACCCCTTGCGGTACAGGCGTCTCTGCCACTCCTCCACACCTTCCTTCATGGTCGCCGTGTTACTGCACTTTGCCGCCAGTTCCTTGTCCCAGGCCTCGATTAAGGAACTGCCGCACTTCGGTCTGGAAGGCCAGGTCCTCTGCGCTCAGACTTGTATCCATTACTTATCTCCTCGTCAAAAAATCGATGGCTCAACTGCGTCCTGTGACATCCAATATCGCCCGCACACATTGTTGCGGCTGTTCCTGTTGTACGAAATGGCCAGCGCCCTGGATCGTTCGGTGCGCTATACCCCGAGCACCCGGTACCTCCTGCTGAAACTTTGCATCCGCACCGGCAGTCACCGGGTCGCTGTCGGCAAAGGCCGTCATAAAGGGCTTGTCGAACTGGCGCAGTATCGCCCAGGCCGCTTTATTCTCCTCTACCTCAGGCTCGTCGTGGAAGAGCGGGACCAGGGAGGGAAAACGGCGCGCCCCGGCCATATAACTCTGGTCGGGAAACGGAGCGTTATAGGCGGCGACCTCTGCCGGCGACAATGGCACAGTGGCGGAAGCCTGCATCACATCGCCTATCTCCAGGTCCGGACTCTCGGCGCAAAACTTGCGCCAGTACAGGAAGCCAGGGATACCCGAGGTATCGCGAAACCGCGCGCCGAGTTCCTCTGCCCCGACCACAGGCAACGTCTTGTAGGCTTCACGCAGGGGCTCGGTGTATGCGCGCGGAACCATACCGGTGGGCAAGCCGCCATTGGACAGCACCACGTGTGCAAAGCGCTGCGGGTAGGCAGTTACCAGACGCAGGCCAATCAGGCTGCCCCAGTCCTGGCAGAAGAGCGTGATGTCGTTCAGCGCCAGCGCCGTCAGCCATTCACTCATCCAGGCGATATGGCGGGCATACGTGTAGTCCTGTGTGCGCGTCGGTTTGTCGGAACGGCCAAAGCCAATGAGGTCCGGCGCGACGACACGAAAACCCGCCTCGACCAGCGGCGGAATCATGAAACGGTAGAGATACGACCAGGAGGGCTGCCCATGTAGCAGTAACGCCACCGGGCCATTGGCCGGGCCTTCATCGAGATAATGCACGCGCAGATCGCCGCCCTCACCATCGGCAATCTGCAGATAGTGCGGGGAAAATGGATAATCAGCCAGAGCGGTAAAACGCTCATCGGGTGTGCGTTGGAACTCCATTCGGTCACCTTACGGCACAGCTACATTAATATGGCAGTTATAGTGCCATTTTAATTTGAACAGCGGAAGTAAAAAATGTGGGGGGTAACTATGCTGCAAAAATGAAACGACATTCGGGTTCAGCTCAAGCTCGCATACGCGTACCCGCTTGCCCGGCGTGGGTACTGATCAGCTCAACAAAATGCGCCAACAGCGGCTGGGGCAAATCGTGGCCCATGCCTTCAATCAACTCCAGCGAGGCGCCACGCACAAGATGGGCTGTATCAATACCTCCGGCGACAGGCACTAGTGGATCGGCCTTGCCGTGTATGACCAGCGTTGGCGCCGTAATCTTCTTCAGGAGCGCGACCCGGTCCCCACTGGCCAGGATGGCCGCCATATGACGCGTGTGCCCCGCCGGATAAAAGGAACGCTGGAAACTCAGGGTTATTTTCTCGCGCAAGGCTTCGTCGGTGGGCTGGTAGGCAGGGCTGCCGATCAGGCGCCAGGTGCGCATGGAGTGGTCCAGCAAGACACTGGTATTGGTAGTTCTGGGGCGCCGCAACATATGCAAGGCGACCTTGCGCTGCGGACCGGGCAGGGATTTGCGGCCACTGGTCGACATAATCGAGGTCAGGGACAACACTCGCAAAGGAAAATGGCCAGCCATCACTTGCGCGATCATGCCACCCATCGACGCGCCTACGAGATGGGCCGCTCCGATGTCGAGCGCATCCAGTAAGCCGATGGCGTCGTGCGCCATGGTGTCCAGCCGGTAAGGCACCTTGATCGGCAGATTCAGGCGCGAGTACGCTGCCACCTTGACAATGTGCGGCACTCGCACGCCATCCATTTTCTGCGACAAGCCGATATCGCGATTGTCAAAACGAATAACGCGAAAACCGCGCCCGGCCAGGCCCCGGCAAAATTCCTCAGGCCAGGCGATCATCTGGGTGCCCAACCCCATGATCAGCAGGATGACCGGGTTGCGACTCTCTCCGAATTCGTCATAAGCCAGCTCGATGCCATTGGCCCTGAGGTATTTCTCTGCCATGGTTAGTACGGCCTAGGCAAAGCTTCTGAGACGATCATTGATGATACGGTCGGCCTCGGACATGATGTTATCGATGAGCTCCTGCACCGTCGGAATATCGTGGATCAGGCCGGCCACCATGCCGCAGGACCATGCCCCTGCGTCCAGGTCGCCCTGTTGCATGATGCGCGGATACACACCGGCCACCTCATCGATAATGTCCTCGAACTTCAGTGCGGCGCCCAATGCCTTTTCCTTCTCCAGCAGTCGCTCTACCGCCGGATTGGTCAGCACCCGTTCCGTATTGCGCAGCGGGCGCATGACCAGTCGGGTATCGAGTTCGCTGGCGGCCACGATGGCCTGCTTGACATTGTCGTGGACCGGCGCCTCGCGCGTGGCGATGAATCGTGTTCCCATATTGATGCCATCCGCCCCCAGGGCTAGCGCCGCGACGAGGCTGCGCCCATCAGCCATGCCGCCGGAGGCGACAAAGGGTATGGATAACTCGTCAGCAGCCCGGGGCAGCAAAATAAAGTTCGGGATATCATCCTCGCCCGGGTGGCCGCCGCATTCAAAACCATCGACCGACACTGCATCGCAACCGATGGCCTGGGCCTTCAACGCGTGCCTGACCGCCGTGCATTTGTGGATCACCTTGATCCCGGCGTCTTTCAGCATGGGCAGCCACTGCGCCGGGTTGTTGCCGGCCGTCTCCACTACCGTGACTCCGGCGTCTATGATCACCTGAAACAGGCCCGGGTAGTCCGGCGGCGTGAGCGTGGGCAGAAAAGTAATGTTCACGCCGATGGGCTTGTCAGTCATACCCTGGCATCGCGCGATTTCCCTGGCAAGCTTTTCCGGCGTACCCTGGGTCAGGCCGGTGATAATACCGAGACCACCGGCATTGGAAACCGCTGCGGCCAGTTCCGCCAGACCGACAAAATGCATACCACCCTGGATGATGGGGTGTTGTATACCGAGTAATTCTGTAATGCGAGTTTTCATAAGCGCCCTGTGTTTTAATAAGATTCGATTATTGTAAAATGACATTGTAACTGTCGAAAGATACATTACCAACCTATTACCACGCTTGCCGGAAGATACGCGAAGTGATTATGCAACAGGGCATTAACATTGACACAACACAACAGCGGCATGGCGATAATCAGCCCTTGCTTGTCTCACGCGCCGATGAGAACCCGCAGACCTTGCGCGAACGCTTTGCACAGTGGGGTTATCTGTACATCAAACGGTATGTCCCGGTGGCTGAATGTGAAATCCTGTTGGGTGCACTGCTGCACGAGGCCGCTCCGCACATCTGTCGCGAGGGGACGCAGCCGCCGCGTCTGCAGGGCCAGCCGTTTTTCGAGACGGACCCGGCCTGGGACGAGATTTATCCGAAAATCCAGTCGCTCGAAGCATTCCACAGCTTCTTTCACCGGCCGTACATCCTGACAGCTCATGGCAACAGTCACCGGTAAAACGCCCTTTGTATATCCCATGAAGATGGCGCGTATCTCCACACCGGGCAAGATCGGCTTCGAAACCCCGCCCCACCAGGACGCCCACTCGCACCATGCCGGGCCTACAATGGCCGGCTTCTGGGTCGCACTGCACGATGTCACCGAGAGCATGGGGCGCGTCAAGGTGTTGCCCGGATCGCACAAGCGCGGCGTAAGGCCGATTTTCAGTACACAGGGTGTCGGCGGCGTCCAGTGCGAGATTTACGATGACGAAACCACCTGGCATGTCTCCAACTTTGATGCCGGCGATGTCCTTATCTTCCATTCCTGCGCCGTGCACAAGGCAGAACCCAATACCACTACCGATACGGTACGCATGAGTATTGATACCCGCTTTTGCGATCACGGCGCACCAGTGTTTTCCACCAACCTGGAACCGCACCACGGCTGGCGCATCGAGGGCCTGGACTGGCCATCCATCTACCGCAGCTGGCAGGACAAACAATACCAGTACTACTGGCGCGACTACCCCAACCTGTTTTAAGGCACTCTACCGGCGCGCAGCCAGTTGCCGCTGGATTTCCCGGGCGAACAACCACAGCCTGTCCTGTCCCCACAGGGCAAGGATCTCCTTTCCTTTCTCATCGAGCAGGCGAAAACTGGGGACGCCCCACAAACCCGAGGCGTACATCGCCATGCGATTACTCTCCAGCAGTTTTTCCCAGCCGGGCTGCCCGACAATCTGCTGCGCCTTACGCCAGTCGAGGCCAGCTTTCTCTACCACCTTCCTGAGGCCCTTGTCGTTGTTCAGGTTGACACCTTCGGCGAAGGCGCACGAGAGAAAAGCACTGATAAGCTCGACGCCCTTGCCCTGCTCGCAGGCCCAGGGAAAGAGCGAGTAAGCGCGGCGGGCGGGATCGCCAATGGGGTCGTAGAAATTGCCAAAGGGTACCCCCGCCGCACGTGCTTCGCGTGCGGTATCCCAAAAGATGTACATGCCCTTCTGGCGCGTCGCGGGCACGCCTCGCATCACCATCGGCAGTACGGGGCGCACGACCAGCTTCACACCAGTATCGTGGGCCAGTTTAACCGCCCGGTCGAAGCTGATCGCCGTGTAAGGACTGCGCAGTGAGGGGTAAACCTCCAAAGTCAGCTGGCCGTTATCCTTCAAAGGCCCCGCCTCGATCGGCGGCCGCGCTACCAGCCAGGGTGCGCCACGTTGCCGGTCGATGCCGAGATCGGCAAACCGTTGTTCCAGGTGATAGAGTCGGTCAACACCCCAGTACCACTCGGCACCGTAATAAAACATGGCACCCGAATAGTGTTTGAGCTCGTCGCGCCGGGCAGTGCCCTGCCGCAATACGCTCGCTGATGACAGAGTCCTGTGCGCAACCGATATCGCTGAGCCAGTGCTATTCAGCGCTGCCTCGTCGTCGGCCCACAGCGCGCGACCCACTTCTGCGGCGCGCTCAATGAACCGATCGGAATCCTGGGCGGCCAGAATTCCCGCCGCGAGTTTCACCAGCTCGGGACGCAATTCAGTCTCATGGCGGGGAAATTCCAGCCCGTACTCGGGAGCAACGTGCCATGAGTCGTAGCGGGACAGCTGCAGCAATAGCTGGGGTTCAGCGGCATTTTTACCCAGCGGTCCGGTGACGAGATGACAGACGATCTGTACTTCATAGCGCTCGGCCAGTGACTTCAGCACCTGTGCGGCGAGGTGGCTGTAGCCATCTTCCACCTGGTGAAAGTACTCCACGACATGCGGCTTGCCCGCCTTGATACGTTCTTTCTCAACCTGGGCGCGTTGCTTTGCCAGTCGCTGTGGCCTGCACAACCCGGTCATCAATTTTGAGGTGGCCCAGCGCAGGGGCGCACTGGGATCCATAGTGGCCGCGCCGCCCTGCTCCTGAAACTGTTCTGGCATCAGCCCTCGCTCCAAATCCGGTTATGGCTTAGCTACTCAGGCTTGTGTCTTGGCATATCCGTGTCCGCGCCATCAGGAACAAGCCTGCACATTACCAGTTCCAGTACAATCATCTCGCGCTGCAAACGCTGCACCATGGACAATACCAGGCCACTATCCGAAATACTGCCGCAGCACCCACTAATGCCGCCGGGGTATAAAGCAGAGCCGCGTTTCCGGTGTAAAGACCCAGCAGGGCAAATGCGCCAGCGACAAAAAAGAAGGCACCAAGATCACCGATCTGGCTGCTGGCGGCTACATCCTGCAGCACTGCCATACCAATAAGAGGAGCAGCCACTGGTCGGTACGACCAGCCAGCACACACCGATACCGAGCAGCATAAGGCCGAGCAGGGCTGCAAAAAACTTTATGGCATTATCTAACATGAGAGCTCTCTCCTAGCGTTGTAATATTTTTGCGGCGTTTTCCATGAATTTCCTGCTGGCGTCCTGGTCTTCCAGAATATTGTCGATCTTCATCGGCACCTCAATACCCCGGCGCAGCCCGGGCTTTTCCTTCATTACCGACAGCCAGCGATCGAGATTGTCCAGACCATCGCGGGACACCCCGGACCACTTGTAGGTCCTGACCCAGCACCAGTTGGCAATATCGGCGATAGAGTAATCATCGGCCAACCACTCGCTCTCGCCCAGGCGTCGGTCCAGGACCTCGAACAGGCGACGACATTCGTTCTGGTAGCGATCAATTGCGGGCTGGATTTTTTCGGGGAAATAGCGATAGAAGACATTGGCTTGCCCCATCATCGGTCCGATGCCGCCCATCTGGAACATCAGCCATTGCATGACGCGGGCACGACCTGCCCTGTCACTGGGCAACAGTCGTCCGGCCTTTTCCGCCAGGTAAATCATGATCGCACCGGATTCAAACACCGCAAGGTCGTTCTCCGCCCGGTCCACAATGGCCGGAATTCTGCCATTGGGATTGATCGCGAGATACGACTCACTGCGCTGCTCCCCGGCAGACAGGTCCACCGCGTGGACCTTATAGGGAAGGCCCAGCTCTTCCAGAGTACAGGAGGCCTTGTGCCCGTTCGGTGTGGAGGCGGTATAAAGCTCTATCACGGGTCAATCCTCTGCTGGTCAATTGGTCTTGTAAAGGTAACTCGAATACTGTCACCCTCTATGTCACCGGGCAACCACTGCTCTGCTCAGGCGCGAGAAATAATGCGATACAAGAGCTGGGTTGCCAGTCGGACACTGGTTTTTTTATTGAGTCCCTGCTGTTCACGCAGGCGGTTCCAATATTCAAAAGAAGCCACTGCGTCGACCATTTCTCGCTCGTCTGCTGCCAGCCCCCTGAGCTCCGGCAACCAGTCGTCGAGGTCTTTACGCAGTTGGCGCTGCAGGCGGGCGTACTGCTCCCTGAGCACCGGATAGCGCCACAATTGGGCTCTGGTGGTAAGCAGATGATTGCCTACCGCCTCGTAAGCCAGCGCGCGCTGCTCTACCGCATGCAGCAGACGTTCCTCCAGTGAACCCTCGCGATCACCACCGGCAAATAGTCCCTGGTACTGCTCTCTGATCCTGGTATCGGCCGTGGCGAACAAACTCTCCATATCACTGAAATGCCTGAAGACCGACCGGATGCCGACACCTGCGCGCTCCGAAACCTGCTGCGCCGTGGGCACGAGAATACCCTCTTCCACCAGCCCCAGCATGGCATCAATGATGGCCTGCCTGCTGCGCTCACTGCGCAAGCGTCGCCCGTCAGTTGCCAATTCTAATTCCTGTTCCGCCATAACTACCGCAATTGCTCTCGCTTGCTGTACGCCACACATAACTTGCGTAGGTTGTAGTTTAATGACAGCATATGTGTCATTTGTTTGCAAGCCAAGATTGGCGCAACGAACGTAGTTAGCCCGGAGTATTTTGACGGGCCCGACAGAGGATCATCGCAACATGAACTACCTGCTGAGCAATAATATTGCTGTCGTGTCTCTCGACGATGGCAAAGCCAATGTGGTTGGACACAATTTCCTGGACAGCGTAAACAGAGCCCTCGATCGCGCCGAAAAGGATAGTGCCGGTGCCGTCATCTTGCGCGGCCGCGAGGGCATGTTTTCCGCCGGCTTTGATCTGGGCGAATTCAAGAAAGGACCTAAAGCGGGCATGGCGATGGTGACTAAAGGCATGCAACTGCTGATTCGCTTGTACGGTTTACCCCTGCCTCTTGTCGCTGCCTGCACCGGCCACGCGATCGCCATGGGAGCGTTTGTCATCATGGCCTGCGATACCCGCATCGGGACACGGGGCAACTACAAAGTCACTCTTCCGGAAACGGCCATTGGCATGGAACTGCCAGCCATGCTACTGGAACTCACCGCTTCGCGTATTCCGCCGCAATACATGACACGGGTGGCTATCCAGTCAGAGGTGTTCGACCCGGACCAGGCGGTGACAGTCGGATTCCTTGATGAAGTCGTCGACGCACAGGAGATTGATGCACGGGCACTCGCTGTGGCCGAGAAGCTGGCGCAGTTGCCACAACAATACTATGCGGCGAACAAACTGTTTGCGCGAAAGAAGGTGTTGGAAGCCATGGCCGCTGGTCTGAAAAACATGATAGCTCCGGTACCTTGATGACAACCGCTCCGGGATGGCGGTCGTTAGATTGTCTAAATCATTGTCTCGGCCAGCTGTGTGCGACCAGCGACTTGGTCAACACTATGCACTCCGACGTTTACCGGTACAAGGCCAATCACCCTTACTGCTAATCAGCACGGTGTCCGTTGTTTACAATGAATGCTTGTCCAGCCCAGCCTGCCAATTGCAGATTGTGCATTTTTCCCTGACTATTAGTATGGGATTTCCCCAATGCACATGGTCCTGATCCGGAAGCAGGGATTTGCAATTATTTGACTTGGAATTTGGATCTTTCGCCCTTATTATCTGTCCAAGTTCCAACCGCACATTCTGTGCGCTACTTTACGGAGTACGCTATGCAAGACAAAGGTTTGTACCGCGCAGGCTCGATCGGAATCGAGTCAGCATTGAGCACCAATAAAGTTCTGCAGAATACCTATATGTTGCTGGGTATGACGCTGCTGTTCAGCTCGGTTACTGCAGGTATCTCCATGGCTGTGGGACTAAGCCAGGGCATGGCTCTCATCTTGAGCCTGGTGGGATTTGGTTTGATCTTCGTGGTTAACAAAACAGCGGATAGCAGCAAGGGCTTGGTCGCCATTTTTGCTTTCACAGGCGTAATGGGTGCTGCTATCGGGCCTATGCTGAATCACTACCTGGCCATGCCAGGCGGTCCTGCGCTGGTGATGCAGGCGTTGGGTGGCACGGCCTTGGTCTTTTTCGGTCTATCGGCCTACGCTCTTAGCACGCGCAAGGATTTCTCCTACATGGGGGGGTTCCTGATGGTCGGCCTGCTGGTAGCTGTAGTTGCCATGATCGCCAATATCTTCTTGAACATCCCCGCACTCTCACTGACCATTTCAGCTGCGGTTGTTATGATCATGTCCGGTTTGATCCTGTTTGACACCAGTCGCATTATCAACGGCGGGGAGACAAACTACATTCGGGCGACTGTTTCCCTGTATCTGAACATCTACAACCTGTTTATCCATCTCTTAAGGTTGCTGTCGTCGGCCCAGCGGTGACGATTAATCGTATCTCTGCAGTGCGCAAACCCCGGTACCTGCCGGGGTTTTTTCTTTGTGGAGAATCCCGTAGTTGATCTATTCTTTATTGGTGCTGTCTTCTCCCGTTTCCGGGCACGGCTCACGCACTGCTGCAGAGTTTGCGCAATGCGTGCTCGAACGTGGGCACAGTATTCGTCGGGTATTTTTCCTGGATGCCGGCACACTCGCAAGCTCCGGCAATAGTGTGTTTGCACAGGACGAAAACGACCCTGTGCAACTTTGGGTTGCATTGGCCGAACAACATGCCGTAGAACTTGTGATCTGTATTTCCTCCGCACTCAAACACGGCATGCTGGATCAGGAAGAGGCAAACCGACAGGAGCGCCCAGGCCCCACTATCAGCCCAATGTTCTCTGTTGCAGGTCTGGGGCAGCTGGTTGATGCATGCGCCCACTCTGACCGGCTGATCACCTTTGGAGGTTAAGTGTGGCGCAAGCTGGCAATAAGACCGTCCTGTTGGTGTTAAGGCACAGTCCCTATGGGTCGAGTCTGGCCAAGGCCTCCGTGGATGTTGCGCTGGCCACGGCTGCCTTTAACCAGGCTATTGACCTGCTTTTCCTGGGAGATGGTGTGCTGCAGTTAATGCCCGACCAGGACACTCACGCCCTGGGGATGAAAAACGTAGGCCGCCAGCTATCGTCCTTGCCCCTCTACGATATCAACTATGTCTATGTCGATGCCCAGGCAGTCACGCGCTATAACATGGATCTCTCAAGGGCCCCCGTCGACACTCGGGCACTGGAGCAGGAGGAAATGCACCGACTGATGGTGGGATATGACCACCTGCTGGGATTTTGACGATGATTCTGCATACCCTGAATGCCTCTCCGTCCAGTGCCGCTTTTGCTGACTGCCTTGGAGTTGTTCGTTCAGGCGACGCTGTTGTATTGATGGGAGACGGAGTCTACGTAGCCCTCGCAGGCACGAAGGCATGGAGCGAGATACAGGCAAAGGGCGTGGAAGTCTATCTACTGGGTTCCGATGCCCTTGCGGCAGGGGTCACAGAGTTTGCCGGTGGGGCAAAATTCATCGATATGGACAGTTTCGTGGCTCTCACTGAGAGATATCCGCGTCAACAGGCGTGGTATTAGCCCCATGCTTGGCGAAAGCGCCTTCGACAAGGACGGTTTTCTGCGCAAACTGTCTGACTGGGACCCACAGGTAGCAGAACAGATCGCCAGGAGGGAAAATCTCGAATTGACTCCAGCACACTGGGAAGTATTGCATTTGCTTCGTGCTTATTATCTGGAATACGACAGCTCGCCAGCCATGCGGGCCTCTCGTAAAGTACTGTGCATTAAACCTGGGACCGGACAAAGGTAAAAGTATTTACCTGATGTCCTTGTTTCCGGGTTCCCCTGCCAAGATTGGCAGCAAAATCGCCGGCCTGCCAAAACCCGACAACTGCCTGTGACGAACCGCCGTGGTTAAATCCAGTTTTCCCAATTCCTCAGCTGAGCACCCCTTCGCACACTACATAAGAATCCTGGGCAAAGGTAAAACCGGCACCCGTTCCCTGGACCAGGATGAGGCTCGACTGGCATTTAGAATGATACTACGGGGCGAAACTGAACCCCTGCAACTTGGCGCATTCCTTATGTTACTGCGGGTAAAAGAGGAAACGCCCGAGGAACTGGCAGGCTTCGTCCAGGCCTGTCGCGAAATCATGCAGGCACCGCCGCAGACACTGCACGCCGATCTCGACTGGTCCAGCTACGCGGGCAAAAAACACCAACACCCCTGGTTTATCCTGTCCATGTTGCTATTGGCCGAAGCGGGATATCGCGTGTTTGTGCACGGATCAACTGGCCATACCCCGGGCAGGCTCTACACCGAAGATGCCATGCGCCAGTTGAGCTTGCCTGTCGCGATGAACTGGGAGCAAGTCAGTCAGCAACTGGAGCGCGAACATCTCAGCTATTTGCCGCTGGAGAATTATTGCTATCCGCTCCAGGAATTAATGCAATTGCGTCCCTTGCTCGGCCTGCGTTCACCAGTCAATACCCTGAGCCGTATGCTCAATCCACTGCGTGCAACCTCCAGCCTGCAGAGTATTTTCCACCCTGCCTATGCGCGATTGCACCAGGAGACGGACCTATTGCTGGACCAGCCGCGCGCACTGGTATTCAAGGGAGAGAGCGGCGAGGTGGAAGTAAAGCCACAAGCCGACACGCGGCTGTCCCTGCTACAAGGTAGGCAATTACAGGAGATGGCATTACCACGCTGCCTGATACAGCGAGTCGACAGTGTCGATTCGCCGAGCGTAGAACCAGTGCGATCAATGTGGCGGGGCAGCACCAGCAATGACTATGGATTGAGCGCGACCCTGGCGACTACTGCGGCAGCCCTGCTCGTTCTGGTTCCTGAACTCAGCCTTGAAGATGCCCAACAGCAGGCGTCGCAACTGTGGAAAAATCGCAACTCGTGCGAGACTCAACTGATGCCGCTGTCGCTTGTTCAACCCGAACACTATCAGGCCCTGCTCGACACAAAAAATTAAAACTGTAGGTGAACTGCTGGAGCCTTTTTCGCCGCCGGAGCCTGAAATATATCCCTCAGAGACGACTGGCTATCGCCTGCGCGCAGAATTCAAAATGTGGCACGAAGGTGAAGACATAAACTATGTCATGTTCCGACCTGAGGATCCCAGAACACCGATTATCATCACGGAATTTCCAATCGCTGATAAACTCATTCAGCGATCAATGCCCCTACTGCGTGACGCGTTGCTAGCGGACTACACTCTGCGCCGTAAACTCTTCCAGGTTGAGTTTCTGGCCTCGCTGTCAGGCAATTTACTGGTAACGCTGATCTATCATCGAAAACTCGATCATGCGTGGGAAAACGCGGCAGAAGTTTTGGCTGCCGGGCTGCGACTTCATATCCCATCTATCTCAGTGATTGGCCGCAGTCACAAACAAAAATTCGTGCTTGGTGCAGACTTTATCCAGGAGGTCTTAACGATACACGGCGAGCAATACCGTTATCGGCAGTATGAACAGGCCTTCAGCCAGCCTAACGGTCTGGTCAACATTCGCATGATCGAGTGGGCCTGCGAGCAGGCCTCTGCCCTGCAGGGCGATCTGCTGGAACTGTATTGCGGCAATGGAAATTTTACCCTGCCCCTGTCACGGCAATTTGACCATGTTATCGCCACAGAAGTATCCAAACCGTCGATACGTGCTGCCAGCGCTAACCTGATAGAAAACGGCATTCAAAACGTGCAACTGGTGCGCCTGTCAGCGGCAGAAGTCACCCAGGCTATGAATGCCCAACGTATATTCCGCCGCCTTAGTGGACTACCAAAGCCGCTGGACCAGTTCGACTTGAGAACACTATTCGTAGATCCGCCACGTGCCGGACTTGATGAGCACACTGTAGAAATGGCCAGCCATTTCTCAACGATTATATACGTTTCCTGCAATCCTCATACCCTGGAACAGAATCTACAGACGCTACACCAAACCCATAGCGTGGAGCGTCTGGCCCTGTTTGATCAGTTTCCTTATACAGATCATATGGAGTGTGGAGTTGTGCTACAACGCCGGTGAATAAATGTACCTGAAGAATTAACACCGTATGCCAAAGGACAGCAGTCCACGACCGAGTACCTCGTCCAATTTATTGCCATCGCCGGAGTTGATTTCCAGATAGCGTAGATCCAGCTCTTTATACAGCTCGCGCTTGCGGAATTTTCCAGAAAACTCCGCGGCAGAAAGCTCTGTTTCCCAACAATCAATATAGATATTACCTAACGGCACATAAAAATCTGCATAAACCAGCTCTTCTGTTGGCAGCGCGCGTTGGAAGGCGTGAGCCAACTGGGCCAGATAGAGCCAGTTACAAACACTGGTCTGCAGGGGAGAACCTAGGCTGTGCCCGTCCACGCCTCGACAGACATCTGCCATGGCATTCGAAGTCGCGAAAAGATCGGCCTCAGTCTCTGCGGTCATCGGGGGAGCCTGTATCTGATCAGACTGCAGGCTCAATTCCCGGTGCACGACAGGATTATCAATTATTTCATGTGGCCATGTGACGTAGAAAGAGCCGCTGGTGCTGCTCTCCTCCTGTAAGCCACCCAGCGAGCGCCCCAGGCGTGTCAACTCCCATCCCAGTATGCTGTGATGCTGCAGGCCCAACTCAGCCAGGGCCCGGTTGATTTGTCGCGCGTGAAGGCGAGGATAATATCGGCACATGGAAGCTGCAGTGATGCGCTGGTTAGATTCGATGGCTTGCAGTAGAGGATGCTGGTCGAGATGCTCCGGCCATACGATGTAGGATCCGTAACGCCGGCTAGTGCGATAGCTGCCCCCCTCAAACTCACCCTTGTGGGTTAAGGCCCAGCTTTCTCCCATACGCTGTATCCAACCGTAATCCTTGAGGATAGAAAATAGTTGTTGCACCGGTATGTTTAACTTCCTGGCTAGCGCCGTGGTGGAAAGTTTGTCTTCTTCAGGGCGCATTTCCTATGCCTGCGCCACCAATTCCTGATACCGACCTTCCAGGGCGCGATATACCTGATCCGCAAAATCTATTGCGCTCTTATCCAATGGGGCGACAAGCTCAATCAGATGCTCGTTGTCTTCCCTGCCCGCCCACGTCTTGACATAGTTACCAACCTTATAACCGTTGTCCTGCCGGAAGAAGTTGAGCACATTCTTGCCCACATAAGCACTGTAAAGACTGTCAAAGTCGAGACCAGCAGAGAGCATTAATTCCCAAAAAAGCGAAGGCG
Source organism: uncultured Gammaproteobacteria bacterium (assembly GCA_963712135.1). GTDB lineage: Bacteria > Pseudomonadota > Gammaproteobacteria > Pseudomonadales > Halieaceae > Marimicrobium. The sequence goes on from CAVQGV010000015.1 coordinate 36,354, forward strand.
AAAACCCCCGTGTCTGTAGCGAATGCATTGCCAAAGCTTCGGTAGCTTCTCGCACACCAAGACCCGCAGGTTCATACCCGGCCAGCTCCGCTTCCAGTTCATTGGCAATCTGCTCTATATTTTTCCCATCCAGAAATAAAGCCGACATACCAAAATGCCAGATATCAATAATTTCGAGGCAGACCTGCTCCAGGTCTGGTTCCTGCTTCTTCCACCACTTATAACCATAGTGCTCTATGAGTTCGCCACACTCAATCCAGGTTGCCCTGTACCATTCAAAATTCTGCTGTACCCAATCCGGATGTACCCTGGAATTCATTTTGTCCTGCATGGTCAGCATATTGATCAGCGCCTGCTTCAAAGCTTCACCTCGTCTCGACATCTTTTGGGGAAATAAGCAGGAGAATAGCAGTCAACAAGACCAAAAAACAGTTATGGGTAGACAGCGACACTGGCCGGGCGAACGGTCTTAAACACGCACGCTGTACGCTGTCTGTGGCGATGATATGTTGCCTGTTACAAGGCGCGTGACAGCAACGTGGACACTTAAGTAGACGCCCCTGGTGGAATCCCACCCGGGGCGTCAGAGTTCAGCCGTAAATCAGGCAGCCTTTTCGGCAGCTTTGACTTCCGGGTCAAAGGTAATGTACATGCGTTTGATACCATTCACCAGGTTGGAACGGGTGTAGGCGACATCTCCCACCAGTTTGGGATTGCGGATACGGGGTATGATTTCCTCAAACATCACGCGCATTTCCAGTCGGGCGAGGTGCGTGCCCAGGCAGAAGTGCTGACCAATCACCGAACGCACGGTGCTCATTGTACAGATTGGGCATGCGCTCGGCACGACGTACATCGAACTTCATCGAGTCTGCACCAAAAATCTTCTCGTCGTGATTCACTGTGTGGTAGTGCATGATGACCTTGTCGCCCTTCTTGATGAGATGTCCACCAACTTCAGTGTCTTCCATGCACTGGCGGCGCATCAGCGTAAAGGCCGTGTTGTAGCGCAGCATTTCTTCACAGGCACCCGGAATCTTGTCCGGGTTATCTACCAGGTACTGCAACTGGTCCGGGTTTTCCATCAGCAAACGCATCCCCTGGCGTGGTCACAGTACGAGTGGACTCATTGCCCGCAGCGATGAGCATCAGGAAGAACCAGACGAACTCCTCGTCGCTCAGGCCTTCATCCTTGCCATTACCTTCCAGCAGGGCACCGATGATATCCTTCTTAGGGTTGGCTTTGTGCTGCTCCATCAATTTCATGGCGTATTCGATCACCTTGAAGGACGCCGCCTCAGCCTCACTGTGGTCTGCGGCCATCTCGGGATCCTGGTTGAACATCATCTTGTTGGTCCACTCGAAAAAATCCTTGCGGTCTTCCGGCGGGATACCACAGAGTTCGAGAATAGCCAGCAAAGGCAACTCTGCAGCCACTTCCTCCACAAACTCACACTCACCGCGGCTGGCAACCCTGTCCACAATATTTCGGGCGTGTTCGCGAAAACGCGCCTCGTAAGAGTCCACCGCTCCTGGCGTAAACGTGGCACGCACGATTTTGCGGGATTTCATCTGACGCGGCGGATCCTGGTTAATGGTCATATTGCGTTGGATCAATACCATGTCCTCCTCCGAAAATTCTTCCGCCAGGGCGGAGCGCGCCTCGCTGGAGAACAACTTCGGATGTTTTGAGATAAAATCGATCTCATCACGACCTGTTATTAGCCAATAAGGCACACCCAGATAAGAACCGTCCATGTGGTGCACAGGACCGGAGGCGCGAACTTTCGCCAACGTCTCGTATGGCATCCCATTGACGTAGGTTTCAGGGTCGATCAGATTCGGGAAATTTGCAAAAGGACACTCACTCATCGTTTTCCGCTCCAGCGTGACTAAACCAAAGTTACACCTATAGGCTACTAGGCATTAGTTTTGCTGTCAATTAGCAATTTTACAAACGGACTGACCGCCATTATTAACACCTCGAAAGTAAACCGTTCGTTAGCGTTGAGCCTTAAACCCGGTAGTGCGGGCATCCCAGGTGGAGGGGGTAACCCCCCTCTCCCGCAAACGGAACTTCTGTACCTTATTGGTTGGCGTATAAGGCAGGGAATCCACAAACTGAATGTAGCGCGGCACGAAAAAATACGGTGCGTTGTCGTTGATGAACCTGGCCAGCTCAGCGGCCTCCAGCATCTGCCCCGGCTTGAGAATGACATCCAGCATGATCTCCTGTTCCGATTCGAGCTCTTCGCTGGGCACACCAAACGCGGCGCAGTCCGCTATAGCCGGGTGCTTGCGGGCGGCCAGCTCGACCTCAAACGTGGAGATATTGCGGCCCTTATAGCGCACCGCGTCCTTCTTGCGATCAGAGAAAAAGTAATAGCCGTCTGCATTACATTTGAGCATATCGCCCGTCTTGTACCAGTCTCCCTCATAGGCCGCCGCAGTGGCATCGGGATTATCAAAATAACCATTAAAGATGAAATGGGGCCACAGGGGCTTTACCCAGAGTTCTCCGGGCTCTCCCAACGCCACGTCCTGACCATCATCCCCCACCAGCCTGGCCTCCAGACCCGGCACCAGGCTACCGCAACTACCGGGCGGCTGAATGCGCCCACTGACGGGTGCGATAAGACGCATCGCTTCGCTCTGGCCCAGCCCCTGCGGTACGAGTTCGAGATTGAACCGTGCACAAAAGGGTGCAGCCACCGCTGGTGGCATGGGAATGGCCATTAATTTGCGCAGACTGTGGCTCGCATCGTCTTCACGGACAGGCGCATCCCACAAGAACATATGCATGGCCCCCAAAGTGAAGCACTGGGTCGCCCTGTAGTGATCCACGCGCTGCCAGAATGTCTTTACCGAGAAACCAGGATCAATGGCCAGAGGCACCCCGGCAAACAGCGCGCGAAAAATTGCCGTGACCCAGACTGCAGAGTTATACATGGGCAGGACGGTAAAAATGACATCCCCGTCAGTAATGCCGTACTGACACTCCTCATTATTGGCATAGGAGGCATTGAACCAGACGTTGTGGCTTTGCATCACACCCTTGGCCTTGCCGGTGGTGCCGGAAGTCCACAGTACCGCGCAGGTATCGCCAGCGCTCAGTGCAGACATATCCGGCTCCCCTGCTCCCGCCACATACAACTCTTCGAGACTGAGCGCACCGGGTACCGCCTCATGGCCACCGTGCAGCACCAGTGCCGCTATCGACAATGAATCGAAGACCTCCCGCAATCTGTCGAGATGCGCCGCGTCACTGACCAGGATAGTCGGCCTGCTGCCGTTGATCGTATCGAGCAGCCAAGCTCCCTTGTAATCCGTATTTATTGGTACCCATATAGCGCCCAGCTTATTGGTCGCCAGCGCGAGAAAAACCACCTCCGGCGCGCTACTCATATAAAAAGCGAGCCGCTCTCCGGCTTTCAATCCGGTCCGGGCCAGGCCCGCCGCCAGTTCGTTGACGCGCCGATTGACCTCGGCGAAGGTGTACACCCTCTCCCCGAACAAGAGATAGGGTTTATCGCCGTGTTGAGCGGCCTGCAGTTGTATAGCACGCCCCAGATGCCGCTCACTCGGTGCAGAAAATTGCAGAATATTCATGGGTAAAAAGTGGTCCCGAAATCAGGTCAGTAGGAGGAAAAAAATACTCAGTGGCGTACATTATCATGACCACGGCGATGGCGTATGCACGCAGCGGGTAATCCGCTCAGTTGAACTTCAAGCGCACCGGCCGCGTCTGCAACTGCACGGGTTTGCCAGAAAAAAAGCCTGGTAGCGCTTCACCACAGGATGCACAGTTACCGCCGTCGTCCAACCCCCAGTGACCCAGGCGATGCCAGTCACGCTCGATCAACAGTTCACCGCAGCGCGGACACCAGGTGCTGGAGCCCTGCGGGTCCCGGACGTTGCCTGTGTATGCGAAGCGCACACCATTGCCCATGGCGATTTCCCGCGCCCGGCGCAGTGTGGCGGCGGGAGTGTATTCAATATCCCGCATTTTCCAGTCCGGATGAAAAGCGGTGAAGTGCATGGGTACGTCAGGCCCGAGATGCTCCACCACCCATTGGGTCATCTCGTGCAACTCACTGGCTGAGTCATTTTCACCGGGTATGAGCAGGGTGGTAAGCTCCAGCCAGGTATTGGTTTCATGCCGGATATATTCCAGTGTCTCCAGCACCGGGGCCAGGTGCCCGCCGCAGATTTTGTAATAAAAGCGCTCGGTAAAGGCTTTGAGGTCAACGTTGGCGGCATCCACGGCCTGGAAAAATTCCATCCGCGGCACCGGGTCGATGTAGCCCGCAGTCACCGCCACCGTTCTGATATCCTGCGCGCGACAGGCCGCCGCCACATCCAGCGCGTACTCCATGAAAATAATAGGATCATTATAGGTAAAGGCGATACTGCGACAGTCCATCTCCTGCGCCGCCCCTGCCAGTTGCTGCGGACTTGCACCATCAGCCATGGTATCCATCTCACGGCTTTTAGTGGTATCCCAGTTCTGGCAAAACTTGCAGGCCAGGTTACAACCTGCCGTACCGAAGGACAGCACACGACTGCCGGGATAGAAATGGTTCAGCGGCTTTTTCTCAATAGGATCCACGCAAAAACCACTGGAACGACCGTAGCTGACCAGTTTCACCTCGCCATCCAACCGCTGGCGAACGTAGCACAGGCCACGCTGCCCCTCCTGTAGATGACAGTGACGGGGGCACAGGTCGCACTGCACCTGCCCATTCTGCAGCGTATGCCAGTAACGTGTCGAAACTATCGAATTGTTCATAGCTTGAAATTTGGGGGCGCCATGCCCATATTTCAAGCATGGTTATAGCAATTTGCACAGTCATCCGTGAAGTGAATCAATGAAGATACGTGCAGCAGCAGTGGCAGGAACCTTCTACGAGGCTGACCAGGATCGCCTGCGCAGGCATCTCGCGTCAATGCTGGCGGTCGCACGGGGGTACGGCAAAATCAGGCCAAAGGTATTGATCGTGCCACACGCGGGCTACATTTATTCCGGCGCCGTGGCCGCGCAGGCGTATGCGACCCTGGCACCGATCGCAGCTGATATAACACGAGTGGTGTTATTCGGTCCGGCGCATCGGGTACCCCTCGAGGGGATGGCAGTGCCGGACGTCGATGCCTTTGCAACACCACTGGGCACTGTGCCGCTGGACCGCGAGCTCATACAGGCAGCCTGTGCGCTCCCGGGCGTTTGCATATCGAATGAGGCGCACCGGCTGGAGCACAGCCTGGAAGTACAGTTACCTTTCTTACAAACCGTGCTGGGCGAGTTTACGCTGGTCCCCGTGGTGGTGGGACACTGTGATGCGCCGACCGTGGCAGCCGTAATGGATGCACTGTGGGGAGGGCCGGAGACCCTGCTGGTCGTGAGCACCGACCTGTCGCACTTTCAGCTCCTATGAAGACGCCTGCGTCACTTGACACCCGCACCTGTAGTCGCCTGATGCAAAGGGACCGTTCGCTGACCGGTCGCGATGCCTGCGGGGCGTACGCGCTGAATGGACTGATGAGCAGCGCACACTGTCAGTCGCTGGCGGTGGAGGAACTGGCCATGTGTAACTCGGGCGACACCGCCGGGAGCAAGGATCGGGTAGTGGGTTATGGCGCCTTCATCCTGCATTGAGCTGTCCGCTGCCGAGCGTGCATTACTCCTGCAGATCGCGCGCAAGTCTGTGCACAGCGGCCTGGATTCCTCTGTTTCCCTTAAGCTGTCACTGCAGGATGTACCTCAGGCGCTGCGCGTTAAACGCGCAGTATTCGTCACTTTGAACCATCGGGGCAGATTGCGCGGTTGCATAGGTTCGCTGGAGGCCAGGCAAGCACTGGCGAGCGCGGTGGCGGAGTCAGCTCACGGCGCCGCCTTTCGCGACTCGCGCTTCGCGCCGCTACAGGCGTATGAACTGGACGATATCAGCATCGAGATTTCGATACTCTACGGCATGGAGCCTTTGCCGGTCAGCAGTCGTGATGAACTGCTGGCCGCACTGCAGCCCGAGCGGGACGGTCTGTTGCTGCAGGAGGGGCAGCGCCGCGCTACCTTTCTGCCTCAGGTGTGGCGGCAACTGCCGGACCCGGACGTTTTTCTCGATCAGCTACTGACCAAGGCAGGCCTTCCCATCGGGTACTGGTCCCAGAGTCTGACATCGTTTCGCTACCAAACTCTTGCCATTAGCGAAGCCGCATCTGCCCTGCCCTACTCCGTTTGAAATAATGGCGCGGGCATGAGGTTTGGCAAAAACCCGGTACTGGCATAGACTCCGACAACAACTCTCGGGGAGAATCTTAACGCCATGGCTGCAATCGATATCCTGTCTGACGCCGCGGAGAAGGCGAACCAGGACCCCTACTCGTTGCCACTCGACAAAATAAACGTCGCCAATCCCTTTCTGTTCGCCCGCGACATCCACGGCCCCTGGTTCAAACGCTTGCGCGATGAGGCGCCGGTCCATTATTGCGCTGAGAGTTTTTTTGGCCCGTACTGGTCGATTACGCGCTATAAAGACATCATTAAAGTGGATACCTCCCACGAAATCTTCTCGTCGGAGCCAGCTATCACCATCGGCGATACACAGGATACCTTCCATCTCCCGATGTTCATCGCCATGGACCGACCCAAGCACGACGAACAACGCAAGGTCGTAAGCCCGGTCACCGGCGCCGAGAACCTGCGTCATTTCGAGCCGATTATTCGCGAACGCACCGTCGACGTGCTCGACCATTTGCCCATCGGCGAGACCTTTGACTGGGTCGACAGTGTCTCCATCGAACTGACCACGCGGATGTTGGCCACGCTGTTTGATTTTCCTTTTGAAGAGCGGCGCAAACTGACACGCTGGTCGGATGTCGCAACCGCGATCCCAGGGATGCATATCATCGACACGGAAGAACAGCGTCAGCAGGAACTGCTGGGATGCCTGGAATACTTCACCGGGTTGTGGAATGAGCGGGTAAAAAAACCCCCGGGCAATGACCTGGTCTCTATGCTGGCCCACGGTGAAGCGACGCGCAACATGCCGCCGCTTGAGTACCTGGGCAACCTGGTGCTGCTTATCGTGGGCGGCAACGATACGACACGCAGCACGATGACAGCCAGCGCCCTGGCCCTGCACCAGAACCCGGATCAGTTCAAAAAACTGGTGGCGAACCCGCAACTGATCGACAGCATGGTCGCTGAAACTATCCGTTGGCAAACCCCGCTGGCGCATATGCGACGAATCTGCAAGGTGGATACGCAGTTGGGCGGTCAGCACATCACAGCGGGTGACAAAGTGGTCATGTGGTATGTCTCGGGCAATCGCGATGAACGGTTCATGCAAAACCCCGACGCTTTCATCATCGACCGGCCCGATGTCCGCCGCCACCTGTCCTTCGGTTTTGGCATCCACCGCTGTATGGGTAACCGGCTGGCGGAGCTACAGTTGCGCATCCTGTGGGAGGAAATACTGCGGCGCTTTGCGCGTATTGAAGTGATGGGCGAACCGCAGCGCACCGTATCGACCTTCGTTCATGGTTTTACCGCGCTGCCGGTGCAACTGCACCCCTTATAACTTGGGTATTTCGGCCTGGTCGATGGGCAACTCACTGCGACCTATGCGCGCGGCGCGTTCGAGCAGGGTAGCCTCGGCTTCCTCTACCCGTATCATGATGACAAAGCGCTTCTCCCTGACGCCCTGCAGGCAGTAACGAGCCAACTCATCCAGGTCCTGGAATTCCAGCGCCCAGCCCGCCTTTTCGGCGGCAACCTTGAAATCCTGTACGGTCGGCACCGGCGCATAGGGTTTCTCCCTGGCAAGATCCTTGGGCCGGTTGCGGTCCGTGGTCCAAATGCCGGTATCCAGCAGGCCGCCGGAGGGGTAGAACACCGACGCCGACAACTGCGTACCCTCACTTTCCAATTGCGCCGCGAGGCACTCGCTGATGCAGGATACCGCCGCCTTACTGGAGGCATATACCGACTGGTATGGCAGGGGTGAGATACCGCCATCTCCGGAAGACGTATTGATTACATGCCCCTCCTCGCCGGAGGCGATCATGCGCGGTACGAAGGCCTGGATACCGTGGACCACGCCGAGGACATTGACACCGTGCACCCATTTCCAGTCGTTGTCGGTTGTCTCCCATACATTGGCTGAAGGAGCGGCGACGCCTGCATTGTTGAATAACAGATGGCAGGCGCCGAAGGTCTGGTATACCTTGTCGGCCAGCGCGTTGACCGAGTCGGCCTTCGATACGTCGGTAACCACACCGAGCAATTCACCGGCCCCGGCAAATTCGGCCAACCACGCGGTCCAGCGCCTTCTGCTCGACATCACCGACGACGACCCTGGCTCCTGCTGCCAGCAATTCCTTGACCAAAGACCGACCAATGCCGCTTGCCCCACCCGTCACCACTGCCACTTTTCCCGTGAAATCTTTCATTGTTGTCGTATTCCAAATAAAGAGAGGGCGGGTGTTATGCCATATTTGCTGGCGCGACTCCAGCCCATGCGGATGCTTTGGCAAACCGCAGGGTGCTTTATGTGGGAGCACGGATAACGTAGGATAAATCCCACAATGTAACGGCCGGTGTCTGGCGCAGCGCTGTGCACTGGGGAGAATGTATTGATCGAGCAGATTTCTAACGCGGCGAGGGCCGACCTGCTGCGCCGCCTGCGTCAGTGCCTCGCTCCCGATAACATTATCGAGGACGGTGAATCCCAGCGCCCCTTCGAGTGCGACGCACTGACCCTCTACCGCGATCTGCCGCTGGCGGTGGTGCTGCCCGAAACTGTAGAACAGGTGCAACAGGTGCTGCGCATTTGCCACGAATTCAGCGTCCCGGTGGTCGCCCGGGGTGCAGGCACCGGCCTGTGTGCCGGAGCCATGCCGCACCCGGACGGTGTATTGCTCGTCCTTAGCAAGCTTGATCGCATACTCAATATCGACCCACTGGCACGCACTGCCACACTACAACCAGGCGTGAGCAATCTGGCCATCTCCGAAGCAGCCGCCTGCCACGGCTTGTATTATGGCCCTGATCCGTCGTCCCAGATTGCCTGCACTATTGGCGGTAATGTGGCCGAGAATTCCGGCGGCGTGCACTGCCTCAAATACGGGCTGACCGTGCACAATATCCTGTCCCTGAATGTGCTCACCGTGGCCGGGGAGGCACTGACGATCGGCAGCATGGGCCTGGACAGTCCCGGCTATGATCTACTGGCACTATTCACTGGCTCGGAAGGTTTACTGGGCATCGTGACGGAGGTCACCGTGCGCCTGCTGCCCTCTGTGGAGCTGGCGCAGGTGGTACTGGCCGGCTTCGATAGCGTCAACGCGGCCGGCAATGCCGTTGGTGCGGTGATCGCTGCCGGTATTATTCCCGCAGGTCTGGAAATGATGGACCGGCTGGCAATACAGGCAGCGGAAGATTTTGCCCATGCGGGTTATCCACGCGATGCTGCAGCCATTCTGCTGTGCGAAGTGGATGGCAGTCGCGAGGAAGTCACACAACATTGTGCAGAAGTTGCACGCCTCTTTCAAAGTCTGGGAGCAACCTCACTGACAACGTCTGGGGATGAAGCCCAGCGCAGCCTGCTGTGGAAGGGCCGCAAATCAGCGTTTCCGGCAGTGGGACGCCTGGCGCCGGATTACTACTGCATGGACGGCACCATTCCGCGCGAGCAGATTTCCTTTGTACTCAATGAAATCTACCGCCTGTCTGCGCACTACGCACTGCCCGTTGCCAATGTCTTTCACGCAGGTGATGGCAATTTACACCCACTCATCCTGTTCGACGCCAGTGACCCGCAGGAAGTGCACAAGGCAGAACAGTTCGGCGCCGACATACTGGAGCTATCGGTGCGGGTGGGTGGCTGCATTACCGGCGAACACGGAGTGGGCGTGGAAAAACTGCGCAAGATGGCCAGTCAATTTTCCACACAGGAACTCGCCCAACTTGAAGACATCAAGCACGCCTTTGACCCGGCCCTCAACCTCAACCCTGGCAAAGGTGTGCCCATCCTCAAGCGCTGCCAGGAGTACCGGGCCCTGCCGGCCCGTCATCAGCATGACTGAGCAAAATGGCAGCGTTGTCGGAGACCGCAGCGAGTACATCATCGACGCGCTGCGTCAGGCGCGTGACAATCGCCACCCAGTGACGATTCGCGCTGGCGACAGCAAGCGCCACCTGGCCGGTCGCGAGTGTGAGTATGAGCCGCTGGACATTTCCGGACACCGGGGCATTGTCGACTACCAGCCACAGGAGCTTGTGATCACGGCGCGAGCCGGTACGCCGCTGCAAGAGATAAACGCCATCCTGCAGTCGAATAACCAAATCCTGTCCTTCGAGCCGCCCCTGTTCGATGGCAGGGCTACGCTGGGCGGCACGCTGGCCTGCAACCTGTCGGGGCCCGCCAGACCCTGGGGCGGCTCCATCCGTGACATGGTACTGGGAGTGCAGTTGATCAATGGCAAGTGCGAACGCCTCAATTTTGGCGGCAGGGTGATGAAGAATGTCGCCGGCTACGATGTCTCTCGCCTGCAGGCAGGCGCGCTGGGAACACTGGGTGTGGTGACCGAAGTGAGCCTGAAAGTCCTGCCCCGAGCGGAAAAAACACTGACGCTGCAGTATGAAATGTCGGCCCAGGATGCCATCCAGACGATGAATCGCCGCGCCGGCACGCCAAAGCCATTGTCGGGCGCTTGCTGGCTGGACGGTCAGCTGCATCTGCGCCTGTCCGGCGCTGCCAGTGCGGTCGACAGTACCGCCGCGCAGTGGGGAGGTGACATCCTGCAGCAACAGCGATCCGCTCTGGGAGGGACTGCGCGAAATGACGCTGCCCTTCTTTGCCGGTGCTGCGCCACTGTGGCGCTTTTCTGTTCAATCCTCGGCACCGCTCAAGCCTGACTTCGGTCCCACCCTGATCGACTGGTGTGGCGCCCAGCGCTGGGTGCGCGGCGAACATTCGCGCGCAGCGCTGCAACGCGCTGCCGTCGAAGCCGGAGGCCATGTCACTCTGTTTCGCGGTGGCGACCGCGGCGCTGAGGTGAGATCGCCTCTGAACGCCGTGGAGCAAGGTCTGCAACAACGGCTCAAACACGCGTTCGACCCGGACGGTATTCTCAATCCTGGCCGCCTGTACAGCTGGCTGTAGGAGCAGGTACCGCATGCATGTAGAGTTACATCCACGTTTTGCCGACACAGTTGAGGGCCAGGCCGCCAAGGTGCTCACCAGCGCTTGCGTGCACTGCGGCTTTTGCCTGGCCACCTGCCCCACCTATGTCGACAGCCGCGACGAGCGGGACAGTCCGCGTGGTCGTATCTACCTGATCAAGCACCTGCTGGAGAGTGGCACAGCGAGCGCACAGACCCGGTTACACCTCGATCGCTGTCTCACCTGTCGCAATTGCGAAACAGCCTGCCCTTCTGGTATGCAGTACGGTGAATTACTGGACATCGGGCGCGGCTTGATTGAACAGCAGGCGCCCCGGCCTGTTATCTCCAGAAGCCTGCGCGCCCTGCTCCGTTTTGTTTTCTCCCGGTGGCAACTGCTGGGAGGATTACTCGTACTGGGACAAACGGTGCGTCCGCTCCTGCCCCGCCGCTTGCGCAGCAAGATTCCTGTGCGCCAGTTTTCGGGGCCTATGCCAGCTGAACGGCACGCACGCAGAATGTTGCTACTGGAAGGCTGTGTACAACGCGCAGCAACACCCAATACCAATGCCGCTGCACGCCGCGTACTGGACAGGCTGGGTATCTCACTCGTCAGTGCGCCGCAAGCCGGATGCTGCGGGGCCGTTAACTACCATCTGGCGGCGCATGCGGATGGGCTGGACAATATGCGGCGCAATATCGATGCCTGGTGGCCCTATATAGAAAACGGCGCTGAAGCCATTGTCAGCAGCGCCAGCGGCTGCGGCGCCATGCTGGTGGATTATGGGCGCCTGCTAGCCGCTGATCCGGCCTACGCAGAAAAGGCGCGGCGCGTATCGCAGCTGTGCCGTGATCTCGGGGAGATCCTGCTGGAGGAGGATCTGGGAAAACTTACAGTCAATACGCAGGTCGGAAGGGTAGCGATCCACACGCCCTGCACGCTGCACCATGCTCTGCAGCAACCACAGCTGCTCGCCACACTGCTTGAGCGCGCCGGTTTCGAGATCGCACAAACCACGGAGAGACTACTGTGCTGCGGCTCGGCGGGCACCTACTCCCTTCTGCAGTCCAAGATCAGTGAACGCCTGCTCGCCACTACGCTGCGCACACTCACCAGTGCTCAACCCACGCTCATTGCCACCGCCAATATAGGCTGCCAACTGCACTTGCAGTCGGCCGCAGATGTGCCAGTGAGGCACTGGATTGAGTTACTGGACAGTCCGAACACCAAATAGCAAACGGCACCGATTTCCGCGCTTAATTATCCTGGGTGTAATCTCACATACCTGAAGTGACAGGCAGTGCAGAAGAGAAGAGTTTGGGGTCAGAGTAAAAACTCCGACCCCAAACTCATAGATGGTCATCAAGAAGCGGCTCTTTCGGGAGCCGTTGTCTTTTGCTCATAAAACCGAAGCACTTTTTCCACCACGAACGGCAAAAATCGCCAGGCCATTTTTTTTGAAGCAATAGACTACGATATGTGAAAAGGGGCCCTGAACCGAATCTTCTTGTAGCGATCGCTTTTACGATAACGTTTGAGCTCAGACGCAGGCTCCACGAGACTGTCGCCCACATCAGATTATTATACCCCTCCCATTACTTCTCGAAGAACCTCAGGATGACGCGCGACAATTTTCAGAAGTGTTTCCGCCGCGCCCGACGGCTGCCGACGCCCCTGCTCCCATTGCTGTAAGGTGCGCGGAGAAATATGGAGTGCCTCTGCGAACTGAGATTGAGACAACCCACACTTCATGCGTGCCTTCACGATATCGTTGGCTTCGACCTGGTACTTGGCGCCGTACTTGCTTGCTTTAACGTCTTTGATTGCTTGCAGCAATTCGTCACCGATATTGCGCTTGGCATCGCGATCCAGAACGCTTTTCTTAGTTGCCATGTTCGAGTTCCTCCGCAATTTTGCCCAAGCCCTCAACGCCCCAGCGAACCTTGCGACAACTGCCGGAACTAACGATGAGTTTTCCCTCCTCGGGGTTTAATGCCAGATATGCTGCAATCGAGGTCGCTTTTGCAGTTGGACTCGGCAGGGCAGGTCAAGTCTGAACGAACACTTAGCCCTGAACCTTCCTGACGAACTCTGATTTCAGCTTCATGGCCCCGATGCCGTCGATCTTGCAATCAATATTATGATCACCCTCCACCAGGCGGATGTTCTTCACCCGGGTACCGACCTTGAGCACCGACGACGAGCCCTTTACCTTCAAATCCTTGATGACGGTAACGGTATCACCGTCCTGCTAAGGTATTGCCGTTGGCGTCCCTGACCCGCGCCATCTCATCAGCTCCAGTCACCTCCTGCCCGGACCATTCGTGTGCGCACTCGGGGCACACGTACAGGTTCCTGTCCTCATAGGTGTACGCGGAGTTACAGTGCGGGCAGTGGGGCAAATTACTCATCGCAAAATCCTGAAAAACGTGAATATTTCACAAATAGGTTATATGTCTGGGTTTGCTCAGAACAAAACAATCGTCGACTTGCGAGACCATCTTTGTTTCTATTGAAGTCGTGCCCTCGGGGCACCTTTCGCTGTATTGCTTCGCCCTATGACAAGCTTATACACGCACTGCACCCTCAATTAAACCCGCCGCCAAAGGCGCGAGCGTGAAATTCACGCGGCCTGTCGGGGGCCCAGTCTGCCACGGAGGCATACTCTATGAAAAGACAGAAGCGCGATATGAATTCCAGAGCATTTAACCGGGGATACCAGGCCGGACTCACCGGGCGCAGCATCGACTTTTGTCCCCACGAGGATGAGGCGCATCGGCAGAACTGGGTGACCGGTTGGCGAGCGGGGCGTTCCGACCAATGGGATGGGCTCACCGGTGTCTCTGGTGTGCACAAGATACGCGCGATCTGAGTTCAATTGTTATTGCCCGGCCAGAGCCCGCTACATGCGGGCATTTTTTTGGCGGGGACAAATCCCTGTGCCACGGTGAATTTTTTGGTCATCCGGCAGTCACAGTAATCCGTCAGGGGCCGTCTATACCCTGGCAGACTGGACCGGCCCGTTTCTTTCGCTACAATGCGGCCCTCCCTTGCGGCAATTCTGACGCGGCAATTTCGACATTAATCGGGTCCGACGCCAATAGCGGTTTTATACAACCAACACCACAGGAGAGATTGTGGCAAACGCAGAGATCCAAGCACTCGAACAGTGGCTGAGCGGGCAGATCATCGGCCAGGCTCATTTGGTACAACGACTGATTATCGCCCTGCTGGCAGATGGACACCTGCTGGTCGAAGGAGCTCCCGGGCTCGCCAAGACACGGGCCATCAAATCCCTGGCCGATGGACTGGAAGGCAGCTTCCACCGTATCCAGTTTACCCCGGACCTGTTGCCGGGAGATGTCACCGGCACGGAGATCTATCGACCCCAGGAGGCCAGCTTTCACTTCCAGAAGGGTCCTGTTTTTCACAACCTGGTGTTGGCTGACGAGGTTAACCGCGCACCCGCCAAAGTCCAGTCGGCCCTGCTGGAAGCGATGGGAGAGCGCCAGGTGAGCGTTGGCAGCCAGACTTACAAACTGCCCGACCTGTTCCTGGTGATGGCCACCCAGAACCCGATTGAGCAGGAGGGTACCTATCCGCTACCAGAAGCCCAGCTCGACCGCTTCCTGATGCATGTCAACGTGGATTATCCCGATACCGCTGCAGAAACCGAGATACTCCGGCTGACCCGCCTGGAGGCGAGCCGGGGTATCGACAGACCACCGACTCCCCTGCAGCAGGAGAGCGTCTTCGCGGCACGCCAGGAGATACTCGCGCTACACATGTCCGAGGCGGTGGAGCAGTACATGGTACAGCTGGTGATCGCTACCCGCTCTCCCGCGCTCTATAGCGAGAAACTGGCGGGCTGGATCGAATACGGCGGCAGCCCCCGCGCCACCATCGCCATCGATCGCTGCGCCCGGGCCCACGCGTGGCTCAAGGGGCGGGATTTTGTGAGCCCGGACGACATTCAGGCAGTCACTGCCGATGCGCTGCGCCACAGGCTCATACTGAGTTTTGAGGCTGAGGCCAATGGCGTTACGACAGACCGGGTGATTGAAGAACTATTGTCGATCGTTCCCGTGGGCTGAGCGCGGGCATGCATCTAGCCGATATCAACAGCCCAGCCCACGGGGCCTACGCGAGACCTGCAAGAGCTGATCGCCCTGCGCTTTCCGGCAAAGCAGCTGCAGCTGGTGCGCGCGAACAGGGCCCTGAGCGCCCTGTCTGGACCGATCAAATCCAACTTTCGCGGGCGCGGTATTGAATTTGAAGAGGTGCGCAGCTACCAACCCGGTGATGATATTCGCACCATCGACTGGCGTGTCACCGCCAGGACCGGCAGTGCGCATACCAAGTTATTTCGCGAGGAGCGGGAGCGACCGGTACTGGTTGTGGTCGACCAGCGCAGCAGCATGTTTTTCGGCTCCAGCCACTGCTTCAAATCGGTACTGGCAGCGCAGTTGGCCAGCTTGCTGGCCTGGAGTGCCCTGCACGGTGGCGACCGGGTGGGCGGACTCGTATTCAACGAGCAGGGACACCAGGAAGTACGGCCCCGACGCAGCCGCAAAACGGTACTGGCGTTGCTGTCACAGATACACAGCTACAATCGAGCCCTACCCCTGAACTCCACGGGTGAAGATGACAGTTTCGCCACCATGCTGTCCAACCTGCGGCGCATTGCACGCCCGGGCAGCAGCCTGTTCCTGATCAGCGATTTTCGCGGCGCCTCCCGCGAGCGCGCCAGAGAGCACCTGTTCGAGCTGGCGAAACACACTGAGCTGACCGCTGTTGCCTGTGCCGATCCGCTGGAATCAGAGCTGCCCAGAGCCGGGACCTATGCGGTGACCAACGGTAACGAGCGCACTGAAATGTACACCGGCGACCGACAATTGCGCCGTGAATACCGTCACCGCCTGCAACAGCAGCGCGACCTCTTGCGCAGCGACCTGCTGCGCCTCGGTGTACCCCTGCTACTGGCATCCACGGATCACCCACCCTTTATTCTGCTGAAGAATTACTATGGGGAGACGCGGCGGTGAACCCGCAGGATCCGCTGGCCAATCTGCACTCACTGCGGCTGCCAGAGCCGATCGGCTGGTGGCCTCCGGCTCCCGGTTGGTGGATCTTGCTGCTTGGCGCAGTACTCCTGGTGGCAACCCTGGCCTACCTGTTGTACCACCGTTACAGAAAGAATGCCTATCGCCGACGCGCCCTGCGTCAGTTGCAGTCTCTGTATACGGATTACCTGGCAAACGATGATCTTAGTCACTACATCAGCGACATCAATGCCCTGTTAAAAAGCGTGGCCCTGCTGGCCTATCCCCGCGCGGAGGTAGCGCCGCAGCACGGTGAGGCCTGGCGGGCGTTTCTAAACCGCAGCCTGCCGCCGACAGAGCAATTGCAGCCCGTATTCGCCGATGCCGCCTATCAAAAGACCTGTCCTGAGATCGACGTGGCGCGGGTGCATCGGGCGGCACAACAGTGGATCAAACGCCACAAGGTAGCGCCATGATTGAATGGATCTGGCCTTGGCTGCTGCTGTTGGCGCCACTGCCCTGGCTGGTGCGCCGCGTGATACCTGCAGCAAGCAGTCAGCAGCCTGCACTGCGCGCGCCCTTTTATCATGAATGGCAGCAATTGAGCGGTGCACAGCCCGGCCGAGCAGCGCATGGCGGTGTCGTGCCCACCGTGGCACTGTGGTTAATGTGGCTACTGTTACTGGTGGCAGCGGCGCGACCCACATGGATTGGCGAGCCCGTAGAACTTCCCAACAGCGGACGTGACCTGATGATGGCTGTCGATATTTCCGGATCCATGCGGATTGAGGACATGCAGGTCGGGGACTCCCTGGTACCGCGCGTTGATGCAGTCAGGCAGGTGGGTGCGGACTTTATCAGCCAACGCACTGGCGACCGACTGGGCCTGATTCTCTTTGGTAGCAACGCGTACATACAATCGCCACTGAGTTTCGATACTGCTACCGTCAAACGCTTCCTGTCAGAAGCACAGATCGGGTTTGCCGGCGAAGAAACCGCCATCGGCGACGCTATCGGACTGGCGGTCAAACGCCTCAAGGAGCGACCCGCCGACAGCCGAGTGCTGATCCTGCTTACCGACGGACAGGACACAGCCAGTTCGGTAAAACCTCTGGACGCCGCGCAACTGGCGTCGCAATTGGGCATTCGTATTTACACCATCGGTATCGGCGCAGACTCTCTCACCCTGCCCGGCCTGTTCGGCTCCAGTTTCGGCAGTCGCCAGGTCAACCCGTCGGCGGAGCTCGACGAAGCCGGACTACAGGAAATCGCCAGGATTACGGGAGGCGAATACTTCCGTGCGCGCAATCCGCAGGAGCTGGTCAATATCTACCACTTGTTGGATCAGTTGGAACCAGTGGAGCAGGAAACCACCAGGTACCGGCCCAGACAGGCGCTGGGCTACCTGCCTCTGCTGGCAGCTTTACTGATAAGCTTTCTGCTGGCGTTGCGGCACTGTCGGCACAGTATCAGTTGGCGTGGCATAGACACTGCGCCCAGCCAGCAGGAGGAGCGCTGATGGAACTGCACTTGATGCGTCCCCAGTGGCTGTGGACCCTGCTGCCCGCTCTTGTACTATTGTTGTTGCTGTGGCGGCAGCGCAGCCGCAACGGTAGTTGGCAGTCGGTCATCGTACCAGACCTGCTGCGTTATCTTGTCAGTGACAGTGGAGCCTCCAGAAGCAGTAACCTGCTGCCCCTGGTGTTTCTCGGATGGCTGCTTGCCGCACTGGCTGCCAGCGGTCCCAGTTGGCAAAAGCTTCCCCAGCCCGTGCACCAGAAACAGGACGCACTGGTCGTACTGCTGGACCTGAGCTACTCGATGAAGTCTGCAGACCTGGCCCCTTCGAGGCTGGAGCGCGCACGCCAGAAACTGCTGGACCTGTTACAGCAGCGACGGGAGGGGCAGACCGCGCTGATCGCCTATGCCGGAGACGCCCATATCGTTACGCCGCTCACCGACGACACGCTCCACCATCGCCAACCTGTTACCGGCCCTGCATCCGGACATGATGCCCCTGCCCGGCAGTGAACCGGTCAGCGCCGTGACGCAGGCACTGGAATTGCTGCGCTCTGCAGGTATTCGCCAGGGTAAACTCCTGCTGGTGACAGACGGTGTATCCGCGAAGGATCGCAGTAACATTGAAAAAGTGTTGGCCGGCAGCCACTCGCAATTGACCATCCTGGGGGTGGGCACCCCCACAGGCGCACCCATCCCTTTGCCCAACGGGGGTTTTCTCAAGGACGATGCAGGCACCATTATCATGCCGGGCCTGGACGAAGAGGACCTGCGTGAGTTGGCCAACGCGACAGGTGGCAGCTACAGGCGTATGCAACTGGACGACAGCGACCTTGAATTCCTGCTGGCAAGCATGCCATTGAGCGAAACCGAAGATACGCTGGCATCGGGCAGGACAGCCGATACCTGGGAGGACCAGGGTTACCTGTTTATCCTGGTCCTGCTGCCGCTGGCGCTGAGCCTGTTTCGACGCGGTTGGCTGCTGACCCTGTTGCCAGCTCTGTTGTTCATACAACCTGAACCCGCCAGTGCCCAGACCTGGAATGACCTGTGGCTCACGCCGGATCAGCAGGGACAACGGGCGCTGCAACAGGGCAATAATGAGGCTGCTGCCACGCTGTTTGAAAACCCGGAGTGGGCGGGAACAGCGGCGTATAACCATGGCGACTACGAAGCGGCTATCGAACACTTCAACGACCCGGTTAATGCCGATAGCTTGTACAACCGGGGTAACGCCCTGGCGCGGGCCGGACAATTGGACAAGGCTATCGCCGCCTATGAACAATCCCTGCAGCACCAGCCCGACCAGGCAGACGCCAGGGAAAATCTGGAACTGGTGAAGAAGCTGCAGGAACAGCAGCAACAGACAACAACCGCAGGACCAGAAGCAGAAGCAGGATCAGAACCAGCAACAACAGCAGCAGGACCAAAACCAAGAGCAGAATCAGGACCAGCAACGCAACAACAGCAGGACCAGAACCAACAGCAGAATCAGGACCAGCAACAGCAACAACAGCAGGACCAGAACCAACAGCAGAAGTCAGGAACCGAATCAGCAACGGGACAGCAAGCAGAGCACGCAGGATTCAGCACAGTCAGGCGATGGGAAACACGAACGGCAGGAACAGGACGCCCAACCACAGGAACAGCATAGCGAAGCGCAACAGCAGCAGGCCAAGAGCCAGCAGGAGAAACAGGGCGCCGAAGCAGCTGCGGGCACGCCGCAGGATGAAGAGACCGGGAAGGAGCCAGTGGATCGAAAGGCCAGTTCCGAGTCCGCTAACGAAGAGCACGACCAGGCTATGGAGCAATGGCTACGCCGCGTGCCGGACGATCCTTCAGGGCTGTTGCGGCAGAAATTCCGTTATGAAAGTTTGCAAAGGCAGGAACAAGGAGTCAGGAGAGACGATGAAGCCTATTAGTCACACAATGACCTTGCTGGTCGTATTGATGATGGCGTTGGGCGGCAATGTTGCCCAGGGGGCAGTGACAGCCAAGCTGGATCGCGACAGGGTCTCCCTGGGTGACACCCTACGACTAACCATTACAGCCACAGAAGACGAAGAACTCGACGATGCGGACCTGCGCGCCCTGCTCAATGATTTCGAAATTCTGCAGCGCTCTACCAGCAGCAACACCAGCATTGTCAATGGTCGAATGTCACGTACCCGGCAAGTAATCATCGAGCTCTCACCGACCCGGCAGGGTAAGCTGCAGATACCCTCCATCCAATTTGGCAAGAGCTCCACAGCAAGCCTGCCCGTAGTGGTGGGTGCTGCTCCAAAGACACACGCTGGCGATCAGACCGTCCTGTTTGAGGCAGAAGTGGACCAGCGCAATGTCTATGTGCAGGGTCAGATTATTTTGACACTACGTGTCCAACAGGCCGTCAATCTTGAGGGGCGCGGCATTTCGGAATTGAAACTGGACAATGCCTTCGTCAAACCGCTGGAACAACGCTCCTTCCAACGCACAATCGACGGTCGCCAGTGGCTGGTGGACGAACTGCGCTATGCGATCTTCCCGGAGCAGAGCGGGACCCTGGAGATTCCTGCCCAGGTCTTCTCCGGTCGGGTCGATAGGGGCCGCAGGGAGTTTCTTTGACCCGGGCAGCGGCGAGCTTGTGCGCCGCAGCGCTGAGGCAATATCGATCAATGTCCTGCCGAAACCAGACAGCTTTACCGCAGACACCTGGCTGCCCTCCCGGCAGCTGACTCTGGAGGAGAACTGGTCCACATCCCCTGAACAGTTGCGCGTGGGTGAGTCTGCAACCCGTACCATCCGTATTCAGGGAGAGGGTTTGCAGGGCGCCCAACTGCCACCGATCCTGTTTGCGCCCACCGATGGCCTGAAATACTACCCGGATCAACCCCAGATCAGTGAGCAGGAAATCTCCACAGGCCTGTTGGGCATACGTCAGGATAGCGCCGCTGTGGTCCCCACCCGCGCTGGTACCTATTTGATTCCTGAGATTCGCATTCCCTGGTGGGACACGCAGAGCGAACAGGTGCAATACGCTGTGTTGCCCGAGCGGAAAATCACCGTGACAGCGGCTGAGCCAACTAACACCCCGGTTGACGCTACCACACCCTCGCCTGCTATCGAAACAACGCCTGGTACTGCGGTCACTACCGCAGCCCCTGCGCACGCAGCATGTGCAGACCCCTGTCTGGCAAATCCTGAGCGCAGTCAGTACTGTGGGCTGGTTGATAACCCTGTTTTATCTGTGGCGGCGGCGGGATTCTGGCCCAAAAGAACCATCGATTCCCCTGGACAATACCTCGGAAAAGGAGGCGTTTCAAAAGGCTGTTGGCAGCGTGCACTAAAGGTGACGCAGCAGGCGCACGCGGCGCCGTTATCACCTGGGCGACGACTTTAAACCCCAATACCCCCGCCCTATCGCTCGAGCAGGTCGCCACACAATTGGAGGATGAGGAATTTACACGGGAACTCAAGCTACTGGATAGCCGGCTTTATAGCCCTGATCAGGGCAACTGGTCTGGTGCCAGTCTGGCTGACTGCGCTCGCCGGTTGCGGGGCAAATATCGCAAGGGGAGTACTCATACAACAGAACAACTGCGACTATACCCCTCCGCCAGTTCATGACGCTGAGACAGGAGCTGACAGGCTCTCGGAATCCTGACCACACTCAGCCAACAAATGATTCCACAACCGGTTATCATCAGAGAGTAGTCGTTGCAAGGTGCACACACTGAAGAGCGGTGGGATCGCCACCGCTGCTTTTTAATGTCAGGTACCCGACCTAGAGAGGTTTAACATTGTTGGCACAGGGACCTTTCTGGCCCTGGCCAACTTCAAACTCCACTGCCTGACCGTCTTTAAGGGTTGCGTAACCGCCGCCACTTTTGATTTCTGAATGATGAACGAAAAGATCCTTACCACCGTCCTCAGGAGTGATAAAACCAAAACCCTTATCCGCATTGAACCACTTAACTGTACCTTTACTCATATTACATACTCAAAATGATTGGTGAATGATTGTAAGTTTCCACATTCGCATTCACCGGTACGAAGTGGAAATTTTGAAAAATCAACGTGTTACATCCCGTCATTTGTAGAGGACTTCCCTTCCGTGACTGAGGGTATACTAACACCTTGCGGCTGAATATTGCCCTCCTCGGACTTTTTCAAGCGTTTTTCTTCCTTTTTCTTTTTCTTTGCAAGTTCTTTCTGTCGCTTTTCAAACGCGTAGTTAGGTTTGGCCATCAGGATTCTCTTTCAAAAATTTCGATAATCGGGGTTTCTCAGTCTAACACCTTGCGCTTGGTTCATGCGATTTGGTCTATTGCAAAACCTTGTTCAGCGCCTTCAGGAGCAACAGCCACGACTCTAGAACTTCCTAGTTAATCATTTTAACACCCTTATACGCAATTGCTTTGTGCGGGGAGCAACAGCCCACCCTACCTCGCACCGCTAATGACCTTGATCAATGCAGTGCTTTTGTAACGATTTCAAATACATCCGGCGAGAGCTCTGGTTCAGCCGCAAGACGCTCCAGTTCGGCGTGCATCAACTCTGCCCTGCCAGTGTAATTGCGCCACCGGGTGAGCGGTGTCAGCAGACGCGACGCCATTTGCGGGTTTAGCCTGTTCAATTTGATAACTATCTCACCGAGAAAACGATAACCCGCACCATCAATTCGGTGAAAATTAACCGGATTCTGATTGATGAAACCGCCCACCAGTGCGCGCACCTTGTTGGGATTACGCAATTCGAAGTCCCCATGCGACATCAAAGCCTGCACCCGCGACAGTCCCAGGCTATCAGGAATTGCAGCCTGTACCTGAAACCATTGGTTGACCACCAGAGCTTCGTGTCGCCAGTCCTGGTAGAAACCTGCCAGCGTGCTATCACGAAGAGTGCCATCGCCGTAAAACGCGATCTCTTTCAGTGCCGCCAGACGATCGGTCATATTCCTGGCAAGCCGATATTGTCGCGCTGCCAATTCCAGGTTTTCAGTACTCGCGCTAACGAGATAAGACAGACAGGTATTGCGCAGGCAGCGGTCAGCTATCTGATCCGCATCGGGCGCATAGGGACCCTGGTATTCCAGGCCTTGATAGCGCGCTAACAATGGCTCCGCCAGAGCGGCACCCAGTGTACTGCGCACGACATTGCGAGCCTCATGAATACTATCCACATTGGCACCACCGGTCAGACTCGCCTGCTCTGCCAGATACTCTTCACTGGGCAGCCGCAACATCTCCGCAACCATGGCCGGGTCCAGCGCATCATCCCGCAGCAGATCGCCGCAGGCCTCTATCAGCAATGGGTCCACCCGTAACGGAGCACCCGTTAAAAGTTGCTTCTCGACTTCACCAATAACCCGGGTGGCCAACGCCTGGGCACTGTCCCAGCGCACAAATCCGTCAGCGTCGCGGCGCATAAGCGCGCAAAGATCGCTCTTACTGTAGTCATAGTGCAGACGAACAGGTGCAGAAAATCCGCGCAGCAAAGAAGGCACCGGACGTTCTGCAACCCCTTCAAAGACAAACGTCTGCGATGACTGGTTTATGGTCAGAACCGTGTGAGTGTTATCGCTGGTTTCCGGATCGGGAGCAGTACCGGCCAGCCTCAGCGGTAGATTTCCGGCCTCGCCCAGCAGACCCATGGCCAGCGGGATGACAAAAGGCGGTTTATCTGGCTGTCCGGGAGTCGCCGGGCAGGATTGCTCGACATGCAGGGTGTAGCGGTGCGCCGCCTGCGTCATACTCGTCCCGCACCGTGAGGTGGGGTGTACCGGCCTGTGAGTACCAATTGCGAAACTGGCGCAGATCCGCTCCGCTGGCGTCTTCCATGGCCCGTACAAAGTCTTCACAGGTTACCGCCTGACCATCGTGCCGTTGAAAGTAAAGGTCTGAACCCAGACGAAAGTGTTCTGGCCCCAGTAATGTGTGCATCATGCGCACCACTTCGGCGCCCTTCTCGTACACCGTCAGGGTGTAGAAATTGTTAATCTCGATGAAGGATTCCGGTCGCACCGGGTGTGCCATGGGACCAGCGTCTTCGGCAAACTGGGCGGTGCGCAACATGGTGACGTCTTCTACCCTCTTGACTGTAGGAGAGCCCATATCGGCAGAGAACTGCGAATCTCTAAAGACAGTAAAGCCCTCCTTTAGACTGAGCTGGAACCAGTCGCGGCAAGTGACCCGGTTGCCGCTCCAGTTGTGAAAATACTCGTGGGCAACTATGGCCTGGACGCGCTGGAAACCGACATCGGTGGTGACCTGGGGACTACATAACACGCAGGAAGTGTTGAAAATGTTCAGGCCCTTGTTCTCCATGGCACCCATGTTGAAGTCATCCACTGCCACAATATTGAAAATATCCAGATCGTATTCGCGACCGTAAACTTCTTCGTCCCAGCGCATGGCCTGTTGCAGTGAGCGCATGGCGTGCTGGCACTTGTCCAGGTCCTTTTCTTCCACATAGATACGCAGGGTGACCTGACGCCCGTTGACTGTCGTAAAGCTGTCCTGCGTGTGGGACAGGTCGCCGGCCACCAGCGCAAACAGGTAAGCCGGCTTGGGGAAGGGATCGTGCCAGACCGCCCGATGCCGACCGTTCGGCAAGTTCTCGCACTTCGTTGAGATTGCCATTGCTAAGCAGCACCGGGTAGCTTTCGTGATCGGCGTCCATGGTCACGGTGAATACCGACATAACGTCGGGCCGGTCAAGGTAGTAAGTGATTTTACGAAAGCCTTCCGCTTCACACTGGGTACAAAACAACTTGCGCGATTTATAGAGCCCGGAAAGTGAGGTATTGTCCTGGGGACGAATGCGTGTCCGGCACGCGACGACACACTGCGCCGGCACCGCATGGATAAGCAGCGAATCCGGCGCTGACAAGGTATTCCGTAGCGGTGAGCTCACGGCCATCTACCGCCACGGACAACAACTCCAGTTCTTGCCCATCCAACTCCAGCGACGCGCTTTCTGCGACCGAATCATCGCGCAGCAGATGAAGGCGCGAATCAACGATCGCGCAATCCTCGCGCAGGTCAAAGTGCAGCTCCGTGCGGTTGATCAGGTAGGCAGGTGGCCTGTAGTCCTTGAGGTAAACCGTTCCCGGTTTGTCATCACGCATGATGCTACCCGGTGGCTGTGCAAGGACAGCTGATAGCCGCCATACTTGCGCATATTGATAACGCCGCTATCAAATATCAGGTACTGGCCCTTGATACCCAACAGCGTACCACCAATCGATGACGTCTTATCGAGATTGAAGGATGACACCTTGGCCGGGTACTCCAGCACGGGATATTTTATGTGAATTTCCGGTGCATCGGATAACTCGGTTATCGCCTGTATGCCGTGCGCCTGTTCCAGAGCACGCAGTCCGCCAGCACACTCCGTCATCAGGCGACGTCGGACCTGCTCCAGATCACACGGCTCGGCATCGCCCTTGAGCATGGCCTGCCAATTGGTCTTGTCCGCCAAATGGTCCTTGAATAGCGTCTCCACCAGTCCGGCGTACAGGCGGGTAGCAACACGAAAAATCGGCCGAGCCTGGGTCGCGCCCTGGTCCATCCAGCGCGTTGGCACCTGAGTTCCTCGCGTAATGCCCACTTTCAGCCCCGAGGTATTTGCGAGGTAAACAAAATGATCAATCATACAGTGTTGTTCACCCCACTCAGGCTCCCGGCAGGTGCCTGCCGCGTAGTGGCACTTCTCTGGACTGACAATACAACTGTCACACTGAGCCAGTCGCTTGAAACAGGGGTAACAGTAGCCCTGATTAAAACTCTTGTTTGTCTTGCGGTCACAGTGCATACAATTGATGCTGCCGTGAAAATCCAATCGCAACTTCCTGCCGAGATACTCGTTCAGTGGAATCTCATGCTCGCCCAGCAGCATCGTGTAACGCACCGGACTCTCCAGCTGTGTTTTCATTTTGCGCACGGCGCCCTGCTGCCACCAGATCGGTCAAATAACCCTCCTACTGCTGTCCACTTCAGGGGTGTTTCCAGCGGTGTATCACAAGGATCACCGGACTTTGTTTTCTCTATATACCCGACGCGATCCGGCTCAGCCAGATGCCTCTCACCCCAGGCAATAATGGCCTGCATCGCATTTACACGTTGTTCAGAGGTCAGGACCTTGCCATCAGGCCACTTACCCAGCTCCACCGAGCGCAGCAGGCTCTGGTAAATTTCCGGGGACATGGTTTCAATCAATTGCAGGTATGACATCGAATTTTTTTGCTGTAGGACCGATTGATTATACCTGTGCCGCTCAGGTCTTGTCGCCGCCGGTTCTGGAGATCGCGCCAAATACTGCTCCGAGCAATACTCCGCAGAGTAGACCACCGACATGCGCCGCATTGGCGATAGCGCCAAAACCAAGTACTTCTACCATACCGACCATGCAGGCCACCAACCAGCCGACCATAAACAACATAATCGAAGACGAGGGTTGAATTTGCCAGCCCGGTTGCAGCAAAGGAGCTACCCAGGAAAAGCCCAGCAGACCGTAGACCACCCCGGACATACCACCAAACAGGCCTGCGCCACCGAAGGCGAACTGGCTGACGTTGGATACCACGGCGATGACGAGGAACAACATTAGGGTATTGAAGTGCCCCAGTACCTGTTCCACCCGTCTTCCGAGATCCCACAGCCAGAGGCTGTTGAACACTATATGCAACCAACCAAAATGCAGGAAAACGGGTGTAACCAGACGCCAGTATTGGCCATTGAAGTTCTGGAACAGGATTTCCTCGCCCCTCAGCTGAAAGGGTGTGAAGGTCAAAAAGCTCACCCAGAACATGGGCGCCGATAGATAAACCAATAGAAAGCCACAGACGCTCAGCACAATAAGGCCCAGGGTAACTGGCGCTTGGCGCCATTGGATCGCGACCCGGGCCGGCCCAATCCTGTGCTTTTGAGGTGATAGTTCTATCTGCACTTCCCCGGCACGCCAAGCACGGTAAAGAGCTTGCACCTGTTGCGCCTGCGCCTCCCGCTCCACCATAACCACCTGGCGACCACCGTCCTCAAAGATGCGATGCATAACGCCGCGCTGGTATAACAGCGCACTCAGTGGCAGAAGGTCTTCCTCAACAGCAGCGCTGAGGGCATGGTGAAATTCTGGCATCAATTTACCAGTGCATTGCTCCAGCGCAGTTTGTCCCTGCAACTGGCATAGAAGCTGTGACCCAGCGGATGCAGCAAAGTCAGGCTATACGGGTTTTTGCGGATGTGCACTGAATCTCCAGGTCGCGCCTTCGTATTGGCCTGCCCGTCACAAGTCACTGGCGGGTGAATACGATTGCGAGACAGTATGTCCAGGCGAATCTCCGAATTTCCGTCCACCACAATGGGTCGACTGCTCAGGGCATGGGGAAACATGGGCACCAGCACAATCGCATCCAGTGTGGGATGCAGGATGGGCCCGCCCCCGGAAAGGGAATAGGCGGTAGAGCCTGTCGGCGTTGACACTATCAATCCATCGCCACGCTGGCGATAAACAAACGTATCATTGATATACAACTCGAACTCGATCATCTGGGCGGATGTGCCTGAATTAACTACAACGTCATTCAGTGCATTCCCGCAACCTAGCACCTGGTCGTCCCGTCGCACTTCTGCACTGAGCAAAAAACGGCTTTCCTGTTCGAAGTCTCCATCCAGAACGGCACAAATCTGCAGTGCTATGTCATCCGGCGTAATATCGGTGAGAAAACCAAGACGGCCGCGATTGACGCCCAGCACCGGGGTGTCATATTTCGCCAGGGTGCGGGCGGCGCTGAGCATACTCCCATCCCCACCCACCACGATTACCAGATCGGCCTCCTTCCCGATCTCATCGAGAGTAGCGAGACACTGCTTGTGGTCGGGCAGGACATCACCCAGCTTGTCTTCCAGCATTACTTCCAGACCACGTGTTTCCAGTAACTCCAGCAGTTGTCGCAGGACCACCGTCAACCCACGCTGCCGACTGCGCCCCGCCAAACCGATTTTCTTGAAAGATACCCGCATTAAGCCTGCTTCCACGCCAAAAACGAACTGCCATTATAACCACGAACGAGCAGTGTAGCGCAGTGATCATCATTTATCCCTACCAGAGATGACAAATGCAGCACCCCGTCTGGGACTGCTGTGAGCCGCGATACATACCAGTACACTTGTCCATCGCCTGCACCTATACTTGGCCGGGATAATCACTACCGGGTATGTACGCATGTCGAACCGCCAGGCACCCAAATGGCCATTCCGCTGGGATCTGCTCCTGCGCTACCGCTTTATCGAGACGCTCGCACAATGGGAGGGTCGCCTGACAACCCGCCACCTGTGTGACACCTTCGGCATAGGTCGGCAGCAGGCCAGCAAGGATATCAACAATTACATGCGTGAAGTGGGGCCCGGCAACCTGCAGTACGACAAGTTTCTCAAGGGCTACAAGCCCACACCGGCTTTCGAGCCCCGGGTAACGCAGGGACTGGCAGATGAGTACCTGCATCTGATGGCGCGCAACAACGAACTGATGAACGTGTTCGAGTCGCTGTCACTCAATGTGGCCAATGTCGAGGTACTGTCTCTGCCGGTGAGAGACGTCAAGCCCGAGGTGTTGCGCCCCATCATGCAGGCGGCGCGACAACAGAAACGACTGGACGTGGATTATGTTTCTCTCAACCATCCCGACCGGGAGGGACGCATCATTGTTCCCCATACGCTCGTATATAGCGGCTTGCGCTGGCATGTGCGCGCCTGGTGCGAAAAAAATTGTGAATACCGGGACTTTGTCCTGAGTCGCTTTCGGGGCATTCCTGAGATCATGGACGACTCCGAGCACGGTGTTGAGGCGGATACCGAATGGAACACACACGTTATCGTACGTATAGCGCCAGATCCCAGACTACAGCTGGAGCAGCGCGAGGTAGTAGAAGTAGACTACGGCATGGCGAACGGTGTGCTGGAAGTCTCCACACGCGCCAGGTTGGTGCCCTACGTACTGCAATTGCTGCATATCGAGCCCAACGAACTGGCGGAGGATCCGACGGCACAGCAGATTGTTGTAGAAAATCGCAGCGAATTAGCGCCATGGTTGTTTGGGTGAGAGGATGCGAACATGAGCAAAGACAATAAATTCGAGGCCGCCTATTCCGACAATCGCTTCCGGGACAAGTTGAAGCGCTATGCCAAAATTGCTGGCCGGGAAGTGGTGGAAAAAGCGCTGCTGCTGTATTACGCGGCACAGGAAGAGAAGGCACCCGCCTGGGCCAAGGGTACCATTGCTGCCGCTCTGGGCTACTTTATTGTTCCGCTGGATGCCATCACCGACCTGGCTCCCGGAATCGGCTACGCCGACGATCTGGGGGTTCTGGTGCTGGCCATTGCTGCCGTTTCGCGGTACATCAATGACGATGTGCGAGCCAAGACCATGAAGAAGATGCGCCACTGGTTTGGCGAAGAAGCGCTGGATGCTGAATTTTCGCAGGTAGAGCCTGATACGCAGAAAATTGCGTCAGACGAATTACACGCCTTTGTAGACGGACAAAAGCCGTTATAGATGTTCAGGTAGGTGTGTACGGATTTGGGCCGTATCACTTTGTACGAGATTTTTGGGAAGCTCAAATACAACCAGTTTCGCTACCTGAGCATCCATATGCGCACGTAAATGACCCAAAAAGGCTGGCGCGGCTATTATCATAAGCTTGCCAAATTTATGCTCATTTATCGCAGATTGCAGATATTGATTGATTTGCCTTGAGAACTGAATCGCTTCTTCCGTCTTGATATCCGTTTCTGCTTCCATAGCGTGATGACTCCCGTCACTCCCTACAGTCCTGCCCGGCAGATCGGACGTAATGTCGCGTGCATGCCGACGGGAATCGCCATGCTCAAAATGTTCTATTTCTATCAGTTCTTTCCCTGATGCATCAGCTGCATATACCTTCGCTCGACTAGATTCTGCAACTACAACCCATATTGTATTCATAATCCCTCCTTTTAGTCGTAACAATTTGTATGATACTAGTATCCCACAAATAATCGAGCCTTGAGCTAGATCAATCGGAACACCATCAACGCGGACATCGAGGTGATTAAGACCAAGGTGACTGTAGAATTCAGATAAGGTTGGGGTACATGAATACAAAGCACAATTCAGAGTAGAATAACTGCTCGCCGCCGTCGCGCAGCTGCGGGATTTTTTTATGAGCAGGGAATACTTCCAAACCGACATCTCACGCCGTATCTGGGATACCAAATACCGTTGGCGGAAACAGGGTAAAACGTGCGATCAAACTGTCGAGGATAGCTGGCAGAGGATAGCGCGCGCACTGGCGAGCATGGAACTATCAAAGCAAATAGAGTGGGAGCAGCGCTTCTACAAAGTTCTTGAAGGATTCAGGTTTCTACCCGGGTGGACGCATTCAGGCCGGTGCCGGCACCGGGCGCCGTGTCACTCTGTTCAACTGCTTTGTGATGGGCACAATTGAAGATTCACTCGATGGCATTTTCGATGCTCTCAAGGAGGGCGCACTCACCATGCAACAGGGTGGGGGTGTTGGTTACGACTTCTCCACTCTGCGCCCGAGTGGCACACCGGCGCCCAGCGTTGGTGTCACCGCTTCCGGGCCAGTGTCGTTCATGCAGATCTGGGACACGATGTGTTCTACCATTCTCTCCACCGGCGCACGCCGTGGAGCGATGATGGCAACGCTGCGCTGCGATCATCCCGATATCGAGGAATTCGTCCATGTCAAAAAGGATGCTGCGAAACTAAGGCATTTCAATCTATCAGTGCTAGTAAGCGATGCTTTCATGCAGGCTGTTCAGGCCGACGCCGACTGGCCACTGGTATTCCCGCTCGGTGCACACGATGTTGTCGCGACCAGCAAGACGGTCGATCGCGTCTGGTCTGGTTCAATGACTCCTGTGCGTTGCAGCGTGCTACGTACAGTGCCTGCCCGTCAGCTCTGGGACCAAATCCTGCAGGCAAACTACGACTATGCCGAACCGGGAGTAATGTTTATCGACCGTATGAATGCGCTGAATAATCTCTGGTACGCTGAACAGATCGGCGCGACCAACCCCTGCGGCGAAATTCCGTTGCCGCCCTATGGTGCATGTAACCTTGGTTCGATCAATCTCACGCAGTTTGTGCACGCGCCGTTCACTGAGAGGGCAAGCCTTGATCTGGCGGCAATTGCAGATACAGCAGCCGTGGCGGTGCGCATGCTGGATAATGTGGTAGATCTGTCGCGCTTTCCGTTGAGACAGCAGGATGCAGCGGCGCATGCCACGCGCCGCCTTGGTCTTGGGCTGACGGGACTGGGTGACGCGCTCATTATGCTCAACATTCCATATGGCACGCCAGACGCCTTAAAGGTAGCGGGCGACGTAATGCAACGAGTGTGCGAGACAGCATACCAGACGTCCATCGAACTGGCGCGCGAGAAGGGCGTTTTTGCTTTGTTCGACAAGGAAAAATACTTGCAAGGCAGGTTTATCAGCCAGCTTCCGGTAGAAATTCGCAGTGATATCGCGCGCTACGGCATCCGCAACTCGCATCTCACTGCGATCGCACCGACCGGAACCATTTCTCTGCTGGCCAACAACGTGTCTAGCGGACTGGAGCCAGTGTATCGATTTGAATACAGGCGCAGGGTGCGCGAGACTGATGGCGATTTAAGCGAATACACCGTAAGCGATTACGCGTATCGCATATACTGCGAGCGCAACGGCAAGGAGACACCGCTCACACCAGCCTTTGTCAATGCCAGCGACGTCTCACCTGTCATGCATCTCGATATGCAGGCCGCACTGCAGCCCTGGGTGGATAATGCAATATCCAAGACAATCAACGTGCCGCGCGATTACGACTTTGCGCAGTTCCAAACACTTTACAATTATGCCTATGCCAAGGGACTCAAGGGGTGTACGACGTTCCGGCCAAATCCAGTGACCGGACAGGTGCTGGTGGATCCGGATGTGCCGAATTCGCTGACGAAAGGCCCTGTTGCCATCCATTGTTGTGCCCCAGAGCGTGAGGCGGATTAAAGCTTATACCGCGCTCGCTCAACTTGCTCCTCGTTCACATTGGCAAACTCCCACTAATTCTACAAGCGTAATCTACCTCAGCGTACAAAGCGTAGCCGCAGCCAATAGCGCCCATAGCAGTTCCTCCAGGTAAGTACCAACAATGCAAAGACCGGCCGTGACAGCCAGTATGGCGATCAGCCGGTCTGCCCATAGATTAGAGCGTTGCTTCAAGACGCCCTGCTGCTCGTCGCCGTCCTCCCTGCGAAGCACTAGCTGGCGGGTAATATGGTGTTCAATGAGCTTTGCGGCTGTCATGCTTGCATCTCCCGTATGACCTTAGCTTTGGCGATTCATAATCCCCGCTCCTCAACCGTCACACCATCTGTATCCTTTTCAGTCGTATCGAAAATACGACAGGTACGCAACTGTCAGGCCGCCGCTGCCTACAAACGCTTTGGCACTACATGTCCCATTAGACAGCCAGTGAAGTGGCGAATCTGACCTGCAGGATGTTCATTTTCGGCTGACCTTACGGGTAGGATCGCGTGATACAGTTCACCGCTCTATTGATCTGGCTTAAGTCGGGTTTTCTTTGTGTGGTCTATGCTTAATAAAAGAATTGTTAAAAGGGGGGTCCATTGAATGCACGTTGATAAACCCAGGCTCGAACCGGCGCCGCCACGCGACGCGTTGCCGCTCGACCGACTTTACTGCTTTTGCGACCCACTGGAGCTGGATTTCGATAGCACCGATGACCTGGAGCCACTGCGGGAGCATCTTGGCCAGGACCGCGCAGTGGAGGCCCTGACCCTCGGACTACAGATTCCCCACGACGGCTACAACATCTTCCTCCTGGGCAGCACCGGCGTGGGCAAGCAAGCCCTGTTGCGCAAACTCCTCGAGAAGGAGTGCGCTGCGCCGCGCGGCGAATATTCCGATTGGTGTTATGTGAATAATTTCGAGGCCCCGGACAAACCGATCGCGCTGTGCCTGCCCAAGGGCATGGGCCACCAGCTGCGCGATGATATGAACCATGCCGTAGAAGAGCTGCTGGGCACACTACCTTCTATTTTCCAAAGTGACGAGTACCAGGCAAGGGTCCAGGCGCTGGGCGAAAAGTACCAGTCCCGCGAAAAAGAAGCCTTTGACGCATTGTCGGAAAAGGCCAGGGATCAACAGATCGCCATGATCCAGACGCCCAGCGGCTATACGCTTGCTCCGATGAAAGACGGTGAAATAATCACACCCAAAGACTTTGAGGCACTACCAGAAGCAGAAAAATCCAAAACCATGACAGTAATCGAGGAGCTAAAAGAAGAGTTGAAGATTATCGTACGCCAGTTGCCCGGCTGGAAAAAAGAGAGTCGCGATCGATTCAAGGCGCTGAATCAGGAATTCAGCCATCTGGCTATCGACCCGGTAATGAACGAATTAAAGCGCTCCTATGCCAGCTATCCTGAAGTACTGAACTATCTGGACGCTGTACACCAGAGCGTGATGGATGAGGCAGAGGCATTCACCCAGGTACGGGAGGAGTCGGCGATACCGGACAACCTCAAAGAGAGGGTGCGGGAGTTCCCCCAGTACTCTGTTAACGTACTCGTGGACAATCAGAACTTACCCGCTGCTCCCATTGTAAATGAGGACAGCCCGGGGTTTGCCAATCTGATTGGCCGGGTCGAACATGTGGCGCACATGGGCACTTTGGTCACTGATTTTACCCTCATAAAGCCCGGGGCTCTGCACAGGGCGAACGGTGGCTACCTGGTAATTGAGGCGGACAAGCTGCTGACCAACCTCTACGCATGGACCGCGCTCAAGCAGGCACTTAAGGCACGTGAAATTCGCATACAGTCATTGGAACAGATTTTCAGCTTCGTCAGCACCGTCCAGTTACAGCCCGAACCTATCCCGCTTGATGTCAAAGTGATATTGACTGGTGAGCGCGATTTGTATTACTTACTACAGGAGTACGACCCCGAGTTTTCCACTCTGTTTAAAATCGCCGCAGACATGTCCGAAGACGTGCCACGATCACCGGCCAGTACCGTATTATTCGCACGCATGATCAAAGCCTTGCAACAGCGGGAAAATTTGCTGCCAGTGGACAGGGCGGGAGTGGCCAAAATAATCGAGTTCGCCGCGAGACGCATGGAAGACAGTGAAAAACTCAGCCTGCACCAGGGTCGTTTGGGCAACCTGCTGGCCGAGAGCGATTTTCGTGCGCGCCAAGCCGGTTCGCAGATGATTACCGCCGACTATGTCAGCGCCGCCGCCACAGCTGCCATCCATCGACTGGACCAGTTTCGGGAAAAATCGCATGAAGGTATCCTGCGCGATATTACGCTAATCGATACCCAGGGTTCTGCCATAGGGCAGGTCAATGGTTTGGCGCTCTACATGCTGGGCGACTACGCCTTTGGCAAACCTACACGTATTACTGCTACGGCGCGGCTCGGAGCCGGAAAGGTACTGGATATTGAGCGGGAAGTGAAACTTGGAGGCAGAATCCACTCCAAGGCAATGATGATAATAAGCGCCTTGTTAGCCAACCGCTATGCGCGCAACCAGCCACTGCCCCTGTCAGCAAGTCTGGTTTTTGAGCAATCCTATGGCGGAATAGAGGGCGATAGCGCTTCGGTGGCGGAACTGGTGGCCTTGATATCCGCCATCGCGGACATACCGGTCAGACAGGATTTGGCGGTCACAGGCTCCCTGAATCAACATGGTCAGGTGCAGGCCATTGGCGGTGTCAACGAGAAGGTCGAAGGTTTCTTCGATATCTGCGTTTCACGAGGACTCACCAGCGCCCAGGGCGTTGTAATTCCAGCCAGCAACGAGCGGCACCTGATGCTGAGACAGGATGTGCTCGACGCAGCGGCGGCTGGGACCTTCCATATTTATAGCGTGGACAGCATCGATCAGGCGTTGGAGCTGCTTACCGGATATAGCGCTAAATCCATTGATGACTGTGTGCTCGCACGCGTGCAAGAACTGCAGGCGTTGTCCAGAGCATTCAGCGAGAAGGGAGAGGACAAGGATTATGAATGAGCCCGCGGTGCGCCGCTGCATACTGGTCCCCATTGACCCGCACGGGATGCATCCTGTGGTACTTGAGACGATAGTGCGGATCGCGAGGCAACTGAATAGAAATCTTCTGGGCCTCCTGCTTGAAGATATCCGATTGCTGAAAATCGCCGACCTTCCCTTCACCACGGAGATTAGTCTCAATAGTGGACAGGAAAGAAATCTGTTGCGGGACCACCTGTTGCAGCATCAAAGTCTTATCAGCGCTGCAATCAGGCGCCAACTCGTCGATCTGGCGGCGCGCAACCGTGTGGAACTCAGCTTTGAGAACGCAGCAGGCGAACGTTGGACAACAGTGATGGAACGGGATGGAAAACAGGATATATTCCTTCCTGCACGCAAGCGGTGGCATGCGCAACCTACTGATCACTCCAGCAAAGCCAATATTGTCGCCCGCCTTGGAGTGGTACTAGCGAATGATGTAACAGATGCCAGGATTATGAGCACTGCCGCGACGCTGGCTAAAGCCAATCTGGTAGGCGACATCTACATCCTTGCAAAACATCCGCCACCACAGGAAGCATTGCTTGATCTATACCGGCCAGGTCACCAGATCAGGCTACAGGCAAATTTTTCCTGCAGGGCAGAAGATCTGGTGAAGCTGATAAAACACTCGCCCTATGATCTGCTGCTGCTGCCAGGACAAAGCCTGCAAGACATTCCCAGCAGCGTACTGGAAGCCGCGCTGGACAACGCCAGCGGGCAGGTACTGGTTATCAACTAAAACACCGCTACCATCGGATCACTGGACCTAAGCGGAACCAGCGGCAAAGGTATCACAGGCGTTAATGTCTCCGGATTCAAAGCCAGCCTTGAACCACTTGACCCGTTGTGCCGAGGTGCCATGCGTAAAGCTGTCGGGAACCACCTGGCCGCCCGCCTCCCTCTGTAAGCGATCATCCCCGATAGCCGTGGCCGCCTGCAGTGCCTCTTCGAGGTCACCGGGGTCCAGCAGTTGGCGTTGGCTATTGGCTACGTGCCCCCACACGCCGGCGAAGCAGTCGGCCTGCAGTTCCTGCCGCACCGAAAGCGCGTTCACCTGGGCCTTGCTCGCTGTCTTGCCGGCCGCGCCTACCTTGCTCACTGATACCCAACAGCGTTTGTACATGGTGCCCGACCTCGTGGGCAATCACGTAGGCCTGGGCAAAGTCGCCGGGTGCACCGTGGCGTGTTTTGAGATCGTGGAAAAAGGACAGGTCGATATACAGCTTCTGATCGCCGGGGCAGTAGAAGGGCCCCACTGCGGCACTGGCATATCCACAGGCGGAGTTCACACTCCCGGTAAACAATACCAGAGTAGGCTCCCGGTAGTCGCGTCCCAGCTGCCTGAAGATCGGGTGCCAGGTATCTTCGGTATCGCCCAGCACCACCGCCACAAACTCGGCCATCTGCTGATCGGCCTCACTCAGTGGGGCCGACGGCTGTCCTGGAGAGACACCACCGCCCGCTAACAGGGACAGCACATCGACTCCCAGCATACGACCACCGATTATGACGACGATACCGGTGATGAGAATAATGCGCCCCACTTTGGTCCGCAGCAGCATCGGTAGCAGTCGCAGTACCACTGGGGCCGCACCTGCCGCAGCTGTAAGCGGGGCTCTCACCGCGCCGGTCCTCTACATTGTCGCTTCGTCTTCCACCCTGCCACCGCATGGTATATTCCTGTCGATACGCTGTTGGAGCTTGAGTATACTCTGCTCCATCGTGCACCGCAGGTCGCCAGAGCAAGGATAAACCACCATGACCGACGGTATTCTCATCGGCGGCTCCGCAGCCGGCCAGGTATTCCTCAGTCCTCGATATGCCAACCGCCACGGACTGGTGGCAGGGGCCACCGGAACCGGCAAGACGGTCACCCTGCAATGCCTGGCAGAGGGTTTCTCCGATCTGGGTGTACCGGTGTTCCTGGCGGATGTCAAAGGTGATCTCTCCGGTATGTGCCAGCCCGGCACACCTAACCCGAAGGTGGATGAAAGGGTACAAAAGATCGGCATGCAGGATTACACCCAGAAGGGCTACCCGGTGGCCTTCTGGGATGTGTTCGGCGACAAGGGCACACCCGTTCGCGCAACGATATCCGAGATGGGACCGCAATTGATCTCACGCTTACTCGATCTGAATGAAACCCAGGAAAGTGTGATCACCCTGGTCTTCGAGTTCGCCGACAATGAGGGCATGCTGCTGGTAGACCTGAAGGACCTGCGCACCACCCTTGAATACCTGGGCGACAACAGCAAGGAGCTTGGTACCGGGTTTGGCGTTTCCAAGGCCTCGGTCAACGCCATCCTGCGTCGCCTGCTGATGCTGGAACGTGAAGGGGGTGAGCAGTTCTTCGGGGAGCCGGCGCTGCAATTGGAAGATTTCATGCGCACCAGCGTCGATGGCCGTGGCATGATCAATATACTTGCTGCTGATACGCTCATCATGAATCCCCGTGTCTACTCTACGTTCCTTTTGTGGCTGTTATCCGAGCTGTTTGAAAATCTGCCCGAACTCGGCGACCCGGAACAGCCCGTGCTGGTATTTTTCTTCGACGAGGCTCACCTGCTGTTCCACGATGCCCCCAAGGCGCTGCTGGAAAAAATTGAACAGGTGGTACGCCTGATACGATCCAAGGGTGTTGGCATTTATTTTATTTCGCAAAGCCCCAGCGACATCCCGGATAGCGTGCTGGGCCAGTTGGGCAACCGTGTGCAACACGCATTACGAGCCTATACTCCCAACGAACAAAAGGCAGTCAAAGTTGCCGCCCAGTCCTTCCGTGCAAACCCTGACCTCGATACAGTAACCGCCATCACTGAACTGGGCGTGGGCGAAGCGCTCGTTTCCATGCTGCAGGATAAAGGCATACCCGCCCCGGTACAGCGCGTAATGGTGTGCCCGCCACGTTCACGTATGGGTGAAGCCACCATGGCGGAGCGTCAGGCGGTGCTGGACAAGGATATCAACCGAAAACGCTATTTCACTCCGATTGACCCTCAGTCTGCACACGAAGTACTGCTGGAGCGTATGGCAAATCGACAAAAACAGGCGCAGAAGATTGAATTGGAGGAACGTGCAGCCAAGGCGGAGAGCAGGCCAAAAGCGCGTGCCAGCAATCGTGAGAGTGCCGGCGAGGCCTTTTTGAAAAGTGTTGCCCGCGCCGCAGGCAGTAGCCTGGGCCGTAAACTGTTCCGGGGAGTACTGGGTTCGCTGCTGAAGTGAGCACGAAAACTAACTTCAGTCCGCTCTTACACGCCTCCCAAGAACAACAACCGCCAACACGGCAGCGCCTGCGACCATCCCTATCACAATGCCACCCAATGTGGGTGTCAGTGCCGCCAACGCTGGGCCGACTATAGTAATTTCCCCCACTTGCGTCGCCAGGTATTGAATGCCTTCGTCCAAAACATGAAAGCCATGCACCAGTATACCGCCGCCCACCATAAACATGGCAACGGTACCCACCACGGCCAGGAATTTCATCAACCACGGCGCAAATATCATTAGAAAGCTGCCGAACCGACGCTGTGCTGCCTGCCCAGCGCCCTGCCCTTGCCTTTGCATGAGGTACAAGCCCGCGTCGTCCAGTTTTACAATGCCCGCCACCAGTCCGTAGACACCAACGGTCATAATAATGCCGATGGCAGATAGCACCAGTACCTGGCTAACAAATTCCATATCAGCGACAACGCCCAGGGTGAGCACAATAATTTCTGCCGACAGGATAAAGTCGGTACGCACTGCGCCCTTGATCTTGTCCTGTTCGTACTGGACCAGATCGACATTGGGATCGACCAGATGTTCCACCAACTCTTCGTGATGGGCAGCTTCCTCAGCAGCCGAGTGCAGGAATTTGTGGGCAACCTTTTCAAAGCCCTCATAACACAGGAAAAGTCCGCCCAGGATAAGGGCGGGAGTGATCAGCCACGGCGCTACAAAAGAGATCGACCAGGGCGGCAGGCACCAGAATACATTTATTTAGAAAGGAACCCCTTGCTACGGCCCAGACCACGGGCAGTTCCCGCTCCGCCCGCACGCCACTCGCCTTCTCCGCGTTGACCGCCAGATCATCGCCGAGCACGCCGGCGGTTTTTTTCGCCGCGACTTTGGTCATCAACGCCACATCGTCCAGCACTGCAGCGATGTCATCCAGCAGTAGCAGTAAGCTACTTCCCGCCATTAAAATGCTCTCCTGCCAGGGCAGTGACCGAGAGCCGCACCCTGGAGCAAATGGATTGAATTACCGATTGGAAGCAAGGGCGATGCGAAGTGGCCGCATCCCCGCCTGCGAAGGTCGTTTACCCGAAGTGACAAAAGCAGATCTTATTACCGTCGAGATCGCGAAAATAGCCGCCGTAAAAGCCGTCCATACGCTGTCCTGGCGCGCCCTCATCGGTGCCACCGAGTTGCAGGGCCTTGGCGTGGAGTTTGTCCACCAGTTCTCTTGACCCGGGTGAAATAGCAACCATATTGCCATTACCAGGGCTTGGCGCCTCCCCGTTATAGGGAGTACAAACCGCCAGCATGGGGCCTCCAGCGGGGGAACCAAGCGCGGCCAAGCCGCCCAATATCCATAAAGACTGTGACTCCCATATCCTGTAGCAATGCCAGATAAAAAGCCTTGGATTTTTCTATATCGGCGGTACCTATGGTTGTATATGCAATCATTTGATTTCTCCTTGAAAACTGGTTCTACAGAACACGACGATGGCTGTATCGGTCAACCGCCAGGGCCACAAAGTGTACACTCCTCATCCCGTCACGCAACAGGTCCTTATGGTTTGGATTTGCGTCGACGAAGTCCTGGCTGGTCCATCTTCGATTTTTGATAACGTGGTAACTTTCCTGTTGCCAGGTAGCTGTGAATGCTCTCCTGCGAGCGAATTTTGGCGGCTTTTTTCTTGCTATGCACATACTTGTTAGTTTGATTCCGATCCAATACACGTGCCTTCACATTATCGTGCCACTGCTGGTCGAGAATATCCTGAATCGTACGCTTTGCATCTTCGTCGAGTATTGGACAGAGCACCTCCACCCGGAAATCCAGGTTGCGAGTCATCAGGTCCGCAGAACCGATCAGGTATCGCGGCTTGCCACGGTTGTGAAACACATACACCCTGGAGTGCTCGAGGTATCTGTCGACAATACTGATCGCCTCGATGTTCTCCGAGATATCCTTTACCCCGGCGAGCAATGAACACATGCCGCGCACTATCAACTGGATCTCCACACCAGCCTGGCTGGCCTCATAGAGTTTCATCACCAATTCTTTATCCACCAGATTGTTGCACTTGAGAATCATGGAGCCACGATAGCCCGCTCGGACATTCTCAATCTCCTGATTTATCAGGTCCAGAAGACCACTGCGAATGCTGTGAGGCGACACCAGGAGCAGGCGATAATTGGGACGTTTATAGTTGTACTGTAGAAATTCAAAAACATTGTTGACGTCCTTGCCTATATTCTGGTCGTAGGTAACAAGACTGAAATCTGTGTATAGCCTGGCCGTTTTCTCATTAAAGTTACCGTTACTGATATAGCTGTAATAGCGAAGCGCGTGATCCTCCCTGCGCTCAATCAGCAACAGTTTACTGTGCACTTTCAGCCCGGGAATTCCAAAAACCACATCGATACCGTTCTCTGTTAGCCTTTGTGCCCAGTTAATATTGGCCGCCTCATCAAAGCGCGCCGCTAATTCCACTACAGCGAGCACTTTCTTGCCGTTTTGTACGGCGTTCACCAGTGCGTCGATCACACGGGAGTCCTTGGCCACCCGGTACAAACAGATCTTTATCCTGATGACATGCAGATCCAGAGCGGCAGTTTTCAGCAGATCAATTACGCTGCCATAGTGATGGTAAGGAAAGAAGAGGAGTACATCCTTTTTCCGAATAGTCTCGAATATGACGCTATTCTCATTCGTTTGAGCTATACGCGTGGGAGGCAGTTTCTTGAACTCCAGATACTTGGGGCCCCCGTTAGGGAAACTCATGAAATCCTTGGAATTATGGTAACGACCACCGGCAATCAGCGTATTCTGTTTGCTGAAGCCAAAACGGCTGCAAAGCTGGTCCAAGAGTCGCTGCGGCATCTTAGCGTCATAAACCATACGCACCGTTTCGCCCTTTAGTCGCTGCTTCAGGCCCACGGCCATTTTGTCTATCAGGCTCTGGCTAATTCCAGTATCAATTGCCAGTTCCGCATCCCGCGAAAATTTGAAGCAATAGGCCTCTGCAGCAGTGATCGGAAAAACACCACGAAATACCTGTGGCAGACAGGCCCGTATAATGTTGTCCAGCACAATAAAGACTTTGCTGCCCTTGCCGGTCTTTCCCGCCCTGCGGGGAATCTGCACAAAACGGGACAAGCGGTCGGTCGGAACTTCCACCACGGCAGAGTGATAGGTAACCCCCGAGCTGATATCTACAGCAAGGTAAATCGATTCATCTGTCAACACAGGGACTTTAACGTCGTCCCTCAGCAGTATCGGTTCCAGTTCTGGCAGCACCTTACTGGTAAAATAGTCCCGTACAAATGCAGACTGTCCGCTATCCAACTGCTTTTCATTTATCAGGTAAATCCGATGCGCTGCGAGTGCACGCATGATCTCGATATAGATACGGTCAAACTCCTTCTGGAGCTCCAGCACGCGTTTCTGGATAGCCACCAGCAGGTCTTTTGACTGCTGCCTCATCTCGCCGGAAGACACCGACATCAAGTCGCCGTACCTCCGCCACCCTGACGCGAAAAAACTCGTCAGCATTATTGGAATAGATTCCGAGGTAGCGCAGACGCTCAATGACGGGCACTGATTCGTCAGCTGCTTCCTGCAGGACGCGTGCATTGAAGGAAAGCCAGCTTAGCTCCCGCGGCATAAAGAGGTCGCTGTCGAGAAGATCCGCGAGGCGTTTCTTGATCGGGTTAGGCATAACAACTCCAATTACTAAAAAGGATCATCTGAGGCGTTCACTGCGTCATCGGGATTGGAAAAAAGTCTAGCCTACAAGCCCGGTAATTTTTTGCATAAGGCATTGCCGAGTTTAAGCGCCTGACACTTCGCAAATATGACAGGAATAAACACCCGTGTGAGCGAGTTGTCAGTCACCACCTGACTACGTAAACGCAAAATCGGCTTAAAAGTATCGAGCATGAATGGACATCGACTTGAATATACTTAAGTAATTACTTTAACATTTTAGCTTAATAAGTTGATAGAAATAAAAAAGCCCGCATATCACGAAATGAAAGCGGGCTAAAATAGCCGTATGCTTCGGGGCAGAAACATCGGCCAGGGGACGTGTCAGCACGCGCAATGAATGCAACGTGCTGTACTGAAAAATAGACGGTATTGGCCATATATCAAGGTCAATTCGAAAAATATTTTTATTAGGGTTTTGCTTGCAGCACACTGTGCACCGCACCCAATTTTGCGCTCAACCGCAAGTACTCTGATAAATACCTAACCGGCTTCTTCCCAATCCACCTCTATCCGGGGAGCCCCTTGTCATAACCCGTCAGGCAGTATACTGTTCTTTTATACAGTAATGGTGCAATCTATGACAGACGAAAACAATCTCATAGCCCGACAGCATAGTGCACACAAAGGTCGCGGCGCGCTGAGCAATCCCCACAATCGATTTCACCCGACGCGGGTGGAATGGGA
The DNA here is from genome assembly GCA_963712135.1 of uncultured Gammaproteobacteria bacterium. Classification (GTDB taxonomy): domain Bacteria; phylum Pseudomonadota; class Gammaproteobacteria; order Pseudomonadales; family Halieaceae; genus Marimicrobium. The sequence continues at coordinate 78,820 of CAVQGV010000015.1, forward strand.
CGAGGGTATTGAGGGCCCAACACCCGTCACCGAGTGCCGCGCGGTTCAGGCGCGCAGTATTATTTCCCGCAACTCCTCACCAGACATTCCCTTTGAACAATCGATCAACCCCTACCAAGGCTGCGAGCATGGTTGTATCTATTGCTATGCCCGCCCCAGTCACGCCTATCTGGATATGTCCCCGGGGATGGATTTTGAAACGAAGCTTACTTACAAGGTAAATGCCGCAGTGCAGCTGGAACACGAACTCGCCCGTCCAGGTTACCGCTGCGCGAGTATTACATTAGGAGCCAACACGGACCCCTACCAACCGGTGGAGAAAAACTCACCGGATTACGCGGGAAGTGTTGCAGGTCCTGCAGCGCTGCCGACACCCCGTGTCGATTATCACCAAAGGCGCATTGATCACACGCGATATCGACATACTGGCTGAAATGGCTGCTGATGGTTTATGCTCGGTGGCCATTAGTCTCACCACCCTTGATGCAAGATTGAAACGGCTGATGGAGCCCAGGGCGACATCTCACCAGGCCCGGCTGGCGGCGATGGAGTCGCTGAGCAACGCTGGTGTTCCCGTTACCGTACTTTTTGCCCCGGTGATACCAGCCCTCAACGACTCTGATATGGAGGATATTCTGGGTCAGGCGCGAGATGCAGGCGCGCAATCTGCGGCCTACATTATGTTGCGGCTACCGCTGGAGATACGTGACTTGTTTTTCCAATGGCTACACGAGCACTACCCACTGCGGGCAGAGCACGTCATCAGCCTGCTGCGACAAAGCCGCGGCGGTGCCGACAACGATAGCCGTTTCGGTCATCGGATGCGTGGGACGGGAACGTTTGCAGACCTGCTGGCGCAGCGCTTTCGACTTTGCTGCAAGCGACTGGGACTGAATCAGCGCGAACAGTTGCCCACTCGCACCGATCTATTTACGGCACCCGAGCGTCGCGACAAAGATCGGGAATCTACGTTTAAGGCAAGACAGATTGATTTGTTCAACTAAAGCGACTCTAATTACTACCACCACACCAGAGCCCAGTCATCATCAGATACAGCAGGGTGTACCAATTGCCGAAAACCCTATAGGAGTTTTAACAACATACCTACCTATGGAATGAGCCAGGCTGTTTGACGAACCCGTTTGGACACGGAATCTGTGAAATTAGGTACCGGCTTATGATCGAAATTCGGGTCGTAAATTCCGATAATTTTGACATGGACGATATTCTCTCCCGAGACAACTACCCCGCTACCAGCTCCTGTGCACTGCCACTTCTCGCGCTTACTCCTACTTCACATTCGTCTCCGCACGTTGCTACCATGCGACGGGTATTTGTTCTTTGGGAAAAGTTGTAGCTCCAAAAAACCAGGATTCTACTGCGTAGCGTAGCTTGGTAAAGTCAGTACGATACTGGGTTCTATGTAAATAAAAATGGTCAAAGAAAAATGCATCCCCGGCATTAAATACGGGCGCAAGTGGCGATCCCATAAAGGCGCCACTGCGTACATGTGCGTCGCTAACTGACCAATCGAACGTAGCACCTTCGGCGGAGGCAATTTTATAAAGGCGCTGGGGAACCACATCCATGCCAGGGGCCCCGGTCTCTCCACCGCATTCAGTAAGCGGAACCCACATATTGACACTGTTGATATCAGTGCCCATAAATGCACCATCCTGATGCCACCCAGCCTCATCACGCGTCGGTGAGTTGCGTCTTAAGACCCACTTTTTAACCGATAGGCAGGGCGATTCTCCAAGATATTCACCAATCAACTTTTTCAGTCCGTGAGCTTCATACAATTCCAGCAATGCCTCTGCAACACTGGGCGCCTCAACACACATAGCCGCCCCCGCAGTGCTATTGAACATTCTAAGGTGAGCAAGTTCCTCCACTTGATTTGGCATGATCGATACCAGATTGCCGGGAGGATTAAAGTAAGTGTTAGCGAGTTTAATTCGCACTTCCCGGGGACTGGCGCAGGCTTCGAGAACCCGATCGATAGCTTCGATCAATGTGTCAGTTTCCGGCTTGGAAAACATATTGCGTACAATAAGAGCACCGTGTTCAGCAATCGCCGTGCGCAAGAATTCGACGGTTAACTCCCGTGCAGTGACTTCGGGTATGCCGGGCTCAGAGGGTGGCGTCTTGCTTTCGCTTTGCTTAACAATTATGGCTGGACTGACAGACGGCATCAGGTGGCGATAAGCCTCCATACGCTGCGCAACTGAGGCGCGGTCTGACGCTACGTCTCTCGCTTCAAGAGATTCTCTGGTGAGTTGTGATACCGACATGTTTTCACCTATAAAAATAACCGTTTAAACTCTACGTTATTTCTTTTAGACCGTCCAGTCTCTACGCGCTGGAGTGCAGCCACAAAAAGTCAACCTGCAGAATGCATCACACTCAAGCGCAATTTCAATTGATACAAGTCAGTGCGACATTACCTTTTGCTTGCCGCAACGAGAGCAGCAATAGACAGTCACCAGTTTTCCCTGTTTGACATCAAACTGTTTGGCCTTGTCCACTACCCATTTATGATGACCGTGACGACACAGGGTATTGCCCTTGTGCTTTTGCTTCAAAGAGGGTTTGCGAAAGGGAATAACTTCAGACACAAATGCAGCTTGATACGACTAAAGAAGGGTGCGCTGTACGGCTGAGTTCCAGGAACAAAGGCGTTTGCGTCGAACACCGGCACTCATCTTCACCTTAAACTCCCGCTCCGCCCGCCAGATGTTTTTCACCTCGGCCTGAGCTCTGCCACAAGCCGACGCCCAGACCTGCCAGATAGCAGGCGCCGGCCACGGTGGTCTCGATCACCCGCGGCCGAATCAGTCGACGGCCGAGCACGTCCGCCTGAATCTGCATCAACAGATTGTTGGCTGCAGCCCCCCCGTCCACACGCAGTGGCCGCATACGCCTGCCGAGATCACTTTCCATTGCCCTAAGGATGTCTGCATTCTGCAACGCCATGGCATCCAGCGTGGCACGGGCGATATGTCCTCGCTCAGTTCCCCGCGTAATGCCCGTTAGAGTCCCGCGCGCATCAGGTGCCCAATGCGGCGCCCCCAGTCCGGTTAACGCTGGAACGAACTCCACTCCGCCGTGGTCTGCAACCTGCAGCGCCAGCTGCTCGATTTCAGGTGCCGACCGAATCATCCTGAGGCCATCACGCAACCACTGTACCGCCGCGCCGCAAACAAAGGCACCGCCCTCCAGTGCGTAGACACATTTTGAGTTCTCGCCCAACTGCCATGCCACCGTGGTCAGCAGCCCGGCATTCGACTGCAGGCGTTCCGAACCGGTATTCATAAGAATGAATGAGCCAGTGCCAAAAGTACACTTGGCATCACCGACGTCGAAGCAGGCCTGGCCAAACAGGGCAGCCTGCTGATCGCCGGCCACCCCGGCAATGGGTATCCCGTCGGGCAGACCCGGCACACCGCGGGTATGCCCAAGGATGGCGCTGGACGGCACTATGGTCGGCAAAATCTCCCGCGGGACTTCAAACAGGTCCAGCAACTGCTGGTCCCAACGTCCGGTCTTCAGGTTCATCAGAGAGGTGCGGGAGGCGTTGGACACGTCAGTGACATGGACATCGCCCCCGGTCAGTCGCCAGATAAGGAAGCTGTCGATGGTACCCGCCGCCACTCGCTTGCTCCTGAGTGCGCGGGATAGTCCGGGCGTATTTTGCAGCAACCAGCGGTATTTACTGCCGGAAAAATAGGGATCCAGCACCAGCCCGGATTTGCGCCTGACAGTATTTTCATGCCCGGCCGCGCGCAATGACTCACAAAAATCCGTAGTACGCCGACACTGCCACACGATAGCGTTATTGAGAGGCTCGCCCGTTTCGGTATCCCACAGCAGGGAAGTCTCCCGCTGGTTGGTAATACCGATGGCTACTATCTCGCTGGGCTTGCAGATGTTCTTGCGCAACAGCGCACGAATCCCCTTCACCGACCGACGCCCAGATATCCGCTGGACGGTGTTCCACCCAACCGGGCTGGGGATAGATCTGGCGGAACTCGACGTTGACACTCGCGCGCAGCTTGCCGCGGGCGTCCATCAGGGCGACGGTGCTACCCGTCGTGCCCTGGTCGATGGCCAGAACAAATCTGCCCATGCTTACTTGCCGTAGCCCTGCACCGCCTTGATTTCGAGGAAGTCGGTGAAGCCGTGGGTGCCCCACTCGCGGCCGTTGCCGGATTGCTTGTAGCCGCCGAAGGGCACGTCAAAACCGCCACTGGCGCCGTTGATATCCACATTGCCCGCACGGATTCTCGAGGCCACCTGCCGGGCGTGATCGAGGTCGCCGCTCTGGACATAGCCCGCCAGTCCGTAGGGCGTATCGTTGGCGATGCGGATCGCCTCTTCTTCAGTAGGTATAGGGAATCATGGTAAGCACCGGCCCGAATATTTCCTCGCGGGCGATGGTCATGTCATTGTTGGCCTGGGAAAAAACCGTCGGGCGAACAAAGTAGCCCTTCGTCAGGCCCTCGGGGCGACCGGGGCCTCCGGTGACGAGCTTGGCGCCCTCCTTGATGCCCTTTTCAATCAGGGCCTGGATCTTGTTGAACTGCACCTCGGACACCACGGGACCCATCGTCGTCGTCTCGTGCAGTCGGGATCGCCCACCACCACGGACTCGGTGACTTTTGCCGGCAATGGCTTCGGCCTCGGCCAGTTTGGCCGCGGGCACCAGCATGCGGGAGGGGGCGTTACAGGATTGCCCGGTATTGTTGTACATATGCATGACACCGCGGGTTACCGCCGCCTGCAGGTCGGCGTCGTCCAGCACGATATTGGGTGACTTGCCGCCGAGTTCCTGGGTGACGCGCTTGACCGTGGGCGCCGCGTTCTGTGCCACCAGTGAGCCGGCACGCGTAGAACCGGTGAACGACATCATGCTGACATCGGGGTGCTTCGACAGCGCAGTACCGACCACCGCCCCATCGCCATTGACCATATTGAATACCCCGGCCGGGACGCCCGCCTCGTGCATCACCTGCGCGAACAGGTAGGCCGACAAAGGTGCCACTTCGCTGGGTTTGAGCACCATGGTACAACCCACGGCAAGTGCGGGCGCCACCTTGCAGGAAATCTGGTTTACCGGCCAGTTCCACGGCGTAATCAGGCCGCAGACACCGATGGGCTCCTTGAAGATGCGGTGCTCGCCCAGCTCTTCTTCAAACTCGAAGGTCCGCAGCACCCTGAGCGCCTCTTCCAGATGCGCCTGCCCACAATACGCCTGCGCGCTCATGGCCAGGCTCTGGGGCGCTCCCATTTCCTCGCGAATCGCGTTGGCGATATCGGCGTAATATTTCTTGTAGGTGGCAACGCAGGATTCCAGCAGTTCGATCCGCTCCTGTTTGCTCGATGCGACTGTAGGTTTCAAACGCCGCCTTGGCGGCCGCGACCGCCTTGTTCACATCCGCCTCGGAACCCAGGGATATGTGGGCACACACCTCCTCGGTCGCCGGATTGATCACATCGAAATCATGCGGGATTGTCGGGTCGACCCACTGGCCGTTGATGTAAAACTGCTTGTACTCGCGCATAGGTATTCTCCCGGTTGGCATTGCTAATGGAGGACAAGTGTAAGCACTCGCGGCCACACTGACTAGTGCCATGGGCGCTCCACCGGCGGATTCTGCATTTAGGTGTTCTCCGGCGTTGTCGGCGGCCCGAATATCACGCAGAATTGCCTCCCCCAATACTTTTTCTCGGAGACCGGCTGCCATGGATAACGAAGAGTTGACCCTGTTTCGCGACATGACCTGTCGCGCCCTCGAGCAGGAGATTTCTCCCCATATCGAAGCCTGGGAAGCCCAACACATGGTGCCGCGGCAACTGTGGCATACCCTGGGTCAGGCCGGACTGTTGTGCCCGGACATGCCGCAGGAATATGGCGCGGCAGGCACCACACCTCAGGTCACCTTTGCTGTCATAGAAGAGCTGTCCCGTATGGGGTTTGGCGGTATCGCCTCCGGCTACGGCATCCATAGCAATATCGTGGCACCGTATATCGAGCATTTCGGCACTGAGGAGCAGAAGGCGCAATGGCTACCGAAAATGGTGACGGGAGAAGTGCTGGGCGCACTGGCCATGACTGAACCCGGCGCGGGCTCCGACGTACAGGGCATTCGCACCAGCGCCGTCCGGGACGGTGACGACTGGATCCTCAACGGCTCCAAGATTTTCATTACCAATGGCATGCTGGCGGATATCGTCATCGTGGCGGCGATTACCGACCCGGGCAAAGGCGCCAAAGGGACCTCGCTGTTTATTGTCGACGCGACACTGCCGGGCTTCGCGCGCGGCAAAAAGATCGAGAAAATGGGGCAGCACACGTCCGACACCGCCGAGTTGTTTTTCCAGGATGTGCGCCTGCCCGCCGTGGCGCTGCTCGGCGAATTGCACAAGGGCTTTGTCATCATGATGACCGAACTGCCCCGCGAGCGCCTGGGCATCGCGGCCCAGGCCATCGCCGCCGCCGAGGGCGCCATGGCGCTCACCGTGGACTATGTGCTGGAACGCAAAGCCTTTGGCCAGACCGTCGCCAGTTTCCAGAATACCCGCTTTACCCTGGCGGAAGTAAAAACCGAAATCGCCATCAATCGCGCCTTCTATGAAAAGTGCGCCGACGCCTATGCACAGGATAGTTTGACCGCCGAAGACGCGGCTATGCTCAAATATGCAAGCACCGAGATGCAGTGCAAGACGATCGACCAGTGCCTGCAATTATTCGGCGGGTACGGTTACACCACCGAGTATCCGATCTCGCGCTTTTACACCGACGCGCGGATCCAGCGCATCTACGGCGGCACCTCGGAAATCATGCGCGAAGTGGTCGCGCGGTCCATTCTGGGGCGCTAGAACCCGGCACTCAGACCAGCCCCATCAGCTGGACGATGCCGTGGCTGTGCCCGGCGGTATAGCCGCCGTCAACCACCAGGGTATGGCCCGTTACAAAGCTGGCATCGTCCGAGGCCAGAAAATACGCCGCACCCGCGATCTCCTCGGGCTTACCCAGGCGCCCCATCTTGGTTTCCCGGACAACATCGGCCTTGAGTTCCGGCAGCGAACCCATCAGTCCGTTCAGCATGGGCGTGTCGATAAACCCCGGGCAAATCGTGTTGCACCGAATGCCCATGCGCCCGTAGTCCATGGCGACGTTTTTACTCAGCAGGACCACGCCACCCTTGGAAGCGTTGTACGCGCTGCCACCCTCGGTACCGTTGAGTCCCTCAACACTGGCGATGGTGATGATACTGCCGGAGCGCTGGGCGGCCATTGTGTCCAGCACGGCCTTGATGGACAGGAATGTGCCCTTGAGATTGACGTTGATCACCCTGTCCCAGGTTTCCTCATCCAGCATGCCGACAGGGCCGCCATCGCCGACGCCGGCCGCCGTGAGCAGAATATCGATGCTGCCAAAGTCGCGCACGGTCGCCTCGGCCACGGCCCGTTGCGCCGCGCCGTCGGTAACGTCAACCTGGTGAAAGTGACTGCAGGGGGCGAGTGCAGCCACCGACTGCCAATCACCAGACCTTTGCAGGTCGACTCCGACAACAGTGGCGCCCTCTGTCGCGAAACGGCGCGCGCAGGCCAGGCCAATCCCGGAAGCCGCGCCGGTGACAATAGCCACTTTATTTTTCAGACTGGACATACTGTGCCCCTGCTAGGTGTTGAGCTGCTTGTCGAACAGATAATCAGCGCTATTCACTTCCTTGGTCCAGCGCCACATGTCGAGAATCTTCCAGGGCCACAGCAGGGTAACCTTGCCTTCAGCGTTCTGGTAAAAGCTGGTCTTGATGGAGTCGTGCTCCCAGATCAACCGGGCGTGCAATTCCCGGAAGCGTCGCTGGTAATCCGCGTGCACATTCGCCTTGCACTCCATGGTGGTCTTGCCCGACAGCAGCAGTGCCTTGAGGCACTCCATGATGTAGCGGACCTGGCACTCGCCATTGAATATGAGGCTGCCGCCAAAGGCCAGGTTGGTGCCCGGCCCGTACATGCAATAGAAGTTGGGAAAATTCGGTACGGTGATACCCAGGTAGGCGGAAGGTTCATTACCCCACTGCTGCGACAACAGCCGCCCGCCCCGACCCCTGATCTCCATGGGCCATAAAAACCTGTCGGTCTCGAAGCCGGTAGCATAGAGGATAATATCGGCCGGATAGAAAGTGCCATCACTGTCGGTGACGCCGCCCTCGCTGACACTTGCCACGCTGCGTGTCACCAGATCGACATTTTGCCTTTTCAGCGCTGACAGCCAGCTGCCGTTATCCTGCAAGGTGCGCTTGCCCATGGGCGCATAATCGGGAATCACCTTGTGCAATAACTCTGCATCGTCACCGACCTGTCCCTTGATGTACTCGGCAAACATCTGGTACACGAATTCGTTCATCTCGTTAATGGAGCGCTCCTGATGGGGCCAGTCAGGGTCGACAAATACCGTGTCGTAGGCACCGTCACAGGCGGGCCAGAAAATAAGGAAGCGGAACCATCGCGTATAAAAAGGCAAGTGCTGCAGACACCACTTCTTACCTTCGGGCACGTTCTCATGATAGATCGGATTTTCGAACATCCAGGGTGCCGAGCGCTGAAACACGGTGAGGTGCTTTACTTTGTCCGCAATCGCAGGCACCAGTTGAAAAGCGCTCGCACCGGAACCCACTACAATGACGTTCTTGCCGGTGTAATCGATGGTGTCATCCCAGGCTGCCGAATGGCACCACTGCCCGCGAAATGACTCAATTCCAGGAATGTCTGGCAATTTCGGTCGATTCAATTGCCCCACTGCACTGATGATAGTATTGGCGACGTATTGCTCTGTCACCCCGTCCTTATCGATGGTGTTGACTGTCCACAGCTTACTCTCGTCATCGAATTCAGCACCAGTGACTTCGGTGTTGAAACGAAAATGTTGCTCCAGCTGGTGGTGATACATCACACCTTCAAAATACTGCTGCAATTCCGGCTGCTGAGCGAAGAACTGGGTCCAGTGATGCGCCGGTTCGAAAGAGTAACTGTACAGATGATTGCCGACATCGACGCGTACACCAGGATAGCGGTTTTCAAACCAGGTCCCGCCCACAGATGCATTTTTTTCGATCACTACGAAGGGGATGCCTGCCTCCTGCAAGCGATACGCAGCCAGCACACCTGACATGCCGCCACCGATCACCAGCACCTTGTGTTGCGACCTGCGCGCAGCAGGCACTTCATTGCCCCAGGCGTCACTGCGCTGGTCGGTGCCGTCCAGCTCCATCTCTTCCAGCATCATGGGCACATAATCTTTTGGCACCTCCCCCGCCACGATGAAATTCATCATGCGGTGAATGGTGTCCGCACTGGGTGTTGGCGGCAGCTGGCAACCGCCATCGCGGAAGGCCTTGATCACGGCGAGTGCCTGCGAGCGCACGGCCGCTTTGTCCTCTTCGGACATATAGCCCTGGTACTCATTGATAAAGACGCCGGCCGGACGCAGAGTGCCATCGAGCAGACTGGCATCGCCGCTCATATGTATCATACTCATCAGCAGCGTGGGGATACTGGCATCCTGCAGTGACCTGGCAATCAGGTCATCATCTTCGGGAATGTCGTACCTGAACTGGACTGTGCCTGTCATTGCAAAAAGCTCCGGAAAAGTCGTTGGGATCTAGAGATTGACCGGTGGTGCGAAGGTGGGATTGCGACCCAGGCGTATATCATCAAGTCGGATATGCGCTGTCTCGCGCCAGGCTTCTTCCGACAAAATGTAAAAGCGCTCTGCCACGATCGCATCAAATACACGCTGCGCCATCACTTCCGGGCCGAGGCCCACGGCAACACTGTCCGCGAGTGCCTGCGTGACCAGCGCGCGCGCATCCGACTCGACAACATCACCCGCTCGACTGTAGGCGCTGGGGCGATTGCGCTCCGAGTCTGGCGATGCCAGTGTTAATCGCCTCAGGGCACAGTACTGAGACTTTCACATTGGGGACATGAAACGCTAACTCATGGTACAGCGACTCACTCAGTCCCAGTACAGCATGCTTGGTCATATGATAAATACCGGAATAAGGCATGGCGGTAACCGCTGCCATCGATGCAGTATTGACGATATGGCACTCGCTGTCCTGCGCGGCCATGATCGGTACAAAGGTACGAATGCCGTGGATGACGCCCCACACGTTGACATCCAGCTGCCACTGGAAATCCGCCAGGCTCTGCTCCCACAGCAGGCCACCGGCAAACACACCGGCGTTATTGCAGGCGATGTGGATGGCGCCAAACTCGGCCAGTGCTGCGTCGGCCAGTCTTTGCATATCCGCGGCTTTTGATACATCGGTAACGACACCGATGCAGCGACCGCCATCAGCGGCGAGAGTGGCCACAGTTGTATCCAGAGCGATTTGCTCGATATCGGCCAGTACCACATTCATACCCTTGGCGAGAAACAACTCACCCATGGCGCGGCCGATACCACTGGCGCCGCCGGTGATTACCGCAGTTTTTCCCTGGAACTCTTTCATTGCTATTTGTCCTGCCAGTTTTCGTTCATTTATAGCGTAGATCTAGAGTGCCGGGCTGTCCTGGATCAGCCCCAGCATCAATTTGCCGGCTTCCGTATAGATATTTTCACTAATGAATGCATGCTGCGTGCCGGTGTACATATCCCTGAAGGCCCGCTCCAGCCGGCTCCCCTCCCGTATTGCAGTAGTCCCCGCCGCCAGGTGCGCCCACTGTACGATTTCGCGGCTGGCTTCCGTGGCGTACGTCGCGGCAATACGCATGTCGCAGCGCATCAGCGGGGTTACTTCCTCACCCGCCTCTATCCTGGTTTGGAATCCTGTAAACGTATCGACCACCAGGCGATGCGCGGCGCGCCACATCGCTTCATGATGCGCCAGATTGCGCTGAAAGGTGAGCCGGTGCGCGACGGAAGTAGTCTCGCCCATGCGGGTCTTGGAGATTGCCAGCTCCCGCACATCGTCAATTGCACTGCGCGAAACTCCCAGCGCCCAGGCGGCGTGGCCGCATCCGGTAAGCGGTATCACCCCAAATTTATACATTGCGCCACCGCGCAGCGGCGCTCGCGTCATCAGCGGATAGGTGTGGCTGTCCGGGACAAACACCTCCTTCAATTCATAGTCATAACTGCCGGTGCCCTTGAGTCCCTGCACGTGCCATCCGTCAGTGAAGCTCACCTGCTCACGCGGCACCACCGCCACCATCATCAGGGGCATCACGGCGTCGGCCATCACCATCTGGCCGCCGTCCATGGGCAGGAAGCCAGCACACACATATTCCGAGTGGCCCGTGCCACTGCCAAACTGCCACGCACCGGTGACCCGGTAACCGCCATCAATTTTGTCGCCCATACCGTTGGGAAAGAATTGCCCACCCATGGTGACCCGATTGTTATGGGCGCGAAATACCGCATCGAAGCCCTCATCCGGCAGGTAGGCCGCCGCAAAACAGGACGAGGGAATGTTGGCGATGCCGATCCAGCCCAGTGAACCGTCCTGGCGCGCCATTTCAATCCAGGTTTCGATCAATTCCGCAAAGCCAGGTTCGTGACCACCGGCCACGCGAGGGTTCATAAACTGCATGAGGCCACTGTCCCAGAGCGCTTCCACCAGAGGCTTGGTAAGAGTGCGGTTCTTTTCTGAGGGACCCGCTTCTGCCAGGGCGATGTTTTCGATGGACCGAGCCATACGCAGCCCTTCGCTTTGCACGATTGCATTCATGGGGTGATTCCATATTGAGTTAGCAGTTAATAACCGTTAACCTAACTCTGAACAGGAGTACAGTCAATGGCCAGCGACATCGCGCCCACAAAAACACGAGACCTTATCCTCGATGCGGCGGAATCGTTGTTTGCCAGCCAGGGCTATCAGGCCACCACGATCAAGCAGGTCGCGGCACAGGTCGGTGTGCAGGGGCCTGCTCTCTATAAACATTTCACCAGCAAGCGCGCCCTGTTCGAGGAAGTCCTGGAGCGGTTGTTCACGCCCTTCACCACCCTGTTGACCGATGCAGCGACCATGGGTGGTAGTCAGCGGGAAATCATGCAGCAGCATCTGGTGAATCCGAATGCGTCACGCATTGTGGCCCATGCCACGCTGTCCGGTGGCGAAGACCTTGCCCTGCTGGTGGCGCGCTGGTACCGGCCTTTCTTTAGTCATACCCGGACCATGCTGGCCACGGGTGCACCGGGGTTCACCCCGGTATCGGTGATGGCATTTCACAGTATGTTATTGGGCTACCTGACCCTGGCGCCCTTGCATAAGGCCATCTTCGATACCGACCCGCTGACGGAAGACGCTCTGGGAGAATTGCTCAGCTTGCAGGAACAACTCGCACGGGTCTTGAGTTAACCGGTGCCATTTCTCGCAAGCTAGCGCAATTGCCCCACCAGCGAAAACATCGACAGCAGAAAAAACCCGACCGTTATCGTTACAATGGAGAACAGTGTGGTCAGCACCACGATATTGGCTGCCAGTGTGCCATCGCCCCGGGCGGCGACCACCATCACATGGCTGGATGCAGCCACCGGCGAGGCCAGCAACAGGAAGAGCACGCCCAGTTGCTCGTCCCGTACACCAATCAGCAAGGCCACCGACATGCCGATCAAGGGCGCCACACACAAACGCCACAGACTGGCCTCCCAGGTAAGAGTGCCTGCCTTGTACAAGCGCGACAGATTCATGGAGCCGCCAATACACACGAGCACCAGCGGGAGGAAAAATGTGGACAGTCCGGAACCCAAAGGTCGCAGAACCGCGGGCACGGGCAGCCCGGAAACAGACAGGCAGACTCCTGCGGAGATGCCGATAATCAGCGGATTGCGAACAATACCCAACAATACACTGCGCATGCTGGTATTGGAACCAAGGGTCACGTTGAGCACCCATACGGCAAGAATGTTGTACAGCACCGTCATCAATGCGATGGGCAGTGCCGCCAGCACTGGCCCGCGCGCGCCGTAAGCAGAAAACGTCAGGGCAACCCCGACGATGGCGAGGTTGGAACGAAATGCAGCCTGTACAAAAATGCCCTGCAAATTGCGCGGAAAGTTGCGCCAGCGCGCGTAGGACCAGCTGAACGCCAGCATCAGCAACGTCGCCAGTACACCCGCCAGCAGATAACGCGCACTGCCCAGTCCTGAGTAGTCAACCTGTGCGGCCCCGGCAAACAGCATCACCGGCAAGCCGATGTTAAACGCCAGTTGCGACAGCTTTTCAGCCAGTGCAGGTGGCAGCAAGCCCAGCCGTTGCAACACTACGCCGACAACTACCCAGCCGAACGTGGGTAGTGACACCGCCAGGGCTGCGTAAAAAAGTGCAAGGGCGTCAGGGATAGACAAGGTTAGGGCTGCATGCGTTAAAGGCCCATTATGCCTGCCGTGGTCAGGCCAACTCCACCAGCGTTTCACCCAGCGCGGACAGCAGACTGTCGATCTGCGCAATCTCGATCACGAAGGGCAGGCCCAGTTGAATGGCGTCGCCACCGTAGCGCACATAAAAACCCTTCTCCCACATCCGCAGCGCCACTTCAAATGGGCGTCTGGCCGGCTCATCCGGGTAAGCCTCCAGTTGCAGTGCGCCGGCGAAACCGTAGTTACGAATGTCGCTCACGTGGGGCGAGCCCTTGAGCTGGTGCAGGGCATCTTCAAAATACGGCGCCATCGTCGCCACGCGCTGGGGCAGTTGTTCCTGTTCCAGGATATCCAGCGCGGCAAGCGCCGCTGCGCAGGCCACCGGATGGCCCGAGTAGGTATAGCCATGGGGAAATTCGACCAGGTAGTCGGGACCGCCCTTATCCATAAACGTCTGGTAGATATCGCACTTTGCCACCACCGCCCCCATCGGAATCGCGCCGTTGGTCAGCTGCTTGGCCAGCGTCATGATATCCGGCACCACGTCGAACACGGCCGCGGCGGTCATACCACCGCAGCGGCCCAGCCCGGTGATCACCTCGTCAAAAATCAGCAAGATGTCGTGAGCGGTGCAGATATCCCGCAGCCGTTGCAGGTAACCGGCCGGCGGAGGAATCACTCCGGCCGAGCCGGCCATGGGCTCGACAATCACCGCGGCGATCGTGGCAGCGTCGTGCAGTTCGATAATATCCTTCAACCGGTCCGCCAGCTGCCAGCCATTTGCCGGTTGCCCGCGGCTAAAGGCGTTGTCCGGCATCAGCGTGTGAGGCAGGTGGTCGGCGTCAACGCCCTCGCCAAACATCCTGCGGTTGGCGCTGATCCCGCCCACCGAGATGCCGCCGAAATTGACCCCGTGGTAACCCTTGGCGCGCCCGATAAGTTTGGTCTTGCCCGGTCGACCCTTCTGGCGCCAGTAAGCGCGCGCCATTTTCAGCGCCGTGTCAGCGCACTCGGAACCGGAGTTGGTAAAGAACACATAGTCGAGTCCGTCCGGGGTCAGCGACTTGATCCTGTTGGCCAGCTCAAACGCCCCGGGATGACCGAACTGGAACGCAGGCGCATAGTCCAGCACCTGCATCTGCGCGTGCACCGCTGCGGTAATCTCCCTCCGGTTGTGCCCCGCACCGCAACACCACAGTCCCGATAGGCCATCGAGCACTCTGCGACCCTTGTCATCAATCAGGTAGACACTATCTGCGGCCACGATCATGCGCGGGTCGCGCTTGAACTGCCGGTTGCCCGTGTAGGGCATCCACAGCGCCTGCAGTTGCTCGCGAGTTAGCGGTGTGGTGGTCATTCCTGTGCCCCCTAAACTATCGAAAAGTATTTTAGGGGCATATGTGGGATGAGTTAAAGGTCTGATCTTCATTCTTTTTTGGATGCGTGCAAGAAATAGCAGACTCATGGATCGCGCAACACTGGCAGCATTGCTGGAAATGGTTCGTAGGAATAGACTCGTATAGCGGCTCTAGAGAGCCCATTAATTCGGCAAAGAGGTTGGCATGCATATTGTGGACTGGTTTTATGGCGGATGCGGAACTGGTAACTCAAGAGGGGGAAATGGTCGCCGTCGCTGGTGCGCAGCGGTACCCGCAGTTGGTCTTGGTATTTATATGATGGGGTCAGTCGCCGCAGTTGCGGGAGATCTGGACACGAGTGGCAATGTACAGAGGCTACAGGCACCCCAACGGACCTCGATCGCCTTTGCAGCCATTGGAGACTATGGTGACGACAGCAGCGCCGCGCGCAGTGTAGCGAGGCTGGTCGATGGCTGGACACCCGAGTTCATCATCGGCCTGGGTGACAACCGCTACGGTAAGAGTAATTTTGATCAGGTAGTCGGTCAGTTTTACTGCGACTATCTCGCCGATGTGGGTACCGGCAACTACTGCAATGGTGGCACCAGCCCATCCAACACATTCTTCCCGGTTCTGGGAAATCACGACTACAAGAACGGCGGCGGCGTCAATGAGTACCTGGACTACTTTACCCTACCCGGCGACGGAGTCGTCGGCAGCGCTACCTCGGGCAACGAGAGGTATTACGATTTTGTCATAGGTCCTGTCCACTTCTTTGCTCTGGACAGTCAGGGCGCATTGAAACGTTCGTCCGACATGGCTGCTCAGCGGGCATGGCTGCAAGCGCAGTTGGCGGCATCCACGTCTGCCTGGCAGGTCGTGCTGTTCCACCATGCGGCATATTCGTCAGCCAAGCATGGCTCGACAACCGGCATGCAATGGCCTTTCGCCGCATGGGGCGCCGATGCCGTGATCAACGGTCACGACCACACCTATGAGCGCGTTGAATTTGACGGCATTCCGTATTTCGTGAACGGCCTTGGAGGCAAGAGCATCTACAACTTTGGCACTCCGGTTCCGGGCAGTCAGTTACGTTACAACGGTGCCTACGGCGCAATGCACATCGTCGCTGACAACGCACAGATGACCTTTCAGTTCATCAACATCGCTGGCGAGGTGATAGACAGTTTCACAATGCGCGGTCAAGTAATCCCGCCACTTGCTGCAACACTGAAAAACCACATCGCATCCGGGGCTGACGCCGCCGCAGCGAAACTGAACAACGGTGTTATGTAGATCGGAAGTCTGAAATCGAGTTGGGTGAGGATCCGGCGCCCAACATCGCACAGACCGCCGGCCTGCGATTCAAGTATTTGTATATCCCCCAGCGCGCGAGCGTATACGCCGCCTGTATCTAGCATCTGTTTTTACCAGGATCGGTCGTTCGAGGGAAGTGGGCGGGATCAGTAACTCAGTGATCGCGCTCTAGTCACGGAATTGCTACTCGCAGCAGTAGCGATTGATACATGTTCATTTAACACAGCACCAACAAAGCTGACTCAGTTCCAAGCGTTCAAACTAATCCCGATAACCGGTAATCGACTTCGCCGCCTGGTACGCAAACGTCATGGCAGGTCCCAGGGTAGAGCCGGGTCCTGGATAACAGGGCAAGGTCGGCGCACTGCAGTTGCCGATCGCATAAAGCCCTTCGATCACATGGCCGTCCTCGTGCAACACCTGCGCATCGGCGTTGATCACCATGCCGCCCTGCGTGCCGAAGTCGCCGGGGTCAACTTTCATGGCGTAGTAGGGCGGCTTGTCTATCGGTGCCAGACAGGGGTTAGGAGTTACGCGGGGATCGCCGTAGTAGCGATCATAGGCCGACTCGCCGCGATGACAATCCGGATCCACGCCAGTGCGCGCGTAGTCATTCATCTTGCGCACACTGTCTTCCAGCCCCGCCGCATTCACACTGATCTTGCGCGCCAGCTCGGCAATTGAATCAGCCTTGGCGAAGAAGCCCTCCGCCTCGTAGCGTTTGGGCACCGCCCAGTCCGGCAGGAATTTGCTGTTGTACAGCGGGCCGACAAAATACCGGGCGCGGAAATTGGCGTCGAAGATGTGCCAGGTCGGGTTGCAGGGATTCTCGTCCGTGTGTTTGGCAAACGTTTCCTGCTGGAAGGCCATGTAGTTCTGCGATTCATTGCTGAAGCGCTGCCCGGCCGGATTAACCATGATCGAACCGGGATAGGATTTCTCCATGATGCTGAGGCGGGGAATCTCCTCGCCGGGTACCGAAATCGTGTTGCACCACCAGGCCTCGTTGAGGCGATGCATTTTCGCACCCAGGCGGATACCTTCGCGGATCGCATCGCCGGTGTTGTCCTTCGTGCCGGCGCTCCAGCGATGGTCTGTGGGTTGCGGCAGGTACTTTTCGCGCATCTCCTGGTTGTGCTCGAAACCGCCCGCCGCGAGGATGACTGCCTTGCGCGCCTGGATGCGCAGAGGCTTGCCCTCGCGCATCACCTCGACACCGAGCACCTTGCCATCCACATCCACCACTTTGGTCATGGCAGTGTTCTGCCACAGTGGGATATCGCGGTCCTGCATCGAGGCGCGCAGACGTGCCACACCGGCACAGCCAGTGGCCAGTCGGCGGTGGAACCTGTCCTTAAGACGCCAGGGAATATCCAGAATATAGTCTGCTATCAGTTTCACTGCAGTTTTCCACCAGCCCGGCTGCTGGCCGATCAGCAAGGCGGCCTCCACCTGGGTGAAGCCGATGACACCCGCCAGGTGCATCATGGGGTGGGTGCGCCGCAGACGTCGCCACTCCTCGCCCAGTTCATCCGCGTTAAACGTCTCCGGCTCCATCGAGCGATGTCCGTGCATGGCGCCGTCGAGGTTGGTGTAGTAATCGGGGTAGTGTTCCAGCGTCACGTAGCGCATGCGCGTGCGCTCGTGGAGAAAATCCACCATCTTCGGGCCGTTTTCCAGATAGGCGTCCAACTGGTACTCGGGCACCTCCTCTTCAGTGATGAGTTGTCGCAGGTAGGTTTTGGCCTTTCGCGATTGAATCGTCTGCGCCGGCTGCACTGTGCATAGCGGTTACAGGGTATCCAGACACCGCCGCCGGAGATCGAACTGGTGCCGCCGTAGAGGTTGGATTTTTCGATGACGAGCACATCCTTGGTACCCATCTCGTAGCTGCACAGGGCCGCTGTCATGCCACCGTTGCCGGAGCCGACAATCACCACATCGAAACTGTAATCCCACTGCTGTTGTGAACTCATGCGCCAACCCCCTGAACGATGGCGCCATGGTAGCGCAATCATGCGGCAATACAGCCTCGCAGCAGCCGTAATGAGCGACAGGTTTAAAAAGTTGGTCGTGATGTGTCAGCGTTGCTCCCGGTTGCGGAAAAATTTTCCTTGTCAGCCCCTCGGAACGGTCAATACACTGTGGCCACTCTGCATATACTCCAATGAGAACAAACCACCACAAGGAAACCGACATGGCACACGCTATCGCGCAACACTGTCCTGGCAATCATCACGCTCGCCGGCATGGCTCTCTCACCGCTGGCCATCTCCCATTTCAATGACAAAGAGGTGCCACAATCGTACCGGCAGTCGTGGTTTGCCATGCTGGCCACCAACTTTGGCCCAATGACGGCCATGGTGAAAGGCGAGATGCCCTGGCAGGAGATGCAGATGGCAGGCTATGCCGACCAAATGGCAGCACTGATGACCATCGATGTGATGCGCGGCTTCGCCGATGGGTCAGAAAAGGGCACCACCAAAGCTAAACCCGAAATCTGGCAAAACAAGGCGGATTTCCAGAAGAAGATGGATGACCTGAAAGTAGCAGTAAACGCGTTACAGGTCGTTGCCGAGCAGGGCACTGATCGCAAGGCGATTGCCGAGCAGGTTGCCGCGACCGGGAATGCCTGCAAGGCCTGCCACGACGAGTACACGGCGGAGGAATACCTGTATTGAGTTTCCCGACAGCAGCGCGATGCGGCGAGCGACAGCGGTAAACCCTGGCGAATCGCTCAATAACAGAGGTTATTCGCTCTTCAGGGTTTACCCCTTCGGAGACTCGATCAGTGTGGACCCAAATCCCTCGCCATGCTGCCGCGTCTGATCATCGAGGATTTCCCAGGCCGCCATGGAATTCACGTGGATATGCTGTTGCAACCGGATGCCGGGGTCTGAGTCCAGCAATCCGACGGGCACCCAATAGACTTTGTGGTCGGGCAGGAATTGCGGGAGTATCGTTCCACAGTCGGGACAGAAACAACGTTTGAAACCACTGTCACTCTGGTACTCCCGTATACCCTCGCTGCCCTGCAGCCATGAAAAAGCGTCCTCGCCCGCCAGGGCAGCAGCGCTGGACGCACCCCCGAACGCCTTCCGGCACTTGGAACAGTGGCACTTGAAGATAGCCGAGCTGAACTTCCCGATACGAAACCGCACCGCGCCACACAGGCAACCACCTTCCGTCATCCTACCTCTCCCCTGCCAATTATCTGCACATTTTCACTATTTTTATACTTATAAATCATTTAGTTACAGTATTTAGTTCAAGTGATAAATTGCGGCTTTCCGACAGCGTTGTGCACGTATCCCGACTTGTCACCAGGCCAAAAACGTCGGCTGGGGCGCCTGCGCCAATCCCCACCACAGGGCCAGGGCAACGAGCACCACGATAAGCGCGGCCCGCCACCAGGGCACGGGCGCCTCCCTGCCCTCACGCCCTGCTGCACTGCCGCGCACCATGGCCTGCAACAATTTTTCCCGCCGTCGCAACTGGTGGTACAGCACCGCCAGAATATGCAGGCAGACCAGCGCCAGCAGGGCGTTGAACGCCACCTCATGCACCACACCCATGGCATCGCGAAACCCGCCACTCGCCCAATAGTACAAGGGTCCCGAAAACAGCACGTCATCGCTGTTGAACAGGCCACTGACCGCCTGCAGCATTAGCAGAGTCAACAGTAACAGGACGGACCAGCCGCCCAGCGGATTATGGCCTACGCTCGCTGCGGGCCTACCTTTAAGGTAATCCCATACCCCGGCTGGCCCGACCAGGAAATCCGCAAAGCGCGCATGGCGGCTACCGACAAATCCCCAGATGATGCGACTCACCACCACTACGATGACGGTATAACCTGACCACTCATGGACGCCGTAGTACTCCATCTCGGCGCTCCACCAGGACAATGCCACGCAGCCAACGATCAGCCAGTGAAACAATCGGGTGGGGATATCCCAGAGGGACTGGCGACCTTGATGCATAGCGTCTAAGCCTGCGCCGGAGGTATCAGCGGTGGGTATGCGGGATCGACATCAAGATACTGGTAGCGCCAACACGCGCCGCGCAACACCGCGCGGTGCCGCGCGCCCGCGATAGAACCATCGGCGCTCTCATAGCCGGCGTCACCGCGGAACATGACCATAAGCTGGTCACCGTCATTGGCAAACACCGGAAACACTTCCGGCACTGGAGAATCCCGCTGCGCAGTCACCATCTGCGCGACGTTGTCATAGCGGGCAAGACTGAGCAGTGTGAAATAGGTCGGTGGCAGCATGTCCAGTCCGCCCATCTCATGTTCAGCGATTGCCTCGTGCACACTGAGCCAGCGTGAGTCGTGTATTTCACTCCCGTCAATCACCACATCGATATCAGTTGCTAGCGGCGCTGCGTAGATCCACGTCGAAAATCGTCTGGGCTCTCCCAGCGGTGTCGTCCAGTGACTCAACAACACCATATCTTCAAGCTGCGGCGACAAACCCGACTCTTCCCGGGCTTCCCGCGCGGCAGCAATGCGTGAGGCCAGATGGACATCTCCGCCGGCGGCAGCAAGGTCCTGCGCCTCCAGTGCGCCGCCGGGAAATACCCAGGCACCGCCGGCAAAAAGCAGGGCTCTGTTGCGTTTTAGCAGGAGAGTTTCCAGGCCAGTGGCCGTATCGCGCAACAGCACCACGGTGCTGGCCGGACGCGCTTGCGCAATTTCAGACATGGTGTGTTCCAGCCAATGGCAACGCTGAGGCCGCTGCGCTAGTCGCGTGGTGCAAGCTGAGCGATAAATCTTGAGGCCATACCCAGATCGAAGCCGCGCTGAACAGCTTTCGTGATGGCCTCCTCGCGTGCGGATTCGTCGCAACTGGCCACCCACAGGTTTGCGCAGCGGGTACCGGTGCGGCAAAAAGCAAGCACCGGGCGCGCCGGGTCATCCAGCAAATCACTCATGGTGTCGAAGTCCGGGCCGGGGAAACTCATCGCTGTGACGGGCATGTGATGGTACTCCAGGCCAGCCGCCCGTGCTGCGGCGGCAATCGCAGCGCCGCTGGGCTGGGTGCCCTCCTCGCCATCCGGCCGGTTATTAATCAATACCTTGTAACCAGCCGCTGCGATGTCTGCGACATCCTCCGGTGAAATTTGCGCGGAGACCGCCACGCTGTCAGTCAGCTTTATAATATTCATGTTTACTCCTTGGCGAAGCCTGTTTATACCAGAGCGGACCCGCGATTTACAATTGCATGGGCGCGTGTCACTCGCCGCGAAACTCCGGCTGCCGCTTCTCCTTGAACGCCCGCGGGCCCTCCCTGGCATCTTTGCTCATCATCACCCTACCGGCCTGCTCCATCTCGAAGCTGAAGGCATCGGCCCAGGGCAGAGTATGGGTCTCCAGTGCCGTCCGCTTGATGGCTTGCAAGGCCAGGGGCGCCTGGCGGCAGATATTCTGCGCGTAATGTTCGGCGCGAGACTGTAGTTCACCCAGGGGCACGACTTCCGAGACCAGGCCCATGGCCAGGGCCTCAGGCGCACTGATCGGTTCGCCGCCCAGCAGGATTTTCATGGCGTGGGCCCAGGGCAATTGCCGGGCCAGTCGTACCATTGAGCCGGCACCCGGCACCACGCCCACTTTCGCCTCTGGCAAAGCGAACAACGCGTGTTCTGCTGCGATGCGGATATCAGTGGCCTGCAACAGTTCGGTGCCACCGCCCAGCGCCCGCCCGTTGATGGCCGCGATGACCGGTTTGTACAACGGCTCGCTCTTGAGCATGATCTTGTCCACGATCAGGGGATCGGCAAGCAGGCGCTCTTCCGCCCGGGTCTGGGCTTCTTTCGCACCGGTCCACAAGGGAATGACCTGGGACAGATCACCGCCACAACAGAAATCCTCCACCCCGGCAGCCGTCAGGACCGCCACGCGGATCGCACCGTCCTGTCGCACTTCCTGCCAGGCGTCCGCCAGTTCCACGAACATTTCACCGTTAAGCATGTTTTTGGCCAGAGGGCGGTTGAGCGTAATCCAGGCCTGCTGACCGCGCTTCTCAAACAGGATGGTGTTCATCTGTGACTCCCATTGGCTATAACTCAGAAAACTCACTAAACTTTGACTGGCATCATGTTTCGCCAAGGCGACCGTGCCCACAATGGTAACAGTATTTACATAATGATAAGTTCAGGTGGATTCCGCATGTCACTCAGAAAGCAAGTTACCACCTTGCTGATGTCATTTCTTGTACTGAGCTCACTGCCCGGACGGATCGAGGCGCAGGACGCCGCGCCTGTTATGCCCCTGGCCTCCAAATCACTGCTGTTGGACATCTCCCCCGCGGGTGAGCGCCTGGTCGTGGCGGGCGAACATGGGATTGTGCTGTACTCCGACGATAACGGCAGCCGCTGGCAGCAGGCCGCGGTACCCACTACGCAGATGCTGACGAGTATCCACTTTATAAACGGCCAGAAGGGCTGGGCCGTGGGCCACGACGGGCTGATCCTTGTTAGCGATGACGGCGGCGAGAACTGGCGGATCCAGCGCGATGGCCTGGCGGTGCAACAGCAGGCCAATCTCGACGTGCGCGAAGCGGCGCATCGCCGTGTAGAGGAACTGGAACAGAGCATGGCGACAGCCGACGAAGATACCAAGGCGCAGCTGGAGGCCGAGTTGGAGGACGCCCAGGTGGAGCTGGAGGATGCGGATCTCACCCTGGAGGAACCGGTATTCACCTCCCCCTTGATGGATGTATGGTTCCAGGACGTCGATCGGGGCTGGGCGGTAGGCACCTTCGGCACGCTGGTTGCCACCGAGGACGGTGGACAACACTGGATCAGCCAGCAGATGAAGCTGGAAAACCCCGAGGAGTTCCATCTCAACGCCGTTACGGGAGACAGTAAGGGGCGCGTATTCATCGCCGGTGAGGGCGGGGTCATGTTCCGCTCCCTCGACAGCGGCCGCAGCTGGGAATCACTGCAGCCGTTTTATGACGGCAGTTGGTTCGGCGTCGTCTACAACGCGCAGCACGATACCCTGCTGATGTTCGGGCTGCGCGGCAACCTGTACCGCTCTGCCGACTTCGGTACAACCTGGGAGCCCGTCCCTGGCGACAACAACACCCTCGCCGGCGGCACCGCTTCCGCACAGGGTGACATCGTGCTGGTCGGCGCGGGCGGCACCGTGCTGGTCAGCGCCGATGGCGGACAGTCATTCCGGCGCACCGTGATGGAAGATCGCCTCGGCCTGAGTTCCGGCCTGAGCCGCAACGGAAAACTGGTATTGGTCGGACAGGGCGGAGTCAAGATCATCGAAGGGGCAATCGACAATGAATGATCCAGCAGACCTGAACGAGGAGCACCGGCACACCTCTCTGCCCGGCTACGAGGAGCGCCCCCTCGAGCGCATACTATTTTCCCACAGACCCCTGCTGCTCATCGTATTTTTGCTCGGAACGGTGTTTTTCGCCTGGCAGACCGCGGGCCTGCGGCCCGACGCCAGTTTCGAAAAAATGATCCCCATGGAGCATCCGTTTATCCAGGCCTTCATGAAACACTTGTCCGACCTCGGTGCGGCGGGAACCAACATTCAGGTCGCGGTGGAAAACACCAAGGGCGATATCTTTGACCCCGGGTACCTGGACCTGCTGCAAAAGATCAACGACGAGGTGTTCTACCTGCCCGGGGTGGACCGCAACAGGATGCGCTCGCTGTGGACACCGAACGTGCGCTGGATAGAAGTGACCGAAAAGGGCTTCGAAGGCGACAAGGTCATTGACTCCCACTACGACGGCTCCGCAAAGGCGATGCAGCAACTGCGCCAGAATATCCAGCGCTCCGGCGAAGTGGGTCGACTGGTAGCGGACGATTACCGCTCGAGTATCGTACAAGCGCCCCTTATTGATATAGACCCGACTACCGGCAAACCCCTGGACTACTGGGCGCTGTCAAAAGCGCTGGAGAGCGACGTCCGGGAGAAATATGAAAAGTTGTCTGTCGATAGCACCGGGCAACCCACGGTCAGGATTTACATTGTCGGATTCGCGAAAATGATCGGGGACCTGCTCGATGGGATCACCGCCATCTTTTTCTTCGCCATTATCACCCTCCTGATCACCCTGGTGTTACTGCTTCTTTATACCCGCAGCCTGCGCGCGACACTGTCGCCGCTACTGTGTTCGCTCATCGCCGTGATCTGGCAACTGGGTTTGCTGACTACCCTGGGTTACGGCCTCAACGCCTACTCCATCCTGATCCCGTTCCTGATTTTCGCCATCGGGGTGAGTCACGGCGTGCAGGTCGTCAACGCCGTACTCGGTGAATTCGTCGCCGGCAACGACAAGACGCACCAGCGCCGCGCTGGCGTTTCGCGCCCTGTACGCTCCAGCTATGACCGCGCTCATTACCGATGCCATTGGCTTTGCCACCATGGTGATGATTCCCATCCAGGTCATCAAGGATCTGGGCATAGCCGCCAGCGTCGGTGTCGGTGTACTCATATTGACCAACCTGGTCCTGTTGCCGGTCCTGATGTCCTATCTGGGCATCAGTACCAAAGCCGTTGAACGCCTCCGGCGTCGTCGCGCCGGCCGCTCCCGCACCACCTCATGGCATATCCTGTCCTATTTCGCCAGCCGCCGGGTCGCCGGCGTATCGGTGGTTCTGGCCGTTATCGGCTTCGCCATCGGTATTTACGGCGGCCGCAACCTGGAGATCGGCGACCTGGATCCGGGCGCGCCGGAGTTACACCCGGATTCCCGCTACAATCTCGACAACCAGTTTATTTCCGACAACTACGCCACCAGTTCCGACGTGTTCGTTGTCATGGTGGAAACCGCTGAACAGCAATGCGCGCAGTACAGCAACCTGGAACTGGTAGATCGCTTCATCTGGCATATGCAGAACGTGCCCGGCGTGAGTTCCGCGATCGGCGCCACGGAAATTTCCAAGCTGATCGCCGCCGGCTACAACGAGGGCAACCTCAAATGGGCTACCATCAGCCGCAACCAACGGCTACTCAGCTCGACTTTTGACCCCATACCGTATGAGCTGGTGAATACCACCTGCAGCATGTTGCCGGTCGCACTGTTCCTCAGCGACCACAAGTCGGACACCCTGCAGCGCGTGGTCGACGCCGCGCAAGACATTCGCGCGGCAAAACGAGCAGGAAGGCATTCACTTTGCCCTGGCGGCCGGCAACGCAGGCATCGAGGCGGCCACCAACCAGGAAATCGCCAACTCGCAAAACCGCATGCTGATCCTGATCTACGGTGTCGTGGGCGCCCTGGTGTTTATCACGTATTGCGTCGTGGCGCGCCGTCATCTGCATTATGGTGCCGCTGGCCCTGACCTCTTTCCTGTGCCGAGGCCCTGATGGCCTACCTGGGCATCGGCGTGAAAGTGGCGACCCTTCCCGTCATCGCGCTGGGCGTCGGGGTCGGTGTGGATTACGGCATTTATATCTACAGCAAACTGACGTACTTCCTGCGCCAGGGCATGGATATGCAGGAAGCGTATTACAATACCCTCACCACCACGGGAGAAGCCGTCAGCCTGACCGCGACCATGCTGGCGGTGGGCGTGGCGACCTGGATCTGGTCACCCATCAAGTTTCAGGCGGATATGGGCTTGCTGCTGACCTTCATGTTCGTGTGGAACATGGTGGGCGCGCTGTGGCTGCTGCCGGCGCTGGCCTGCTATCTGCTCAAGCCCGAGAAAGCAGGCACGGAACAAAAACCCGTGGCGAAGATCGTTCCTGCGGCATGACACGTCACACACTTCAATGCATTCAGTCACTAACGATTTAAGATAGGGAGCACTATGGATAAGCAGGGTAGATGGCGCTATAAAACGCTGGCAAACGTTGTCGCCGCGACGGCTCTTGCTGCAAGTGCTACAGCAGCTCACGCCATGTCCTTCGCGTTCGGCGACGACAGCGAATGGAACCTCGACCTGGGATACAAATATCGCCTATACCGCGCAATTGCGAGTAGCGAAACCGGACGATGACCAGTTTCGGTACAAGGACACCGGCAATCTGGAGGCCGATAGCCGCGCCTATGCGGTGCTGATCAATGCCAATGACGGCGACAACAACTTCAATCGCGGCAGCCTGACGCAGAACAAGGCTTCCTTTGTCACGGAGATGGATCTGAAGCGCGACGACTATGGCCTGTTCGCCCGCGCCCGAGGCTACTATGACGACGTGTACGACCAGAACACCCAGCAGAGTGAGGAGGACTACCTCACCTACAACAACAGCAAAGCCTTCCCCAACGGCGACGCCAACTTCAGGGAATTCCCCCCGGGCACCGTCAAGGAACACCGCGACCGCCTCGAAATGCTCGATTACTTCCTGTACGCCAGCGGTGACCTGCCCGGCGACCGCCCGTACAACCTCAGGCTGGGCAGCCAGGTGATCAACTGGGGCGAAGCGACCTTTACCGCCGGCATCAACGGCCTGCAGAATCGCGCCGATCTTATCGCGCGCAACACTCCGGGCGTGGAGGTAAAGGAAATCCTGTTGCCGACGGGCGCGCTGTACGGCCAGATCGACGTGATACCCGACGTCACCTTCGAGGCCTACTACCAGTACGAGTGGAAGAAAACCGAACTCAACGGCGTCGGCAGCTATTTCAGCGATCGGGATTTCCTGGGTCCTGGCGCCGCAAACTTCCTGATTCCCATTGGTACGGACAGCATCACCGCCGTGCCCAGAACCGCGGATAAAAGCGCTTCCGACACGCGGCCAGTGGGGCGCGGCCCTGCACTGGATTGTACTCGGGGAAACCGACCTGGGTCTTTACTACGTCAATGCCCACAGTAAAGCGCCCGCCCAACGGCTCAATTTTCTGCAAGGTGGACTGCTCCCGGAGTCCTACACGATCGAGTATTTCGAGGATATCCAGGGGTACGCCGCCAGTTTCACCACGGTGCTCTTTGATACCAATGTGCAGGGTGAAGTCTCTTACAAGACCGATGCGCCGGTCGTACTGCTGAGTGGTGAGCCGGTGCCCGGTGACATCGCCGCTTACCAACTCGGCGGCTCCTATGTACTTGAGCCGACCAGGCTGTGGGATGATGCGGTCATCGTATTCGAACTGGCCGGCGCGTATGTGACTTCAGAGGACAGCGCGGACCTGGTCTTCGACGACCATGGCACGGTCGTGAATATGCGGCTCGAACTGTCCTACCTGAACCTGGCACAGGGGCTGGACCTGAAGGTTCCCATCTTTCTCAGGCGTGGTCTGGACGGCAACATCCTGGAGAGCGAGATGGTGGAAGACTCATCCGCGGTCAATATCACTTTCCAGTTTATCTACCTGAACAACTTCATCACGTCTGTTGGCTACTCCAACTTCTTTGATGGTGGTGAAAATACCTACATCAACGACCGCGACAATGTGTCGGTCAATGTTTCCTACAGCTTCTGAGACAAACACGAGGATTGAAGAAAATGCGTATTAAAAAAAGCACCGCGATAACGCTGATACTGTCACTTTTGTCGAGCGGCGCGTTAGCAAAAATGTCACCGCAGGAGCTGGCACGCCTTGGCAAGGACCTCACCCCGATGGGCGCTACCAGGGCGGGCAGTAAGGACGGCCTGATCCCCGAGTGGACCGGCAGCGTGGTCGGTTTACCGCAGGGGCTGAAATGGGACGGACCAGGCACCCCCTACCCCAACCCATGGCCCGATGAAAAGCCACTCTTTGTTATCACCAAAGAGAATATGGAAGAACACCGGGCGCGCCTGAGCCCGGGACAGATCGCGATGTTCGAGGCCTATCCCGACACTTTCCGCATGCCGGTGTATCCCGGGCCACCGCGAGTTTGCCTTCTACCAGCATTATTACGACAAGGTGCGTTACAACGCCGAGCACGCCGAGCTGACCGATGACAGCGAGGGCATCTCGGGGTTCATCGGCTCCGCGGCCTTCCCGGTGCCCACCACCGGGCCCGGAGGTCGTGTGGCTGGCTCGTACCAACGATCCCTTCCTCACGACAGAGGGTGAATACGCGGACATCGCGGTATTTCCCAACGAGCACCCAGTCCCTGCGTCGCTCCACTTTCGTGCAGGAGGCGCCCTATGCCAATCGCAATAATCCGGTCACCGCGGAGTACGAGTATCCCAATCTGGGTTTGATCGCTGGCTATATCATGACCAATGCCACCGAGCCCGCCCGCGACAAGGGTTTGGTGACCGCCGTCATCGAACCTTTTGACTACCAGAAGAGCGCGCGGGAAGTGTGGCGCTACCTGCCGGGCTCGCGGCGGGTTCGGCGCGCGCCGACGGTGGGCTTTGATACCCCCGATGGCCCCGGTGGCCTCAAAACCGTGGACGAAACGCAGGGATTCAACGGCTCGATGGAACGCTTCGACTGGCAACTTATCGGTAGGCAGGAGATATTCATTCCCTACCACAACTACAAATTTGACGACCCGAAAGCCAGCTACACTGAACTGCTGACCAAATCCCACGCCAACCCGGATTACATGCGCTATGAACTCAAGCGCGTCTGGGTGGTGGAAGGCAACGCTAAAGGAGGGTCAGCGTCACATCTACGCAAAACGCCGTCTCTACGTCGACGAGGACACGGCCATCGCCGCCATCACTGAAAACTACGATGGCCACGGCGAACTGTGGAAAGTGGTGTTCAACAACAACATCTACGAGTACCACGGCCAGGCCTACATTCGACGTGTACAGATGTACCACGACCTGCGCGCCGGCGCGTACATCGCGGAGCGCCTCGTCAACGACGGCTCACCGATGTTGTACGACGTCAAGCCGGTGAAAGGGCCGGCCTATTTTTCGCCCAGCAATATCCGCAAGCTCGGCAAACGCTAGCAACCACTGCGGCGGGGAAAGCCCGGGACACGATCCGGGCTTTTTTTTGCCTGCAGTAATTCGGCCAGTCAGATGCGCTTATGCGGCAGGGCCGGTACCGCCGAGTGCCGTGACTCCGTCCCATAATAATTTTGCCCCTACCAGCACCAGGCAAAAACTGGTCACGGAATAATAGAACGACGTTGT
The DNA here is from genome assembly GCA_963712135.1 of uncultured Gammaproteobacteria bacterium. GTDB lineage: Bacteria > Pseudomonadota > Gammaproteobacteria > Pseudomonadales > Halieaceae > Marimicrobium. The sequence continues at coordinate 107,874 of CAVQGV010000015.1, forward strand.
TGATCGTCGCACCAGGTAGTGACCCAGTTTCACACCCAATGGCGCAAGAGGCACCAGCACCAGCGAATACAAAAGGTTGTCGGCAGTGAACTGGTCCAGCGCATAGTAAGGCACCAGCTTTGCGACGTTGACGACCGCGAAAAAGATACCCGCTGTGCCGGCGAAGAGCAGTGGCGCCAACTGCTTGGGCATCAGGTACATGGTGAGGGGCGGACCACCGGCGTGTATGCTAAAGCTGGTAAAACCTGCCACGGCACCGAACAGGCTGCCACTGACGGGGTGGTGATCTTTACTGGAAAATGACTTCAGGCCGAACAGGCTCTGCAGGCCAAATACCAGTGACAGCACGCCAATAAGAATCCGCATGTAGTGCTCGTTCATCGATTCGGCGGACAAGATATCCGATACCGACGCCAACGAGCGCGCCGGGCAGCAAGAGGTACAGTGCGCGCCTATCGATATACGCCCCAATAGGCTTTCACCACCAGCGCGTCCATCACAACGAGAATGGGCAGGAGAATGGCGGCGGCCTGGGTCGGCGGCATCATCAGGGCCATCATGGGTACCGATACAATGGAAATCGCCCCGCCAAAACCGCCCTTGGCTATGCCGTATAACAGTACCGCCGGGACTGCGACCAGGTAGAACCACGGGTCAGTGAGCAAAAGCTGTCTCAGTCAACAAGTGCGAACTCCCTACGCAGCACATCAATGATCTCAGCCTTGGGATTGTCCGCCACCTGCAGGGTGCCACCAATGATTTTCTCCGCAATACCCACATAGGTATGCGATACCGCCATCAGCACCTCGACAGGCAGTGCGTTGTCGCGGGCCAGTGCCTGGCGTTCAGGCATGCGACTCTTGTTGAGCAAAATGTCCGGGTCGGGAAAGTGCTGCAAAAGGAGTTGGCGAAAGTCCTCCTTGGAGTTCTCCACTATCCGGCCCTCACGCAGTGCCGCGCCGTCCCAGATTCTGGAGGAGTCAGGCGTGCCCACTTCGTCCATATAGATCAGCTGGTCATTGCCCGCCCTGTCGGTGACGTAACCAAATTCAAACTTGGTATCGACAAAGACCTGGTCCAGCCGGGCCAATTCGGTACTGATCACGTCAAAGCCCTCACGTAGCAAACGCTCGTACAGGGCAATATCATCGACACTACGAAACTTGAAGGCGGCAAAATTCTTTTCAATATCACTGCGCGTGATATTGACGTCATCCACAGCAGGCACCCCCGGAATGCCATGCAAAATTCCTTTACTGGATGGGGTAATCAGTAATTCCGGTAGTTTCTGGTCGCGACGAAGTCCATCGGGAATCGTAATGCCACAAAACTCCCGTTCACCCTTTTCATAGGAACGCCACATGGAACCCGTAATGTATTGCCGGGCAATAGCCTCGATCATCACCGGTCGAGCCTTCTGCACGATCCAGACGAGTGGATGGGGAATTTCAAGTATATGGCTATCCGCCAGGCCGCGTTCGCGAAACAGCCGGAACCAGTGATTGGAAATGGCATTCAGTGCCGCACCCTTGCCCGGGACCCCGCGCATGCCACCCTGTGCATGCCAGATGCAATCGAAGGCCGATATACGGTCCGAAATGACCATGATGGCCAGCGGCGCATCCGGGGCCACTGCATAGCCGCGCTCTGCGATCAGCCGGGCGCTGTCTGCAGCGGTCAGCCAGTAGACCGAGCGCACTTTACCGCTGTGCACCGGCGCGTCGGTGCGAATGGGCAAATCGTCGTTAACGGCCAATACCTTATCAGCAAGACTCATAGTGATTGTCCTTTGTCCATGTAATGCCGGTGGCCCAGGGTGTCAGTGCGCCACGTTGTCGTGCCGAAAAGTCAGGAATTCTAGCAGAGGAAAAGCCGCCAGGCACCCTATTGGCGCATGGTCTTATAGGAAGGCAATGGCATAGGGAATAAAAATGATCAGGCCAACTGAAACGGCTCCCACTGCACTCAGCAGGACGGCACCGGCCGCCACATCTTTTGATTTTTTAACCAGAGGATGGAATTCGGGCGATGCCACGTCACAGAGGAATTCAAAAGCAGTGTTGAGCCCCTCGGCCACCCAGACCGTCGTGATGACCAAAACCAGCAAACACCACTGGGTGGTCGAGATGCCAAATATCACTCCGGCGACAATGACACAGAGTGTAGCGACCGCATGCACCCAGGCATTGTGTTGACTCCTGAGCATTTCAATAATGCCGTGCACCGCATGCGTGCCACTGCGTATACGTCCGCTGAATGAAAATGTATCGTGGCTATTATTCATATTTGTACCTTCCACAGCGCATTTGCTTAAACGGGCCAGAGTATCGCAGTCATTAGTCGACGCTTACAATCCGCGGCATTTGCCCACTATAATAGCTCGCTGGCACAGTACTGAACATCACGATGACAACAGGATCGAGCTGCATGAGCGACACCCCACAGACTCCCTACCAGATTCTGGGCGAGGATGGCATTCGACATCTGACCAATACCTTTTATGACATTATGGATTCCCTGCCAGAGGCCGCGGGCTTGCGCGCCATGCATGCCAAAGACCTGTCCGTGATGAAAGAAAAGCTGGCGGACTATCTCATAGGCTGGATGGGCGGCCCCCCGCTGTACGCCGACAAGTACGGCACCGTCTGCATGACCACGCCCCATGAGCCCTACCATATTGGACCTGCCGAGCGCGACCAGTGGCTACTGTGTATGGACAAGGCACTCGAGCAGACCGGCGCCAGCAAAGAGCTGGTAGAGATGCTGAAGATACCGCTGTTTCGGATCGCCGATGCGGTGCGCAACAAGCAGGGCCCCAGCAGCGCTGCGACCAATCCGAATATCATTGCCGCCGGCTGATCACGCCGCAGGATTGCCGTGTGGTCCTGTTGCGGTACCACTCTATTGGCAGATGCTATTGTTTAGTCGTCAGTGAGGTTGCCAGCGCGTCCTTGGAGCGACCCTGGAGTTGTAGCAAGCCCAGGCGAATACTATCTCCCCAGGCGCGGAAAATCGGATTAAACGCAGTATCGCCATATTCCACCTGATTGATCGCCCATACATCGTCGATGGATCGGGTGTCGACTACCCGTACCATCACTTCTCCACTGACGGCATTCACCAGAGCAATACTGACGGTAATCGCGCCGCCGGAGTTGGTGCTCGCAGCGGAGGCTGCGCGCGTGACATTGGGATGGATAGCGACCACGGCAGTGTTGACGACGATTTGTGCCGCTTCCGGCGTGGCGACGAGGTAAAAGGCCGATTCGTAACCGAGGGCGGCAGTGAACTCGTCAGCAATTGCCTTCTGCAGGATCTGGTCTTCGGTGTCAGTCACCCACCATTCAATATCGGCCGAGCCACCCTCCGGTTGGATGATTTGCATGTTGGCAAGATTCACCGGGGCGATATAGATATTGCGAAAATCACGACCAGCGAGCAGCTGCCGCGCTGTTGACATAGATCGCATCGGCGCGAGCGACCGCATCGACAGGCTCTGCTGTCTTAGCTGGCCTGGACAGGGTAGAGGTCCAGGCATCAAGCTGGGCACAGCCACCGAGGGTGATGAGCAGGGCCAGCAGCAGCATCTGGAGCTTGGTCGACATAAAACATTTCCTATGTACAATTATGATCGCAGGGAGATCCGACAGTGTTGCGGTGGGTCGATCCAGGACGGGAAAAAGTATACCGTAAAAATGCCTGACGGCTATGCTACTAAGCACGACACATTTGACGGGCCGTATCATTGGAGTGCGGTATCAGACGGGCTACACTCCTGCTTTGTTTCGCACCAGAGTCCAACTAAATGCCTGTCCTCCCCCTGCGCCTTGGCGCGTTGTCGCTATTCGCTACTGCCCTCCTCGCCCACGGCGCAGAGGTCGATGACAATGTACTGGTCACCGCCAGCCGGATACCGGAAGACGCGCTGCAGCTACCATTGGCCTGGTCCACGATCAACAGCGCCACACTTGCGCTGGTCAGTCCCATCCATATCAATGAGGTCATGCAGCGCGTACCGGGCGCCTGGATCAGTCGCGGTAACGGCCAGGAGAGCATCATCGCCCTGCGCTCGCCGGTATTGACCGGCACCGGGAGCTGCGGTTCGTTCTTTTCCGCGGCGGACGGCATCAGTCTGCGGGCACCAGGGTTTTGCAACGTTAACCAGTTATTCGATTCCAACTTCGAGCAGGCGGGTCGCATCGAGGTTATCAGAGGTCCCGCCACGGCGCTCTTCGGTTCCAATGCCATGCACGGCGTCATCAATGTCGTCAGTGCGGCACCGTCCGAGCAGTTGGACCACAGTCTGGCTGTGGAGGCTGGACCCTATGACTATTACCGCTCCAGCTACCGCTACAGTGACACCAGCGGCCAGCACGGCATCAGTGTCAGTGCCAATGCGACGAGCGACGGCGGCTACAAGGATGATTCAGGCTACGACCAGCAAAAGGCCATCCTGCGCCACGACTACCAGGGCCAGGCCTGGGATTTTCGCACGGTGCTGGATACGGCGAACCTCAAGCAGGACACCGCAGGCTTCATCGAGGGCTACGACGCCTATCAGGACAGTAATCTGAAGAAGAGCAATCCCAATCCCGATGCCTACCGGGACGCCTGGTCGGTGCGCCTGTACAGCGCCGCCAGCAAATCGCTCAACGAGAGCAGTACGCTCACGCTCACGCCGTACCTGCGCGCTAACGATATGGATTTCCTGCAACATTTTCTGGCCTGGCAGCCCGTGGAGGAAAACGGGCACGACAGCCTGGGCCTGCGCACCACCGTCCATACCGATGCCGCTGCGCTGCGCTGGGTAAACGGTATTGACACGGAGTACACCGACGCCAGCCTCAAGGAAACCCAGGACGAGGATTTCAACCCCGGCATCCCCGCAGGTGTGCACTATGATTACCAGGTGGATGCCACAGTCGCCGCTATCTACAGCCAGGTGCGAACCCAGAGCGACTCCCGCTGGGAGTTCGATGGCGGCGTGCGCCTTGAGTACACCAACTACGACTACAACAACCAGACCGGTGACGGTGCTCCCTGTAGCGCGGAAGCCACCAACTGTCGCTTCTACCGCCCGGCGGACCGCGAGGACGACTTTACCGACTGGTCACTGAATGCCGGGGCCAGCTACAGCCTCACCCCGGACCATATCGCCTACCTGCGCCTCGCCCGCGGCTTTCGCGCGCCGGATTCGTCTGAACTGTACCGGCTGCAATCGGGACAGCAGAGCGCCAACCTCGATTCGGAAAAAATCGACAATGTGGAATTGGGCCTGCGCGGCAATTGGCCGAAGCGCGCTGCGCTACGATGCCGCCCTGTACTACATGCACAAGGACGATGTGATCTTCCAGGACGCCGACCGCCAGAATGTCAGCGGTGCCCAGACCCGGCACTACGGCGTCGAGTTGAGCATGGACTATCTCTTGAGCGAGAACTGGTCAGTAGGTGTGGATGCCAACTATGCCAGCCACACCTACGACAACCACATCGAACTGCAGGGTACCAGCGGCGACATCAAGGGCAACGACATCGACACCGCGCCCAAGGTGTTTGGTAGCGCGCGTCTGGATTGGGACTTTTCCACACTCGCCAAACGCAACAGCCGGGCTGAGTTGGAGTGGGTCTACATGGATTCCTATTACCTGGAGCCGGAGAACGCACACCAATACAATGGCCACTCGCTGCTCAACCTGCGCATCACCAGTGACCTGACACCGCGCTGGACAGGTGGCTTGCGTCTCACCAACCTGTTGGATGAGGACTACGCTGAAAGAGCCGACTTCGGCTTTGGTGAATATCGCTACTTCGTGGGCCAGCCACGGGGCGTCTACCTGGAAATCCGTTATCAGTTCGGCGATGTATAGCTACCCAAAGTAACGCCATATTATCGACGATTCCTGCCCCGCTGCGGTGCAAGGACGCACCAGGACAACACATCGCACATTGTCCAGACTATCCCTGATGCGCGGATTTTCATAAATAGTTCCTTGATTTGTAACAAAGTAGACACGTACAGCGGTCGACTATGCGTGTGGCAAGATTTTTGCTTTGTTCCTGTTTGACGACATTGTCAACCGGGCATCGCGACGCAGTGCGTTGCGGAAGGACGCAGCATGACAAGACTGGAACAACACCTACACGACATCGCCAACAGCGAGCAACCAGCAGTCGCCTTCTTCGATCTGGATCGAACCCTCATTGCGGGATACTCGATACTGGCGCTGGCCATGGAAACTGCGGCGCAGGGCGCGCGTCGCGGCAAGCTGGGGCAGTCGGCACAAGTCATTCGCGATATTCTCAAGCATAAGGTCTACAGCTCGGGAAGTAATTACCATCGCCTGGTCAGGCGTATGACCAGAACACTCACCGGCGTCTCTGAAGCCACTCTCAGTGCACTGGGCGAGCAGGCCTATCACAAGCACCTGGCGAAGTCCCTGTACCGCGAGGCTATCGCACTGGTCGAAGCACATCGGGCTGCCGGCCATAAACTGGTCATCGTTAGTGCGGCCAGTCGTTACCAGATTGACCCGATCGCGCGTGTGCTGGGTATAGAGGAGATCTGCTGTACGCGCCTGGAAGTAGTAGACGGCCGCTTCACCGGCAAGGTTATCGCGCCCCTGTGTTTTGGCGAGGGCAAGCTGCTAACCGCTCGGCGCAGCGCGGGCCTGCACAAGGCGCCGCTCAAACACTGCTGGTTTTACTCCGACTCCAGTGATGACCTGCCCCTATTGCGTAATGTCGGTCATCCCGTTGCAGTCAATCCGACAGACAAACTCGGCGCACACGCGCGCGCCAATAATTGGCCCCAGTTACAGTTCTCGACGCGCGGCATGCCCAGCCTGGAAAATATTGCGCGCACGGTGCTTACCGCACAAACCGTCATTGCCACGACTGCCGTCGGTATGCTGAGCAGGCGACTGGGGCGCGACAGGTTCAGCAATGCCAATCAACTCACCCGCCTGCTGGGTGATATCGGCAGCGCTTTCGCCGGCCTGGACTTTGAGATTGAAGGTGTTGATAACCTGTACCGGGAGCGTCCGGCCGTTTTTGTGTTCAACCACCAGAGCCTGCTGGACTCCATGGTACTGGCACACCTGCTGCGCGAGGACGTGGTGGCGATGGTCAAGAAGGAAATGGGAAATACACCCGTAGTAGGTCCGTTGCTACGCCAGGCCGATACCATTTTCGTGGACCGCAACGCGCCCGATCAACACGAGGTCTTGCAGCGCGCCCTCGATGTATTGAACAGTGGACGCTCGCTGGTGATCGCACCGGAAGGCAGCCGCAGTACCCTGGGAAACATACAGCCGTTCAAGCATGGCGCGTTTTACATCGCGCGCAAGGCAGGTGTCCCCATCATTCCCATCGTATTGCACAACGTCAAGGATGCACTACCCAAGGGCGGCTGGTTGATCCGACCAGCCACCATACGGATCACCGTATTGCCGCCAGTGCCAGCAGAATCCATACGCAGCATTCGCGCCTCGTGCAGCGAGATGGAAAAACGCTTTATCCAGTTGCTGGGGAATTCACCGCTGGCTGCCCTACCCCATGCTACCAGCGCTGTGGCCTGACAACGCTACCAGCAACTTAACTGCCCTTCGTTGCTAATCCATTGTTGATTACCGACAAATGACACCGGTTTCCACACATGGCTGCTACAGAGCAATGGTGGTGAAGCTCACAAGATAGTGACCGATAAATGGCGTAGCGATTTGGCTGACCACAACATATTCCGGACATAAAAAAAGGACTCCGATTTCTCGTGAGTCCCTGATTTATATGGTGGAGCTAAGCGGGATCGAACCGCTGACCTCAACACTGCCAGTGTTGCGCTCTCCCAGCTGAGCTATAGCCCCAAAAACAGTTCTAACTCATTGATCAAATTAAACTTTTAGTCATCAAAGATCAACGCGAAGTGGGGCATTCTAGTGATAGCCGCCGCACCTGTCAACCGCACTCTGCCAGGACATAGCCTACAGGAGAGCCGTTGTGCACAGCGGTGGCCCATTGTCGCTGCTGTAGCGCGATCAGCTATAGCCTGAGATTGCCTGTGCTAAGCTGGTGTGCGCCACGCTCCCTCATCCAACAGGAGAAGACTGTGTTAGGTAAAGTGATTCTTTGGGTTTCCGCCCTCATGTTTATTGTCTACGGACTGATGTGCCTGATCTCGCCGGCGCTGCCAAGCAACTACGCCGGACTCACCATGAGCTCGGGAGATGCCTTCGCCGAAATTGGCGCCATGTACGGCGGCCTGCAGACCGGCTTCGGCATCTTCTGTCTGCTGGGGGCATTGCGCACAGGACCTGTACCGCCCCGCGCTGATCTCACTGGTGCTCCTGGTGGGCGGCCTCGCCCTGGCGCGCCTGTACTCGACCCTGACCAGTGACCTTCCGGTGGGTAGCTATACCTACGGTGCCATGGTCTATGAATTTACCACCGCCATACTGGCCGGGCTGGCCCTGCGCAAGTCCTAGCGCAAACCAGCTCCACGCGGGATCATGGCACGTTCAACCTATGTGCCAAGTTCCGGTGCACAAATAAACAGTCCTTCGGCCGAGGCTGTCACTTCGCCGTTCACACGCATTTCTCCCCGGCATAATTGCTTGCGGCCATCCTGGCGTACATTCATGCCCCACAGCTCGATGGGGGTGTTCAGCGGTGTCTTCCTGCGGTACTTGATGGTCAGGGTACCCGTAAAACCCGCCGTGCCGGATATGACGTTTGACATTGCAAGGACTTCATCGAAAACAGCGGCAATAATGCCACCGTGGACACTGTCCGGGGGCCCGGCATAGGTCGGTGAAAAAATGACCTCGCCGCGCACCTCGTTGTCGCCCGCCTTCCACATCCTGATTGGCGGCGCGATGGGGTTTCTCTTGCCACTGATCGGACTGTAGGGCATAACGGCGGTGAGGTCGTCTTCCCGCCAGGGAAACCGGGGAATGTCGCCGCCCATGGATATGGTGGACCAGCCCTCCCCCTGCTGCAACCAGGGTTTGAGTGTATTCAAAGCCAGCTGTATATGGCGTGTCGCTTCCGCCAGCACCTCATCAGGTGCGTTGCTGCAACGCAAATGGTGAATCAACTGGCTCACATCCTGATTGATGGCCTCGGGCAAACTTCCACTCCCCGGCTCGGCGCTTTCCTGACTCATGCATACTTCCCTATCTCAACTCACAAACCATCGCCATAGTGACGCATTGGTGTTCAGGCGACAATGCTGCGGGTGCAGTTGGCTTGAACCCGCATCACCATTGCACGGCGCAGGGAACAACCATGACTAGGACTTTTTACAGCAAGACTTTACTATCTGTGCTGCACCAGCCAGAGGAGACAGACAGTGCATATAGGACCAGAAACCGTAGTGACGTTTCACTACACGCTGCGTGATGAAGCAGGCACTGCGATGGAGACCTCGCGCGGCGGCGATCCCGCCGTGTACCTGCACGGCGCCAACAATATTATCCCGGGCCTGGAACGTGCCATGACCGGCCGCGCCGCTGGTGATATTTTCAGTGCCACGGTGGATCCAGTAAACGGTTATGGCCTGCGCAATCCCGACGGCCGTACAGCGCGTGCCAATCAAGCACCTGGCCTTCAACGGTAAATTACGCGCGGGCGCAGTCGTGCAACTGAGCACCAGCGACGGCATGCGCACAGTCACCGTGACCAAAGCCGGCAGACACACCGCCGACATCGATACCAATCATCCCCTGGCGGGAAAAACGCTGGTCTTCGACATTGAAGTGGTGGCTACAAGAAGTGCCACCGCCGAGGAACTGGCGCATGGGCATGTCCATGGCGTCGGCGGACACCACCACTGATGCAACAATTTCAGTTGCCGTAGGTTTCTCGCAGGTAGTCGAGGATATCAGCAGACTCGAACATGCCCTGCTCGGTATTGGGGTCATAGAGATAGGGAATGGAGACCCTGCCCTCTGTCTGCTGCAATACGCGGCGATTTTCCAGCTCACTGTCCGGCTGTATGTTCAGCCGCTCACGCATGGGCGGCAGCAGCCACTCTTCCAGTCGGGTGCGGCCACAGTTACGCAGAATATAGGGAATCTCCATTTCGCACAGCAATTCGCGCACCGGTCGGGCATAGGGGCTTGACTCGAAACTGTACAACTCCAGCAAATACTCCGGTGCTGTGCCTGGACTGCGCCTGCATGCCACGACTCAAGCGGGATGCGCTGGCCAGCATGGAGCCCAGCGTTTGTAACTTTCCTGCTCTCCATTTGAGGGGTAGCTCGCGTTGCCCATAGGTCTCAAACAGGTACGCAACAATATCCAGGGATTCGTACATCTCGACCCCGGTGTTGCGGTCAACCAGGTAAGGGAACTGCGCCTTGCCACCGCGCTCGACCAGTTCCGGTCGAAATCGCTCGCCAGACTTGGGGCAGGGATAAATCTCCACATCCAGATCCAGCTCCGTCAGCGCCTCTCGCACCAGACGACAGTAGGGGCAGTTTTCAATGTCGTAGAGCTGCAACGTCTGCTTCGGCTTGATAACAGCAGGCGTACACTGGATACCATTGCTAGCGCGCAACAGTGTCGCAATCATTGATGTTGCCATGTTTCCCGCCATCACCTAGCCCTCCGTCAATGCCTGGTAGTCTTTTTCCAGCTGCTTCATGGCCTTCTTGGACACACCGCCCAACACCTCGATGGCGTGACGAATCCGCATCCGGCTCATGTCGGGTCCCAACAGTTCCATCGAGTCCACCACCGAAAATGAGGCACTGGAGCCGGCAATCGCGACGAACAGCGGCGCCAGCAAATCCTTTACCTTGACGCCCATTGCATCGGCGAGGGCTTTCAGGTCATTCCATAGTGCATCGCGCGTCCAGTGACGCTGCGCTTCCAGGCGCCACAGGGCGAACTGCAGCCCCCTGACAATATCCTCGCGCGCGCCAGCAACAGAAGCGAAGCTGTCTTCACTAAGCGGTAGCGTACCGGACACCAGGAAACTGGCCAGTGGTGCAAAATCACTCAATGTCTCCATACGCTTCTGGGCGTGTGGCAGGACTTTCATGAGGTTGTCACGGTTATAGGCCCAGTCCACCAGTCGCTGCGCCAGTTGTGTTTCATTGAGCTCCTCGCGGATCCACATGCCGTTGAGCCAGCTGAGTTTCTCCACATCGAAAATGGGACCGCCCAGGGAAACGCGCTGAATATCGAACTGCGCCATCATATCCCGCAGATTGAATTTTTCACGCTCGTCCGGCATGGACCAGCCCATGCGCCCCAGGTAATTGAGCAGCGCCTCTGGCAGATAACCCATGCGCTGGTAGTACAGGATGCTGGTCGGATTCTTGCGCTTACTCAGCTTGGACTTGTCCGGGTTGCGCAGCAGCGGCAGGTGGCACAGCTGCGGCATCTCCCAGCCGAAGTACTCGTACAGCAGCTTGTGCTTGGGCGCCGAATTGATCCACTCTTCGCCGCGCAACACGTGGGTGATGCGCATCAGGTGATCGTCCACGACATTGGCGAGGTGATAGGTGGGCATACCGTCGGACTTCAGCAGTATCTGCGCGTCCACCATGCTCCAGTCCAGCTCGATGGTGCCGCGCAGCATATCCTCGATGGCACAGGTACCGGCTCCCTCCGGCACCAGCATGCGGATCACGTAAGGCTGATCGGCCTTGCGGCGTTTCTCGATTTCCGCATCGTCCAGCCGCAAGTCCGAGGGCTTGAGGGCCGTACTATTTCCAGCGGCCAGGCGGGCGTTCGCGCAGTTCGTCAAGCTCCTGCGCCGTGCGGTAACAAATAAAAGCCTTGCCCTCCTCCACCAGTTGCTGTGCGTACTGGCCGTACAGCGCCATGCGCTCGCTCTGTCGATAGGGGCCATAATCCCCTCCTACATCAGGGCCCTCGTCCCACTCGAGGCCCAGCCAGCGCAGCGAATCCAGGATGGCCTGTTCCGATTCAGGTGTACTGCGCGCCTGGTCCGTGTCTTCGATGCGCAGCAAAAATTGCCCCCCATGGGCGCGCGCGAAACACAGATTGAACAGGGCAATGTAGGCAGTGCCGACGTGGGGATCGCCAGTGGGAGACGGCGCAACACGGGTACGTACGGTCATGGGTATCCGGTGTATCGAAAACGGGAGACGCGATTATACAGACTGGGACCAATAGAAGGACAGCGCCACAATGCGCAGACTGCGCCGGTCCAGTTCGAATAGCGCCACACCCGGGAGTATGTTGTCCGCGCGCTGGTAATCCACCGTCGCCGATACCACGTTACCGGCTGCCAGCAGCTTGGTAAAGCGCATCTCACCCCCCTGCCGGGCACAGTCTGCGATCGATAATCGCGGCCCTGCATGGGGAAAAGCGATCTCGATATCGTGGCGGGCGAAGAGGCGCTGCAGCGCTGGCACCTCGCCCTGTGTTGAAGTACTGTGCGAACCTCGCGATCCGCTCCTTGCCTGACGCGCCGACGCTCGACAAGTGCGCGCATGTATCCCGCCATCCCGGCGATACCCATGTGCTGCAACAGCCGCAGTGCCGATGCACTACCCACCCTGACGAAGGGCCACCCGGATGCCGCCTGCTGTTTTAGCATTGGCCAGAATTCCCAATGGGCTGCCAGACGAAATATCTTCAGTACGTCGCCTTCGAGGGTGAGTTCATAGAGCAAATGCACGGGTACATGAACTACGACTTGCGGCGCCATGGTGATCTCTATGGTCAGGTCCCGCACCACGTGCAGGCCGCACACCACGTCGCGATCGACGTGAAAACGGATAGTGTTTGGCGCGATAAAGGTATCGAAGAAGCGACTCAAGCGATCCGAGCCCCGGTACCCCATCCGACGATCATAGATACCGGAAATCTGCGGGGCCGAGCCGACCGGATCTTCCACCAGGTTGTATCTCGCAAAAAGAGCCAACCATGCGGCCTTGTCCTTGACTGCAACCGCTGCGGGCGATCGTTCCACCAGTGCCAGGCAGTCTGCTGTGCTAACGCATATCGATGTCAGGGTGTCGCTCATACCTCGCCCTCAGGCTTGTGCTACAGCGTTATCATACGCTCTCTGGATAGCACAACGCAGTACTCCAGCCAAGACTCCGGTCAAACCTCTAGGCATTCGACGCTCCAGCAATTATACTGCCCTCCTCAATCCTAAGGGGTGGCTACGGCCTGAGATGTCTGTGCTTGTAACAGGCGAACCCTTGAACCTGATCCGGTTAATACCGGCGTAGGAATAGGTGCAGTCTTACCGATCTAGCGTCGCTCTCCGGGTCTCTTTTTTTAGAGGCTCATCATGTCAACTACTTCACCTCTTGTGGCGGCGCTACTGGCCCTTGCGAGTGTTTTAATCACCCGCCCCGGTCTGGCCACGGCAGCCGAAACGCTGGAAGAGATCATTGTCACCGCGAACTTCCGCGACACCACGCTCATGCAATCTGTGGGCAGCGTCAGCGTGCTGTCGCAGGACAGCATCACCGAGCAGGCGGCGCAACACCTGCAGGATATCCTCAATGCAGTGCCCAATGTTACCTGGGCCGCCGGCGCTTCCCGGGCCCGCTTTGTGCAGATCCGGGGTGTCGGTGACCTCGAACAATACTACGACCCGAAGTATTACCCTGCGGTAGGTATCATGCTTGACGATCTGGAACTGGGTGACACAGCCAACGCCGGCATGCTCTTCGACATCAGACCAGGTCGAGGTATTACGCGGACCACAGGGCACCCGATTTGGCGCCAGCGGCCATGCTGGCATGATCTTCATCCGCTCCAATGCTCCCACTGACACCTTCGAGGGCGAGCTCTCTGGCGGTGCTGGCAATTACGACAGCAATAATTTGGGCCTGGTCCTCAGCGGCCCCCTACGCGAACAGCTCGACGCCCGCCTGGCCGTGCAACAGCAAAACAGTGACGGCTATGTTGAAAACGACCAACTTCGCGTCGATGACACCAACAATTTCGATGAATTTACCAGCCGGGCACAATTGCGCTGGACCCCCACCGATACCGCACAATATGACTTCAGCACCATCTACTTTGACGCCGATAACGGCTATGACACCTGGTCACTGGATAACTCTCGCACCACATTTTCAGATCAACCCGGAAAGGATAACCAGCAAATGCAGGCCTTTACCGGCACCGGAAACTGGTTGCTGGACGCTACACATTCACTGGATGCCTCCCTTAGCTATCTGGATGCCGACCTGCGCCAGAGTTACGACGCCGACTGGGTGTCCGAAGATTTTTGCGTGACCTACCTGTGCTCCTCCGGCACCGATACCGCGAGCGAAATTTTTGACCGCAAGCGCGACAGGGTGATTGCCGACCTGCGCTTCCTGGGCGGCGGCGACAACACAGCCAGCGGCTCAAGCCACTACGTTGTCGGCCTGTACGCCAATCGCGCAAGCGAAAATTTTGATTACCAGCATCCCAGCCTCTGGTACGGCGACGTCTCTTCCAGCAGCGACGTATGACACCGATCGCTATGCCGCATACGGGGAGTACGAGTACGACATCAGTGACCAGCTGACGTTCACTGCAGGACTGCGCCTGGAACTCTTCGAGGATGATTACAGCGATACCGGCGATTTTCGCAGCGACAACAGCGACACACTGTGGAGCGGGGACATCAGTGCGCGCTATACCGTCTCGGACAATACGATGGCGTATGCGACGGTGGCCAGCAGTCAAAAGCCCGGCGGTGTCAACACCACGGCCAGTGCCAACCAGCCCTATATGTCGCCAACTTTCCAGGCATTCACTCAGGGAAAATTGAACTTTGACGATGAAACCCTGCTCAATAAGGAAATAGGATTGCGCACCGAGCAGCTCAACCAACGCCTCGCGCTGAGTGTCGCCCTGTTTCACGCCAACCGCGATCACGCACAGCTGGAAAACTGGATGTGGGATGACGAGTCCGGTCTGTGGATTGGTTACCTCGACAGCACCAGCGATACCACCAGCTATGGCGCGGAACTGGAGGCGAACTTTCATGTGAATACCTACATGGCACTGTTTGCCAATCTGGGCTGGCTGCACACAGAGGTCGACTCCATCGACGCTTTCGACCTGGACCTGTGGCAATTCGTGGACAAGCGGGATCGCGACCAGGCCAAGTCACCCGCCTACCAGTACAATGTCGGCACCCGGCTGTCCTTCAGCGAGCGCTGGTCGGCACGCCTGGAGATCGAGGGGCAGGACGACAGCTACTATGGTTATTACCACGACGGCAAGTTGGCTGACTACAACCTGCTGAATGCCAGCGTGCAATGGCGCCTGGACGTCTTCTCGATAACACTGTGGGGGCGCAACCTCAGTGATGAGGACTATGCGGTGCACGGCCTGTATTTTGGTGCGGACCCGCGGGATGATTTTGGCGCCTGGCAGAACCAGACCTACCTGCAACTGGGTGAGCCGCGCACCTACGGCGTGCAACTGCTGTTACGCATTCTGAGAGGCAGTGCAATTGTGATATACCGCAAGCGAGAGTGGCATTAACCATGAACGACGAATTGTCTCCCGCCTTGATTGTAGAAATTCTGGCCACCGGCGCCAACCTGATCTATATCATCTTCCTGATCAGGGAAAAAATTGCCTGCTGGGCCTTTGGTATCGCGGGCAGCCTACTCAGCATCTATCTGTTTATCGATGTCCGCCTCTACTCCGAGGCGTTTCTCTACTTTTTTTATGCGGTGATGGGCGCCTGGGGCTGGTTGCGCTGGCATAGACGGATTGAACAAGACCGTAATCCAGTGATCCGGTGGCGCCTGGACTATCACCTGCGCGCCATAATCATTGCCTGTGCTATCGCTGTTGGCCTGGGCTATACCATGCATTTTTACAGCGACGCGGAGCGTCCTGTGTTCGACGCCTTTACCACGATCTTCAGTTTTCTCGGCACCTATATGGAAGTCACCAAGGTCTTGGAAGCCTGGATCTATTGGCTGCTCATCAACCTGGCATCCGTGTGGCTCTACCATGACCGCAGCCTGGACATTTACGCCGTACTGATCGGATTTTACAGCGTGCTGTCAGTGTGGGGATTTATGCGCTGGCGCAGGACCTTGCAAGCACAGCTTGCGCTTGAGACCTGAATTGGCCACTCCGGGAGACAGCAGCTGCGCGGACGACTCCGGCCGATGCGCTGTCCAAAGGTGCGACCGCTCCTGCATAAAGCTACCAACACAACCCACATCAGGCCGCATTGCGCAACCTCAGGGCGTTGGCGACCACCGAGACCGAGGACAAGCTCATGGCCAGGGCCGCAATCATCGGGCTGAGGAGCAGACCGAATGTTGGATACAGCAGTCCCGCGGCCAGCGGCACACCGAGCGCGTTGTAAAGGAACGCGAATGCCAGGTTCTGCTGCATGTTGGCGACGGTCGTTCTCGATATCTCCCGCGCCCTGAGGATGCCCCGCAGGTCACCCTTCACGAGCGTTACCTGCGCGCTCGACATGGCCACGTCCGTGCCAGTACCCATAGCGATACCGACATCGGCAGCCGCGAGTGCCGGCGCATCGTTGATGCCGTCGCCGGCCATGGCAACGCGGCGGCCCTCCCTCTTCAGTCGAGCAACGAGTTCGGCCTTGTCTTGCGGGCGCACCTCGCCGTGTACCTCATCCAGGCCCAGGCGGCGCGCGACGGCCTCGGCGGTGGTACGACTGTCTCCTGTAGCCATTATCAGGCGCAGGCCTGCCGCCTGCAGCGCATGCACGGCTGCGGGCGTGCTCTCCTTGATCGGGTCAGCCACGGCAATCATGCCGGCGGCACGTCCACCCACCGCCAGGTACAGCGCGGTTGCGCCATCGAGTCGCAGCCTCTCCGCGTCAGACGCCAGTTCAGCGATATCCGCCCCCACGTCAGCCATCAACGCGGCGTTGCCGAGGGCGACCGCTAGTCCCTGGACACTAGCCACGCACACCGAAGCCGGTGACCGATTCGAAATCGGTGGCCGGTGACAGGGTAATTTCGCGGAGCCTGGCCTCGCTCACGATAGCCTCTGCCAGGGGATGCTCGCTGCCCTGTTCCAGACTGGCGGCAAAGCGCAGGACGTCCGCGTACGGGAACACCGTTGCATCCCACGGCATCCCGGAACGCCGGCCGGCCCTGCGTGAGCGTTCCCGTCTTGTCGACAATCAGCGTATCGATGGTGCGCAGCCGTTCGATGGCCTCCGCGTCGCGGAACAGCACACCCGCCTGCGCAGCGCGACCGGTAGCGACCATGATCGACATGGGTGTTGCCAGGCCGAGCGCACACGGACAGGCGATGATCAGTACCGACACCGCGTTGACCACGGCATAGGTCCAGGACGGGTCAGGCCCAAATATTCCCCACGCCAGGAAGGTCAGCAGCGAAATCGCCAACACTACCAGTACGAACCAGAAACTGACTTTGTCCGCCATGCGTTGCATGGGCGCACGTGAACGCTGGGCCTGCGCGACCAACTGCACGATCTGCGCGAGCACCGTGTCGGACCCGACCTTGTCGGCGCGCATCACCAGGGCCCCCACTCCATTGATCGTGGCGCCGATCAGTTTGGCTCCCGAGCCCTTCTCGACCGGGATGGGCTCGCCCGTCAGCATCGACTCATCCACGCTGGAACGGCCTTCAAGCACCTCGCCATCCACGGGGACTTTCTCCCCCGGGCGCACTCGCAGCCGATCCCCGACGTGGACGTGGGCCAGCGGAATGTCTTCCTCCGTGCCGTCGTCGCGAACACGACGCGCGGTCTTCGGCGCCAGTCCCAGCAACGCCCGCAGAGCTGCCGAGGTGCTGGAGCGCGCCTTGAGCTCGAGGATCTGGCCGAGTAACGTGAGCGAGACAATAATGGCGGCCGCCTCAAAATAGATGGCCACACGCCCGTGTGCCCTGAAGGAGTCTGGAAACAATCCCGGCGCCAGGGTGGCAACAACGCTATACGCAAAGGCGGCGCCGACACCGGTTCCAACCAATGTCCACATATTAGGGCTGCGGTTGGCGATCGACTGCAGCCAGCGCGGAAAGAATGGCCAGCCGGCCCATAACACCACGGGAGCGGTGAGAACAAGCTCGATCCAGCTGCGCGCCTCTGGCGACACAAGGTCTGTGCCACCGCCGAACATCGCCAGCACCAGGACGGCCAAGGACAAGGGCAGCGTCCAGAGAAAGCGACGCCGGAAATCCGTCAACTCCGGGTTCTCGCCATCGTCAAGGCCAGGCATTACCGGTTCCAGCGCCATGCCACAGATCGGGCACGACCCGGGTCCACTGCGGACCACTTCCGGGTGCATGGGGCAGGTGTAGGTCGTCCCGGCGGGTAACTCCTGTGGCGCGCCGGCCGATGGTGCAAGATAACGGTCCGGCTCCGCGAGGAATTTTGTACGGCAACCCGCCGAGCAGAAACGGTAGTCGTGACCGTCATGCGTGGCGCGATGCGATGCATCGTCCGCCACCGTCATGCCGCATACCGGATCAATGTGGTGACCGGCGACCGCAGGCTGATGCATTGCGGGCTCGTGATGGCAGGCCGCCCCTGCTTTCGGCGCATTGCCGTGCGTCGTGTGATTCTGAGTATTCATTACGCTTCCTCATCGTTGAGTGCATTGAGGATCGGGCAGGCCTCGGCGCGTCCGTGGCCCGGGCAGGCGGAGACCAGCGTGCGCAGGGCGTTGCGGATTCGCTCCAGCTCGGCGAGTCGCTCCTCCACATCGGCAAGCTTGGCCTCGGCAGCGCGCTTGACCTTGGCGACGGTGCGTTCCTCGCTCAGCGCCAGCAGTTCCCGGATATCGGCCAGTGAGAAACCCAGCGCCTTGGCGCGCCGAATGAAGCGCAGTCGCTTGAGCTCCGCATTCCCGTAACGGCGATAGCCAGACTCGAGGCGACCCGCCGGCTCCAGCAGTTGGTTGCGTTCGTAGTAACGTACGGTATCAATGGCTACTCCGGCACGTTTCGCGAGTTGGCCAATATTGAAAGTAGACATATCCGACCTCCTGTGTGGGCACACTGTGCACTCTGGACTATAGTCCAGAGTCAAGATCTCACAAGCAACGAAATTTACCGGGGCTGCCGCGCTCGACAGGCCCTGAACGAAATTGCCTCTTACTGAGCAGAGCTGTCGAGGTCCGCGAGGAAGCGTTGGAAAAGCAGATCTGGAACCCGGGCGATGTAGCAGCAAAACACCAGGCCGCCCGCTTTTCACCCTCGAGTATCCCTGGCGGCAATGCCTGCAGCATCTATCACATCCTCGGTGGATTCCGCCATGCCGCCGAGCGATTCAGGCGTGAACAGTGACAACCAGCCCTGCGCCACACCTTCGCACCAGGCGTCAGCGGAAAACTCCGCTGCAGTATCCGCAAGTCGGCGCAGCGTGCCGATCGGCGCGCGGTCTTCAAGGTAGCGGCGCGTGGAGTCCTGCAGCATCCGCTGATCTGCAGTAACAATCACATCCACGTTTATTTGCCCTCAGCAAAATCCATACGCAGCCGGGTGACCCGCTGTGTTTTGATGCGCCAACCCGCCGCTGATTTGACGTACGTTTCATGGTAGTGCCCGTAGCCCACCAGTTCCGGCGCGTTCGGCGGCGCGTCGGGTCCCGGCTTAAGTCGGTCCACGAAGGGCCAAATGGCTTGCGCCGTGGTGGGTGACGTCAGCTCAATTTCCGGGTTGTGGCCATGATGGACAGTAATCACACCCGTGAGGGCCTCTGCCACGAACTTCACGAAGTCCTCGCGCGGCCCCTTAATGTACTGCTGTTCGAATTCCATTTCGTGCTCGAATTCGGGTTCAAACACTTCAGTCCACGACGCCCAGTCCTTGGTATCGAGGTGGCGGAAATAGCGCGCCTTCACATTGCGGATCGCTTCGTATTCAATCAGCGTTTGCAGTGGATCAAGCTCCATCGGGTACTCCTCTCGTCGGTTCGGATTCAGTTACGGATTGGTCAGCATCCTGTCGAATGCATCGAGCACTTTGCGCTGCCGTGCTTCGACCTGTGCTTTGTACGCCCCGTGGGTGATGATGTACGGTTGTTTCGCCCGCAACTCCGCAAGGAGATTGCGCACGGCGTGCTCCGCGGTTGCGAGGTGATTCTCCACGGTCATATCGGTGCTGGCCATCATCGCTTCGATATCGGCGCGGTCGAGTCTGGATTCCCCGAGTTCACTCGGACGCGCCGCGACGCTGCTTTCCAGGTGCCTGGTGATCATGCCGGCCGGGAACAGCAGCGACACATTGATACCTTCTTCGGCCAGCTCCTGCCGTAATACCTCGCCGTACCCCACCACCGCGTACTTCGAGGTGACGTAGGCCGCCATGCGCACACCCGGCGTAAAGTAGCTGGCCGATGCGGTGAGGACAACATGCCGCTCGCCCGTCGCCTTACGCAGTAGTGGCAGGAAATACGCGACCGTATCGACTACTCCCATGACATTGACCGAGAGCACCCAGGTCCAGTCCTTGTCGGTGAGTTTATCGATAGCGCCGAATTGCTGCACACCCACATTGGCGCACAGCACGTCACACCGGTCGAAGCGACTTTCAACAAGTGCGGCGGCAGCGGCCAGCGATGCCTTGTTCGCCACATCGACGGCGATGGCGATGACGTCCACGCCCCGCTCGCGCAATTCAGCCGCTTTGGCCTCGGCACGCACGCTGTCGATATCGAGCAGCGCAAGTCGCGCGCCCGCCGCGGCAAAAACATCCGCCATGGCCGCCCCAAGACCGGAACCTGCACCGGTTACCACTACGGTCTTACCCTGATATTCCATACTATTCTCTCTCCGCTTTGTTTAGCGCGAGCGCGGTAATGCGAGCTGCTCTTCCGCAATCATGCTGCGCAGCACTTTGCTGATGCCACTGTAAATAGTCGACACTAGCGAATGGCGGAAGCAAAGATTGATATTAGCCGGCGACACCAGATAGCGCCCTGCTTCACGGCAGACCAGGACTTCATCGACCCACGACAGCGTCATGTACTGACCCGTTTACAGTTTGCCCCGAAATTTTGCTCATAGCGATGAATTTTAAATAGCTAACTAATTACATGAATACGCAGCCCCAACACCTCCATTTCCTCGCGCGGTATCAAGGCAAGCGACCACCCGCGCATGCTCACAACGCTGTGCAATGACCTGCGCCGGCGCGGCGGTGGCCTGGGAATCGCAACGATGTGCGCCGGTGGCAGACAGGAGGGGGCGGTGTTGATTGAGGTGTGAGGTTACCCTGCACTTGCCTGACGTGGCGCGAGACCCGCCGCCCGGTAGCAGGCATCGATCACCCGCATATTGGCGACTGCGTCATCGACGTGGGTAGGAAAGGGCGTGCCGTGCAGAATCGCATCGCGAAATGCCATCAGTTGCGCGAGATAACTCGAGGGCTGTCGCGGCACGCGCTCCCTGCGCTTGCCCGCCGCGGTGGTGATGGTGAGGTGGTGGTAGGCCTGCGGCATGATAGGATTGAATACCCGCAGTCGTACCGGCGCTCCCAGTCACCCGCGCGCCCAGTCCCAACAGCCGGGCCGAGAGCATGGATGCGGTGATAGTGCCAGTGCGGCCGTCGGCAAAGTCCAGCTCGGCGCGCAGGTAGCGATCGACACCGGGCGACTTCAACTTCGCCTGCGCGCCGCGCACCACTGGCTCCGCACCCGCCAGCGTGCGCAGCAGGTGCACGGCGTAGCAGCCGGCGTCCATCAGTGCGCCGCCGGCGAGGTCCAGCTGCCAGCGGATATCGGCCACCGGCAGTGGGAAGCACAGCCAGGTATCGAGGTGGCGAACGTCGCCGAGTTCACCGCTGGCGAGTATGTCCAGCATGCGCGCGGTGAGTCCATGGTAGCGGTAGTGGAAGGCCTCCATCACTACCAGACCGGTAGTACGCGCGACTTCGGCGACCGACTCAGCCTCGTCTGCGTTCGCGGTGAACGGCTTTTCGCACAGCACGTGTTTGCCGGCGCGCAGCGCGGCGATGGTCCAGCGGCCGTGCAGACCGTTGGGCAGCGGGTTGTAGATGGCATCAATGGCGGGGTCGGCGAGCAGCGCCTCGTAGCTGTCGTGCACCGTGGCGATGCCGTGTTCGGCGGCGAACGCAGCGGCGCGGTTGCCGTCGCGCGCCGCGATGGCGGCCACCTGCACGCCGTCCAGCACGCGGGCCGGACGGATGAGGGCGGCCGGCGCAATCCGCGCGGCGCCCAACACGCCGATGCGTACAGTACTCACGCCGCTGGTACCCCCCTGTATTTTCATAACGATATCAGCGGAACAGCAACGGCGCGAACCGCGCGAGATAGTCCTTCCAGCTGAACCAGTCGTGGCCGTACGCATTTTCATAATATAGGTAGTCGATACCGTACTCGTCGAACATCGCACGGGTGTCGGCGCCCGTCTGGTAGAGAAAGTCCTGTCGCCCCATGCCGAACCAGAACACCTGCAGCCGCTCATTAGTGGCGGGGTCGGTGAGGGTGTCCCGGTTCGCGGCCTCGTACGCATCGGTACCGCCGAATAACCCCGAGCTGAACACCCCCAGATACGCGAAGCGGTCAAGGTGGGTAAAACCATGCTGCAACACGGTGAAGCCGCCAAGTGACAGCCCCTCGCGAGCGCTCTGTGCTGGCGGTCGTTTTTCGTGCGGTAGTGCGCATCGACGTAGGGAATGACCGCGCTAGCAATTCGTCGCCGATGTCGACGCCCGGCGGATTCACCTGGCCAGGCTCGTCGATACGGCCATTGGTCATCACCACGATCATCGGTTTGGCCACACCATCCTCGATCAGGTTCTGCAGGATGACACCCGCCCGGCCGACGCTGCTCCATTGGCTGTCACTCTCGCCGACCCCGCCCAACAGGTAGAGCACGGGAAACTCCCGCCAGCCGCCCCGGCCCCTGGCCACTTCGTACTTGCGCGGCGTGAACACATGCATCTGGCAGATGCGCTTGAGTACGGGCGAGTAATAATCGACCCGCTCGATGCGCCCATAGTCCACGTGCTGGCGGTACTGGAACGGCTGGGGCCCGCTGCTATCCCCCGGGCACTTCGAAGTAGCTCATGGGCGAGCCGGGGCCGTAGCCGGTCACTACGTTGAGGTTGTCCTGGTCCGGCGCGCGCACGTATCCACATAAAAGTTGTAACGGTAGAGCTCGGGCGCAAGCGGCCCCAGTGTCGCTGACCATGTCCATCCCGCGCGCCGCAAGTGGCGCCGAGCCCATGTCGCCCGAAACAGTGACCCGCGCGGCCCCGGCTGCATGGTAGGTAAACTCCACCGTGCCGTCGGAATTGATCTGCGGATAGGCAAACGCGTGCTCAGTCAGCGTGCCAGCGAGGACGGGCGCGATGAACAGCAGGCGCAATAGCACAGGTAAGGTGGGCGACATAGTGGACTCTCCAGAAGTTATGCGCTGAGCATAGCTGCTGGCGTACCGTAACGCGAGGCCCCGGGCGCTTGCCAGCCCGGAATTCGGGGCTGGCGTTTGCCGCGCAACCCCGTGGCAAGTCCACTGACGACCTAATTCGACACCCTGGACGGATCGGATTCAGTGATCAGCGCCTCACGATCC
>CAVQGV010000016.1:0-11110 GCA_963712135.1 uncultured Gammaproteobacteria bacterium
ATGCGTAGAGCCCCAGCATGCGGCGCAACCCCAACAGAAGTGACCAGCCCGTCCAGGCACGCAAGGGCGAAACCAGAAGGGTCAATGCCAGCATCCGCAGTGCCCACTCGCCGGTGAACAGCATCAGGGCTTCAGCAGGGTCCGGGCCAAGACGACCCGCAAACGCAGCGTACAGAATCCACGCCAAGGGCAGCAGACACAGAACAAATGTCCCGATTCTTGCAACTCGTTCCATGCTCAGTAATTCCGCGCCAGATCCATACCCTGATAGAGGTGGGCCACCTGCTCAGCGTAGCCGTTGAACATTTTGGTGGGGATGCGGTTGGGACGAAACAGTGTTGAGGGCAAGCGGCGTTCAGAGGCCTGGCTCCAGCGCGGATGATCCACCTCGGGATTCACGTTGGCGTAGAAACCATACTCCCGCGGAGCCAGCGCCTCCCAGGTGGTCACCGGTCGTTTCTCGCTCAGGTGAATACGGACAATCGACTTGATGCTTTTGAATCCGTATTTCCAGGGCACCACCAGTCGCAGCGGCGCCCCGTTCTGGTTGGGCAGGGTTTTGCCATACAGGCCCACCGCCATCAGAGTCAGGGGATGCATGGCTTCATCCAGGCGCAATCCCTCACGGTAAGGCCAGTCGATAGTTCCAGTAATGGAGCGGGTACCGCGCATTTCCTCAGGGCGGTACAGCGTCTCGAACTCCACATATCTGGCTTCACCTTTCGGCTCAAAACGCGCCAGCAAATCAGCCAACGAAAATCCCACCCAGGGCACCACCATGGACCATGCTTCGACACAGCGCAGGCGATAGATGCGTTCCTCCAAATCAAAACCGGTGAGAATATCCTCAAGATGCAGCTTGCCTGGCTTGTGTACTGCTCCATCGACCTCGATCGACCACGGGTCAATCGTCATTTCATGGGCATAGCGGCCCGGGTCGCCCTTGTCAGTGCCGAACTCGTAGAAATTACCGTAGGCTGTGATATCTGAAAAAGGTGTTTGTTGTTCGTCTGTGCGAAAACCGTCGGCCGTCGATGATGCTTTGTCATATTTCAGCGCACCTTCCCCGGCAGTGACGACAGCCTGCGCAGCGAGGGAGACCCCTCCCAGAGCGGGCAATGCCGCCAGGCCCATCGCTCGCATGAAGTCTCTTCGTTTCAGGTAGGCTGATTCAGACGTGATTTCAGAGGAAGCGATCCGGGGTAATGAATAACGCTGGCGCATGCAGCCTGCTTCCCATGAGTGGTTATGTCTGTTATTCAGAGCAGCAAACGGATGATTGGTTCCACGCCCGCACCCCCTGCGGAAAAATCAGTGCAGGTGACGCTTGCGCCGCTTTACTACCTGCATAACCGGTCCGGACAATGCATAGACCAGGGACGCCACCAACAGTACGCTCGGCGGATCGAGTGTAATCAGACCAAAGATGAGCACCACGGCAATCATTACCACAAAGGGCACACGGCGACGAAGGTCGATCCCCTTGAAGCTGTAGTACGGAAAATTGGCGATCATGAGAAAGCCAACGGTCGCCGTAAGAATACCAACCAGGACTGCCAACTCATGGGGCAGGTCATTGCCAACCCACCCCAGATCGTGACAAACCCACACCGTACTGGCAAGTATCGCCGCCGCAGCGGGACTGGCCAGGCCGGTGAAGTAGTTTTTGTCCGCGCTATCGATCTGGGTGTTGAAGCGTGCCAGACGCAACGCGGCGCATGCCACATAGATAAATGCCGCGCTCCAGCCAAATTTGCCCAGCTCCCCCAGGGCCCAGCTGAATGTCACCAGGGCCGGTGCAACTCCGAACGACACCATATCCGCCAGGCTGTCATATTCAGCCCCAAACTTGCTTGAGGTGTTGGTCAGGCGTGCAATGCGGCCATCGAGTCCGTCCAGCACCATGGCGAAAAAGATAGCGACAGCGGCGTTCTCAAAGTCACCGCGCATCGCGGCGATGATGGCGTAAAACCCGGCGAACAATGCAGCCGTGGTAATCAGATTGGGTAGCAGGTAAATTCCCTGACGGCGGACGGTTTGACCGTTCTCCGATACCTCCTCCTCGTGCTCGTCTACCAACAGGTCGAGGTGGGGCGCAACAGTGCTGGTCGTGGGCTGTGCCTTAGTACCCAAATCATCAGGCTTTTGCCCAGGAGTAGTTTCGTCTTGTGCGTGCATGCTACAACCCACGGTGTCAGTTCACCTTCTATAGTATCAAACCCGGTCGCGATAGGTCTGCCCCGCCACATCCCACAGCGATTTAACCAGCGGACTGGCCAGCCTCTGCCCCAGACTGCACAATCCCACTGTCAGGGGAGGTAAGCCTTCGGGCACAGAAATCAGGCTGACACCGGCGGACATACCGCTCGCCTCAATGACCAACTGCGGCGCGATGCCGATACCCAGACCCAGACTGACCATGGCGACAATCGCCTCATGTCCCGCCACCTGAGCATAGATCCGCGGTCGAATGCCCCGCTGCCGAAACCAGGCGTCCAACATTTCCTTGGTCACGCCGCGCTCCGGCACGATGAACGGAATGCTATTCCAGTCGATATCGCCACTGGCAGTGTCACCCGCCAGCACCATGTCGCGCACCGCACAGTCTGCCGCCGGCGCACAAAACTGCAGGGGCGATTCCAGCAGCGGCAGGAACTCCAGACGCCGGGGCAGTTGGCTCGGGCGCCCGCTTACCGCAACATCGTCCCGGCCGTCCAGGATTCTGCCGATACCGTCGGCCTGGTCACCGGTGTGCATTTTGATATCCACCGACGGATGGGTGGCGCGAAAGGCTTCCAGAATAGGTGCCAGCACACTGTAGGTCGCAGTCACGGAACAGTACAGGCTGACCTCACCGGCCAGTTCTTCATCGCTGCCCAGCTTGCGCCTCAAGCGCTGCCACTCGGCAACAGAGTTGCGCGCATATTCCCTGAACTCGCGACCGGCGCCGGTCAGCCGGACACTGCGATTATCCCGCTCCAGCAGGGGCTGACCCAGTTCATCTTCAAGCCGCTGAATGGTCCTGCTGACGGCCGACACACTCATGTGCAACAGTTCACTGCTGCGACTAAAATTGAGCGTATCGGCCACCGAGAGGAAGACAGACAAAGCTCTGGTATCCACAAACACTACCTGTTTTGCATAATGCGCAATACAGTATTACTTATATAGCATTTTACGCAAGCAATGGTTTGCCGTATGGTACGCCACCATCTGCAATTACCCGCCGGAGGACCTCCATCATGGGACACAATTATTTCAACACCCTGCCACTGCGCCTGCAACTTGAGCAACTGGGCAAATGCCGCTTCATGGAGCGCGCCGAATTCGCCGATGGCGTGGATACGATCCGCGGCAAGAAAATGGTGATCGTGGGCTGCGGCGCACAGGGCCTGAATCAGGGCCTGAACCTGCGCGACAGCGGGCTGGATGTCTCCTACGCCCTGCGCGACAGCGCTATTGCGGAAAAACGCCAGTCCTGGAAAAACGCGACCGAGAACGGGTTTACGGTCGGCACCTATGAGGAACTGATTCCACAGGCGGACATGGTGCTCAACCTGACGCCAGACAAGCAACACACCAGCGTGGTCACCGCGATCATGCCACTGATGAAGAAGGGTGCCTGCCTGTCCTATTCGCACGGCTTCAACATCGTCGAGGAAGGCATGCAGATTCGCGACGATATCACCGTTATCATGGTCGCCCCCAAATGCCCCGGCACTGAAGTACGCGAAGAGTACAAGCGCGGCTTTGGCGTGCCCACCCTGATTGCGGTCCACACCGAAAACGATCCCAATGGGGATGGCATGGAACTGGCCAAAGCCTACGCGGCCGGCACTGGCGGCCATCGCGCCGGCGTGCTGGAATCCTCTTTCATCGCGGAAGTGAAGTCCGACCTGATGGGGGAACAGACTATCCTCTGCGGCATGCTCCAGACCGGCGCGCTGCTGTGTTTTGACAAGATGGTGGAGAAGGGCATCGAGCCTGGCTACGCCTCCAAACTTATCCAGTACGGCTGGGAGACAGTCACTGAAGGCCTGAAACACGGCGGCATTACCAACATGATGGATCGCCTGTCCAACCCGGCCAAGATCCGCGCCTACCATCTGGCGGAAGAACTCAAGCGCATCATGCGTCCCCTGTATGAAAAACATCAGGACGACATAATGACCGGGGAATTCTCACGCACCATGATGGCTGATTGGGCCAACGACGACGCCAACCTGCTGAAGTGGCGCGCCGCCACCGCGCAAACCGCCTTCGAAAAATCCACCAATACCAAGGCTGAAATCACTGAACAGGAGTACTACGACCACGGCATCCTGCTGGTTGCCATGGTCAAGGCGGGCGTGGAACTGGCTTTCGAGGTTATGGTGTCAGCCGGCATCATCGAAGAATCCGCCTACTACGAGTCACTGCATGAAACACCGCTGATTGCCAACCTGATTGCACGCAAGAAGCTGTATGAGATGAACGTGGTGATTTCCGATACGGCGGAATACGGCTGCTACCTGTTCGACCACGCCTGCCGGCCGCTGCTCAAGGACTTCATGAGCAAAATCGACACGGATGTGATCGGCAAGGGCATCGAGGGCGACAATGGTGTCGACAATGCGGAGCTCATCGCGGTCAATGATGCGATTCGCAGTCATCCGGTGGAGATTGTCGGCAAGAAACTGCGCGGTTATATGACGGCGATGAAGCGGATTATCTAACTGTCACACGGATATCCCGTGTTCGTTCCTGCCAGCGGCTCCGGCCGGGAAAGCTTTTTCACCTGCTTCCCCTGTGCGGGCCACCCGATACTCGCATGCGAAAAAGCTTTCCCGACCAGATCCTTAGTCTTGTCAACTGCATGGAGCTTTATTTGGGTGATAGCACGGCACGAGGGTTCGTGTGGCGGGTGTGCAATTCGTCAGCGAGTATCGGGGAAGCTGGCGAATTGCACACCCGACGCGCGAACCCGCTAACCCGAACGATCCGCCTCAAATCAACATAAGCCGCTGGACGCCATCCAACCTAAAGGCTAAGCACCTTCTCGCCACGAGAAATCCCGGCGACGCCCGAGCGCACGACTTCCAGAATATCCACATCCGCCATCGCCGCCACAAAGGCATCCAGCTTGTCGCTGGTACCGGTGAGCTGGATGGTGTAAATGGTGGGGCCGACATCCACGATCTGCCCGCGAAAAATATCGGTGGTGCGTTTGACCTCTTCACGCGCAGCGCCGATAGCCCGCACCTTGATCAACATCATGTCGCGTTCCACGTGGGCGCCATCCGTCAGGTCGGCCAGCTTCACCACGTCCACCAGTTTGTTGAGCTGCTTGGTGAGTTGCTCGATACGCAGATCACTGCCCACCGTCGTCAGGGTAAGACGAGACAGTGTGGGGTCATCGGTGGGAGCCACGTTCAGTGTTTCGATATTGTAGCCGCGCTGGGAAAACAGGCCGACCACGCGAGACAGTGCACCGGGCTCATTCTCCATCAACATAGAAATTATCCGTCGCATGTCAGGTCCTCTCGTTCTTGCTGAGCCACATATCTTTCATCGACCCATGCGGAGCAATATGCATCGGGTATACGTGTTCCGTAGGATCAATAATGACATCAAGGAATACCAGTTTGTCCTTCATGGCAAACGCCGCTTCCATCGCGCCCTCCAGGTCCGCCAGCTTTTTCACCTGAATACCCACATGGCCGTAGGCCTCCGCCAGCTTTACAAAATCGGGCAGCGAATCCTCGTAGGTGCTCATGGCGTAACGACCTTCGTACTGCATGTCCTGCCACTGCTTCACCATGCCGAGGTAATTGTTGCGCAGATTGATGATCTTGATCCCCGTATTGTACTGGGTGCAAGTGGACAGCTCCTGGATATTCATCTGGATACTACCCTCACCCGTCACACACGCGACTTCCATATCGGGAAAGGCCAGCTTCACCCCCATGGCAGCGGGCAGGCCGAAGCCCATCGTTCCCAGGCCGCCGGAGTTTATCCAGCGCCGCGGCTTATCAAATCGATAATACTGGGCGGCGAACATCTGGTGCTGCCCGACGTCGGAGGTGACGTAGGCATCGCCTTTGGTCACCCGGTACAGGCTTTCAATGACCTGCTGCGGCATGATCATATCGCTCTGGCCGTAACGACGACCCGTGTACAAGCCGTGGGACGCGCGCCACTCCTCGATCTGCTGCCACCAGCGCGCCAGCGCGGACTGATCGGGCAATCCGCTGTCTTTCTCGCGCAGTACATCAATCTGCGCCAGCAATTCGGTCAGCACCGATTGCACCGGCCCGACGATAGGGATATCCGCCATGACGATTTTGGAAATGGATGCAGGGTCCACGTCGATATGAATGATCTTGGCGCCGGGGCAGAACTTGTCCACGGTGTTGGTGACGCGGTCATCAAAGCGTGCGCCAACCGCGATGATGCAGTCGCTGTGGTGCATGGCCATATTGGCCTCGTAAAAGCCGTGCATGCCCAGCATACCCAGAAACTGGCGATCGCTGCCCGGATAGGCGCCGAGACCCATCAGGGTGTTAGTGACCGGGTAGTTCAGTTGCCTGGCCAGTTGCGTCAACAGCTCGCTGCCGTCTCCCTGCACCACGCCGCCACCGGCGTAGATGACAGGGCGCTTGGCCGCCAGCAACAGTCTGGCGGCTTTCTTGATCTGGCCGGTGTGGCCGCGCTGGGCCGGCGCATAGGAGCGCATCTTCACCGTCTTTGGGGTAGCGATACTCGAACTTCGCATCCGGCCGGGTGAGATCCTTGGGAATATCGATAACCACGGGACCGGGGCGGCCGGTAGAGGCGAGGTGGAAGGCCTTGCGCATAATCAGCGGCAGGTCTTCGGTGCGCTTCACCATAAAACTGTGCTTAACGATGGGCCGCGAAATGCCGATCATATCCGTTTCCTGAAAGGCATCCTCGCCGATCAGGTGGCTCTGCACCTGCCCCGACAGCACCACCATGGGAATCGAATCCATGTAGGCGGTGGCAATGCCGGTAATGGCATTGGTCGCACCCGGACCGGAGGTCACCAAAACAACGCCGGGCTTGCCTGTCGCCCTGGCGTAACCGTCCGCCGCATGGGTGGCGGCCTGTTCATGGCGCACCAGCACGTGCGGAACCTTGCAGTCCTTGAACAGGGCATCGTAGATGTGTAACACCGCGCCACCGGGGTAGCCGAAGATGTACTCGACCCCTTCGTCCTCCAGTGCGCGGGCGATCATTTCACCGCCGGATAACAATTCCACACTCTTTCTCCACATAAAAAAACGCCCGATGCGTAACCCTCACCGGAACATTCCAAAGTCGTGTGTGGACGTTGCTGCAGAAATACCTGGAACAGGTATTTGATAAGCCACACCACCCCCTTACAAGCTCGACACACCGCCAGTAATCACCCCTGAAGGGAATACGATCACGAACAGCCTGTGTATCGGTCGCCCTGCGGGGTAGCGCAGTGTCTGGCCCTCAATGGCGCCAATGCGGCACACATTGAATACGGGACTTACCAACAGCTGCATCAAATAATGGGATTGACGCAGTAGGCCAGGGGTCGAGGGTACTCGACAGTAGCCGTTGCCATTAGCAAGACGGCCCTATTGTTGCGTCCGAGGGGCGTTAAAGTCAACCTCCGCCAGCCCCACTGCCTCAACGTTTCAGTGCAGGCCGCCGCCCGTCAGGGCGGTCGGCCTGCACCGAATTGTTACGCAGCATTTAGCGGTCGAATTCGGGCTACTTCAGATTTAAGTGCCTGGTTGGCCTCCCATAGATCTAAAGCACGCTGAGCATTGAGCCAGAATTCAGCGGAGTTACCAAACAAACGGCCAAGGCGAATAGCCATTTCCGGACTGACCGCCCGCCGCTCACGCAATAGTTCATTTATTGATTGCCGTGATACACCCAAAGCCTCAGCAAGACCCGAGACACTCAGCTCGTAATCCGCCATGAAATCCTCACGCAGCATTTCTCCCGGATGGGTGGGCTTTCGTTTCATACCTGTATTGTTAATCATATAACACACCTCATTAATGGTAATCGCAGACCTGAACATCGAAAGCATCACCATCTTCATATCGAAAACAGATTCTCCACTGGTCATTAATCGCTATGGCATGTTGCCCTTCACGGTCATCGGTCAGCCTATGCAGCTTATTGCCCGGCGGCACTTTAAGATCATCAAGGCTTGTAGCCAGATTGACGTATTCCAGTTTCCGCGATGCTCGAGCATGGATGGCTGGCGGGAATTTCCTGGAAGTCCCTGAATCATACAAAGACTTGGTGTGCTTATCGGCGAAAGTCTTGATCATGCCAGTAAATGTAATGTGTCACGTGACAGAAGTCAATAATTGGTTTAGCATTTATGATGCTGCAAAACAGTTAAGTATACGGAGCCAACAGTATAACGCGCCCCGGCCTTTGAATAGTTACGTGCCATACTCGGCACACACGCTCGCCTCAAGTGCGCGTTAGGCCGTGGCTTGCTGAACCGGCCTTGAAACGGGAGATCCGATTTCCGTTAAACAGGGATTCCGTGTCTTTGCACTTAACGGACTGTATGGCCATACGGCAATGCTGTATCGTTTATCGATATAGCGCAGGCCCACTGGAACCCTCGGAACCGCAAGGTGCTGCAGCCACTGGTAATTTGCTGGATTGCCTCTGCCACGGATGTGGGGTACTTTTGGTTAGATACATTCCATTGGGGAGGCACTCTCTTGAAGCTCGCGTTCACCACCTGTGCACTGGTCCTGACGACCGCACTACTGACCCTCTCCAGTTTCCACGCCAGCGCCGGCGAAGTGGTGTACCGCTGGAAGGATGATGCTGGCAACCAGGTGAACAGTGACCGGCCACCTCCGCAGGGTACCGAATACGAAGTGATTTCCACGAGTTCCAGCATGGTGCATGCGGTTGATCCTGCAGGGGGCGCTGTGCCGTTGCAGGTCAAGCCCACTGCGGACAAGGAATCTGAACCAGTGGCTGCAAGTACGCCCAAAACAGAGAAGAATCCGGAATACTGCAAGACTGCCAGGGATAACCTCCAAACCCTTGATTCACATGCGAGAATCCGTCTACGCGATGAGCAGGGTGAATATCGATATATTGACGAAGACGAGAAACAGCAACAGCGGAAACTGGCTCTGGATGCAATAAAGGCTTTCTGTGAATAACGAGTTCAATCACTGGGGAACTCTGGTTTGAAACCTGGATACCAATATGGTTTTAGTGCAATCCTGCTGGCGATACTAGCGACCAGCAGCGTCGGAAGCGCAGCGCAGACGGACTACTACCGATGGCTGGATGGCCAAGGAAACCCCATACACAGTGATCGACCCCCTCCAGCTGGCGTCGATTACGAAGTCGTCAGCACCGAATCAACTTTCAAACGAACTGTGGACGCGGAAGAAGGAGCGGTTCCCCTGGAAACAGTACCCCGCGTGGGTAATGAGTTTGACCAGGTGGATACAGCGGAGGCAAAGCGCAGCCTCAAAAATCCGGAATTGTGCACTAGAGCCAAAGAAAATCTCGCCGCACTCACCACCTCAGAACAAGTCAAGGTGCGTAATGACCAGGGAGAAGAGCGCTTTCTTACTGCTGAGGAAATAATCGTAGAGCGCCAAACGGCGAAGGCACAGCTTAGCGTGTACTGTGAGTAAGAGCGTGTCAGGGACTGCAGCCATCTGTAGTGGTTTTCACCCTGTGCCGAGCCGTTGTGGAGAAAGTTACTTCCCGCTCCTCGATCCCCTCAGACGGTGATGCCTGGCAAATAGTCATGGTCACCGAAGGGCTCAGGATTCCAGATGATTGAAATGTGATTGTGTGCTCGCTGGATTCCTCGAATATTTTCATACCCGGAGGCAAGGCTTGCTGATATTTAATCACAACATCGTCCTGGTCCATCACGATCCAACCTTGGTCCCATTCACCCCCCCCGACACACGTGCTTCCATTTGTGGAAATACACATGCGCATCGGCTCGTTGCGCTTTATCGCTTCACCACGCGCCAGATAGACGCTGGACACCAGTTCATTGGTATAGGATTTCAGCTTGGTTCGCAGCGCCAACACAGAATAGCTTGGCACCGCAATAAACATAAGCACAGCAGCGATGAGCAAAACAATCATCAGTTCAACCAATGTAAAGCCGCGTGCCCGATCATGCGCCAGCAACACATTGTTTCCGGCGAGGCACCGGCATCTAAATGAGGTCGACATCGCTAATCTTCTACCTGGTCAATATTCCAGAAAACTCGGCTTCTAGGCTGACGTCCAGGCGATACCACCACCCACATCGTCCAAACCGATGGGTGAGCCCTCTCCACCACAGCCAATACAGAACGGCACAACGTCACCACTGTCAAGTACGACCTTGCCTGCCACGGGCGTCGGCACCAACCCACCACCTAAAAATTCAGTGGTGTCACCGGCTGCATCCGAGTAATCGACATTATAGGCAGTAGCCACTCCGTATTCCGCATCGCAGGTTTGTGGCACTGCGGGAATATGCGTACTGAAATTGACCACATTGTCCACCGTAATGGCGCCGGTCACAACCTGCTCTCCGGAACGCAAAGGCAGCTTCCAACCTTTTTCGCCTATCACCAGGTCGGGATTAAAACTATCGCCTGTGGCAACCGTGGTCAGCGCATTGTGGCAAATCACATTATTGCCACTGCAGACGGGATCTACAGAGTCATCCAACCAGCTCGCATTGGTCGGCTGGTCAATAAGGGTATAGAAATAATTGTCCACACCATACGTTACGCTGTAATCAGTGAGCGGTTTTTCCCGATCTCCTGACCCGAGCACAATGCCCAATTTATTCCCGCCGGGAATTCTGAATACGTCCGGACCAAAGAGAAATTTGCGGTTGTCAGTACATGGAGTCGCCATATCATCACAGCCCAGAGACGCTATTTTTTTGATTATCCAGTCCTCGGGAGCTGTGCCGCCAATAATCGCAGGCGCTGCTAACGTTCCGCCGGAAATTCGGTACACATTACCACCCGTATCTGCCGCATATATGAACATCACCCTCCGATCATCGTCGCTGACTGGTACCACAGTGACTGCACCGGGAACACTGCGATCCGTGGCG
>CAVQGV010000017.1:0-38311 GCA_963712135.1 uncultured Gammaproteobacteria bacterium
GCCGCATTGCGCAGCCTCAACGCGTTAGCGACTACAGACACCGAGGATAAACTCATCGCCAACGCCGCAATCATCGGGCTGAGGAGAAGACCGAACGCCGGATAGAGTAGACCGGCAGCCAGGGGCACACCGAGCGCATTGTAAAGGAATGCGAACGCCAGGTTCTGCTTCATGTTGGCGACGGTAGTTAGTCGATATCTTGCGTGCCCGGAGAATGCCTCTGCAGGTCGCCCTTCACGAGTGTTACCTGAGCGCTGGACATGGCCACGTCCGTTCCAGTACCCATGGCGATACCGACGTCGGCAGCCGCGAGCGCCGGCGCATCGTTGATGCCATCGCCGGCCATCGCAACGTGGCGACCCTCTGCCTTCAGTTGCGCTACCAGTTCGGCCTTGTCCTGTGGGCGGACTTCACCGTGCACCTCATCCAGACCCAGTCGGCGCGCGACGGCCTCGGCGGTGGTCACGACTGTCGCCTGTAGCCATGATCAAGCGCAGGCCTGCCGCCTGCAAGCGCTTGCACGGCTGCGGGCGTGCTCTCCTTGATGGGGTCCGCCACCGGCAAGCATGCCGGCGGAGCGTCCATCTACCGCCAGGATACATCGCGCGTCGGCGCCTTCAAGTCGCAGCCGCTCTCGCAGCTGGCGCCAACTCGGCGATGTCCGCGCCCAGCGTCCGCCATCAACGCGGCGTTGCCGAGTGGCGACCGATTGGCCCTGGACGTTGCCGCGCACACCGAAGCCGGTGGCCGATTCGAAATCGGTCGACGGGTCGACAGGGCGATCTTCGCGGCGCCTGGCCTCGCTGACGATAGCCTCCGCCAGCGGATGCTCGCTGCCTTGTTCCAGGCTGGCGGCGAAGTCGCAAGACGTCCGGTACTCGTCGAAGCCGTTGCAGCCAACGGCATCCCGGAACGCTGGCCTGCCCTGCGTAAGCGTGCCCGTCTTGTCGACGATCAGCGTATCGATCGTGCGCGAGCCGTTCGATGGCCTCGGCGTCGCGGAACAGCACACCCGCCTGCGCAGCGCGACCCGGTAGCCACCATGATCGACATCGGCGTTGCCAGGCCGAGCGCACACGGACAGGCGATGATCAGCACCGACACCGCGTTGACCACGGCATAGGTCCAGGACGGGTCAGGCCCGAATATTCCCCAGGCCAGGAAGCGTCAGCAGCGAAATCGCCAACACTGCCAGTACGAACCAGAAACTCGACTTTGTCCGCCATGCGTTGCATGGGCGCGCGTGAACGCTGCGCCTGCGCGACCAACTGCACGATCTGCGCGAGCACCGTGTCGGACCCGACCTTGTCGGCGCGCATCACCAGGGCCCCCACTGCCATTGATCGTGGCGCCGATCACTTTGCGCACCCGAGCCCTTCTCGACCGGGATTGGTTCGCCCGTCAGCATCGACTCATCCACGCTGGAACGGCCTTCAAGCACCTCGCCATCCACGGGGACTTTCTCCCCCGGGCGCACGCGCAGACTGATCCCCGACGTGGACGTGGTCAGCGGAATGTCTTCGCTCCGTGCCGTCCGTCGCGAATACGACGCGCGGTCTTCGGCGCAAGTCCCAGCAGCGCCTCGAGGCTGCCGAGGTGCTGGAGCGCGCCTTGAGCTCGAGGATCTGGCCGAGCAACGTGAGCGAGACAATGATGGCAGCCGCCTCAAAATAGATGGCCACGCGCCCGTGCTCCCGAAAGGAATCCGGGAATAGTCCCGGCGCCAGCGTGGCGACGACGCTATAGATGAACGCGGCGCCGACACCGGTGCCAATCAGCGTCCACATATTCGGACTGCGGTTGGCGATGGACTGCCACCAGCGCGGAAAAAACGGCCACCCGGCCCATAGCACTACAGGGGCCGAGAGCGCGAGCTCGATCCAGGTGCGCACCGCGGGCGAAACCACGTGTGTGCCGCCGCCGAACATCGCCAGCACCAGGACCGCCAGTGACAGGGGGAGTGTCCACAGGAAGCGACGCCGGAAATCCACCAGCTCCGGGTTCTCGCCATCATCAAGGCCGGGCATCACCGGCTCCAGCGCCATGCCACAGACCGGGCAGGAGCCGGGTTCATTGCGGATGACATCCGGATGCATAGGACAGGTGTAAGTCGTCCCGACGGGTAATGGCCCGGGTGCGTTTGCCGACGGCGCAAGATACCGGAGTGGCTCAGCAATGAATTTCGTACGACAACCCGCCGAACAGAATCGATAGTCATGTCCGGCATGCGTTGTGTGATGCGATGAATCCGCCGCCACCGTCATGCCGCAGACTGGATCAATGTGCTGTCCCGCTGCCGCAGGCGTGTGCGTCGAGTGGTCATGGTGGCAAGCGGCGCCAGGCCGTGACCCATTCCCGTGGTTCGTGTGATGGTGATTGTTCATTGTCGTTCCTCCTCGTTGAGTGCATTGAGGATCGGGCAAGCCTCGGCGCGCCCATGGCCCGGGCACGCCGACACAAGGGTTTGCAGGGCATCGCGAATTCTTGTCAGTTCCGCAATCCGCTGCTCGACATCGGCAAGTTTTGCCTTGGCAGCACGTTTCACCTTGGCAACCGAATGCTCTTCGCTCAGGGCGAGCAGTTCGCGAATATCCGCCAGGGAGAACCCCAACGCCTTGGCGCGCCGGATGAACCGCAGTCGTTTGAGCTCGGCGTCCCCGTAACGGCGATAGCCAGACTCGAGGCGACCTACGGGTGCCAGCAACTGGCTGCGTTCGTAATAGCGCACGGTATCAATGGGTACGCCGGCGCGTTTTGCGAGTTGGCCAATGTTGAACGTAGACATGTCCGATCTCCTTTGAGGGTCCAATCTGCACTCTAGACTATAGTCCAGAGTCAAGATCTGGCAGAGCAACGAAATTTGACCGGGGCTGCCGCGCGCGACAGGCCCTGAACGAAATTGCCCGATACTGAGCAGAGCTGTCGAGGTTCCCGAGGGAGTACGTTTAGAAAAGTAGATCGAAAGGCCAGATCGCCCCGCGCCGTGGTGGGCGAGGTCAATTCGATTTCCGGATTGTGCCCGTGGTGCACGGTCATGACGTCCTCGAGGGCCTGCGACACGAACTCCACGAACTGCTCCCGCGGCCCGTTGATCCGCTGCTGTTCCATTTCCATCTCATGCTCGAACTGTGGCTCGAACACCTCGGTCCCCGCCCAGTCCTTGGTATCCAGAAACCGGAAATAGCGGGCCTTCAGGTTCACGGATAGCGTCATTGTCGATCAGACCGTTTGCAGGGGATCAAGTGCCATGGGGTTGTCCTCTCGTGGTTTCGCCATCACGGATTGGCCAGCATGCGGTCGAAGGCATCAAGCTCCGCACGCTGTTGTGTTTCGACCTGTGCCTTGTAAGCGCCGTGCGTGATGATGTAGGGCTGTCTCGCGTGCGCAGCTCCTCGAGCAGGTTGCGCACTGCGTGTTCCGCCGTGGCCAGGTGATTCTCCACAGTCATGTCCGCGCTGGCCATCATCGCCTCGATGTCCTCGCGCTCCAGTCGCGATTCGCCCAGTTCCGCGGGGCGCGCGGCCACGCTGCTTTCCAGGTGCCGGGTAATCATGCCCCCCGGGAACAGCAGCGACACATTGATGCCCTCGGCCGCCAATTCCTGCCGCAGTACCTCGCCGTAGCCCACCACCGGCGTACTTGGACGTGACATAGGCCGCCATGCGCACACCCGGGGTGAAGTAACTGGCCGAGGCCGTGAGCACGATATGCCGGTCGCCGCTCGCCCTGCGCAGCAGCGGCAGGAAACTTGCCACCGTGTTGACCACTCCCATGACATTGACGGAGAGTACCCAGGACCAGTCCTCGTCGGTCAGCTTGTCGATGGCGCCGAATTGCTGCACACCGACATTGGCGCACAGCACGTCACACCCGCCGAAACGGCTCTGCGACGGTATCGGCGGCAGCGGCCAGCGATGTTGTCGCCACGACATCGACGGCGACGGCGAGAACGTCCAGGCCCTCCCGCGCACACGGCCGCCTTCGCCTCGGCGCGCTCGCCGTCGATATCAGCAGGGCGAGTCGCGCGCCTGCTGTGCCGCGAACACATCGGCCATCGCTGCGCCGAGGCCTGAGGCCGCACCGGTGACAATTGATACGGATGAACTCTACCCCTGGTATTTCCATCATGCCAATCTCTGCTTTTGTTTCAGGCCGAGCGGCGAACGCGGGCGTCTCCGCAACCACGCTCACTGTACTTCGCGAGGCCGACTGTAAACCGTCGACGAGTAGCTAGTTGCGGAGGTCAAAAGCATCGGTTACTCGGTTAGCTGGGGACACGAGAAGTGCCTGTCTTTATGAGTACGCGACTTCAATGGGACCGTGTGGCGACAGCGTCATGTACTGCACCTGTTTACAGTTTGCCCCGAAATTTTGCTCATAGCGATGAATTTTAAATAGCTGACTAATTACATGAATATGCAGCCCCGACATCTCCATTTCCTCGCGCGGTATCAAGGCAAGCGACCACCCGCGCAGCTCACAACGCTGTGCAATGACCTGCGCCGGCGCGGCGGTGGCCTGGGAATCGCAACGATGTGCGCCGGTGGCAGACAGGAGGGGGCGGTGTTGATTGAGGTGCTGAGGTTACCCTGGACTTGCCTGACGTGGCGCGAGACCCGCCGCCCGGTAGCAGGCATCGATCACCCGCATATTGGCGACTGGCGTCATCGACGTGGCGTAGGAAAGGGCGTGCCGTGCAGAATCGCATCGCGAAAGGCTGCTCAGTTGCGCGAGATAACTTGAGGGCTGCCGCGGCACGCTCTCCCTGCGCTTGCCCGCGGCGGTGGTAACACTGAGGCGGTGGTAGACCTGCGGCATGATGGGATTGAACACCCGCAGCGTTCCGGCACTCGCCAGTCACCCGCGCGCCCAGTCCCAACAGCCGGGCCGAGAGCATGGATGCGGTGATAGTGCCAGTGCGGCCGTCGGCAAAGTCCAGCTCGGCGCGCAGGTAGCGATCGACACCGGGCGACTTCAACTTCGCCTGCGCGCCGCGCACCACTGGCTCCGCACCCGCCAGCGTGCGCAGCAGGTGCACGGCGTAGCAGCCGGCGTCCATAAGTGCGCCGCCGGCGAGGTCGAGCTGCCAGCGGATATCGGCCACCGGCAGTGGGAAGCACAGCCAGGTATCGAGGTGGCGAACGTCGCCCAGTTCACCGCTGGCGAGTATGTCCAGCATGCGCGCGGTGAGTCCATGGTAGCGGTAGTGGAAGGCTTCCATCACTACCAGACCGGTAGTACGCGCGACTTCGGCGACCGACTCAGCCTCGTCTGCATTCGCGGTGAACGGCTTTTCGCACAGCACGTGTTTGCCGGCGCGCAGCGCGGCGATGGTCCAGCGGCCGTGCAGACCGTTGGGCAGCGGGTTGTAGATGGCATCGATAGCGGGGTCGGCGAGCAGCGCGTCGTAGCTGTCGTGCACCGTGGCGATGCCGTGTTTGGCGGCGAACGCAGCGGCGCGGTTGCCGTCGCGCGCCGCGATGGCGGCCACCTGCACGCCGTCCAGCACGCGGGCCGGACGGATGAGGGCGGCCGGCGCAATCCGCGCGGCGCCCAACACGCCGATGCGTACAGTACTCACGCCGCTGGTACCCCCCTGTATTTTCATAAGCCATGATCAGCGGAACAGCAACGGCGCGAACCGCGCGAGATAGTCCTTCCAGCTGAACCAGTCGTGGCCGTATGCATTTTCATAATATAGGTAGTCGATACCGTACTCGTCGAACATCGCACGGGTGTCGGCGCCCGTCTGGTAGAGAAAGTCCTGTCGCCCCATGCCGAACCAGAACACCTGCAGCCGCTCATTAGTGGCGGGGTCGGTGAGGGTGCCCCGGTTCGCGGCCTCGTACGCATCGGTACCGCCGAATAACCCCGAGCTGAACACCCCCAGATACGCGAAGCGGTCAAGGTGGGTAAAACCATGCTGCAACACGGTGAAGCCGCCAAGTGACAGCCCTGCGAGCGCTCTGTGCTGGCGGTCGTTCTTCGTGCGGTAGTGCGCATCGACGTAGGGAATGACCGCGTCCAGCAATTCGTCGCCGATGTCGACGCCCGGCGGATTCACCTGGCCGGGCTCGTCGATACGGCCATTGGGCATCACCACGATCATCGGTTTGGCCAAACCATCCTCGATCAGGTTCTGCAGGATGACACCCGCCCGGCCGACGCTGCTCCATTGGCTGTCACTCTCGCCGACCCCGCCCAACAGGTAGAGCACGGGAAACTCCCGCCAGCCGCCCCGGCCCCTGCCCACTTCGTACTTGCGCGGCGTGAACACATGCATCTGGCGCATGCGCTTGAGTACGGGCGAGTAATAATCGACCCGCTCGATGCGCCCATAGTCCACGTGCTGGCGGTACTGGAACGGCTGGCTGCCATCGCCCGGCACTTCGAAGTAGCTCATGGGCGAGCCGGGGCCGTAGCCGGTCACTACGTTGAGGTTGTCCTGGTCCGGCGCGCGCACGTCATCCACATAAAAGACGTAGCGGTAGAGCTCGGGCGCAAGCGGCCCCAGTGTCGCTGACCATGTTCCATCCCCGCGCGCCGCAAGTGGCGCGGAGCCCATGTCGCCCGAAACAGTGACCCGCGCGGCCCCGGCTGCATGGTAGGTGAACTCCACCGTGCCGTCGGAGTTGATCTGTCGGATAGGCAAACGCGTGCTCAGTCAGCGTGCCGGCGAGGACGAGCGCGATGAACAGCAGGCGCAATAGCGCAGGTAAGGTGGGCGACATAGTGGACTCTCCAGAAGTTATGCGCTGAGCATAGCTGCTGGCGTACCGTAACGCGAGGCCCCGGGCGCTTGCCAGCCCGGAATTCGGGGCTGGCGTTTGCCGCGCAACCCCGTGGCAAGTCCACTCACGACCTAATTCGACACCCTGGACGGATCGGATTCAGCGATCAGCGCCTCACGATCCGCTTCCAGCACAAATCCCGCCGCAATTGCCGCATCGGTTGCGGCCGCATAACGCTGCACGTAATCGTCGCGTGATGCATACAGCTGCGCAAGTCGCGCCTCAGGCAAGGGCGACGTGGAGCCGGACAGAATGCAGATGACATCGGGATTCGGGCCGGCGATGCCGGACAGGACATCGGCAGGCACATCCACAAGTGGCGTGCGAACGCCGCCAAGCGCGATGCCGTCGGCGTCCCGGCGATTCGCGGGAGGATTGGCGGAAGTCAACTCAAGACGCTGCGCAGCCGGAGGCGCAGCGCCGGTGCGCACCCAGTTGTCCAGGCTATTGAATGCCGCCTTGGCGACAAAGTGCTGCGGTCCATCGTTAATCGGCAGGCCGCAGTTCATGGCGTCGGCGGCTGGGCCCATCAGCCGGGTATCGGCATGCGCCGTGCCCGCGACTTCCCACAACCGGAACGTGTCGCTGTCCGGTTGCCGCACACGGATGGAGTTCAGCGGGCTGGTAGTATCGTTTTCAGCCTGAATGTTCATAACCGGCACATCGACGTCTGAACGGATGCGAACCGCTCCAGCGCCCAGCGCATCAGTTAGGAAGGCGTATTCACCGGGTGTCACCAACGGC
This sequence comes from uncultured Gammaproteobacteria bacterium, assembly GCA_963712135.1. Classification (GTDB taxonomy): domain Bacteria; phylum Pseudomonadota; class Gammaproteobacteria; order Pseudomonadales; family Halieaceae; genus Marimicrobium. The sequence continues at coordinate 7,536 of CAVQGV010000017.1, forward strand.
AGACTCCCGGCGCCGCGGCTGTGCACCAGGAATCCTTCGAAAGCGTGCGTGAGCGGCTGCACGCCGTTGTAGTAGGTCACCAGCGCGAATGCCGAGTGCGTCTCATGAATCGCGTTATTATCGGAGCTGCTCCCCGGCGGTGGTGTCAGGTCGGCGTCTGCCGAAAATGCGCGTCCCGCACCGGTGAGGACCAATACCCTGGCAGGTTGGGCATCCGCGAGCCGCACTACGGCATCGATCATCTCCACGATCATATCCGCATGCAGTGCGTTCAGGGCATCCGGGCGATTGAGGGTCAGTGTCGCGACGCCGTCCGCTTACGCATACAAAATATATTGGTAGCTCATCCATCGGCGCGCCTGGGTTCAGACATTGAGCGGCGGCATCTTCGCTGTCCGCCACTCCTCGCTGCGCTCCTGGGCTGTATTGGCCGCACGCTGCCAGAACGCCGCGCTGTCGGCCAGGAGTTTGAAATCGAATTGGGTGGCATGGCGGAACTCAAGCAGCTCAACACCCTCCGGGCCAGGCGTGTAGGTGTAGGGAACGTCCGCCCCGATGAAGAAGCCGTCGCGCGGCCCCAGCTCTTCGGTACCCATTTTCAGCGATCCGGCGATGATGTAGTACAGGCAATCACAATCATGGCTGTGGCGCGGCAGCGGGTAATCTTTCTTGAACCAGACGTGAGCGAGGCTGAAGCCCGGCACATTGAACAGTATCTTTACTTCATCGCCGCGCACCATACCCGGGCCGTGCATGTTCACCATGCCCTCGATTTGCACGGGCGAAAACTCCGGCAGCGACATACATCCGGTTTCTTCCAGCGACTTGGCGTCCTTGGCACGGAATATCTGGAATTTTGCATTCTTCTGTGCACTGCTTGGTGAATCGTTGTGCGAACTGTCGTTCGAGTCAGTCATATTTTTAGCTCCTTCAAGTATTGCCTGCTTAAAATCATAACACCTTTAATGCGGCAAACTCTGCTTTGGTGAAGCCAAGCTCCGCAAGAGTCTCTACCGTATGTTGTTCCGCGCGCGGCGGCCTGCTCGATCAGGTAGGTGCTGCTGCAGGCGAGTGCGGAACGCAGCATACAGCGCAGCGGTGTGATCTACCCAGGTGATCGGTGACCTAGAAGACACTTTGCCGGGACCGGAGAGATAAGCGGAGCCGCACATCGCCTGTCCGACGCTGTCGAAATCGGGCCGGTCCGCCTATGGTCCCATCGGCCCAAACGACGAAATATTGGCCAGGATGATATCCGGTCGAACTGCGGTCAGTGTCGCGTAGTCCAGGCCCATCTTTGGTAGCGCGCTGTCCGGTACATTGACCACGACAACATCGGCGGTGTTCAAGGCATTTCCGCTATTTTCGAACGCAACGGCTCCACTTGATGCCCTGCTCAGGACGGAGTCGAATCTTCGTCTTTGCGCATCCGCGCCTCTACGCAAAAACCTCGATATACCGACAAACTGTATCGATAAGCCATTCCAAATCGCCTTCGAATAGAAATCAATCCTTTGTCAAATGTTTATATCTATACCCAATGGCATGTCTACACGTTATCTGTAGATATCCATAACCTATTGAATAATATGGATTAATAGGCAAATATTCCAGCCCGGAAGTGATCTGCAACAAGACCTTCCATCACACGCAATGCCCCGGTGTACTGGCTATACAAAAGTCCTACCTTACAGACCTGTACCCGCGCGTTACCCCTTGCTAATCTGGTGAAAGTTGCCGTGTGGGAAAATTGTGCGGCATGAGTCAGGTACCGATCTTAACCTTTTCGAGTAGGCTGTGTGCACACAGCGTTCTTACGAGACTACACCTCCTTGGCTATCAACAGGCTATTTTCCATTGCACCGATGATGGACTGGTCGGACCACAACTGCCGCTTTTTCTGGCGACTGCTGACCAGACAAGCGTTGCTGTATACGGAAATGGTCACTACCGGCGCACTGATTCACGGTGACAGGGCGCGTTTCCTGCACTTCAATACAGAGGAGCACCCGGTGGCCCTGCAGTTGGGTGGCAGCGATCCGACAGACCTTGCGCGTTGCGCTCGCTGGGCGCAGGAATGGGGCTACGATGAGGTCAACCTCAACTGTGGCTGCCCCTCTGATCGCGTACAGTCGGGCATGTTCGGCGCTTGCCTGATGGCCAGACCGGAGCTCGTGGCCGATTGCGTAAAAGCCATGGTGGACAGCTGCGACATCCCGGTAACGGTGAAGCACCGCATCGGCATTGACCACATGGAATCCTACGATGAGTTAGTTGGCTTCATCGATCCCGTGGCAGCAGCGGGCTGCACCGTGTTTATTGTGCATGCACGCAAAGCCTGGCTACAGGGTCTTTCGCCAAAGGAAAACCGGGATATCCCGCCGCTCAACTATCCCTGGGTGTACCAGCTAAAAAAGGACTTTCCACACCTTACCATCGTGCTCAATGGCGGTATCAAGACACTCCAGGAGTGCCAGATCCACCTGCAACACGTGGACGGTGTCATGCTGGGCAGGGAGGCGTACCAGAATCCGTGGATGCTGGCAGAAGTCGATGAGGTGCTGTTCGGGATGGACAAAACAGTCGAATCCCGAGATGATGTTATCGCTGCCCTACTTCCTTACACCGAGCGGCAACTCGCTGGCGGCGCACAGTTGAACCATATCACCCGCCATATCCTCGGTCTGTACCAGGGCGTTCCGGGTGCCAGAAAATTCAGGCGCCACCTGAGTGAAAATGCCTACAGAAAAGAGGCAGGTATTGAGGTACTCACCGAGGCCCATGCATTGGTAAGTGATCATCTATGAACAACAAACTTGACCAACTGAAAGCTATGACAACGGTGGTCGCCGACACTGGCGATATTGAAGCAATCCGGCGCTTCGCGCCCGTTGACGCCACCACCAACCCTTCCTTACTGCTCAAGGCGGCTGCCCTGCCGCATTACCGGCGGCTTCTGGACAATGCCAAAGTCCGGGCAAGGGATCTGGGCGGCACTGCAAGCGAACAGATGGCCAACTGCTGTGATCGATTTGCCGTGGATGTCGGCGCGGAGATTCTTGGCATTATCCCCGGCCGCATTTCTACCGAGGTCGACGCTCGCCTGTCCTTCAATACCATGGCGTCCATCGAACGAGCGAAGAAGCTGGTCGACATGTACGAACAGGCCGGCTTCGGCCGCGAGCGTATCCTGATCAAGCTCGCATCCACCTGGGAGGGCATCTGCGCCGCCAGACAACTGGAGCAGGACGGCATCAACTGTAACCTTACGCTGCTATTCAGTTTTGGCCAGGCCGCCGCCTGCGCCGACGCCGGTGTGTTTCTGATCTCGCCCTTTGTCGGTCGCATACTCGACTGGTACAAGGCCAACACCGACATGCTGATTCAGTCAGGCCTGGATGATCCCGGCGTGAAGTCTGTCACCAGAATCTACAATTACTACAAAGAGCACAACTTCCAGACGGTAGTAATGGGGGCCAGTTTTCGCAATACCGGTGAAATCGAAGCACTGGCCGGCTGTGACCGGCTGACCATCAGTCCCGCTCTACTGGAGGAATTGGAAGCGGATACATGGCCCGCTGCCGCGACGGCTGAGCGCCGCGACCGCCAGCACCGATGAGGTAAAAATAAGCCCTGCAGAGGCCGAATTCCGCTACGACCTCAATGGGGATGCCATGGCAACTGAAAAACTGGCGGAGGGCATTCGCAACTTCGTCGCCGACCAGATAAAACTGGAACAATTGATTGCTGCGCTATGATTCAAGTTCTAAAAGCACTGTTCGAACAGCGCCCGCAAGAGGAGTGGAGAGACACAGCAGCACAATCTGCGCCTGGCTGCGGCGGCTTTACTCGTTGAAACCGCCCGCGCGGATTTCATCCAGGATGCCGCCGAACTGACCAAATTGGCCCAGCTCCTCACGACCGTCACTGCAGTTGGGACAGGACGAGGTACAGCGAACTGGTGATCACAGCCCAGCAGCATGTGGAGGTAGCCACCTCACTGTACGAGTTTACCCGGGTGATTAACGCGCACTGCGACGCAGCCCAAAAGCTACAGCTGATCAGCGCTATGTGGCTGGTCGCTTACGCCGATGGCAATCTGGACAAATACGAGGAACACCTTATTCGGCAGATAGCAGAACTGACCTATGTAACGCACAGGGACTACATTCAGTGCAAACTGTCAGCGCAAACCGAATCAGCTACGCTCCAGGGCAGTTAACAGGTCCTTGAATCGATCGCGATTCTCATCCGAGATGCCCATTAACACGCGATGAGCCTCTATCACCTTTTGCTTCACTGCATCTTCGCTGCCCTTCACGCTGGGAATCTCTGCAATATCTTCGGGATTGCAGCACGACTCTTCATGCAGCTCGAACAAACGGTGGAAGGCCATGCTTTTCAGCAGGCGGTTAATTCCCGGATCACACGAGTATATGGCCGGCTCAAAGCCAAATTTCTCCTTAACCTTCAATGCAAGCTTGGCCAGCAAGCCCAGCGTAGTGCTGTCGATCCCTTCCACATCACAGAGATCAACCCAGACACTGGCGAATTCCGGATCTTCGAACATGTGCTGAAAAAAATCGTCCATCGCGGTGCACAGCGTGAGGCGCACATCACCAACCAGGCGGATGACATAGGCACCGTCCTGGCTAGCTGCGAGTATGCGTCCTTGCTTCCATATTAGCCGCGTTTACGCACGAACAGTGCCGCGATGTCGTCGGGCGCTGCCGCCATGCGATCAAGACCGAGATACGTCACCAGTTGCTCCGGTGATTCTGCAGTCTGCTCAAATGCAGTGAGGAAATATTTTTCCTTCTCAATAAGATTTTTCGGCGGCAGGATTTCGAGAATACCGTCAGAGAACAGCGCCAACATAAACCTGTCCGGCAGCTCGACCACGTGCTCCTCGTACATGGCATCTTCCATAATGCCCACGGTGGAACCCTCGCCTTCCAGATAGCGTGCTCCGGCGTCACAGACCAGCACTGGCAGCGGCAGGTGCCCGGCGACACTGTAGCGCAAGCTATTTTTTTGCATATCCAGCAAACCGACCACCATGGTGGCAAATTTATCCACGCCCAGATCGAGTAGCTCCTTGTTCACATGCTGCAGCATGGCCACAGGATGCATGATGGTGTCGTCATCGCGACGCAAATAATCGGATCGTTTGCGCGCAAACAGATTTTTCAATAGCACCGTGGCGAACGCAGAGGAACTACCGTGACCTGACACATCAGCTATAAAAAAAAGAACGTGATTTTTACCCACGGTGAAGTAATCGGTAAAATCGCCGCTGAGGTAGAGCGAGGGGATAACGGTATGACTAAAAACATAATCATTCAATACCATCGGTGTCGCCGGTAGCATCCGCAGCTGAACCTGCCGCCCCGCCTGCTGATCCTGCTCCAGCATTTTTACCGTACCGCGCAGCTCGTTATTTGCAGCCTCCAGTTTTCGCCGCGATTCCTGCAATTCCCGGCGCAGGCGGCGCTGTCGCACGCAGCGCTCAATGGACCTGATCAGGGCCGCCTTGTCTTCCACCGGGCGCAGGAAAAAATCACTGGCACCGAGCCGCAGGGCGGTCATAATTCGATCCGCTTCGGCAACATCACAGAACATGATCGCCGGTACCTGCACGTCCATTTCCCGCAAGACATGGCGGGCATCAACCCAGGAAAAGTCCTTGAAGATCCAGTTCGCACAAAATCACATCCAGTTCACTATCCCCCCCGAGGGAGTAGGTGGTCGTGCTGACGTCGGTGACAACCTGTGTGTTGAAAACCGGAGGACGACAGAAAACTGGCCATCGCCGCAGCGCGATCGGGGTTGATCATCAATGATAAGCACATTGCCGTTTGAAGCAGTCATAGAAGGCTTTGATGGTGTATTGGGCGTGACAGTACGCCCATCATGCGGCACAGGCAACATACGCAATTGCGCTTTGGCAGGATTTTACAATTTTACTCGGTTTTTACAGGGTTGGGGGTAGGTTTGGCACAGCGCCCGACGGAGAAGGTCTGGTTCAGAATTCTTCGTATTCATCCCCCTCTTCAAAGTCCGAAAAGCTATCCTCAACCTTCCCGCCAGTCAGAAAGTACTCACGCCGCTGCAAGTAGGCATTGCGTATAAAAATATAGCGATCACCGGTGACCAGGTCATCCGCCTTTATCAGATTTGCCCGGACATCGATCGCCTCTACGGTCCAGAAGAGATACGCCCATTCCTGGTCATCAAGGAAGGCGGGGATGGATGTGTAAGTATCCACAAAATAACCTGCGGTGCTGCGCACAGTATGCGGGCCGAACACGGGCAGCATAAGAAAGGGGCCAGACTCAATTCCCCACGTGTACAGGGTCTGGTCAAAATCCGCGGGACTGCGCTCAATGCCCATGGGGGTGGCAACATCCAGCAGGCCGGCCAGTCCCACCGTAGTGTTTACCAGGAAGCGCGCACCACTTTGCAGTGCATTTCCGGGGCGGCCCTGTAGCAGGGAATTAAATACGGAATTAAACTCGTAAATATTTGCAATAAAGTTACTGACACTGCGCTCAGCGGGATCGGGCACAACAAATCGATATCCCTTGGCTGTCGGGAGCAGTACATACTTGTCGAGGGTCTCGTTGAACGCAAAAATCTTGCGATTCAGTGGCTCCCAGGGATCGATGTCCGCCTTATCGTCCATCCCCCAGGCTGAGATTCCTGAAAGTGTCAGTACAAGCGAAGAGCAGAACGTGCGGTAGGGTCATTTAAGAAGACTGGCTGGAATTTTGAAGACAGCATGGTACGCGCTGGCTGCACGTGGATCAACTATAGATTGGGCGCGAATTTACTCCTTCTGCAACAAGCACCACAGCCAGTGCGATCAACTGCCTGAACTGCTCACCACCAAAAGAGAGTATCGACTCCACCGGCATATCCAGTTCACCGGCAAGACTCACCAGCAAGGCGCGAACGGTATCGGTTTTGTTGTCTCTGACCTTCTCCAACAGGCGGGCCGTGGTCGCATTCAGCGCCATAAACCGGACCTGGTCATCCCTGTTCCTGTACACCACCAGATAGGTCGGCTCAGCCGCTTCGACGGGCCTGAATCCGGGGCCAATACGGTGCACCGGAAACCGGTACCTGAGTGACCAGGCGAGAGGTGACAGCCGCGGCACCACTGCCAGAACATCCTCAATCGCCACGGCATCCGGCAGCACTTCCTCGGCAACATCCAGGGCCAGCTCTACCCACTCGTAGTGTGCCATTTCTGCCAGGAACGGCGGGTCACTGGCCAGAGGGCGGTAGTCCTGCATCAGGAACTGCACAAACTCCTGGCTGATCTCCAGAAAATAGGGTGTATGGCAGCGGTGCTGGTCAATAAATGCGCGCACCAGCGCGTGCCAAGCGGAGTCGTCATAGAGACTGCGCAGTACGGGGAAACCACCGCTGATAAAGCCCTCTATGTTGTTGTAGACAAGATCTGCATAAATCTTCAGACGGCGCGGCTCCACCCCCGCAGGTGGCGGCTGTTGCCCGGGGTTGCGCAGATAGCGCGCCATCGTCAGCTGGCTGGCCTTGAGTGGGGAGTCGGCCACGGCTTAACCGACGGCCTCGAGCTGGGCGCGCTCACAATCGTGTTGCAACGCTCGAATATGCGCCACTTCCTGCAGTAAAACGGGCAATGGGGGGAAATTGAAATCTCTTTCCAAAAGTGTGGGTACTGGCCCGATACGTTGGTACGCGCTGCGTGAGCAATGACCATACCGGGTCGATCACGTCCGCCCCGTGGGTATCCACCTTCAGGTCCACGGCTTCATCGTAATGCCCCGCCACATGAATATAGCGCACCCGCTCCAGCGGCAACGCGTCCAGAAACGCCACGGGATCGTAGCAATGATTGATGGCATTGACGTAGATGTTGTTGACGTCGAGCAGCAGGTCACAACCACTCTCCTGCAGGACGGCGTTGATGAACTGTGCTTCACTCAGGTCGGTATGGGGTTGGGCATAGTAAGAGGCATTTTCGAGGGCGATGGGGCGCCCGATAATGTCCTGCACCTGCCGCACACGCGCAGCGACATGATGTACGGCTTCTTCGGTAAAGGGCAAGGGCAATAAATCATACAGATGCCCCTGCGCTGCGCAGTAGGTCAGATGCTCGCTGTACAGCGGCACGTCGATCTCTCGCATCAAGTCCCGCACTGCACCCACCAGTTCCGTGTCAATGGGGTCAGGCCCGCCAATATCGAGTGACAATCCATGCAGCACGATGGGATAGCGCTCGGCCATCAGGCGCAACTGCTTGCCGAAACGGCCGCCGACACCGATCCAGTTCTCCGGTGCCACTTCCAAAAATTCCAACTGTCCCTGGTCTATAGACAACAGCGGGCCCAACAGGGCCCGCCGTAAACCGAGTCCCGCTCCGTGAAGCTCCCGGTCAGGGTGACGCATTACTGGGCGCTGTTCTCACCTTCGCCCTCGGTTTTTTTATCGCCGGACTTGCCTTCACCGCACTTGCCTTCGCCATCGGCCTTTTTATCACCGCACTTGCCTTCGCCACACTTACCTTCGCCATCGGCTTTTTTATCGCCGCAGCTGCCTTCGCCTCCCGCTTTGCTGGCGCCGCATTGCCCTTCGCCGCATTTGCCCTCGGCATGTTTATCATAATTGGCAAGATCGTAGCCGCCGCTCAGTTGCTGCGCGGAGAAAGGATTTGATGCCGCAGACACCAGTGATGGAATTGCGGTTGCCAGAAACGCTGCGCCTAGTGCTGCAGCCACTGGTTTTTTTGAAAAAGCCATGATAGTCACCTGTCAGTAGTAAGTTATTGAATGGAATTACCCGATGCGCTCTTGGGATTGTGCCACAGCGAACAATGTCCGCGGTGATTGTGAGAGGATAGCAAACTGTAAGTTTCATCGCACAATCCCCTGAATAAAAAATTAAAACCAATTACCATGGATTAGTGGGGGTTTTTGTCCAGCCACCGGCTGACAGCGTGCCATTGTTCCCGCAAGCGTTTTTCTGACACCGCCTGGCGCGTACCCAGGTTCTGGGCGAACAGCGAAACGCGAAACTCTTCCAGCATCCAACGGTAAGTCCTGGCCTCGACACTCAGCAGCAGAAGTGCGGGGCGCTCCTGTAATGCTTGCAGCAGCGGCTGGGTCAGCGCCTGCAGGCTGGCGGTATATTTCTGATCCTTTGGATACTGCCCCGCCAGCCGCTCTATGCGCTGCTGCAGCGCCTTCATGTACCGGGGGTAATGAGCCAACGATTCAGCGGGAGTATCCCGCTGAAATGACCCGGCCAGCAAGCCCGATAACTGCGCTTCGATATCCGCTCGGGTATCGGACCACTTACCCGCCTCCAGCGCAGCAAGCGTCTGACGAATCGCCACCAGCAGGCGCAATACAGTGAGCAGTATCGTCTCAATGTCACTGGCCCGGCCTATTACCTCGCCCATGGCAGCCACTGCAAGCGCGTGGAAATCGCCTTGCGTATAAGGCAGATTCATATCCAGGCCAGTGGCCTGTATATAGGATGCGTCGATCAGGTCCTCAACCAGTGCGCTGCGCTCCATCTTTGTCCCGGCTAACACCAGATTGAACTCATTGCCGCGCAACAGCTGCTTGCGCAGGTACCTGACCTGTTGCGCCCCGGCAAGACGCAGCAGGCGCAATACGCCCAGACGATGTCGGATACGTGCCTCGCCAGGATAATCGCAAAGCTCAATGGCTACCGTCTCGCCCCTGTCCACCAGTGCCGGATAAGCCACAATATCGACACCCGCCTGGCGAAAACGCCACTCCCGCGGCAGCTCTCCCAGGTCCCAGCAGGTGATGCCCTCCCTGGCCGGAGAGTCCTGCTGATTGGCACTGATACTCTGGCGTGTGTCTGCGCGAAAGCGCCGCACCAGCTCAGCCAGGTCGCGGCCCTGCGCCAGCAGCTGTCCCTGCGCATCCACCACCCGCACATTCATGCGGTAGTAGTCATCGAGTTTACCCTGTGCCAGGTCGTCGCGCTCCAGCGCGATACCACCGAGGGCGGCCAGACGAGCAGCCAGGCTGTCCAGCAGATCCACATTGTCCGGCGGCAACTGCTGCAGCGCCCGGTCGACGAAATCCGGCACGGGGACCAGGTGTTTGCGCTTTTCCTTGGGCAGGGCCTTCACCAACTGTATGCACTTTTCCCGCAACAGGCCCGGTACCAGCCAGTCAAACCGGTAGCGCGGAGTACGGTTCAACAAGGCCACGGGGATGGTCACAGAGACCCCGTCTGCAACCTGCCCGGGTTCAAACTGGTAGCTCAGCCTGAACCGTATATCTTCCCAGTCCAGGTGATCGGGAAATTGTTCACCGACCGCAGATCCCGGGTCCCGGGCTACCAACACTTCCCGGGTCATATACAGGCTGCGTTCCGCCTCCGGGTTGCGCTTCAGCCAGGATTGCAGGCTGCTTGCCGTATACAGTTTCTCGGGCAGTCGCTCGTTATAGAAATCAAACAAGGCCTGTTCATCCACCAGGATATCGCGGCGCCGGGTACGTGACTCCAGTTCCTCCAACTCCTGCACCAGGCGCCGATTATGCTTCAGGAATTTTGGAAATTGGCGGAAGTTGCCCGCGACCAGGCCGTCGCGAATCATCAGCTCGCGGCTCTCGGCGGGCGCCAGCGGCCCGTAGTGCACCACTCGCTTATCAGCCAGTGTGAGTCCGTACAGGCTGACCCTCTCATAAGCCACCACCTGTCCGCGGCGGGAGTGCCAGCGCGGCTCGTAGTAGTGGTGCTTGAGCAAGTCAGGATTGATCCCCAGCGCCCAGGCGGGATCAATGGCCGCCACTTGCCGGGCGAAGACCCGGGAAGTCTCCACAATCTCGCCCGCCACCAGCCACTTCGGTGATTTGCGCGCCTGGGAGGATCCCGGAAATATCTGCAGCTTGCGATTGCGACTGCCCAGATAGTCCCTGCCCTCATCATGCTGGGCTATATTGCCGAGCAGTCCACTGAGCAGCGCGATATGGATGCCCTGGTAGTTTTCTTCCTGCGGCAGGCTGATGCCGGGATGCGAGCTGCTGCTGGCGGCAGGCGATACTGAGTTGGGTATGAATATCGCGCCACTCGCGCAGGCGCAGGAACGACAGGAATTCGCGCTGGCACAGCTTGCGCAACTGATTCTGGCTTAGTGCCTGACGCTGCTCCTCGTAATAGCGCCAGAGACTGAGCCAGGCCATGAAATCCGAGCGTGGATGGGCAAAGCGGGCGTGCATCTGATCCGCCTGCTGCTGCTTGTCCGCCGGTCGCTCCCGCGGGTCCTGCGCCGTCAGCGCACTGGTTATCACCAGTATCTCCTGCAGGCAGCCCTGCTCGGCAGCGGCCAGCACCATGCGCGCGAGCCGCGGATCCACGGGGAGCCGGGACATGCGCAGGCCCACATCGGTCAAGGTGCCGGCAGCGCTGACCGCACCCAGTTCCTCCAGCAATTTATAGCCATCGCGCACCATGCGCGAATCGGGTGGATCGATAAAGGGAAATTGCTCCACATCCCCCAGTCCCAGCGTCAGCATTTGCAGCACGACGGCGGCCAGATTGGTGCGCTGTATTTCCGGCTCGGTGAACTGCGGCCGACTGCGGTAGTCTTCCTCGCTGTACAGCCGGATGCACACGCCGGGACCGACGCGACCACAGCGTCCCTGCCGCTGGTCAGCGCTGGCGCGTGAAATCGGCTCCACCGGCAGCCGCTGCAATTTCGTGCGGTGACTGTAGCGACTGATACGCGCCTCCCCGGGGTCAATCACGTAGCGGATGCCAGGCACCGTGACGGAGGTCTCCGCGACGTTGGTGGCCAATACCACCCTGATGCCCGACTTGCGCCGTGAGCTGTCGAACACCCTGCTCTGTTCTGCCTGGCTCAGCCTGGCGTAGAGTGGGAGAACGTCCACGGCGCTGACATGGCGCAGGGCTTTGGCCAGTTCCCGTATATCCCGCTCCCCGGGCAGAAAGACCAGGACATCGCCGCGCGCACCAAACTGACCCGCATCGATGTCCTCGACCAAAGACACGATTTGAGCTTCAAGCCCGTCATCCCGCTCCTGATCAAGACCGAGGTAGAGCGTTTCTACAGGGAACGTGCGACCAGACACTTCAATGACAGGCGCGTCATCGAAGTGTCTGGAAAAACTTTTCACATCGATGGTAGCCGAGGTCACAATCAGCTTTAAATCAGGCCGCTGCGGCAAAATGCGTTTCAGGTAGCCCAGCAAAAAATCAATATTGAGACTGCGTTCGTGTGCCTCATCGATAATCAGGGTGTCGTACTTGCGCAGTAAGCTGTCGTGCTGCATCTCGGCCAGTAAAATGCCATCGGTCATCAGCTTGATGGCTGTATTTTCCGAGACCCGATCAGTGAAGCGCACCTGATAACCGACCAGATCACCGACCTCGGTCCCCAACTCCTGTGCAATACGCATGGCGACTGTTCGAGCAGCCAGCCGTCGGGGCTGGGTGTGGCCGATCACCTGCTCTGCACCACGACCCATCTCCAGGCAAATCTTCGGCAACTGGGTAGTCTTACCGGAACCCGTCTCCCCAGCAATAATCACCACCTGATGAGATGCAATGGCTCGCGCGATCTCCAGCCGACTTGCGGCGATCGGCAGGTCCTGTGGGTAGACTATGTTCGGGACACGCCTGACGCGTCCGGTGTCATCTTGCATAGAGCAGGCCTGCAGGTGAGGTTTTTTGCGCAACGCTTCAAAAAAATAGGTTAAGCTTCCCGGCCCTTTTCTGTGTTGAGACCCGGAACATGCCGCAAATCAGCAACTATACCTACGACGAGATAACCATAGGGCAAACCGCCACCTATTCCAAGCTGATCGAGGAGCGCGATGTGCAGCTTTTCGCTGTCGTCTCAGGGGATGTAAACCCGGTGCATCTGGACGCAGCATTTGCAGCGACAACACAGTTCAGGGAATGCATCGCGCACGGCATGTTGAGCGGCGCCGTTATCTCAGCGGCGATTGCCATGGAACTGCCTGGGCCTGGCACCATCTATCTGGGCCAATCCCTGCGCTTTACGCTGCCGGTCAGATTGGGCGACACTATCACGGTGCAATCTCGAAGTCATCGACAAGAAAGACAAGCGCGGGATTGTTTTCCTTGACTGCAAGGTCTTCAATCAGCATGAAAAGTTGGTGCTTACCGGCACTGCCGAGGTGATGGCTCCGAAAGAAAAGTTGGTGCTGGAACGACCTGTCCTTCCCCGGGTACGTATCGGGAACTAAATCGCCACAGGCAGTTACCGGCTGGCTGATTCAGCGCCTGATCTGGTATCATTTCACCATTAAGCTATGGGATTCTCTCCTGGCGTATCAGCTGTTTTGTTCATGCGTAGTCTTTTTGACACAGTATCTGCCTCACAGGGACGCTTTCTCAGCCGCCTGACGGTGTGCTGTGTCATGCTTTTTGCGAACTACACGAGTGGGCAATCCGCAGAAACAACCAGCACTGTGTATACCCCGGAAGCGGAAGCTGAAAACGTGGCGCGCCTGCAGGACTTGCTCAAGCGCTACTATCTCCAATTGCAGGAGTCTGCCCTGACACAACCCACCGCAGAGGAAGTATCGCGCCGCGAATTGGCCCAGCGCGATGCCGAAACATTGGAAAAGATTCCCTTCAGTGCTGCGAAGGTACGTCTCACGGGTGCCGAGGGCAGCACCGCACTGGCTGAAATAACCCAGCGCCTGATGGATCCCGGGATTCCCGAAAGCCGCCGCGACATCGCCCCCATCTGCCTCATCAAGACACGCCTCTTCGATACCCTGGTCACAAGCGAAAGTCGCAGCCTGCGGCCCATCGGAAAAAGCCACTATATCACCAGGGTACGCTTACAGCCTGGCGATACGACCATCAGTGTTTTGTCGAACGAGTGGGAGGTGCGACTGCCCGAGCAAGCCAATGCCGGGGATTATCTCATCACGCTGTATCGCCCGGTTGATGGCACGCCCGAGTTACACGTGTTTGCTGTTGAGGACCTGTTGGCGACCGACCAACCCCATATCCCCGCCTGGTTGCCGGACGACCTGGAAATCAAGACAAAAGAAGGATGAAACGCGACAATTTGCCCTGGCGTGCTGTCCAGCCAGCCACCCTGCACTGGAACGAATCCGGCGTACCGGTATCTGATACCTTCGACGATGTGTACTACTCGCAGGAGAATGGGCTCGAAGAAAGTCGTCACGTTTTCCTGCAGGGCAACGATCTGCCGCAGCGCTGGCACAACCACCCGCAGCGGCATTTCTGTATCGGCGAACTGGGATTCGGCACCGGCCTCAACTTCCTGTTGACCTGGCAGGCGTGGCGGGAACTGCCCGAGTCCCGTCCAGACCTGCATTATTTCGTCGATCGAGAAACACCCGCTGACGCATGCTGATCTCGCGACGGCCCTCGCCGCCTGGCCGACGCTGGCACCACTGGCCAAACCACTGCTGGACGCCTACCCCGGTCTGCTGGCCGGACAACATCGAGTGCTGCTGGACGACGGCCGGGTCAGGCTGGATCTGTGGTGGGAGGATGCGGCAGAGGCGCTGCAGGATCTGGCCGGTCGCGAGCAACCACTGGTAGACGCCTGGTATCTCGACGGCTTTGCCCCCTCGCACAACGCAACCATGTGGACTGCCCCGCTACTGCAGGCGGCTGCGCTGCTGAGTCGCCCGGGGGCCAGTCTCGCCACGTTTACGGTTGCCGGGCAGGTGCGCCGCAACCTGGCCGACGCGGGATTCCAGATCGAAAAGGTAGCCGGCTATGGTCGCAAACGGGAATGCCTGCGCGGCAGGCTCGAGCAACGGCAGACACCCGCCGCAAGCAGCCACATCTCACCCTGGGACATTCCCTGCCAGGACCACCTGGCCGACCCGCAGAGCGTGCTGGTGGTGGGCGGCGGACTGGCCGGTTGTCATGCCGCGGCAGCGTTGGCCAGGCGTGGTGTCGCCGTCACCCTGCTGGAACAGGGAGCACTGGCCACAGCAGGCTCTGGTAACGACCAGGGCATTCTGTACACCCGCTTGTCGCGCAAACATTCGGCGCTGGTGGATTTTGCCCTGCAAAGTTTTCAATTTGCGTCTACCTTTTACCGTGAGATGTTTCTCGCCGGAACACTTATCGCGCCGCTGGACGGTGAACTATGCGGCAGCTTTCAGCAGAGTGACAACGCCTCTGAGATGGCAACACTGGGTGAATCTTTAGTGGGTCTGGAAGAACTGGCGCAAGTACTGGACGCCGCGCGCGCAAACGATGTGCTGGGCATTGACCAACCCAGTGCAGGCTACTGGTACCCGCGCTCAGGCTGGCTGCGACCGGCGGCTGTGTGCCGGAGCCTCGTTACACATGCGAACATTCGTGTAATCGAGAACTGCGGTGCAGTCACGCTGTGCGCTGACGGTGAACATTGGCAGGCCGTAGCAGGTGGGCATATCCTGGCAGAGGCGACTTGCGCTATTGCAGCAACCGGCACCGGGGCAACAGCGATGGCGCAATTGCAGTGGCTGCCCCTGCAGACTATCCGCGGCCAACTCACGCGCCTGCCTGCGACGCACACCTTCAACGGGTTGCGCGCAGCCTTATGCCACGACGGCTATATCGCCCCGGCGCGCCAGGGTGGGCACAGCATTGGTGCCACTTTCGATAGCAGCGGGCACGACCCCGCCCCGCGAGCCAGCGATCACCGCGATAATCTGGACAGTCTTGCTGCGGCCGTACCGGCCTGGCGCGAGGTACTCGAGTCGCTTGACCCTGCCGCACTGGAGGGCCGCGTGGGTTTTCGCTGCGCGAGTCCAGACTATCTTCCCGTCGTGGGCCCCGCGCCCGATGTTGCTCGCTTCCTCGAGGATTTCGCGCCGCTGCGCAAAAACGGCAGGAAGACGGTTGCGACCCAGGGAAGTTATCTGCCAGGGCTCTATGTCAGCACCGCCCACGGCTCGCGCGGCCTGACCTCAACACCCATCGCAGCAGAGCTGCTCGCCAGTATGATCTGCTCGGAACCGCTCCCCTTCAGTCGGACGTTGTGTCGCGCCCTGGCACCGGCGCGGTTTATTATTCGCGATCTGGCATGCAATCGGATCTAGCAATGACACTCCTGCGTATAATATTTTTGTGCACCGTCGCTCTACCTGTGACAGCGTGGTCATTGCAACAGTACACGGTGCGAGTCACCGACCAAAAACCGCAAGCGCGAGAAAATTTTGTACAGGGTCTGGAAATTCTTGACGGCTACCTTTATGTCAGTGTCGGTAACTACGGCGAATCGCAACTACTGCGCTACCACTTGGCCGATGGCACAACGGATGTCGCCCGAAAACTTGACCCGCGCATCTTTGCCGAGGGCCTGACGGTCTTTGGCGACAAAGTCTACCAGCTGACCTGGCGCAACAGGGCAATGCTGGTCTATCGCAAATCCGATCTGCAATTCCAACGTGCATTGCCCCTGGCGGGCGAGGGCTGGGGCCTGACGAATAACGGCGCCGAGTTGATTTACAGTGACGGCAGCGAAAAACTTTTTTTTATGACGCCCGATACAGCAACAATTCTGCGCACCATCACCGTGACCGAACAGGGCCGACCGGTGACGCATCTCAATGAACTGGAGTGGATAGACGGCGCTATCTGGGCCAACGTGTGGCAGAGCGATCGCATCGTGATTATCGATCCGCTCAGCGGCGCGGTCACCGCCACCATCGACCTGCGTGGACTGCTGCCGCCCGCAGAGTATCGCCAGGGCACGGATGTGCTCAATGGTATCGCCCGCGACGCCGCCGATGGTGCTGTCTGGGTCACGGGCAAGCGCTGGCCCTGGATGTACCGCATCGAGTTGGTCCCGGCAATTCGATGCCAGCGAAACACAGCAAAGCAAATTGAATTCGCGTTAGAATGGCGCGCCTTAGCACTTTCCATGTAGCCAGAGATCCAGTATGAAGCAAAGCGGCACTGCCCTTCCTGATGCCCACCCCGCGTTCGTGGCTATTCGCCAGCAGAACATCGAGTCCCTCAATATCCGGGTGGAGCAGTACGAGCACAAGAAAACCGGCGCCGTGCACTACCACCTCGCGTCCGATAACAGCGAGAATGTCTTTCTGGTGGCGCTGCGCACGGTTCCCCAGGACTCCACCGGCGTCGCACATATCCTCGAGCATACCGCGCTGTGCGGGAGCAAGCGCTTCCCGGTGCGCGATCCGTTTTTTATGATGCTGCGCCGCTCGCTCAACACGTTCATGAACGCGTTTACCAGCTCGGACTGGACGGCCTACCCCTTCGCCAGCCAGAACCGCAAGGATTTCGATAATCTCCTGCAGGTCTACCTGGACGCTGTATTTTTCTCCCGACTCGATCCGCTGGATTTCGCCCAGGAAGGGCACCGCGTGGAGTTCGCCGAGCCCGGCAATCCGGACAGTGAACTGGTCTTCAAGGGAGTGGTGTTCAACGAGATGAAAGGAGCGATGAGTTCTATCAGCAGTGCGCTGTGGAGCAAAATGTGCGAGCACCTGTTTCCCACCAGCACCTATCACTACAACAGCGGCGGAGACCCGCAGCACATACCCGACCTCAGTTACGAACAGCTGCAGGCGTTCTACCGCAGTCACTATCATCCCAGCAATGCGATATTCATGACGTTCGGCGATATCGAGGCCAGCGACGCACCAGAGCGTGTTTGAGGAGAACGCCCTGCGTCATTTCGGCAAACTGTCGCAGCGCATCCAGGTGCAGCCCGAACAGCGCCTGTCCCGGCCGCAGCGCGTGCAGGATAGTTACGTCTTCGACGATAACGACACAACCGATCACAAAACACATCTGGTGATGGGTTGGATGCTGGGCGAGAGCTCTGACCTGAAGCAACTGCTGGAGGCCCAGTTGTTGTCCAGCGTACTGCTGGACAACAGTGCCTCTCCCCTGCAACACGCGCTGGAGACCACTGACCTGGGCCGGGCACCCTCGCCATTGTGCGGCCTGGAGGACTCCATGCGCGAACTGGTGTTCTGCTGTGGCATAGAAGGCAGCGAAGCGGAGCACGCCGACGCTCTGGAAGCGATGGTGCTGGAAGTGATCGCGCAGGTGGCACGGGAGGGCGTCAGCCAGGAACGGCTGGAAGCGGTCCTGCATCAACTGGAGCTACACCAGCGGGAGATTACCGGCGATGGCTATCCCTACGGCCTGCAACTCATCCTGCAGGCATTGGGCTGCGCCACGCATTACAGTGACCCTATCGCTGTGCTTGATCTGGAACCGGTCATCGCCGGCCTGCAGGAGAAGATCAGGGACCCGGACTATATCCGCCAGCTTGCCCGCCAGCTGTTACTGGATAATCCGCATCGCGTCACCCTGGTGATGACGCCGGACACACAGCTGTCCGCAGGAAGACTGGCGCGAGAGGCCGCGCGCCTCGCTGACATCAAGGCCGGCATGGATGAATGCGCAGCGCAACGCCACCGTACAACTGGCGGCCGACCTGGTGGCGCGGCAGGCGCGGGTGGATGACGATAGCGTATTGCCCAAGGTCGAACTGAGCGATGTACCCGCCGCCCTGCCTGATTTGCCGTTCAAAGAGACGCCGCTTGACGGCCTGCCTTTTACTACCTACAGCCAGGGTACCAACGGTATCGTGTACCAGCAGGTCGTCATGCCCCTGCCTCCGCTGCGCGATGAGCAATTACAGATTCTGCCCCTGTACACCAACATCCTGACCGAGCTGGGGCTTGGGGAAGAAACCTACATGGCAGTACAACAGCGCCAGGCTGCGACGGTGGGCTCCATTTCCGCGTTTGTCAGCATGCGCGGCAAAGCTGATGATGAACAGACCGTAGACGCAAATTTCACGCTCTCGTCCAAGGCGCTGCTGCGCAACGCCCGCGACCAGGCGCAGCTGATGAGCGACACCTTACACCGTGTGCATTTTTCTGAGACCGACAGGATTCGCGATCTGGTTAACCAGCAGCGCGCCCGCCGCGACCAGTCCATAACAGGCAGTGGACACACTCTGGCCATGACTGCAGCCTGTGCTGGCATGAGTCCCCTGGCGCGGCTCCATCATCATCACTCCGGGCTGGCCGGGATCCGTCAGCTGCGTATCCTGGACGACAGTCTGGCCAACGAGCAGGACCTGACGGCGCTGGCGGCACAACTGGAAGAGCTGCATGGAAACCTCGTCAGTACGCCTATGCAATTTCTTGTAATAGCCGAAGATCACCATGTGGACGCAGTTGCCCAAAGCGCCAGCGACATCTGGTCACAGGCCACCCGTGGCGCGGCACGCTCGCGCTTCGCTCTACCCGCGATGCGCGAACGGCGCAGCGAGATGTGGCTGACGAATACCCAGGTCAACTTTTGTGCCCGGGCTTACCCCACTGTCCCTGAGCAGCATCCCGACGCCGCCGCGTTGACGGTGCTGGGTGGTTTTTTGCGCAATGGATTTCTACACCGTGCGATACGCGAACAGGGCGGCGCCTACGGCGGTGGCGCGTCGCAGGATTCGGGTATTGCAGCATTTCGCTTCTATTCCTACCGCGACCCGCGCCTGGCTGAGACTCTGCGAGACTTTGATAGGGCGGTGTCATGGATGCTGGATACACATCACAATTACCGCGCGCTCGAGGAAGCCATCCTGGGAGTTATCGGCAGTATGGACAAACCGAGCTCACCCGCCGGAGAGGCCAAGCAACACTTCCATAATCGCCTGTTCGGGCGCAGCCACGCAACGCGCGAGCTGTTCCGCCAGCGCATACTGGCAGTCAGCCTGGATGACTTGCGCCGGGTGACGGAAAGCTATCTCAAGCCTGAACTGGCCAGCACGGCGGTCGTCACACATGCGGGGCAGTTGGAGACGACAAGCGCGCTCAGGGATGAGCTAAACCTGACGGTACAGGAGCTGTAGAGAAGCCGCCCATTTCTGCTGGGTCTCGATAAACTCACCATGACAACGCAGCAACACCAGCGGGTATCCGACAATACGCCGATCATCATCGGTGCAGGACAGTACGTGGAGCGTCTCCACCCACTGTCCCAGCCACCTTTGCGCTCTCCCATGCAATTGGCAGCCGCTGCTTGTCAGGCCGCTCTGGAAGACGCAGGAGTCAGTGCCAGGGAAATCGATGCCATTGCGGTGATCCGACTTTTTTCCGATGCCGCCAAGGTCTGGGCCTCCCCGTTCGGTGGCAGCAATAACCCGCCGGAGTCTGTCGCCCGTCGCCTTGGTGCGACACCAACCCGGCGCATCTACAGCAACGCCGGTGGTACGGAGCCACTCCAAATAATGGTGGAATTGTTGCAGGCCATCGCCCGCGGCGAAACGACGCTCGCCCTGCTCACCGGCGCCGAGGCGATTGCCAACCAGCGCTTTGCCGTCCGTAACGGGTATGAACTTGACTGGCGGGAGGCATTCGACGCCCCGCTGGACCAGCGCGAATACCACAAGCGCTTCGTCTCAAAAGAGGAGCTCAACAGCGGCCTGAGCCTGCCGGTGCACTATTACGCACTGATCGAAAATAGCCAGGCGCACCAGATGGGCCACGATCAGCAACAGCATCGGCAGTATATGGCGGAAGTGCTGGCGCCGTTCAGCAACGTCGCCGCCGCCAACCCTTTCTCGCAGTCTGCCGTCGCCTACACAACCGAACAGCTGGCAGCCGTCAACAGCGGCAATTACCCCATCAGCCTGCCCTACTCCAAGCTGTTAGTCGCACAGGACGCTGTCAACCAGTCGGCGGCGCTGGTGCTGACGAGCGTCGGTCATGCGCGTCACCTGGGCGTGGACCCCGGTCAGTGGATTTTTCTGCAAGCCTACGCCCAGGGTGAGGATCAGTACCTGTCCCAACGCGTGGATCCGGGCCGCTCCGCCGCCATGGCACGGGTACTCACAGCTACCATGGACATGGCCGACGCCAGCTGCGCCGAGATGGACCTGATCGATCTCTACAGTTGCTTTCCCTGCGCAGTGCATGCGGCCTGCGACATACTGGGCCTGCCCACGGACGGCTCACGGCCACTGACCGTCACCGGCGGCCTGCCCTTTTTTGGCGGGCCGGGCAACAACTACAGCCTGCATGCACTGGCGGAAGTTGCCGTGCGCCTGCGCGGTACACCAGTACGCGCCCTGATCACCGCCAATGGCGGCATGCTGTCCAAACACGCCGCCGCGGTACTCACCAGTGACCCGGCACGGGCTGACGTTCTCAACTGGGACGATGACGGCGTGTTGACTGTGGACAGTGCGGATATCCCGGCGCGGCCAATGACTGCTGATCCACATCAAGGCGACATTATTTCCTACACCGTGATCTCGCGCCGGGACAAAGCCGCTATCGGTATCGTACTGGCCGAGACCCCGGCGGGTGAACGCTTTCTCGCCTCCAGCACCGAACCGGCAGTTACCAGCTCGATGCAAGACATCAGCCCCATCGGGCGCGGAATCGATGTGCAGGAAAAGGACGACAGGAAGGTCTTCGGTTTCCGGGCATAACGACAATAGGCGGCGCTATTCAGGCGCGATTTTGTGCCAGCGCCCGCTCGGTTGCCGCGACAAACAGCGCGATATTGCCCCTGGAGTAATTGACCACCAGCTCTGATTTGCAAATCTTCCAGTCGCCATCAATCTGCCTGTAGTGGTTGGTATATTCGCCTACCACCGTCACCACATCCTGATCACCGATGATGGGCATTTCGGGATTGGGAAAAATAACGTGGTCGGCAGACAGATAGGCGCGACAGCTGACTGCAGTGTCTGAAATGACAACGCGGTGGTTAGTAATGATATGACGGGTGATATCGAAACCGTTGATCACGCCCTGCAAATAACCCATCCAGTCATCAGCGCGACGCGGGATGGCAGGATCGCCGCTCGCGGCGCTGAGGCTGCCGTAATCGATCAGCACTTCATCGGCAAAGCAGGCGCGCACCAGCGGCCAGTTCTTGCTGTCCAGGCCCTCGGCGTAATTGTTGTAACTGTCGATCAATGCGTTTCTGATCAGTACATTCCTGTCCATACAAGGTCTCTTTACTTCCCACTATTTTTTGGTCACGACTTTTTGGTCACTACTTTTTGGTCACTACGCCCGCGGTAATGGTCATCGTATTATCGATAACCATGGCGGCGCCATTGACCGAGATCGACTCATCGGAGGCCAGGAACAACACCATGTTCGCCACATCGACCGGCTCGCCTACCCAGACATTCTCCATCGCCTGCGCAGCCTTGGGATCGTTAGCCCGGACAATGTCCTGTACGCCCTGCAGCATGGGCGTGCGCATATTGCCGGGGTGGATGGAATTACAGCGCACGCCGTAGCCGTTCTCGGTGCTGAGGCAGGCCACAGACTTGGTGATACCGCGAATGGCGCTCTTGGACGCAGCGTAGGCAAATATGCCGGGACCACCGGAAATACTCGCGGTTGAGCACATATTGATGATGGAACCGCTACCGGCGGGCTTCATCACGCGCAGCGCATGCTTGCAGCCAAAGAAAGTACCATCGGTGCCCACCGCGTTCACCAGGCGCCACATCTCTTCGGTGGTGTCCTCGATACTGGCAAGGCGCACAATCCCGGCACTGTTGAGCAGGATATCAAGGCGCCCATAGTCCGCCATCACCTGGTCCACCAGTGCGATCCATTCGGCCTCGCGGGTGACATCCAGCACGGCAAAACGACATCCGGGAATATCTCTGGCCGCTGCCTCGCCCTGTTCGAGATTGACATCCGCCAGCACCACCGCAGCGCCCTCTTCGGCCAGGCGGCGTGCCGAGGCCAGTCCCAGGCCGGATGCGCCGCCAGTGATAAGCGCTACCTTGTTCGCTACTCTCCCCATAAAAAGTTTCACTCCCTGCAGTGATAAAACAGGCCTACAGTGAGATTTTGGGCACTGTCTGCTTGCAATAGTTTATTGGCATGATACCTTACCACAAAACAGTCAGGACGTACTGTTTATTCTGATTTTTGCCCGGGGCACATTTCCATGAGTACCACCCATGTAAAAAATTATGACGACGTCACCATGTACGGCCTGACGCCGGAAAAACGCGAACATCTGCTGTTAACACAGAATGAACTGACCTTTATCTGGACCACCAGAGAGGGTCACGGCATGGGTGTCACCATGAGTTATATCTGGCGCCACGGTCGTATCTGGTGCACGGCGACCGAACAGCGTGCACGCATGAAAGCGCTGGCCCGCGACCCGCGCTGCTGCGTGGTGATCTCCAGCGCCGGCATTGATGACGATGTGAGCCAGTCCATCACCTTCAAGGGTCATGCGATTCTGCACAAGGACCAGGCCACCAAGGACTGGTTCTACCCCGACTTCGCCCGCCATGCGAACAGCCCGGCGCCGACGCCTGAGGCATTCGTGGCCTTCCTGGATACGCCGGCACGTATCATCATTGAAGTCGTGCCTGAAAAAACCATCACCTTTGACGGTGGCGTCATGCGTGATACCACCACCGAGGCACTGAAACAGTAAGCTGATGTGTAACAGTTCAGACTTCACCAGAGATACGGAGTAAGGTTTGATGTCCCCCTTCCCGATAGCGGTCCTTCAGGGCTGGGCAAGAATTAGGTCGCAAAACACCTCATTGAGGACTCTCCCCTTTCGCCCTGTAGCCCACCGCGAAGCCGACTGCTAGACCGAGCAGAAAATCCATCATTTGATATTAGGCTGAGGTATCTTGTAAGGCACGCAAGTACCCCCGTATGCATAGACTGTCTTACCGCCAGAAATGTAATCCATGCTAATGACTCCGGTACTGCGATTGATATCCACGCGTGCATCATGAGTAACCTTCGCGATCTGGATAAACGAGACCGTCAAATCGTTTACCCGCACCTCACCGAATTCATACGGGACAAATTTTACGGGATTCGTGCTCATGGGACTGGACACTGTTTGCGCTTCGGGGTCGATCTGGTAATCCATGATGTCAGGCTTCTTCCACGGGTGCTTGCGACAGGGTTGGGTACCAGTGTCAGGGATACAAATCGTTGAACACCTTAAATCGAAACTGCCGGCTTGAACCGCAGTAATCAATGAAAACAGTCCACATGCCGCCATAGTCCAGCTCAATGTACTTATCTTATTAATCGCCGTAGATCTCCGTTTCAAACTCAATTGGATTGTATATGCATTTGGGCTGCAGTAGATGGTGACCTATAAAATGACTGGTGCGAGTACAGTTTCGGAGATTTTGTCGGGGTCACCCAGCCCCACCTGTGGCGCTCGCAGGATGGCCATTAAATACGCAGGCGTTTTGCGACCTTAGCTTCTTTGACTCATCAAGGACCGCTATTGAGTATGCGGATTCAACCGATCGACGCAACACTTTAATCTCTACCTACAGAGAAGGAGTGCTGCATATGAAACGAACACCCAGGATTCATTACACGGAGACCCAAAGGGCCTTGATGTGGGACCGTTGGCAGAAAGGCGACTCGATGCACGACATCACCAGATTGTTTGATCGGTCCCATCCTGCCATACATCGGATACTGACACTCAATGGCGGTTTCCGTCCCCGAGAGAAAAAAGCGGTCACCCCTTGCCCTGACACTGGCGGAGCGGGAAGTCATCTCCAGGGGTCTGGCAAGTCAACTGTCCAT
Source organism: uncultured Gammaproteobacteria bacterium (assembly GCA_963712135.1). GTDB lineage: Bacteria > Pseudomonadota > Gammaproteobacteria > Pseudomonadales > Halieaceae > Marimicrobium. Next base: position 32,144 of record CAVQGV010000017.1, read on the forward strand.
GCGCACCATTGCGGACCAGCTTGGCCGTTTCCCCTCTACGGTTAGCCGGGAAATTCAGCGCAATGGAGGGTATGCTTCCTACCGGGCCGGTGCTGCCGAGCATGCCGCATGGCAGCGGGCTTTGCGGCCCAAGGCGTGCAAGCTGGCAGGTCGACCACAACTCGTAGACGTGATCACTGATAAATTGCAGCAGCAGTGGTCACCCGAGCAGATAGCGGGTTGACTGAAGCGACGCGATCCGGACAACGAGCGTAATCACGTGTCACGACCCTGTGCCATTCGATTTTCCGCCGGTCCAGCAGCGTAAGTAAGTGCTACACAGTTCAGATCCCACTTCGGTTTGACCTCGCTGACAGCCCCGTCTAGTATCGGGTCATAAGTAATTAGAAGGATAATAAAATGAAAATCCGCATTTACTCGCTGCTTGCCGTCTGTATTTTCACCGTCGTCACGGGCTGCTCGAACGGCAACAACTCCAACGCCGTAGCGCAAGTGACACCGGAAGAACCGCCGCCACCGCCTCCACCACCGGCGCTGGACTGCGACCCGCTGACACCCAGCTATTGCGGCTTTCCCTACCCCAATAACTACTGGACGGTGGACGACCCGACGTCGGTGACCGGTCTGCGGCTGGCATTGCCGCAGGTCATCATGCCAACCAGCGTCTCCGGCAAGCAATCCAGCACTGGCGCGTTCAACGAAATGGATGGGTTTTCACCGGGTATCGCCGCGATGACACACCTGCCCGGCGCGACCGTGGTCGGGCTGGCCACACCTGACACGATCGCCGGCTCCCTGCTGCCGCCGTCTGCCACGGTGATTATCAATGCGGCGACCGGCGAGCGACTGCCGCATTGGGTAGATCTTGATGAATACGTGGTGCAGGCCAAACTGCGTGTCGATAACGAGGAGCGGCGACCGAATTTTACGATTGACCGCGACATCGACGAACTACGCCAGGAGCAGGCGTTGATGCTGCGCCCAGCCATCCGGCCAGAGGACGCCACGCGCTATATCGTCGCCATTCGCAATGTAGTCGACAGCGACGGGAATACGCTTGCGCCGTCGCCGGGATTCCTCGCCCTGCGCGACGGGCTGCCCTCGGATGATCCGATTATCGAATCCCGTCGCGCCCATTTCGAGGAGATCTTTGCGACGCTGGAGGCGCAGGGCATCGCGCGCGGCGATTTGCAGATTGCCTGGGACTTCACCACCGCCAGTCGTGAGAACAATACACGGGCGATGGTGCATATACGGGACGACGCGCTGGCCAATTCGCCGGGAGGCGTCCCCTACAGCATTGAGTTGAAGAACGAGTCGGTGATCGACGGCATCGCCTGCCGACTGGAAGTGACCTTCGACATGCCGCTGTACATGACCAAAGGCGAAACCGGCGCATTGTTTAACCTCGGCGAGAACGGTTTGCCGACACAAAACGGCACGTACCCGTATGCCGCGGCGCTGATCATTCCCGTGAGCGCGCAAACCGAGGCGGCGCCACTGGTGGCTTTCGGCCACGGCCAGTTGGGGGCGAAGGAGCAGGTGCTGGGGTTTCAGCCGATTGCGGCGGACCAGAACTTCGCCGCCTTCGGGCTCGACTTCAAGGGCTTTGCGTCCGATGACGTGGTCACCGTGGCGGCGGCGCTGACGGGCGACCTGGCGACTTTCCGCGCCGTCCCGGAGCGTATGCACCAGGGCTTTCTCAATTTTCTGATGGCCATGCGTACCTTGTCTGTCGCAGCGGACGGTGGCCCGTCAACAACACTGAACCAGGCGCTGAATACACACTGCGGCGGCGCGGCAATTGATGGGTCGAAGCGCTATTACTTTGGTGGCAGCCAGGGCGGGATACTCGGCGCGAGCCTGATGGCCCTCAGTACCGATATCGAGCGCGGCCTGTTGGCGGTGCCGGGGCAGTCGTACAACCTGCTGCTCAATCGCAGTGTCAATTTCGATCCTTATGCGGCACCCATCTATGCGAACTACAACTGGAATGCGCTGGATATGCAGCTGAACCTGGCGCTGGTGCAGGGCTTGTGGGATCGCGCTGAACCGACCGGCTATTCCAAATACATTCGCAGCAATCTACTGCCGGGTACGCCGCCGCATGAAGTCCTGATCCAGGTGTCCAAGGCCGATCATCAGGTCACCAACCTCGGTGCACACATCATGGCGCGCACTATCGGCGGCGTGGTGAATCTCGCGCCGGTGATCCGCAACGTCTGGGGCCTCGACGTGGTCAGCGGCGCACATACGGGCTCCGCGATGATCGAGGTGAATTTCGGCAACCCCGATCCCCCAATCACCAATATTCCGCACTGGGGTGATGAGATGCGCGATCCGCATGGCCGCGCCACGGAGCTGCGTAACATCGGGGATGCCCTGGGCAGATTCTATGCCACAGGCGTAGCTGAAAACCGCTGCAATGGACCGTGTGATGAGGACGACATTCTATAAAACTCTCCCGCAACGATGCAAAGTATAGTGGCTAAAGAACTGGGATTCAGCCGACAGAAGCTGTATGACATTCTCGGTGAATTGGGTTGACCAGGTTTCGCGCCCGCTGCATGCCTGCCTTCAACTCGGTTCGACGGGCATCATGCGCGATGCCACCAGCCCCGCTCTGCAATAGAAGATGCGCGGCGGCGTCTGTACCGAACCCTGCCGCCTCAGAGCTTGAGTAAGTTGTGCCAAGCTGGCATCCTCACCGGCATGCAATTCTGACGGTTAGCGCATGTGGCTCCAACGCGAAATCACTCTGAATCCCCGTCCGCGGGGATTTCACCTCGTTACCGACGAGGTAGTGCAGGCCGTACCGGAACTTCGCAGCATACGCATCGGCCTTCTGCATGTGCTTCTGCAACATACTTCGGCCTCGCTGACGATCAACGAGAATGCTGACCCCAGTGTGCGCCTGGACTTCGAGAGCTGGTTCAACCGCGCCGTGCCAGAATGCCAGCCGTACTACTGCCACGATGACGAAGGCCCCGACGACCTACCGGCGCACATCAAGAGCAGCCTGCTCGGTGCCACACTGCTGTTGCCGGTCACGCAAGGGCAGCTCAACCTCGGCACTTGGCAGGGCATCTACCTGTGCGAGCATCGCAATCATGGCGGTGCGCGGCGCCTGGCGCTAACCTTGCAGGGTGAAACCGGTTAATGCTATCGAGGTAAGCGTGGTTCGGACTCTGTTTAATGTAATTCGGGCGACATAATTGATTAAGGACATCACCTAAAAAAGCCCGAATTTTCGCCGCCTGACACTACTAAATCGATGGCAGACACGCGGCCGTCTATAGTGCAGGCCGATGGACAATGGGCTGTAAAGATAGTTTCCGAGGGAACACCTAATGCGAGGGTGGCAAAGGAGCTGGGGTTCAGTCGGTAGAAGCTGTATGACATTCTCGGCGAATTGAGTTGACCACCGCATCAAGCCGTACATCTTTGCCACCACTGCCTGCGCACGTCCCTTATCGGGAAAAGGAGACATTACCGAGGCTCTCTCAGCAGGCCAAGTTTAGTCTCTTCGCACCTCAAAGCGGCCTTTAGCCCAGAATAGAATTCAGCAATTTAAGGGGTAGAGACCGCGATCCGGTAAGACACGAAACTAATCAGGAGATGGGGCATGGCATCGGTGTCGTCTGCGGGTTCGAGTTCCAGCCAGGCGCTCTCGGCATCCTGCTCCAGCAAGCCCAGCCGTTCCAGGCAACGGCCTGCACGCTGACTGATCAGCTGAACCAGATCCTCCAGCTCGCTTTTGTCCGGCGCCCTGACCCGCTGAAATCGGGGCAGCCGGTTGTCGCGATAGACGTATACGCCGTCCAGAAACAGGATGTGAAAATGTATGTTGAGGTTGAGGGCTGATCCGAATCGTTGTATCAGCGTCACCGCGCCCGTCGCTCCGTCCTTGATTTGTAGTCCGGCCTTGTGGATCAGATGGGTCGAGATCGCACGGTACACGATGCCCAGCACCTTGCCGATTGCCTGGGGGCGCGCGGCGAACAGAAAGCGCAGGGGAAAGGGGAAAACTCGACGACCGACTGGCGCATGGTACATCGGGAAACATGTCGTCGGCCAGTAGAGCTGCGGCTTCGGCCATCTGGCGGGAGCCACAGCTTGGGCAGGAACCGCGTTTCTTGCAGGAAAATGCCACCAGGCGCTCGAAATGGCAGGAATCGCAGCGCACCCGCAGGAAACCGTGTTCGAGGCGGCCGCACTTGAGATACGCTTCGAATTCCCTGTAGACATGGTCGGCAAGCGCAGCAAAGGGTTGCGACGGGCGGCTTGAGGCAGGGAGTCGGCACCATGAGTGGCCAAGCGTGTTTGAGCATCATCCGGACTTAAACCAGTCGCAGAACTTTGCAGTGTCTCAAGCGTTACGTTGGAAGAGACACTGTGCCACGCAATTTGGGAATCGGCTGGTTTTACTCCTTCCATAACAGTTGCCCCTGATTTTTGCCACGCGACAGCCTATCGACATCAATGCCCGTTTGCCGGGCAGCTACGTGGGTTGACGAAAACACAGGACTGCTCATGGGTTGCTCGAGACTGGTTGATTATCGCACTTGGTGGAGTCCCTCTAAGCTCTCAAGGCTTGATCGCCACCTTCAACACCCCATCCCGCTGGTTCGAAAACAGCTCGTAGGCGGCCACAATGTCGTCGAGCTTGAACTGGTGAGTTACCATCAAACCCAGGTCGATGCGGCCCGAGGCTACGACGTTCATAAGCCGACGCATGCGCTCTTTGCCGCCAGGGCACAGCGCGGTGACGATGCGGTGGTCGCCCAGGCCGGCAGCGAAGGCCGACAGGGGGATGGTGAGGTCACTCGAATAAACACCAAGCTGGACAGGGTCCGCCGGGCTTCAGTACGGCGCAGGGCCGACTCAAACGTGGACTGCGTGCCCAGTGCCTCGATGGACGAATCAGTGCCCGCCCTTCAGTGATTTTCATGATCTCGTCGACGACGTCGCAGCTCTCTGAAGTTGAGCGTGAGGTCGGCCCCGATCTTCCTCGCAATGGCGAGACGGTGGTCTGTCCCTGTCCACTCCGACGACGGTGGACGCGCCGAGCAGCGCGCGCCCGCCGTGGCACACAGACCGATGGGGCCTCGCGCGAAGACACTACGACGGCGTCGCCGATCGGACGTTGCGCGTTCTCCGCGCCCTTGAAACCGGTGGACATAATGTCTGGACACATAAGCACTTGCTCATCGGTCAGGCTGTCGGGGATAGGCGCGAGGTTGGCTTGGGCATCGGGGACCAGCACGTACTCGGCCTGCGTGCCGTCGATCAGGTCGCCGAAGCGCCAGCCGGCAGTGGCCTTGAAGCTGTGGCAGCCGCACAGGCCCTGGGGAACGAGGTAACTGCCGTCTTGCGAAGGCGCGCCGTCCTGCGCGGCGTAAGAATTGAAGTTGGGGCAGATGGCACCAGCGACGACCCGCTGGCCTTCGGTGTAGCCCTGCACGGCGCTGCCGAACTTTTCGATCACGCCCACCGGCTCGTGGCCATGGTCGACGACCCTTGGGTCACTGGGTACTCACCCTTGAGGATGTGTACGTCAGTGCCGGCAAATAGTGGCGGTGGCGATGTGGATCAGCGCATCATTGGGGCCCACATTTGGGACTGGGCTGTGCACGACCTCGATGCGATTTTCTGACGGTAGATGGCTGTGCTTTCATCGATGGTAGACATAGGTACTCCCTGGGAGGCTCGAAGAACAACAGAGACACCGGCGACCATCAACGGCCGAGCATGGCGCTCAGAAGAATGATACAAGGGCATATGAACAGCCTGTTGTGAGAACTTTCCGCACTGATTCTCTCAACTGAACGAGCTGACACTTGAAAATTCGCGAATTTCCCGCCGACTCACTTGAAGTTTATACTCGCGACGGTACGTATAGTAAATATAAAAGGCCTGTTGAGAGTAGATTTCCTGACTGACACTGTCAACTGAACTTGCTGAACGATAGAAATTCGTGAAATTCTCGCCTATTGACCTGAAAATTATGTTCGCGGCAGTGAGCACTCCATTCATTTTCGCTCTCACCCTTATGACCGGAGTTAGGCGTTCAGGGAAGTCCGCGCTCCATGCCTGGCTATGGCCGCTATTGAGTAGAAAAGCGGAAGTACACGGGTGAGTTTTCGACGAGTGATTTTCGTCTCTTCG